>JALNZT010000088.1 GCA_023229135.1 Bacteroidales bacterium
AAAGAATCTTTTCAAAAAGCTCTTTGTTCTTTAGAGACCGGACTTACCGGTTTTGATAGTATCAAATGCGATGAAGAGACACTTCTTAGAGAGATCAGACGGCCAAATGAAAAACGCATATTATACGTTGCAGAAGGTTTCCGCAGAGGACTCAGCGTAGAAAAGATATATGAACTCTCTAATATCGACAGATGGTTCTTGTATCAAATAGAAGAGTTGATCGTCAGTGAAAAAAATATTGATATATCTTATCTAAGCAATGCTTCTCTTATGCGTCGCATAAAAAGCGAAGGCTTTAGCGATGCAATGATCGCATCTTTGATAAATCAAAAAGATGGATTAGAAATCAGTGAAAACGATGTCTATACTGCCAGAGAAAAATTGGGCGTTGTATTAGAGTATAATGAAGTGGATACTTGCGCGGCAGAATTTAGAGCACTTACTCCATATCTGTATTCGACAACCAATATAATGGCTATTGACAAAGGCAAAGAAAACAGTGAGAGCAACAAGAAAAAAGTCCTCGTAATAGGAGGCGGGCCAAACAGAATCGGTCAAGGTATCGAGTTTGACTATTGTTGTGTACATGCCTCTTTTGCTCTTGAAGAGATGGGGATGACTTCTATCATGTACAATTGTAATCCAGAAACCGTATCAACCGATTATGATACGAGTGATATTTTGTACTTTGAACCTATCGATTTCGAACATGTCAGAAATGTCATAGCAAAAGAAAACCCAGATGGCGTAATAGTCCATTTTGGCGGGCAAACCCCTCTAAAACTAGCCAAAAAACTTACTGCAATAGGAGCCAAAATAGCAGGTACTAGCGCCAAAGTAATTGATCTAGCCGAAGATAGAGAGCAGTTTTCTACATTTATTGAAAATTTAGGGCTCAGACAACCGGATAATGGCACAGCATTTACAAAAGATGATGCTCTCATCATTGCAAATCGTATAGGGTATCCTGTACTTGTCCGCCCTAGTTTCGTACTTGGCGGTAGAGGTATGCGCACGGTATATAGTGATAATGAGCTAAAAGAATATATGGATGAAGCAGTAAGTGTATCGCATGATGCACCTGTGCTTATAGACAAATTCTTAGATAATGCCATAGAGCTTGATGTAGATGCCATATGTGACGGCAAAGATGTCTATATTGGTGCTGTCATGCAACATATCGAAGAAGCCGGCATTCACTCAGGAGACAGCGCATGTTCCTTGCCTCCTATATCTATATCGGCACAACTCCAAGAAGATGTCAAAGCTCAAACTGCCCAAATAGCACTTGGCATCGGGGTGATAGGACTTCTTAATATCCAATTTGCTATTCACAAAGGTGAAATCTATCTCATCGAGGTAAATCCTAGAGCTTCACGCACAGTACCGTTCGTAAGCAAAGCCACAGGATTGCCGCTAGCAAAAGTAGCTACAAGAGTTATGTTGCAAGGAGACCTAAAAGAGGCATTGGCATATTATGATACTTTCAAAGTAGTGAACTTCGACAAAGACATTATGGAACCAAACCTCAAAGGCCATATAGCAGTAAAAGAGGCTGTATTCCCATTCAATAAACTTCCGGGCTCAGATCTTATCTTGGGACCTGAGATGAAATCTACCGGTGAAGTAATGGGTATCAGCGATAATTTTGGTATGAGCTTTGCAAAAAGCCAATTTGCCAGCAAAAACAACCTACCACTAAAAGGTAACTTGTTTTTATCGTTGACCGAAAATGACAAATGTTTTGCCGGAGAGATAGGTGAAATGTTTTGCAAACTTGGATTTGAGATAGTCGCTACTGCCGGTACCCATGATGCATTGCAAAAAGCCGGCATCAAATCAACCAAAGTACTCAAAGTTTCTGAAGGCAGACCAAACATAGATGATATGATCAAAAATGATGAGATCGCACTTGCTATCAATACCAGCGATAACAAATCAAGCAAAGATGACGCCAAGATCATCCGCCAATCGGTACTAAGCGCCAATGTAGCATACTTTACGACTGTAGCAGCAGCTAGAGCAACGGCATTGGCCATAGCCGAGCTTCAAAAAAGCGGCAATACCTTGGAACCAAAAGCTATACAAGACTATCTTGCCTAAGGGCTTTTGCCCTTAAACTTTTTTCTCTTGTGCTTGCATTCTCTGTGAGAAAAAAGTAATGGAGAAAAAACAAATTTATATACTTTATATTTTTATTATAATGACAAAATTATTTTTTAAATCTTTGTCATGATCGCATCATTATGAAAAGTATCAAATAAAAGGAAGTGTACTCTACCGAGTAAAAGAACATGACTAGACTTTCATTATTTGCCAGAGTACTTGCGATAATGACGATTTTTGCGCTACTTTTTCTAAAAAAGTAGCGAAAGAAATGATGAAAAGTGCCAAACAATCTATTTTAGCTATAATTGTATAAATAATTTCAAGCGAGATGCATGCTAAAAGACAAAGTTTTTCTAACATCTACAGATACTACTACAGGGTTTGTATCGCAAAACAGCGATAGGCTAAACGAGATCAAACAGAGACCCAAAGACAAAAAATTTATAAAAGCCCTAAACTCACTTGATACTCTAAAATCGATAACAAGAATACCAATTATGCACAAAAAAAGAGTCAGAAGATCTGAAAAATCTACATTTATCATCAAAGACGAATCATTCAGAGTCGTAAAAGATAAGTGCCACTTATTGCTTCTTGACAGGCTTAAATGGGCATACAGCACTTCAGCAAATCCAAGTGGCAGAGGATATGATGAAGATTTTGCCTACAAAAACGCTGATATCATAGTAGCCCCTTTGAGACAAAATGGGCAAGCTTCCAGCCTATTTAAACTTGGCAAACGAAAAATCCAAAGGCTAAGATAATGATACTTTACCAAGACAGCCTCATTCGCATAGAGCATCACGAAAGCTCCATTCCTTGGGTCAAAATATTCACCCAACACCCATACAAAGAGATGAGCGAAGTACCATGGGATCTTCAACTTCATATATACAAACTGCTAAACATCATAGAAAAAGAGATGATAGCATTCTATAATCCTACCAAAATCAATATCGCCAGCTTTGGTAATTATCTGCCGCATCTGCATTGGCATATCATGGCTAGGTTTGAGCTGGATAGTCATTTCCCAGAACCGATGTGGGGAGTGCAGCAAAGAGAAGACATGCTTGACCTGCCGGAGTTTGATGGGTTTATAGAAACATTGCTCGAGAAATTAAATTAATTTCAAAACGTTCACAGCTTATTATAGTCTCGTTCCCACGGTCTCCGTGGGAATGCATACCAATCTCTGAAAGATAAATATACACTCCCATTGAGGACGATGGGAGTTTCCACCTTTAAAAAACATTAAAAAAAGCTATTTCATATTATTTTCCTCTTTGGCTTGATGAAACTGAAGATATCTATCAGGGTCATACTTTTGCTTGTTTTTATAAAGAGAATA
>JALNZT010000014.1 GCA_023229135.1 Bacteroidales bacterium
GCTTTACGAAACCAGGCAAGTCCCTGTTTGTGGGAGAAGTCTTGCAAAAGCAAAGGCAGATTTACAAGGATATGGATGTACTTGCTCCTGATGTGGTGGCCTCGTTATGTTAATGCGGGAATCCGGGATGTTAGTATTATTGCGGCTCTTCTGCCAAATAATAGTAACATGGATTCTCTTTTAATTTACTCCGAAATGAAGTTCACGGATTACACGCAGTGGGCTGAAATAAGATCAAGTTTAGATTTACAGCTTATTTCTGAACAGCCACTTAACGCTTTCTTTTACGCATATACCTCAGAACTAAAAGCGCTCCACTCATCATTAAATTAGACGATGTGAGGGCATAAGTCATCAAGGAATTAAGGATGTTTGAAGGTTTTAAGGCATCGCCAATATCCCGCACATATTTATGCATCAGCAGTTCGCTTTGCTCGATTTGCAGATCCATAATTTCAAGGTATTTTTCCATATCTTCTTTGGTGCTGATAATGATTGACTTATCACCGTCTTCATTCGTCATCTCAAAATGTTTTGAATGAAGCTTTTTGATTAAGGGATTCATCAACAAAGGCTCGCGGAAATAATAGATTATTAGGCCAATAAGCATATAGGTAAGAGAAACAATGAGAAAGCCGTGATAGTAAGTGCCGGCATTGCTTCCATACCAAAACACAAAAGCAAACGACAACATCAATAAAACCATCGAAAAGACGCCTGCCAACACAAACAGGGTGATGATTTGCGACATGAAATCAGCCAGCTTTTTATTCAGGGCTAATCCCATATAATTGATTCGCAGATTGATGTATCGTTTAAACTCGTTGCTTATTGCTGATACTGGTCGCGTGAAATCGTCCATACGGAGTTAAAATTTTATTTCGCTAAAGTGTTTATTTGGCAGCCTTTTTCTCTTTAGGCATTACCTCGGCAATTTTTTTCTCGATGGTGTCTTTCAGGCTGTCCAGTTTTTCACTAAGGTCGTCCTTAAGTTCACCAGTCTTTGTGGAAATCTTACGCCTGGTTTCTGCTCCTTTATCTGGTGCAAATAAAATGCCACCAATAGCACCTACTGCTGCTCCTACAAAGATTCCGGTTGCAAAAGCAAGAATTGTTTTTGATCCTGATTCGCTCATAATTTTAATGTTTTAAGTTGTTATTACTTTATTTTTCAATTCGTTTAAGCAAATATACAATAAAAAAACGTTAAAAACAACTCTATTGTTCAGCTTTATCAGGATTTTTTGTTTCATCATCAAAATGATGCTTCAAAATCATGTTGCCGGTAAGTGCCTGAATGAATTTTAGCTGACTCAAAAACTGCCGTGCCACAACCCTGAAAACTGTATAAGTAGGTATCGCGATCACCATGCCGAAAATACCAGCTACTTTGCCGGCCATTATAATTACTAAAAATATTTCGATGGGATGTGCTTTAACACTCTTTGAATAAATAATAGGTTGCAACAATATGTTATCCAATACATTGGCGATTATAAAAGTGACGGCAATAATTAGTACCGTTAT
The DNA here is from genome assembly GCA_023229135.1 of Bacteroidales bacterium. Lineage (GTDB taxonomy): Bacteria > Bacteroidota > Bacteroidia > Bacteroidales > F082 > UBA5536. The sequence continues at coordinate 1,528 of JALNZT010000014.1, forward strand.
TCCTACTACATCAAATTGTCCGCTACTTAACACGGAAATTACACCCAGCGTCATACCAATTAATGCCCCAATAATTGGTCCCAAATAGGGAATGATATTCATCAGTCCGCCCAGAAATCCAATAATAATTGCATTTTGAACGCCAAATAAAGTGAGCACTAAAGAGATTATCGTCATCATAGCAGCCAGCTCAAGCAAAATGCCTAGAAAATAGCGCGTGAGCAATATCCGTGAATCTGTCATAACTATCTGGATGTCTTTCACGTATTGTTCGGGAGTGAGCGACATAATGATCGATCGCAATAAGTGCGGGTCTTTTAGGAAAAAAAAAGTGAGAAAAAGTACAACGAACAAACCCATGAATATGGTGGAAGTGGCAGAAAGAATGTGACCAAACAAATTGGTGAAATGTGTTACGTTAAGTAGTTGATTGAGTTGCTGTTCAAAAAATAAACTTATGCTTTGATCGGCCTGCAACACATTGTATTTTACCAAAAAGTTGTACAGGGCATTGAGCGGTTCAGCGAAGTAAGCACTAACAGCTTTAGTATCAATATTGGCTACAATGCTCGCCTGCCTGCTGATCAAAGGAACAATAAAAAAGATAAAGAGTGAAAAAACCAGCAAGATGCTGATTAGTGTTATAGCAGCCGCTCCGGCCTGATTGATGGCAAATCTACGGATGCGTATCTTCTGTATCCTGTTGCTAAGTGGCCTGCCCAACAGCGATAGCAAGGACGAAATGACGATATACGTGAAGATATCAGAGAAATACCAAGCCATAAAACTGATGAGGATGACACCTGTCAATGGTTTCAGAAAACGAAAAAATGCATTCATTTGCGTTATAAATTTGGGATAAAGATAATTGTTTTCGTGATTTGTTAACTATCTTAACTTCCAACCTTATCTACGCAAAATAGTGCGGTGTGTTTGCAGGCTTTGATCAAGCATTGTTGCGCCGTGTTTTTGTAGAATGTTGATTAAACGGCTTTATACCAAAACCGTATGTCGTTTATCTTCATCCATCTCCACCAAAGGTATAGGCCGAGCAGCGCGATTCCGATGTCGTAAAATATCATCACGAAATTGTATTCAGCAAAATTTCCGACATGTAGAACTTCTATAAAATGGTTGATTCCGGCACATATCATAAAAAATGACCAGCCGAGGACGGTTGCATGACAAAAAGTGCCGCGAACATATACGGCCAAGAGTGCTAACAATCCCCACGCCATATCGTGAAAGCCAACTTCTATCTCGAAAGGACTTGGGTCCCAGCCAATTTTTGGGGCTATAAATTCACCGAAAAACACATGGCCAATGCCTGAAATGATCATTGGAGGAGCAACAGCAATAACCAAAAAATAAAAGAATAATTTTTGACTTATCGCGGCTTTGGAAAGCACTTTTCTCTTTGCTGTGATATGAACTCCTACGATTAAAACGTATAGAGCTAAAAAAATTAAATTGAACATAAGCTGTTTTTTTTTTGATTAAAAACTAAGCGTTGAAGAAAAAACACTTCAAAAATAAAATATTTTTTCATTGTACAATTTTTTTTAGCGCTTAATTATCAATCAGATGTGATGTTTTCTTTTTGGATGCCAGAAATCCAGCAGATGCGTTTCAGGAATGGGCGGTAAATTGAGGTGTTCAGTGTAAAGTAGTGAATGGAATAGCTGAGGCTTCCGGTTTCTTTCCGCTACCAGCAGCAATTTATTTATCCTACTTTTGTCCCCATTCATCCAGTAATTAAATCAATGGCAGGATTTTTCAATAAATTGAAGCATCGCTGGGGTATCAAGAGCAATTTTCAGATTATTTTGATACTTATCGTGTTTGCTTTAGCCGGCTCTTCGGTTTTGGTTGTCGAGGCTTATATCTTTAAGTTTATCGGCTTGGCCCGGCCCAAATCATTTTGGCTCAAGCTTGTTGTGTTTCTGTTTAGCACCTTCCCGATTCACCAGTTGCTGCTACTCTTTTACGGAACTCTACTGGGTCAGTTTAGGTTTTTCTGGAACTTTGCGAAACGTATTTTTTCACGGCTTTTCTTCTTTTTGAAACGCCGGTAAGCATAGGCAATTGGAGTAATAGCAATCAGCTGTAAAATTTAGATTTTTCCATTTTCGAAACCAATTCGCTACGCGCTGGGGGTGTTAAAGTCTAAGAAGTAGTCCAATGCCATTCCCGGTCATCGAGAGTTTTAGCTCGGTTTTATCCCAAAACACACTTTTGCCGAGGCCGCTATTATAGGTGTCAACGGCCTGTTTGGCTTTTTTGTTGAAGCTTTGATTTAATGTAATGGTAACAACAATTAAAGCTGCGCCAATCCCTGCCAATGCCCAGTTTGGCTTGCCTCCGCCTATTGCTGTACCAAGCGGATTAGCTATAAAATAACCTCCTGCTATACCAACAATATAAGTGGTGACATAAACTGATTTTGCGGATTTTAATTTCGTGTAGGCTTGTTCGTTAGTCTCCAATTTGGTAGTGAGTTGCTTCATTGTCAACCTGTTTTCGCTTTGATAGAACTGATAGGTGCCAAATGATTTTATCAAGCTAATTGAATCAGGGTTGATTGGCCAAAGGCTGCGGCTACAATTACAATTAAGAAGGCTAAAATAAAGGTAAATTTTCTCTTAATTTCCGGGTTTTGTTTTTTAATTGAAAGCTAAATTCACGCTATTTTTTTACAACTTGCAGTGGTATATTTCTATAAAGTATAATACAACCCAAAATTGGCGCCAATCGAATAATGATATTCCTTAATCGGAGCATCCAAAAGTGGAATTATCGCATGCCTGAACACAGGCTCAATCCTCAAATTCAGTCTGTTATTGATAGTATAATCAATTCCTGCACCAAGTATCACAGCCACACTTATGGCTGAAAAATCGGTATCACTTTTAATAATTTCTGTGCTTTTCGGATGTTCAAAAGTCACTTTTTCACGTTCGTCCAGAAAGATGCTTGCCGATAATCCGGCGGATGCAAATAGTTTCACGCTGCCGGTTAAAACGAAATAATTCACCTTTAGAGGAATGTCCAGGTAATAATATTGATAGTTTCTTTTTGCGCGATTTTCAAAGACAGGAGCTGGTGGCATTACGTCATACATGCCTATGTACTTGGTTTGATAACCTTTATTAGAAAATAGCAATCCGGTTTCAAATGAAAAACGTTCCCAGGGTTTATAAAGCAGCGAGAGGCCAACAGTATAGCCCATTTTTGGGATTTCGGTTTCATTTCTGCTTTCTGTGAGAACCTCAGAAAAATCGTTTTGCGGATTTAAAGTCCGGTAGCAATAATCCGGCGAAAAGCTGATTCCAATCGAACTTTACTTGATGAGACAGGCTCAGCAGCTTGCCCGAAAACGAGGGGGGAGAAAAGGATAAATGAGATTAAAAACGTAAAAAATGTTTTAGCTTTTTTCATGATTTAAAAATTAATTCCTGTTGAAATACCAATCATTGAATTTCTGCTTGAATAATCATTAGTTGCGCCAAACTGTTCAAAGCTGCTATCGATCACGTAAGGTCACTTTGTGCGAAAGCAAGTGGCGGAAAGCATAGCATGAAGAGAATGCGTAAAAATGTTTTAGTGTGTTGTGCAATTGTTTGTGATTTAATGGTTTGTGGTTTTTTTCTCTCTCAATTGTTTTTAACAGTGTGATAGGGGTTTTTGGATGGGAACGGATGGCGGTATAAAATCGTTGCGCATTTCAAAGCATTAATTTATCAGCCCGCTAAACCGTTGATTAAATGTTATTTCGTTCAGATATAGCACTATCCGCGCAATGTTTTATGACCGCGTGTTATGCGCTTTTATTAATTCACTATCAGGTCTTTCTTTCCCAATCTTAATTTCGGTTTATTTAACTGAATAATAGTTTGGTTAACTCTCTCTCGGGTTTCGTTTTGCAAGTATGTAGGAATCAATTTAGCTAAATCAATTCTTAAAATTCTATGAATTATTACTAAATCTTTCATTGAGAATTGAGATACTCCATTAATCAACTCTGACATGTACGATTTTTTATGTCCAAGTAAAACCGCTAAGTCAGTTTGATTCATATCATAGCTTTTTAATTTCTTTCTAATCACCTCTTTTCTTTGTGCTATGAATTTTCGTTCTATCTCAACAAGCTGTTCAGCCATTTCTGCCTCGTCAAATTGTTTCTCAGCGATATTTTCACTATCTGACCAGTTTTTCTCTTCGTAATTCTGGATTAGCTCAAACAATTTATCATGGAGTGGTTTTAAGTCAGGGTTTTCTTTAACCATTAACCTTAATTTTCGATCAAGCAGCAAAGCTTTCTGTAAGTCATATTCATTATCCAATTGTTGGATATTCTTTATTTCTTGAATGTTAACTAAATCTTTCATATCAAACTATTTTAAATCCAACCATTATCTTTGAGCCACTTTTTAATCGTGTTTTTGTTGTTTTTAAATCTCTTGTCATAATCTTGATGCGAACCAGTCCAAATAACACGAGCTCTTTTGTTTTCATTAAATTCTATCAAAATCATTGTACGATGAACATTGAGATTAAAAAAATAGAATCCATCGCTATGAACACAATCAGCATCTGGTCGTGTTTCTTTTAATTCAGTCGGTGAATCCCAAATATTTACTTGAATATCGTTTATTAACTTGTCGATTGCTTTAATCATCTTAGTATTTCCACGGTTATTCCGCTTTAATCGTTCAAGTAAACTTCTATTAATTAAATTCACATTAAATCATTTTGTGCAAAGATAATAAAGTTCCAATTAATTCTGAACTTATAAACGATTATTTTCTCGATAGCTTCACAGTCTTGTCTGGTGTAATTGTGCATAAGGTTCTGTGTATGAAAAGTAGGCGATTGCTGGCTTCAAATTTATCAAACCGTTGAGAAGTTGAAGCGGGTTACAACCTTTGAATAACCTGCTGTCCCGGCAATTTTTTATACCGCGTGTTATGCGGTCGGCTTTTTTTATTCATCCTTATTTTTCTTCTTACTTTTCCTTTTCTCAGGTTTTTTTTCAGCGTGTATCCAAGTCCAACTGTTGTCCGCCTTAAATGGTGTGCTTATACTTTTTGAGTTATCAATAACGATTTTCGTGAAATAAGATTTGTAATACCAAGCAAAAAACACAGCTCCTAATGTTGGTTTTTCGGTCTCACGATAGTTAATCCATATTTCTCTAGGATTGTCAACTTTGAAACCACGAAATTCACCTTGGAAGTAGCTGTCGTCTTTAAACACCTTCGTTCCCGTCTCGTCAATTGTGTAAATAAATTCTCCGCCATATACAGCAACACAATTTGGTTGGAAAGCTGGTAAAATCCAAACCGAAAGTGTCTTGTCGTCATTTTCCTTTATATTTTGATTAAATCTTAAACTAACTGTGTCTTTAAGAGCTGATATTTGGTTGTTTGCTGTTTGTAATGCTCTTGAATGCCTATTAAGTAAAGTTGTGTCAACTGTTTCAGTTGTTTTATTTACTTGTCCATTATTGTCAACCTTAAAATGAAAAACAAGGTCAAATTGATTGTTTTTATATTTTCCGTAAACGGCATGCCAAGTTTCATTATTTTGAAAACAAAACCAATCACTCCCTAATCTCTCTAAGTCTTTTTTTTCTTGGGTCATTACACTGTCTGAAGTGCGCCAAGCAATCATATCATATTCATACAACCATTCAGCCACTTCCATATTCTTGTTGAAGTCCGCAATGTCAAAATTTGGTCCATTTGATTTTTGTCCATAGGTCAAAGTTGTCAACCCGATAAAAAGGAATGTTAGAATTTTACTCATTTTTCTGTCCGTGTTTCGTTGTCTTTTAAGCTGCCGCATAACTACCTTGTCTGTTCACCTTTATCGCACATACCGCACAAAAAGTGTTGGATATATTCACGTTTATAGGTTTATAGTTCAAAGTCATCTGCAGGTTACTTTTTAATCGTTTTCAAAAATACAAAACATTCTCAATAGCCCTGCATCTATGGAAAAAATACCCAGCCCAGTCAGGCTGCGACTAATCTTAATCCCAAAAACTTCCCCAAGGGAAAATGGCATATCCTGCAGAAAACACTATTTTAGCCAACAAAAAAAACCAATGGAGGAATTTAAAAGGAAAATAAGCGAATCAGCCGGCATGCGATGGGCTATTCTCATTCTGGTGGGTTTTGTACTCTCGGTCAACTATTATTTCTATGATGCTTTTTCTACGCTCAAGGATTTGTTAATGAGCGAGTTTAATTATAGCAATACCGATTATGGCTTGTTTATTTCCTTTTATTCCATCCCCAATACTTTCCTCTTAATGGCGGTATTAGGTGGTATTATCCTGGATAGATACGGCATTCGCCGCACGGGTTTTTCCTTTGTCTTCTTTATGGCTTTCGGTGCTTTGCTCACGGCCTATGGCGCTTCTGATTATTATCGCGAGGGCGGTTTTGCTCATGCTTTGTTCTCCTCATTCCTTACCGGCTATTCGCCCGAACTCAAAATGATGTTGCTGGGAAGGTTTTTCTTTGGCCTTGGCGCCGAAACCAGTATCGTGGTGGTCAGTAAAATCCTGGTGAAATGGTTTAAAGGAAAAGACCTGGCACTGGCATTTGGTTTAAAAGTGGGATTTGGCCGCTTGGGAACTTTTGCCGCGCTTCAACTGTCGCCTCGCTTGGCCGAATCAGCACAATTAAGCACTGCTATATGGTTTGCCGCGGTTTTGGTTCTCGCTGGTTTATTGGCGTTTATGGTTTATATGCTCCTCGATATACGCTACGACAGAGAGGTGGCTCAAACAGCAGAGCCTGAAAAGAAAGACGCGTTTAAAATCAGTGATATCGGCAAAATTCTATCCAACCCGGCCTATTTATATATCGCCTTGCTGTGTGTTACTTTTTACTCGGCGGTTTTTCCATTTCTGGCCTTTGCCCCGGATTTGTTTCTCAATAAATTTGGCATGTCGAGCGTTCAAAGTGGCGAAATCACCTCCCTGCTGCCGCTTGGAACATTGATTTTCACGCCGCTTTTCGGCTTCTTAATCGATAGGTATGGTAAGGCCGCCACCGCCATGATTTTTGGTTCCTCCATCTTATTGCTCATCCATTTGAATTTCGCTTTTACTGATTTGCCTCCTCATATTCCGATGATCCTTATGGGAATTTCTTTCTCATTGGTTCCTGCCGCCATGTGGCCTACTATGGTTCGTTTGGTGGAGGATAAGCAGATAGGAACAGCTTACGGCCTGATGTATTCTATTCAGAATTTGGGCTTGTTCGCTTTCCCAATTCTCTCGGGAGCAATATTGGATATTACCAATCCCGGAAATCCGGAAGTCTTGAACTATATGCCAACCATGTTGATGTTTGCCGGCCTGGGCTTTTTGGGCGTTGTATTTGCGGTACTCCTAAAAGTAGAAGACAAGCGCAAAGGCTTTGGTGTAGATTTGGCTATGAATAGGAAATAGTTGGGCGGTGGAAGCTTGTGGGGCGGGTGGTTATAAAATTACTTAAATATTTGTAATTCAGATTATTATATAGTTTACAATTGATAGATCCATCTTTTAAGAATCCATAGGAAGAATGAAAGTGTTAAGAAGAAAAACAGCTCAAAAATACCGTTGTTTCCAAAAACGATAAATAAACTCAAGCTACCCAAAATCACGATATTCAGGTAGATCATTGATCGGCCAAAAACATCTTCATCCACCGTTCTCAAATACCTGATAAAGAAATACAAGGATGTACTCAGAAAGATGCCAAACAAAGCTCCGAAGACAGCATGAAGGCGGTGGGTCACCCTGTTTATTTCTTCCACCGCCGGGGTAATAACCGTAAGCACTAAAAATATCGTGGAGTAAACCAGCATTCTCCTGGCTCTTTTATCCTGAAAAGCCGCTTCCCGAAAAAGGTTGATGATATACAGGAATAATAATAATCCCGAAACAGTTCCCCAGATAATAAACTCGTTCATTCTATCGAATCGGTTTCCTATCATACTCAGGGTGTAATCGAAAGGGTTTTGGAGTGTCCCGAACCAGAAGGTATATATGGGGATCAGAGCAATTATAAAACCCGCGAAAAAACTGCCTAAGAAGGCATCATTTTCATTATTTTTCATGATATGGTATCCAAATTTCGATGCTGCAAAGAAACGAAATCATAATTATATCAAACAAAAATAGCATTATTAAACAAGGAGCTGTCGCCCAAAAATCCCTATCAATTTTTAATAATAAGCTAAAGCCCCGAAAGCGAAGCCATTCAAGATTGAGCCTACTTACCAAAGGAAGCCCGGTCACTTGAATCTTCAAATCTTGAACCCACCCCGAAAAGTCAAAAACGAAAAAACGCCACTAAGACTCCAAGTCTCCAAGAATCTCAAAGTATTATCCATCAACATTATAGCCTTCGCGAAATCTTTGTGTTTTCGAGTCCCTTCGGCTCTCTCAGCGCATCGCTTTGTAGCGTAAAATTACTTTTCGGAGTGGGATCGCAATTTATTCTCTCAAGGAAATTTACAGAAATAGCACCACCAGCCGACAAAATAAATAATATAAAATTGGGTTTTAAAGTTATAGCCCCAGCCAAACAAACAGCTGTGGTTTATTGTTAATGAAACAGTTTTATACTTTAACTTAACTACATTTGTACCTTGTAAAACCTTAGACTTGAGATTATTTTATGATTCAATATGATCATTTTCAGTTAGATAACGGGCTTCCGTTTTATGTTATCCACGACCCCACCACTCCAATGGCAGCCGTAAATATTCTATACAATGTGGGTGCGCGGGATGAGGTTTCCAACAAAACCGGATTTGCACATTTGTTTGAGCACCTGATGTTTGGCGGCTCGGCAAACATCCCAAAATACGACGAACCTTTGCAGCGGGCCGGTGGCGACAACAACGCTTTCACCAATAGCGATATCACCAATTATTATCTCAGCCTACCAGCTTCGCAGTTAGAAACGGCCTTTTGGTTGGAGTCGGATCGCATGCTTGATCTGGCCTTCAGCGAAAAAAGCCTGGATGTGCAGCGACAGGTTGTCTCTGAGGAGTTTCGACAAAATTATCTCAACCAGCCCTACGGCGATGTGTGGCTGTTGCTCAAGCCTTTAGCTTACAAAACCCATCCTTATCAATGGAATACGATTGGCAAAGAAATCAGCCATATCGAGCAGGCAGAATTGCAAGATGTGCGCGACTTTTACCGCCGTTTCTATAATCCTAACAACGCTATCGTGGTGGTTGCCGGCAATCTGGAGACCAAAAAAGTGAAGCAGCTGGCTGAAAAATGGTTTGGCCCCATTCCCGCAGGGGAAAACTACCAGCGTATGTTACAGCAAGAACCTGTACAAACAGAGGCGCGTGAGCTGCGAGTGACAAGAGACGTGCCGCAATCGGCGATTTACAAAGCCTATCATATTTCCGGCCGCGGCGACAAAGACTTCTACACCGTCGATTTGATTTCGGATTTATTGGGTTCCGGCCAGTCTTCGCGCCTGTATAAATCACTGGTTCGCAAGCAACAGCTTTTTTCAGAGATAAATGCCTTTGTTACAGGCGATTTAGATCCCGGATTACTTATCGTCACCGGAAAAATCACACCCGGCATCGATGCTGACAATGCCCATGCCGCACTCGAACAAGAAATTGCCCGGCTCAGCGAGAAACCGCCTTCAGCTCCCGAGCTGCGTAAGGTAAAAAATAAAGCCATCGCTACCAATATTTTTGGCGAGCTCAGCTTGCTCAATCAAGCCATGAGCCTCGCCTTTTACGCCCATCTGGGAACACCGGAAATCATCAACGACATACCCAAAATGTACGAAGCAGTGAATCCCGCGGCCTTATTTGAGCATGCCAAAACTGTGCTTCGTCCCGAAAACTGTTCCACACTCTTTTACCTCTCAGAAAAAAACTGATTATGCAGACCCCCTTTTTAGATAGACGAAAAGCCCCCTCATTGGTGAAATCAGATTCGCTAAGCCTGAACGAGCCACGCAAACTGGCATTAGACAATGGAATGCCACTTTTTGTTTTTGAAAGCTCCATACATCCCGCAGTGCGCGTTGATATTGTTTTTGATGCAGGTAGCATATGGCAAAATAAAAAGCTGGTTGCCGATACCACCATTAAAATGCTCAAAGAAGGAACAGCCAGTTATAGCGCCGGAGCTATTGCTTCAAAAACAGATTATTACGGCGCCTTTTTTGATTTGCAGGCTGCCAGAGACACAGCATGGATCAGCTTATATAGCCTAAAAAATCACCTGCCTAAATTGCTGCCTATCTTAAAAAGCATGCTCACAGAAGCCAGCTTTAGAAACCGTGATTTTAAGCTTAAAAATAGCCGCCAAAAGCAAGCTTTCATCACCAATAACCAAAAACCAAAACAAATAGCACGTATGGCTTTCAATGAGTTGGTTTTTGGCGCAGAAACTGCTTACGGGCAAACAGCGCACGAAGTAGATTTTGACCTGCTGAATAACCAGGATTTAGTACAATTTTATCAACAGCATTTCCATCCCAAAAATGCTTATATGATTATCAGTGGTGCCGTAGATGAAAATCATATACAATTGATAAATAATACATTGGGAGGTCAATGGCGACAGGGTGTTGACGAAAAATCTATGCTGCCGCTTACACATGTTTTTGAGCCTGGCTATACGCCTATTTTAAGAGAAAACGCCCTGCAATCTGCTGTCATGATGGGTAAGCCGCTGATGCTACGTCAAGACCCTGATTATATTCCATTTTTATTGCTCAACACCCTATTAGGCGGTTATTTCGGCTCGCGCTTAATGACCAATATCCGTGAAGACAAAGGCTATACATATGGCATAAACTCACAGGTGATGCCTATGCGGCATGCAACCACTTTTGCAATTTCTACCCAGACCGGTGTTGCCGTTACCCAAAACGCCCTCAAAGAGATAAACCTCGAACTCGATCGCTTACGCAACGAATTAGTGAGCGATGATGAACTTGAATTGGTGAAAAACTACTTGAACGGCAGCTATTTACGTGCGTTAGACGGCGTATTTAATCAAGCCGAACGCTTTCGGTCGGCCTATGACAGTGGATTAGGTATGCGATTTTATGTCGAAAGCCTTAAACGCATACAAGAAACTACAGCGGACGAAATTAATGCATTGGCCATTAAATATTTAGATCCTAAAAGCATGAGAACCGTTGTAGTAGGCGATGACCGACAAAAGGAAGAATAAATTCAATAATGAAAAATCTTGCATACCATGTCACTACTATTTTAACCGGACTACTACTGATGGCCGGGATAGTTGGATATGGCCAGCAAGATCCTGTTATTGAATCAGTTAATGTGGATAGCGATGGTAATGTTACGATTAAATGGAAAGAACTGCAAGGATTGGAAAATGCCAGGTATATCATTTTGCGCTGGGACTATTTACCTCCCGGGGGTAACGAAGCTGGTCATCAGCCGATCGCAACAATTGATGCCTCAGCGTTAAATTATATAGATAAAAACTCTGGCGCTGACCGAAAAAAACAAATTTATCGGATCAAATTAGAAGGCGATGAAACCAAGGAATCAAAAGAAATGCAGACGATTTTTCTGGAAGAAAATATTGTTTATGACGAGTGCGCGCTAACCAATAAGATAAGGTGGACTGAATTTTTCTCGACTTTTTCACCAATAAACTATAAGATTTCAGCAAGTATTGATGGAGGAATTAATTTTACTGAAATTGAAACTATTGCCGCCAGCGACCTGATTCCTGTAGCGCAAATTAGCACTTATGAAAACGAATCACCTGCGCTGACTAAGGTTTACGAATACACCCACCAAAACCTTGATCCGGATAATATTTATTTCTATAAAATTGGAGCCGAATATACCGTTGAAAATGAAGCACAAAGCAGCAGTTCCAACTTTCAATCACGCGATATACCAGCTTATTTTCGGCCTGAACCGCCAGTAATACAGCGTGTTTCTGTTGAAGAGAACGGATCAATAATTTTAGAAGGAGAAATAACAGGTTCGGGCGTAATAAATGGTCTGGAAGTGTGGCGATCAGAGACCGATAACAGCAGTGATTTAGCTTTTTATCAAAGCCTTCCGACAGCAGCAATTGGCGCTGTTAACTATAACGATTCTGAAGCTAACACAAACGCGACAGCTTATTGGTATGATCTTGTATTATTGGATTATTGCAATAAAAATATTCGGGCAGTAAATGCTCACCGCAGTATATTGCTTAGTGCGGAAACACTGCCAAACGAAAGCGTTGAATTAAGCTGGAATGCATACCAGGGTTGGAATGTTAGAGGCTATCGCGTATTCAGAAAAGAGGGCGAAAATCCTTTTTCAGAAATTGGTTTTATAAACAGCACTAATTTCACTGATAATACCATTTCACAATCTTCAACTACCGGAAAAATCAGCTATTTTGTTATGGCAGAAGCTTCTAACCAGCCTGCTGGCGAGGAGATTACATCCAGTTCAAACCAAGTTAGTATTGGTTTTGACAGTGAGTTATTTATGCCCAACGCCTTTAAACCTGGTGGTATAACAAATGTTTTTAAACCGATTTCAAGATTTGCACCCCATAGCAATTACCTCTTTCAAATTTATAACCGCTGGGGACAGCTAATTTTTGAAACGCGTGACTTCAATACAGGCTGGGATGGAAATTACAATAGTAGCCGTGTTAGCCGAGGAACTTATATCTGGACTTATCAATATATTGATAGTCAAGGAAATGACATAAATAAACGCGGGTCAGTTACTGTTGTTTACTAATCTTATTTTTGATTTTGTTTGTCCAAAAGTTTCTGCACAGGATTTTTTCCATTAAAAGTGCCGATGGCTTTTACGGGTTTGAAACGCGCAAAAAGTTGTTCAGCAAAACCATTTTTTTGTTGCGTAAGCTTCATTGCCTCAACATGTTGCTTGCGATAAGCAAACTGTTCCATATCTGAAACGTTTTCCCAAACAGTAAACGTGGCCTGTTCAATCACAGGCATCTCACCAATACCTTTGGAAAAAACCAGTCCTTTAAAATTCTCGCTGATACGGCTTACTTTCGGTGTTATTCGCAAAAAAGGGATGATGAACCCAGTGCGAATGGTCGCGTAGGTGAGGACAGCAACCGCCGTATTTTGATTGTTAGTTTGGACAAATCGCCAATTAGCGAAGCCCGACCAACTGCCTTTGGCCAATAAAGGCTGCATGAAAACGGTATATAGTTCACTGCTATGCTGCTCGAAATCAGCAAATAACTCACTTTTCAAAAAAGCCTCGGCAGCGTTAATATCTTCCCAAACAGCCAAAATTCCATAAACACTAAAATCAGGGATAATGCTGTAACCCGCGCCACTTCCAGTTCCTATAGGTTTGAAAAATTCTAATCCAGCCATTTTCTGCATTGGCTTGCGCACCAAATACATCTGACTCATGCCCCAGATTTTGTTGGCGAAACCAGCGTAACGAAAAAAAGTTATTGTAAGCGTTTGTTGCATTTCATTTATTTCTTTGCTTGAAAAAAACTATTAGCCGCGACTTATGTTTAGCCAGTTTAATAATAAACTTAAGGCCGCCTAAAATCTCGTTGGGGTCTTTGACAACATTTTTTATTCTAAACCTTTATATTATTCAATAGCAATCACATGCATCTCGACACGTCTGTTTTTGGTACGTCCGTCTGCTGTTTCATTAGTCGCGATTGGCCGCTTAGCCCCAAAGCCCTGCACTTCAAGTCTTTCAGCGTCAATATCGTGTTCAAAAAGAAATTCTGCAACAGCTCCTGCCCGCTCAAGTGAAAGCTTTTGATTATAAATAGGATGACCGGTATTGTCCGTATGGCCTTCGAGCCGAATTTTCAGTTGTGGATTTTGCTTTAAAAAATGCTCCAAATAAGTGAGACCCGCTTTAGATTCGGGCAATAAAACAGCTTTATTGGTTTCAAAAAGAACGTTATCCAACAGCACCTTTTTCCCGACTTGTAATGCTTCGAGGTAAACCTCAATTTGAGCCGGTTGCAAGTCAGTTCCCGGCTCAGGATGAATGAAATTGTCGTAAAACAAAAAGCCCTTACTGCTCACTTGCAGGGCGTAGGCATCTTTGGCGGGAATCACTACAAAAGCTTCACCCTTTTCGTCTGTTTCCGTCTCAATGAGTTTTGTCGCAGAAAGGGGATTAGCAAGAATGACTTTAGCATACAAAGGATTCTTTGTATCTAACTCTTTTACAAGCAATTGAAGATAGGTTACAGGATTGGGCTGGTGTTCCAACGGAAGCTCAAAAGTTAAAATGTCGTAGGTTTCAAGGCTGTCGTTTAAGGCAGAAAGCAAGGCGGTTTTTCCACTGGCTTCTACCACTAAATTAATTTCGTCGGAAGACGTATTTATTGGATAACCCAGGTTAACAGGCGCTTGCCATTGACCTAAACTATCTAATCGGCTCACAAAAAGATCAGCGCCACCCATCCCGGGATGTCCATCGGATGAAAAATAAAGTGTTTTTCCATCGGGATGCAAAAAAGGTGCCATCTCATTGCCATCAGAATTGATGGTTTCACCCAAATTGTGCGGCTTATTCCATTGGCCATCAAGGCCTAAATCGCTTTGCCAGATATCCGAACCGCCCAATCCACCGCCGCGATTGCTAACAAACAACAGCTTTCTGCCATCGGCAGAAAGACTTGGCTGCGATTCCCACAAACGACTATTTACCACTGAACCCAGATTTACCGGAAGTTGCCACTCATCGTCTTTTTTTCGGGCAAAATAAATATCGCAGCTTCCCAAGCCAGCAGGCCAGCCACAGGCTGCAAAAAAGATGCTGTTGCCGTCAGCACTAAAAGTTACAGCGCCAATTTGTTGGTTTATAGGCCAGTCAGGGGCAAATGCTTTCGGCTGCTTCCAGCCGGTGCTGTCTCGCGAGGCCCACATCAGTTGCTCTATGAGCGGCTGTTTTTCACGCTGAGTACTGCGTTGCGTAAATACCAGCAAATTGCCATCAAGACGCAAAGCATTTACGTATTCGTCAGCAGGACTATTGATTGACACAGTCAGTGGTTTTGGGTCAAAGGCAACGGGATTGGCATAGGCATTTTTCCTGAAAGCTGCATCATTCCTGACTTTTTCTATTTTTCGAAACAGCTTTTCCGGAAGTTCTGTTTTGGCGTAGGCCGCCTCTAAAACTTCAAGTGTATTGTCGAATTGGAAATTTTCGAGATAGGCTTTTGCCAGCAGATAAGCCGTTGGCAAAAAATAAAAGGTGTCGAGTTGTATGGCGTTTTCATAAGCACGTTTAGCCAAATTATTGCTATCGAGCTCAGTAGCTGCATCGCCCAACAAAAGCCAGGCATCGATAAGCAAAGCATCTTGCTCTATAGCTTTTTGAAATAGTCCCAGACTTGCCGAAAAATCATTTTGTTGAAAGAAAAACTCTCCTTTTTCAAAGGCTTTCAAGGCTTTCTTGGAGGTGTTTTGGGGCGTATGAAAATCTTGAGCTAAAGCAAATTCAGAGCTCATCAAAAACAATAATAAAATACTTAGCCTCAAAATTAGATTTTTCACGCGGTTTTGGTTTTAGTTAGTAACGCTAAAACAATAGGTCTATTTCGTACCGAGCATAAGCTGGTATCCTATATTTATACTGATTGACTGGTTATAATAAAATTGACTGTTAGGAATCATATCTCGCCCCGGCGAAACAAACACACTTCTGGCCCAAGAGATTTCGGCGAAAAGTTTGCTTTTGGAGTTTGGCAAGGCATACATATAACCTGCCACCACAAAATATCCGGGTTCTACTTTGTTGGCATCTCGTTTATTTACATACTTATAGTCCATTCCGGCAATGTTTATATCACCTTTTTCTTCAGATTTCAATAAAATTCCGGCAAAAAGTCCCAGCCTGAAATAGAGTTCATCTTGCTGAATCGGAAGGTAATAGGTAAACGGAAGTTCTACGCTTAGAAAATTCTGTTTCCAAACTATTCTGCCGTCAACGCTTTCATAATCGTCTAAATCGCTATTCCAGTGTTTTGTTGCGTTAACTCGCGCTCCTTTTTGTATATAAGACGCCCCAAATCCATAAGAAAAATGCTTTCCTGTTCTCTTATCAAGCAGAACGCCAAAGTTGAAGCCCGACTTAAAAACAGTGCTAGCTGGATGGTTTGCATAAAAGTTCTCCGGATTTCTGCCGTTTAAAAAAGTTTCAGCATCGGCCTCAGGACCATACATATTAGCAAAACTAACGCCCGTTTTCATGGAAAAGGATAATCCTTTGTCATAAGTTTGAGCAAATCCTGCAAAGGTAAAAGCCAGCAAGCAAATAGAGAGTATAATCCTTTCCATTGTTATATTTTTGATTCAACCGAAATACCGTATTTCTATTCGCTGACAAATATAATAATTACAATAAACGGTACTGCAAAACTATTGCAATACCGTTTAAACGCAAGCTTTTTAGACGCGCAAAAAATTTCGGATTCGGATTTTACTTTTCCAGCTCCAAATACATCATCAATAAATGTGCTGCACTCCAGCTAAAGTTAGGTGCCTCAAGCGCTTCGCCACTATGCGGATCGTAGTTTTCATAAATAGCGCCATCACCGGAAAGACCACCTAAATTTTCAAAAACTTTTCGGGTGAGCTGATCGGCTTCTTGTTGTTTGCCATTTTTACGCAAGGCACTGATTCCAAAATACACCTGATCTAACCAAACCGTGCCGCGCCAATAACCGTTATAGGTGTATTTAGGATGCGAGACATCCAGTGTTGGCAGTGGGACGAAAGTGTTAAAACGATTGGTATTAAGCATAGTAACGGAAACTTCTTCAACTTGTTTGGGCGAAGCGAGTTGGCACCAAAGTGGTGTCCAGCCTTCTGGGCCGGCAATTTTTATCAACTCGCCTGAGCCGATTTTTCGGTCATAATAAAAGCCAGTTTTCTTATCGTAAAAATGCGTGTTAATCTGATTTTTTAATTCGTCAGCTGCTTTATCATAGAGCAGGGCTTGTTCGTTTTTGCCGGCAACACGTAAAAGCTTGGCCAACAGCACTTTTTCTAAATAAAGATAGGCATTCAAGTCAATAGATTCCTGATCCATGCTCCAGGCATTTTCCGTGTTGAAAAGCATTTTTGTATCATCAAAACGCACGGCATTATCCATCCCACTTTCCCATTTAGCGGCGATGAGTGTGCCATCAGTCGAACCAAACTCGCAAAGTCCATTGTGATCATGGTCGCGAAAATCGTACCACCAGTTGTGGTATTTTACAAGTTTTGGAAGCATCGCCAGCATAAAAGTTGTATCACCAGTGGCTTCAAAAACTTCATCCACAGCCCAGCTTGCTAAAGGCGGCTTGGTATCACGCCAATTATTTTCAGTAGCATCAGGGTAAACACAATCAGCTACCATACCATTTTCGTCCTGAAAATCAAACATGGTTATAATTTGATCTTTAGCCAGTTGCGAATCAAAATTGACCAGCGCTACCGCATGTTTCCAACTATCCCACGACCAAAAGCCATAAAAGTAAGAAACAGCCATAGAAGGCACAAGTCCCTGATGCACAAGGTCTCCTGTTGGCGTTTTCCAATTGGTAATCAGGGTTTGTAAAGCTTTAACAGGGACATAATCGTAGGTTGCCACATCAGTTCTGGTGATTTTTTGCAGGTAATTATTCCAACGATTTTCGTTGGCCTGAAGTAAAACATACGGGTTTTGTAATGCCGAACGCGCAAAATCCAAGGCTTCAGCATTCTTCTCTCCATAAGGCAAGTAAGTTACTGCTGCGCTATAAGTTAGGGTTTCACCAGGCTCAAATGTGATCGCTTTGTTAAAAACAGCGCTATAAAAAGTATCATTTACAAGTTCGATATTAAAAAGCTCAGCCTGCTGAAAATCAATCTGTAACAGCCCTTTATTTGTTGGTATTGTAAGACTTTGCTCTTGTGTATTCATTTCAAAAGGGGCAAAAACTTTGCCATACCAATTGGGTTTTATGCTGAGCTGTGATGCTGATTTATTTTTCAATTTTACCAAACTCAGGTGTGTTCTGTCAGAAATATAAAAAACCTCTACAACAGCTTCAACACTCTCAGAAATACCGTCAATCCGTAACATACCAGGAAAGGAGGTCGGTATTATTTGATCAAAATGATGCATTTCACCATCAATTTCCGGCGCAAAGGCCGTAAGATAAGGGCCGGCCAATCTGAATTCTCCCAACAAATAGGGGCCGTTTACTCCCAATTGCGGGTCTGAATCGGGCAAATTGATACTGTGCCAGGCACCCAAATCTGCAAAAGGAATCGACTTATCTTTTGCATTTAAGGGCGTAAATTTATAGTCAATTAAATTGGGATAATTATCACGTACATATTGACTTTCCTGAGCGTTTACAGTTTTATTTATCAGAAAAAACCCTATGCTGATACTTATCAATAAATAACTGTACAGCTTATAATAAAGACGATTTACTTTCATTTCTATTGAGTTTTAAAAAATGGCCGGAATGTATAAAATTACACATTCCGGCCGAACCAACAAATCACTAACCATTTATGATTTTCTTCATTTTTCGTGATTCCAACTTACCATTGTTTTGATCTATCGAGGTTTGGATTCACTTCGTATTCTATTTCCGGAATGGGATAATACAGGTGACGTTCATCAAAAGTTGCAGCTCCTGGTTTATTGTGTTGCATCAACACCTGCTTGATGTCAATCCATCCGGCTTCATGCCAACGTACCAGATCATACCAGCGACGGCTTTCAAAACAAAGCTCAACAGCACGCTCGTTCATCAGCTTTTCGCGGAAAGCTTCCTTGCTCAATCCAGTTGGTAAATCAGGCATCAAAGCCCTTTCACGCACTTGATTGATGTAGGGCAAAGCAGCATCGGCGCCACTGGTTTCGTTCACCGCTTCGGCCAACATCAGCAGCACATCAGCATAACGCATCAGCGGATAATTATTTTCGTTTCTGTTTCCGGCAACCCACTGATCTGTTGTGTGTTTCAGGATGAGATTGTTTCCAGAACTCGATAATTCACTATAGGTTCCGAGTGGTGCCTGGAAGTCGAGATCAGGAGACATCATCGACTTGAAATAACGTGGATCAGTGTTGCCATCCAGTGCGGATTCAGCGGTAAACCTATCGAAAATCCATTCAGAAGCATTGGCTTCCTGCCAGCTCAAAAACTCGGCTTGCAGTATATTGGTAGCATCAGATTTTACATTGTGCATCTGAATTTCCCAGATTGTTTCCTGGTTATTTTCGTTGCTCCCGTCCCAGTTTTGATTGTAATCGTCGATAGCCAGCAAGCTGTAAGCACCAAATTCAGCACTTTCTACCCTGCTGAGAACACTGGCGGCTTCGGTATATTTTTGTTGATACAGATACGCATAGCCTAAAAATGAAGCGGCAGCAGCTTTTGTAACGCGGCCAACCTCAGCGCCAGCGCGAGATGCAGGGAGTTTCTCAATAGCTTCCAAAAAGTCGGCTTCAATCAATGCCCATACCACCGCACGATCGGCTTGTTTGGCATAGATTTCCTCGGTAGTTTCCGGCGAACGCTCATAGAACGGGATATGCTGAAAGTTGCGCAGCAGTTTGAAATAGCCATAAGCACGGAAAAATTTAGCTTCGGCAATCATTTCAGCCTTCAGATTTTCATCCATCGTGCAAAGCGGAATTCCTTCAATGCTTTGATTAGCACGGTTTACGTATTGATAGGCATTGTTGTAAAACTCCATCAACTCATACACTTCCGGAGTGTTGATGTAGTTCGCTATTTGATAAAATACCGGATATTCACCACCATAAAGTAACTCATCAGATTTCCAGTTTTCAGGTCCCCAACCAAATTCAAAAAAGCCATAGCGGTATTGAAAATTTAGTGGTGCATAGAGCGCAACTATTGACGATCTCGCGTCTGTCTCATTGCGCCAAAACTGTGCTGTAGTAGGCTCATTTGGGTTATCTTCGATCAGGAATTCTTTCTTGCAGGCCGTCAGAAAACTGAGCAACAACAGACTTGCTATTATTATATTTTTTGCTTTCATTGTATATTATTTTTTTGGTTGTTAGAATGTAAGGTCTAATCCGAAAATAAACGACCTGAAGAGTGGGTATCTGCCGTAATCTACACCACGGTTAAGTACATTATCTCCAAAAACTTCCGGGTCGTATCCGCTGTATTTTGTTGCAGTGAATAAGTTATTTCCACCTACATAAACCCTTACTTTATCAATATTTATGGCTGACAAAACAGCTGTTGGCAAAGTGTAGCCAATCTGCAAGGTGCGTAGTCTGAAATAAGATCCATCCTCGATAAAACGGTCGCTTACACGGCGGTTTCCGTTGAGGTCTTCGCGGGTTGCGCGTGGAATATCCGTATTGGTATTCGTTGGTGTCCAAGCATTTAGCGCATCGGCGGAATAGTTCCAGTAGTTATCTAATCGTTCTGACCTGTATTTCAAGCCATTAAAAATTTGATTGCCTTGCACACCATAAAATAACGCATAGAAGTCGAAGCCTTTGTAGTCGAGCCTGATATTGAAGGAATAAGTAAAATCTGGGATAGGACTTCCAAGGCCAGTGCGGTCTTTATCGTCCAAAACACCGTTACCATCAACGTCAACAAAACGCATATCACCTGGCTCAGCATTGGGCTGTAAAGGTGAGAAAAAGCCATTTTCGTCTGTGCTGCCTTGCTTGTTCCATTCATCAATTTCAGCTTGATTTTGGAAAATCCCGGCAGTTTTCCACACATAAAATTCTGAAATGGATTCGCCTATTGCTGTGCGCGTTACGCTACCTGAGTTCCAGTCAACATCGGTTCCCCAAATGGGTTCGGTGCGAGTTCCCAATGAAACAACTTTATTTTTGTAGGCCGTGAAGTTTCCGCCAATGCTGTATTTTACTTCACCGATTTTTTCGCGCCATTCTCCCGAAAACTCAAAGCCGTTATTGTCAACGGTGGCGGCGTTCATAATTTGGCTTGTTGCTCCTCCATAAGAAAGGGGAAGATTAACATCTACTAAAATATCTTTGGTTGTTTTCAGGAAATAATCAGCCGTAAACAGCAAGCGGTCATTCCACATTCTTAAGTCGATACCAAAGTTAGAAGTAGTCGTAGTTTCCCATTTAATGTCCTGATTAGCAAGGTTGAAGCCTGTCATACCAGTTATCAGTTCGTTCAAACCGTTCACATAGAAAAATCCACCCGTAATGGCTTGTATATAAAGATATGAGGGGATTCTGTCGTTACCCAACTGACCAAAAGATGCCCTTAGTTTGAGGTCGGAAATCAAAGGAATATTGAAAAAGTCTTCTTGAGAGATATTCCAGGCCGCCGAAACGGAAGGGAAGAAACCATACCTGTTTTCGCTACCAAAATTGGAGGAACCATCGCGGCGGAAACTGGCTTGCAGGTGATATTTACTATCTAATGTGTAGTTTATACGTCCAAACGTGGATAACATGGTTTTTTCCAAGCCATTGGAGCCGACTTCTTTCAGCTTTGTGGTGAGATCAAGAACCGGCAAATCATTATAAGGATTATCTTCGCCTTGCGCAGTCAGCAGCCTGAACTTATTCTGCTCAGCACTGTATCCCAATAGTGCATCAAACTGATGGCGTCCACCAAAAAGTTTATTGTACATCAATAAATTTTCAGCAATCCATTCTGTTGATCTAGTGCGGGTTTCGTTTAGAATATTCTCGTCGCGGAAGTCTTGTGGTGAGACATAATAAGTGGGCGTAAAATCAAAGCTATAATTGTTATTACTCTGATAACCAACATTAAGTTTGTATTTAAGATCTTTGAAAAAGGTAATTTCCGCATTTCCATTCACTGTGAGGTACTCATTATTGTAGTCAGCAGTAGGAAGCAGTGCGCGCGCCACTGGGTTTGCCCTTATTCCTTCGGGCATATCATTAATATAACCGCCGTATCCGCCATCGTTATCAGCATTATACACATGCACATGAGGAATAGCTGAGACTACATCATACATCTGGCCGTAGCCAACGCTGTTAAAATAAGAGCCATTACGTTTGGTATAGGAAACTGACTGTCCGAGTTTTAACCATTTTTTGGTGATATCGGAAGTAAACCGAAAGCCGCCTTTTTTAAAGCCTGAACCAATCAGTGTACCTGTCTGGTCGGTATAATTTCCTGAGAGGCTCATATTGGAGTTTTTGCCACCACCTGTGATTAATAAGGAGTGCTGCTGAGCACCTGAAGTGCGAAACATTTCGTCCTGCCAATTGGTATTCGCATAAACCGGCACCCCATTTTCGGTGCGATCGTAGTTCCAGGCATAGTCATCGGCGGCAAAGCGTGTGCCGTTAAACTCCCCGATAGGTAAGCCATTTTGTTCGGCAAAAGCAATGGCTTCATCGCTGGTTTTGGAAGGGTCGGTAGCGGCAACCATGGCATAAATTTTCTTATATTCAGCAACGTCGGCCACTTCATAAAAATGATCAACAGCTTGTAACGTGTAATTCATACTGTAAGAAACCTTGAAATCTTTATCGCGTTCGCCCCTTTTGGTTTGCACCAAAATAACGCCGCCAGCAGCTTTGGTGCCATAAATAGCAGAAGCAGCAGCATCTTTTAGAACGGAAACACTTTCAATTTCTTCTTGAGAAAGGTTGCTAAGCGATCCGGGAACACCGTCGATCAAAATTAGCGGCTGATTTTCGCCGAGTGTTGTAACTCCCCTGATATTAATTTGTGCCTCAGTACCCGGCTCACCACTAAGGCTGGTAACGGTTACACCGCTGGCAAGTCCTTGCAGCGATTGGATTGGATCGGCAGATTTCGTTTTGGCCAGGTCGTCCATATTAACGGTGGAAACACTGCCCGAAACATCACTTTTCTTTTGCAGGCCATAACCCACAACTACAAATTCATCCAGCATCATATCGTCAGATGCCAGCGCAATATTCAAAGTAGCACTGCCACTTACGAGGTGTTCCTGCTGTTTTGTGCCAATAAAAGAAAATACAATTACGTCGCCATTGCTAGCTTCAAGAACGTAATTGCCATCAAAATCGGTAACCGTTCCAGTGGTTGTGCCTTTGATGAAAACGTTGGCACCGATAATGGGTTCTTGTGAATCTTTAAAAATTACTGTTCCTGTAATTTTTTCGCCTCCGGTTTGTCCGAAAGCATCTGCCGAAAGACCAAATCCCGCCGTCATCATTGAGACAAGCAAAACGGCAATCCATCTCATTTTTTGGTGATGGAAAGCGCGCTGTGGTTCAGCGATTTTTGTTTTTTGTTGCAATTCCATTGTGTGTAAAGTTTAGATTAGTGAATTATTAGGAGCAAATGTAGAATTATTTTTTACTTACTGGTACGTACTGGTATGTTTTTTAGTAAATATTTTTAAGTTTCGTTAACGAAAGCTTGTAAAGTGCTCATTTACAATTATTTCAACAAAGTATTTTGTTGCGGAGAAATTTTGCTCAATTTAAAACACTGATTGGATGTGTTTTCAACTATATATTAATAGGTGTATAGCACAATTACAGTCGGTCCGTAAAAATCACCAAATGAAAAATACAACTACTGAGTATCAGCGCTTGTAAAATGTTTTTAAATTATTTCAAGAAAAATTGCATTTTTAGTGCTGTTTATAAAATATCTTGTATATTTGCATACCAGTACGTACCAGTTAAAGATAAAAGCATGATCAAAAGCATTCTAAACGTCAGTTCAGACTCACCACAAACAAAGTACAAACAGATCGTTCAGTCTGTGTTGGAATCTATCAATGAAGGGAGGCTGAAAATTGGCGATAAAATGCCTTCCATCAATGATGTTTGCAAGGAATACAGCCTCTCGCGCGATACTGTTTTGATTGCTTATAATGAACTTAAAGCGCGCGGAATAATCTCCTCAAAACCAGGTAAAGGTTATTATGTTGAGACCAATAATGTAGAAATTCAGCATAAGGTTTTTGTTCTTTTCGATGAATTAAACTCCTTTAAAGAAGATCTTTACAACGCGTTTTTGCAAGCATTGGGCGAAAAGGTTTTGGTAGATATTTATTTCCATCACTTCAACCGAAAAGTTTTTGAGACCTTGATTTCAGAAAATAACGGACATTATACTACCTACGTAATCATGCCGGCCAAATTCACCGATACAGCGCCAATACTGGAACAAATCAGCGGCAGAGTGATTATTCTTGATCAATTACCCACAGATTTGTCCAAGCCTTATCCTGCAATCTATCAAAATTTCGCTAAGGATTCATACAACGCACTCATGGCGGGCAGGCATTTGCTGACCAAATACCGTAAACTTATTATGGTGTATCCGGGAGGCAAAGAACCTGAAGGCCAGTTCAAAGGATATTTGCGCTATTGCGAAGAAACCAACACGCCCTTTGAGCTTATCAGCGATTTGCGCGACAGACAAATTTCCCAAGGCGAAGCTTATATCGCCATTTGGGACCGCGACCTGGTGAAACTGGTTACTGAAGCCCAAAACCAAGAGCTTGAAATTGGAAAAGACATAGGAATAATCTCGTACAACGACACCGCCCTAAAGCAAATTGCAGCCAATGGAATTACGACTATCTCTACCGATTTTAAAGATATGGGACAAAAACTAGCCGAGCTGATCAAGTCAAAGAAAAATGAGCAAATTGAAAATCTGTCATCACTTATTATTAGAAAATCTTTATAACAAACGAACCATGAAAACCAGGAAAAAATTAACGCTATTTTTAGTCGGTTTTTTATTTTACGGATTAGCCTTCAGTCAAACTTTAGATTATGCAGACCCAAGCATAATCAACCAAAACAGGATGGCACCACATAGCTTTTTCTTTGCGCATGAATCAAAATCAGCCGCCCTGAATGGCGAATGGGGAAAATCTTCCTTGGTGCAATCACTCAACGGTAAATGGCAGTTTTATTACAGCCCAACTCATGCCGATAAGCCAAAAGGATACAGCGCGGAAAACGCAGACCATATCCTATGGGATGAAATTCAAGTGCCGGGAAATGTTGAGCTTCAAGGATTTGGCGTTCCACGCTACTTGGACGAAGAATACACTTTCGAGCCTAACCCGCCTTTTATCCCGGAGGAAATGTCGTCGGTTGGTATTTACCGCAGAACCTTTGAAATTCCGGCCAACTGGGATGACAAGCAAATTGTTGCCCATTTTGGTGCCGCAAATTCCGCGATCTATTTGTATGTAAATGGTGAAAAAATCGGTTATGCACAAGGCAGCAAAACGCCAGTGGAATTTGATATTACCGAAGTCGTAAAAAATGGCACAAATACTTTAGTGGCAGAAGTGCTGCGCTATTCTGACGGCAGCTACTTAGAATGTCAGGATTTTTGGCGCGTAAGCGGTTTGGAACGCGATGTATATTTAATGGCTTATCCAAAACTTCAGTTATTTGATTTTGAGGCAATTGCTACGCCAAATTTAGAAGACAAAAGCGGAGAGTTTGCATTAAATGTTAACCTGATTAACGCCCTGAAAAAGAAAGTAAAAGCAAGCGTTTTTGTTGAATTAACCGATGATAACGGTAAAAATCTCTTTTCAATTAAAAAGTCAGTTTCTATAGATAAATTAACTGAATTGGAAGTGAATTTTCATGAAAGCCTGGAAGCCGTGAAATTGTGGAGCGCAGAAAACCCAACTCTTTATACCTTAATTATAGGACTGAAAAGCGAGGCTGGCGAACAATGGCAAACTGCACAAATTGGTTTTAGGAAGGTAGAGATAAAAGCAGGTCAACTGCTGGTGAATGGAAAAGCAATTCTAATAAAAGGTGTTAACCGACACGAACACGATCCGGCGACAGGCCGCTATGTGAGTCGTGAAAATATGCTGCACGATATCGAATTGATGAAACAGATGAACATCAATGCGGTACGCACGGCGCATTACCCTAACGATCCGTACTGGTACGAACTATGCAACAAATACGGCTTGTACGTGGTGGATGAAGTGAATATTGAAACCCACGGACTCAAAATGCATCCTGAGGGAATTAGCTACCTGAGCGAACATCCCGACTGGGAAAATGCCTACTTAGACAGAACACAGCGCATGTTGGAACGCGACAAAAACTATCCAAGTGTTATTATTTGGTCGCTGGGAAATGAATCGGGCGACGGCAAGAATTTCGAAACAACGTATCAATGGCTCAAAACACGCGATGGAAGTCGCCCTGTGCAATATGAAGGCGCTAGACTTGCACCACATACCGATATTTACGCGCCGATGTATGCCAGATTTGACAGAATTATCGGCTATGCTAATGTGCTGCAGGAGCGCCCCATTATTCTTTGTGAATACATGCACGCGATGGGAAACAGCGAAGGAAATCTGGCCGATTATTGGAAGCTATTTGCGTCGCTGGATCAAGCGCAAGGCGGATTTATCTGGGATTGGGTAGATCAAACTTTTGCCAAAAAAGATGAAAATGGAAACCCTATATGGGCTTATGGTGGCGATATGGGCGACAATTTATTGCCAAATGATTCAAACTTCTGCGCCAATGGTTTGGTGGCCGCCGACCGCAGCTTCCATCCACATGCTTTCGAAGTGAAGAAAGTGTATCAATCCATTCATTTTGAGGATGTAGCATTCACTTCTGATAAAATAAAAATCAAAAATCGTTTTGATTTTACAAATTTGAATGCGTACGACTTTAAGTGGGAATTGCTCGTAAACGGCGAAAAATATAAAAGTGGTAATCTCTCAGAAATTACAGCTGTTCCTGGCGAGGATGTCATTGTACAAATTGACTACGGAAATATTCCTGAAGGCACAGAAGCTTTATTAAATATCATGGCCACAACGAAATCAGCGAAAGGACTGATTCCGGCTAATTGGGAAGTTGCACGCGAACAGTTTATACTTCAAAGTGATTTTCAGCCGACCAAAACCAGTTTTCAGGAAAAAGCTGAAGTTGTGCAATTTGAAAAAGAAATTCAAGTAAACGGAGAAGATTTTAAAGTGGTTTTCGACCTGAACAACGGACAGCTGAAAAGCTATATCTTCAAAGAAAAGGAACTGATAAAATCCGGTGCCGTACCAAATTTTTGGCGTGCCCCGACCGACAACGACTTAGGTAATGGTATCAACCTAAAATCAAGCGACTGGAAACATTTTGGCAGAGAATTACACACGCAATCTTATGATTTACAGCACACTGATTCGGGTGTAACTGTTATCGAATTTCTACTCGAACACAAAACTATTCCAGCCAAAGTGACTAAAACTTATGCTGTTTATTCTAGTGGTGAAGTACTGGTTTCCATGACATTCGCGCCAGGCGATAACACGCTTCCTGAGCTTTTAAAAATTGGGAATGAATTCAGAATTCCAGCAAAATATAATAACTTCAACTGGTATGGCCGTGGCCCACACGAGAACTACAGCGACAGAAAAGCTGCTGCTTTTATCGGGAATTATTCGGGCAAAGTTGCCGACCAATACCACGCTTATGTTAGAGCACAGGAAACAGGCAATAAAACCGACGTTCGCTGGGCTACACTTACCGACAATGATGGTCAAGGCCTGATGATTAGCTCGGCTGAACCACTGAATATTAACGCGCAACAATTTGACACTGACCTGTTGAACCATGTTTCACAGGAAGTTCACAATCACGGCGGCAGCATCGTTCCAACTGACATAATTTCGCTTCATATTGATTATAAACAAATTGGCGTTGGAGGCGATAACAGCTGGGGCGCACGTACACATGCCCAATATAGTTTACCGGCCAAATCGTATAATTATTCCTATATTATTGCCCCGTTTGACACCGGAAAAGATGAGGCTTTTGACTTGTACAACAGGCAATTGTACTTGTTTCAGCAAACGAAAGCACAAAACAATAAGTAATTAATATGAAAACATTCGAAAGCTGTTTTGGGAAATTAGCTTATGAAAGCATGGCGCATGTTTTTCATTTTAAATGTGAGCAGGGAATGGAGTTGAGCATTTCTAATTACGGCGCTACTATTACGGCCTTGCGTATCCCTGATCGGGAGGGTAAGCTAATAGATATAGTTGCCGGTTTCGACAATTTAAAAGACTACCAAAACTCCGATTTTTACTTCGGCGCAAGCATTGGTCGCTATGCCAATCGCATTGCCAATGGAAGTTTTACTATCGATGGCAAAACCTATCAGCTGGAGAAAAACGAAAAACGCACCCAACTTCACGGTGGAGAAGATGGATTTCACCGTAAACTTTGGGATGCAACACTTTTCAAAAATCCTGATAATACAATTTTAAAACTTCAATATTTAAGTCCGGATCAGGAAGCTGGTTTTCCAGGAAATCTGAAAGCTACAATAACATTTACAATTTGGGACACGAATAGTTTTGCCATCGACTATGAGGCTGAAACAGACCAAGCCACTCACGTAAACTTCAGTAATCATAGCTATTTCAATTTAAGCGGTTTCACAGAAGATGCTGGCAGCCATGAACTTGCAGTAGATGCTTTTGGCTATTTAGAATTAAATTCCAATCAACTCCCAACCGGAAAAATGATAGAAACACCCGGTACTGTATTTGATTTTTATAAACTAACTTTATTGTCTGAACGAAATATCCCTAATAACTATCCATTGGATTATTGTTTTGTAATTGACAAAACCGATTCTTCAAAAGATCCTGACGCCATTTTATACCATCCAAAAACAGGTATAAAACTCCGGATATTTACTACACAACCTGGCATTCAAGTATATAGCAGTAACTTTTTGGATGGAAGCATGACAGGCCATCAAGGTGTGAGCTACCAAAAGCACAGCGCGATATGCTTGGAAACACAGCATTTTCCC
This sequence comes from Bacteroidales bacterium, assembly GCA_023229135.1. GTDB lineage: Bacteria > Bacteroidota > Bacteroidia > Bacteroidales > F082 > UBA5536. The sequence goes on from JALNZT010000014.1 coordinate 30,374, forward strand.
GACTCCCCAAATCAGCCTGAATTCCCCTCAACCTTGCTACTTCCCGGAGAAAAATATCACCAGCAAACACGCTATTTTTTTGAAACAAATTAATTTGAAGTATGGAAAAAATAAAACCAACTTTGGTAATTATGGCAGCCGGAATGGGCAGCAGATACGGCGGCCTCAAACAAATAGACGGCCTTGGCCCGCATGGTGAAACTTTGATGGAATATGCTATTTTCGACGCTTTAAAAGCTGGTTTCGGAAAAGTTGTATTTATCATAAGAAAAAATATGGAGACTGTTTTTCAAGAAGTATTCAATGAAAGGCTGCTTAAATATATTCCTTACGAATTGGTTTTTCAGGTGCTCGATGATTTGCCTGGCAATTTTTCAGCACCGGAAAATCGCGCAAAACCATGGGGAACAGCACATGCCGTTTGGGTTTGTAGAAATACTGTTGATACGCCTTTTGCCGTCATCAATGCTGATGATTTCTACGGACGGGAAGCCTACCAAAATTTGGCTGACTATTTCAATCACAATAGTAATCCGTTTGCTTACGCCATGAATGCCTATCAGTTGGATAAAACCTTGTCGGAATTTGGAGGTGTAACACGTGGAATTTGCCAACTTGATACCAATAATCAACTTACAAAAGTAGATGAACATCTGCGGCTATCCCGAAATACGGAAGGTATCGTAGAAAGTATTTTAGCAGACAAGACAATAGAAATTGATCCAAAAAGTCCGGTTTCAATGAATATATGGGCTTTTTATCCGACAGTTTTTGATTTATTGGAACAATATCTCAGCGAATTTTTAGACAAAAACCTGCACGAGCCTAAAGCTGAAGCTTATACACCAGCTTTTATTGATACCATTATATTACAACAAAAAGCAAGCGTTAAAGTACTCACTTCCAGCGCTAAATGGTTTGGCGTAACCTACTCAGAAGACAAGTCGCGTGTGGAAGCCATACTCCAAAAATTAGTAGCTCAGGGAATTTATCCATCACCGCTGTTTTAACCTAAAATAATGTAAAAACATCACCTAAAAAACATCTTTTATGACTGGTTTTCAAACAATTGATTATATCATTTTTGCAGCTTACGGACTGCTAATCCTCTCAGTAGGATTATGGGTTTCAAGAGGCAAAAAAGGCGAAAGCAAAAGTGCTGAAGACTACTTTTTAGCAGGAAAAAGCTTACCATTTTGGGCTATCGGCGCCTCTTTGATCGCGGCCAATATCTCGGCAGAGCAGTTTATTGGCATGTCTGGATCGGGCTTTGCTGTAGGTTTGGCCATCGCTTCCTACGAATGGATGGGTGCTTTGACTTTGATTATCGTAGCCAAATTTTTCCTGCCGATATTTATCCGTCAGGGGCTTTTTACCATTCCTGAATTTATTGAAAAAAGATTCAATACTAACCTAAAGACTATTTTAGCTGTTTTTTGGGTGGCTCTGTTCATATTTGTCAATTTAACCTCAGTTTTATTTTTGGGAGCCAAGGCTTTAGACACGATTTTAGGTAATGGTGACGGCAGCACTATGCTTGCTTTTATGCTCGGATTGGCTTTTTTCTCAGCAGCTTATTCTATCTGGGGAGGCTTGTCAGCAGTAGCCTGGACGGATGTAATTCAAGTAGTACTATTGGTTTTAGGTGGTTTTATTACGACCTTTATTGCGCTTGATTACGTTACACCAGACGGTGGGATTTTAGCGGGAATTGATCATGTATATGATGTAGCAAGCGAAAAATTCCACATGATTATACAGCGTGATGATCCTGAATTTATGAACCTTCCCGGCATTGGCGTTATTATTGGAGGTTTGTGGGTTGCTAATATTTATTATTTTGGTTTTAACCAATATATTATACAACGTGCACTTGCCGCACGCTCACTCGCCGAAGCCCAAAAAGGTCTGGCCTTTGCGGCCATTTTAAAGCTGTTGATTCCAATTTTTGTAGTAGCACCCGGAATCATTGCATTTGTGATGTACACGCAACCCGCTGGAACAGCTTCCATTGGTGGCATTCAGGAAGTTTTCACACTTCCCGATGGCAGTATAAACTATGATATTTCCTATCCTTGGTTAATTAAGTCGTTTATTCCTGTGGGAATCAAAGGCCTTGTGGTTGCAGCACTTACGGCAGCTATTGTGTCTTCACTGGCTTCCATGCTCAATTCTACGGCAACTATTTTTACGATGGATATTTACAAGCCCTATTTTTCCAAACGAAAAGATGGTTCAGACCTTGTTAATGTTGGCCGTATCACAGCTGTTATTGCACTAATTATTGCTATTGTATTGGCACCAGCATTGAAAACAATGCCGCAAATGTTTCAATATATTCAGGAATATACAGGCGTTGTAAGTCCGGGAATTTTAGCGGTATTCCTGCTGGGATTATTTTGGAAAAGAACAAATACCAAAGCGGCAATTATCGGAGTTTTGAGTTCGATTCCGGTAGCCTTATTATTGAAGTTCTTACCGATTGAAATGCCATTTTTGGATCAGATGTTATACACCAGCCTTATTACGATGGCTGTAATTGTAATGGTGAGCCTTATGACTGCAAAAACGGACGAAGATCCCAAAGCTATCCCCCTTCCGGCTTCCACCTTCAAAACAACAGCTAACTTTAATATCATTGCGTATGCGGTGATGCTTGTTTTGGTTATCTTATATACTGTTTTCTGGTAAAAAAATAATAGCAAACGAATTCGAAAAAAAATACTTGATCATGAATACAAATAATTCTATCAGTCTAAAACGCGTAAAAGCTGCGTATGAAAGGCAGTTTGGAAATGATTACCGATTTTTTTCTGCGCCGGGGCGCATCAATATTATTGGCGAGCATACCGACTATAACGAAGGTTTCGTATTACCAGCCGCTATTGACAAAAAGATCTATTTGGCTATTAAAGAAACCAATGACAGCAAGGTGAATCTGTTTGCTTTAGATATGGAAGAAAGTGCATGCTTTGACCTAAATAAACCGCAGCCGGACCTGCCACACTGGGCCAAATATGTATTCGGCGTGGTTAAAGAGCTTGAAGAGCTTGGTTCAAAGGTTTCGGGATTTAACGCCACTTTTGGAGGCGATATTCCTGCAGGAGCAGGTCTTTCGTCCTCGGCAGCATTAGAAAGTGTTTTTGGTTTTGCATTGAACAATATTTTCGGTCTAAACCGCAGCACGCTCCAGTTGGCGAAAGTGGGACAAATGGCTGAACATAATTATGCCGGCGTCAACTGCGGCATAATGGATCAGTTTGCCTCCTTGCATGGGAAAGCCGGGAAAGCCCTCAAATTAGATTGCCGAAGCCTTGAACACGAATACTTTACGGTTGACACAGGCGATTACGAATTTATACTCACCGATACGCATGTAAAACACAGCCTGGCTGAATCGGCCTACAACAAGCGTCGCTACGAATGTGAAGAAGGCGTTATGTTGCTTCAGTCGCAGATGGTGCAAGTACACAGCTTGCGTGATGTGAAACCAAAAGATGTAGTGGCTTATGAAAATATCCTGGGCGAAGAAATTATGTTGCGCTGCCTTTATGTCACCGAAGAAATCGAGCGCGTTAGGGATGCAGCGGAAGCTCTGGAAACCAATGATTTAGAACGTTTGGGTGAACTAATGTATAAATCTCATGCCGGTTTGCGCAATCAATATATGGTAAGCTGTGCCGAGCTTGACTTGCTGGTCGATCTCACAAAAGACAATCCCGATGTACTTGGAAGCCGCATGATGGGCGGTGGTTTTGGTGGCTGTACGCTGAGCTTGGTAAAATCGTCGGGAATAGAACACTTTGAGAAAATAGCTGTCGAAAACTACCAAAAGACCTTTGGAAAAACACCTTCATTTTATCCTATTTCTATCAGTGATGGGGCGCAGGAAATTTTGCGGTAATTCTCAGTAAATATTGCTATATCTATGTTTTACAAACACTTAGCCCGAATAATTAAAGAATTATTCGGGCTAAGTATTTATCGTCCAAACCAGATTGAAACCAGAATGCTATTGCTACAATTTCAAAAACGCTTCACCCTTTTCTCCTCCGGGATATTTACAACACCTGAACCATCTACCAACCAACTACCATTTACCTCAACGACTTTCATAACTAATTTAAAGTCAGGAAGTTTTTTCCCCCTTAGTGTTACAAAATTCCCGTCGTAACTATCGATTACAAATACATCAGGAAAATCTTGTGCTTCAAAAATGGGATCAAACTCAAGTCCGTAATCCGGGTTTTGGGTTTCGGCTTCCACAATTATTTTTTCGAGTTCAGTTTTAAAATCAGCCGATACATTCTCCTGACCCTTTACCCAATTTAAAATTCCAATTTCAGCAGTTCTATCATAACAAAAGTCAGCATAAGCGTTGATAAATTGCCCTGCAACTTCATGTTTTACAGGAATTTTTGAGGTTTCGATTTCTTCACTGCTATTGTTCTCAGTTGGCACTGATTGGCAGGCTGAAAGCCCAATCGTCAACAATAAAACAAACACAAAATAACATTTAGTTTTAATACACCTTTTTCTCATTTTCAACAGATTTATAAAATTGAGGTTCAAACTTCTCAAGCATAGGAAACAAATATAACTTATTAGAATATCGAAATGCTTAAACCACAAAATAAATCCCTGTAAAACTACAGTTCTACAGGGATTCTATATTTTGCTATCGCAGGAAGTTACCTACTTTCAGTCCAAAATAAACCGTTCTTGGATTCATGGGGCCATAAACATATCCCGGATCGCGGTCAATGCCATAATCGAAATTGCTTTGGTAGGAATTAAAAATATTTTTCATGCCGGCAAATAATTGCAATGTCGCGCCATTCAGTTTAATATTGTGTCTCACTTTAAGTCCTAAATCGAAAAACCTTTCAGACTCACGCAGTTCACCAGCTTCAGGATCAGCAATTTGAAGGCCAAAATAAGGGATGAGCATTTTTCCGGTATAATTTCCAGTTGTCGATATACCCCATTTTTTTGTTGCCTGCCAGTCGAAAGTGAAATAACCATAATCATTGGGTGTACGAAAAAATCTTTTCTCATTAAATTCCTGAGGCTCTTTATATTTACTCTGTTGAATTGTGAAACCGGCTTTTAGTGAAAGTTTGGTCAATGGAATCACATTTAATTCAATATTAAGCCCCTGAACTTTTGCGCCTTTTTCTGCATTGGTGCGGGTATAGACAACGACACCATCGGCATCGGGCGCACTGAATTCATTCACAAAAGAATTGTTTAATTGGGTATAAAAACCTTCCACCAATAAACCAACATTTACTGTCCCAATTAGTTTATTAAAATCAAGAGAACCCATATAGCTATGACTTGTTTCTTGTTTCAAATCAGGGCTATTTTTACGAATCACCTTTCGGGAACCGGAGCTTTCTACGTGCAAATCTTCATCAAAAATTTGGGGAGCACGATAGCCCTGTGAATAGCTCAGCCTGCCTTGCAGGTACTTTTTAAGATCATACTTCACGGTGAGCCGGGGGCTTAATACATTTCCTGTTTTATCAGAACCGGGAGCTTCGTCGTCTTTCACACAATAATTATCAAATCGTGCTCCAACCGAGAGTTGTAGCCTGGCCCAATTGACTTCGTATTGAGCAAAAATTCCGGTAGTATTGATCGATTGATCTGCAACTATCACATTATCTGTATGTGGAATACTTTGAATAGTATCATCTACAATTATTGCATTATTAAAATCTGCATAACCCAATTTTTTATCAGTCAGCCATTCACCATTATTTTCAATACCAACCACGAGATTCGATCTGTTAAATTGCGCATTATATTGTGCTCCAAAGGTATATGAGAAATTTTTAGTGTTTCCATAATCACTCAGTGACTTAGCTGCACCATAATAAGAATCGCGGTTGACTTGCTGGCCGGATAAATAAACTGAGAATAAATCTGTTTTTCTGAAGAACTGCTCGTAGGTTAGTGCTGCGGTCGTAAGGTCGTGATTAAGGGCTTCGGAAATATTGGCTTCATGCGAGGGATAATCGAATCTGTCGCCACCACGTCTGTTTTCCTTAATATTAAAGAAGTCTGCAACCAATTTATTACGTGTTCCAAATCGATGATATAAACGTGTTCCAACGGTCGTATTTTTCAGGGAAGCGATTTCGGAAAACTCATCGTTATTGGCATCGAAAGGCTGCCTATCGCGGTAAAATCCATACATAGCAAGGCCAGTTTTATTGTCGGCAGAAACTAAAGAAGTATTAAAATTTACTGAATAATCTTGGGCAGCTTTGCCAGCACCTTCAAGGCCAACACCAATCAGTCCTCCATTTACACCAAATTCATACGAATTATTAATTGGGTCTTTCAAAATAAGGTTGATGGTTCCGGCAATAGCGTTACTACCATATAAAGCGGAGCCGCCGCCGCGAACCACTTCCACACGCTCAATCATGCTTGCCGGAATTAATTCCAATCCATAAACGCCGGCCAGACCACTAAAAATAGGCCGACTATTGATCAAAATCTGGGAATAAGGCCCTTCCATGCCGTTCATTCTAACCTGTGAGAAACCACAATTTTGGCAGTTATTTTCCATCCGTAAACCCGGCGCAAAATTCAAGCCTTCGCTTAAGGTAACGGATTGCGTTGAAGCAAATAATTTTGGTGTTATAGTATTTACGATGGTTGTAGCTTCGGTTCTGTTTGTTCCATTCCGGTCGCCAGTAACCACAATTTCTTCCAATCCCAAAGCGTCTTCCTTTAAAATAAAATTCACTTCTTTCGTTTCGCCCTTTTTGATCGTAACCTCAATCTCCCCAGGCTTATAACCCACAAATGTGGCTTTTAGGATATGCGTCCCCTCGGGCAGGTTTATAAGTGTGTAGTGTCCCGTTTCGTCCGTCGTGGTGCCGATAGTCGTACCTTTTACCTGTATGGTAACAAAAGATAAATGTTCGCTGCAATCCGTGCAAACAACGTGACCGAAAATATTGGCGTCGGTTTTCAGCTTTTGCGCAAAATTGAATTGCGAAAATGATAATAAAAGTATGCTTAGAAAAATAAGTTTATTTGTTTTCATTTGGGTAATATTTTGGAAATTCTTTCAAGTTTTGGATATACAAATCCCTATTGAGTTGTGTTCACAACTCCTAAATAATTGTTAATAATTGCGCTTAACATCTTGTTGTTAAGCACTATAATAAAGAATAATTTTTAAGATAGGTGGTGCTCTATCATTATTATTATCAAAAAATGATGAGCGGTAGGCTTTTATTAAATCAAATAATACAACTGTTTTTTTCTCTAAAGTATTCAGTATTAATGATAAAAAAATTAGAGGAAAAAGAATTTCTAAGCTATGGATAAGTAATAAATCCGTCTTGCTATGTTGATGCGTTTTATAAGGATGTGTATCGCTTTCTTTATCATAGGGGTGAGCATGACTAATAATGGTGCCATCGTGGAGCTTGTGAACATGTAAAAAAATAGCGGTGTTGGCAATTAACAAACCCATCACCCCTGTCATCAGCAGGATAACTATTTTTAGCGTTATATGTTTAACAGTAGCTTTCATTACGCAACAAAATTAGACAATCTGTGCTACCTTGCACTCACTACTTGTTGGTATTTTTCAGGGATAAAAGTGTAGAGCTGTCATCCGGATTGACAAGAAATTGGCAAAAAAAGAGGTTGAAAACTGTTTGCGCCAAAGTGAAACAATGCTTCAGCTGAAACTATTTCTTGAAAAACATCCAATATTCTTTAGCTGATTTTTGTATGATTCAATACTGCATGTTCAAAATCACTATTTTATCGATTAAAATTGTTGAAATAAATGGTGCAACCACTTTTAGAATCTAATCTTCACCAAGTTTTTCAATTTCAGAAATCACCTCAAACACAGGCTGTTCACGCGTCTTTAGCAAAGTGCAAATAGTGATCGTTTCGGTTATGGCCTCTTTCTCAAACCAGGAAGGTTTTTGAGTAGTTAAGCGTTGTCGTCAGCGTCGAAATCACTACTTGTGGATTGGCCAACTTCCGCTCTTAATTTAAAAATCAGTTCTTCTACTTTTAAGCCGCCAATCATTGCAGCCTGTGTTAAAGTCGCGACTTTTGTGATGGTATTCCGCAACACAGGATTCTTTAACTTTTTGAAAGCAGGTGCGACAGCGACGAGTGTTTCTTCCAACTCCGGATAGGCCTCCAGCAGATCGAAGATTTTAGTTTTAGGTGTTATAAGTAACTTTTCCATATTATGTATTTGATTTTAATCATTCAACCAACAGTGGTCGGCATGCTTACTTTACATCAGCTTAGTATCAAATAGTATCTATACATATCCATCAATATCAGCACAATAATATGCATCGTTGCACAACTTTAGGAATCAAAAATAATCATATCTACATACAGTAGCTCAATACGTCAGGTAAAACTTCACTAAAACTGGTTCAAAAAAACGTTTTTCTTACTTTAAACTATTGTTAAAATCGCTTTGCCTTGTAGTATTTTTGTTTAGTAAGGAATAGTTCACGAAATAATGATGTAGCCTCTTCAGTTAGTTTTTAAGAAAGACAAAGGGTCAAAAAAAATTATTTCATAAATTAGAGACCTCATTCCATCCAAAAGCCTTCAACCCTTTACGGAATCTGCATGTATTTATGGCTTTGCAGGCTGATCCGCCAACGGGGATTTTTCATCACATAATCAGTTAGCCAGGGCATGATTTTTTCTGCAACGCTCCATTCCGGTTGCAGATACAGATAGCAGTCTTGACGCACCAAAGCGGCGCTACGTTCGGCCCATTTCAGGTCGGCTTCTTTTTCTATTACAACTTTTAGCTCGTGGGCTTTTTGATAAATGGCCGGTTTTGGGGGCGAGAATTTCTTAGGCGAAAGACAAATCCAGTCCCAAACACCTGTCAATGGATGCGCTCCGGAAGTTTCTACCATGGTTTTCACGCCCATACTTTGCATCAACTTAGTAAAATAGTCCAATGGATACATCGAAGGCTCGCCACCTGTCACTACCACAGTTTTTGCAGGAGTGGCGGCAGCACGCGCGGCAATCTCATCCGATGAAACCGGTGGAAAATGAGTGGCGTCCCAGCTTGGTTTGGTGTCGCACCAGTGGCAGCCCACATCGCAGCCGCCAATGCGGATAAAATATGCTGCTGTACCCATATTGTGTCCCTCGCCCTGAATGGTATAAAATTCCTCCATCAAGGGCAATTTGCGGCCTTCTTCAAAAAGCGCGTTTTCTTTCGTATTATTCGTCATGAAGTGTTGTATAGTAGGTGTTTCGCTTACCAAAAAGCGCAACGGAATGTAGCTGGTTTAAAATTTCTGCAGGAATTGTAAGACGGTCGGAATCTTTGTCGAGCTGTAGAACAATTTGCTGCAATTCCCGGCCTTCTTTATCAAAAAAGACGCACAGATAATCGGCCGCTTTCAGCTTATCGACAACGATGAGAACTGCTTCCGCATCAGTAGTTTTTCGCAACCAATCAGCTTCCTTACTTTGGTTGACAGCCAGTTGGCGCTTGTCGGCAAAAGACCTTATATCAAACTCAAACATTCTGGCGCTAAAGGTTTTAGAACTTTCTGCTGAAATCATCAACTGATAGGGCGACACAAAAACGATGCCTTCAGTTTGTACCGTTGTGTGGTTAGGTAAGTCAAAACGTCGGTGGTTACCCGAGAAAAAATCTTCGCCTTCGAAATCATAAAACAGCCAAATAAATGGCTGCCACGATTTGTAGGTGTAGCCGACCAAGGCGAGTAGGTTTGTTTCAGCATCAAAAGTAGCGCCTGTAACCAGTCCACGGCTGTTAAAACTGTCGATATATTTTGCCGTGTATGTTCCGGGTTCTTTCGGAATGCTGTACAATTTCGACTGTTGATCGCCCCGGTTTTTGCTGAAAAGATACAAGTGATCTTTGCCGGCCACCATGCTTTCGCAATCGAAATTATTAGAATCCCAGTTGATCAAGAACTTGCTTTGATCGGGGAAATGAAAGAAGATTTTTTCGGCCTGCACCTTCACATCTCCACTGTCAGGGATCGCACTTAAAGGAAACCTAAAAACAGCCAGATCTTTTCTGTTTGCTGCATTATTTCCAAAATCGCCTATATAAAAATAGGTGTCATCTAAGGTTATTTCTTCCCAGTCTTTGTTTTTAACATTTTCTATTTCAATGCGTTGCACTATTTTCCCAGTTTCCGGATTGAGTCCGTACAACAAAGCTTCTCCACCGCTGTCGTTATGTGTCCACAACAAACCATTATACCATTCCAGTCCGGAGTTTTCCTCGATCTCCTTATCCAGCAAATATAAAAAAGGTGGATTTTGTATCGTTTTGGCATACCGGCATTCCTTTTCGCTGTTTTCTGCCGGATCAAAATTGGCGGCAAAAGGATCAAGGCATTGTGCCCGAATTATCCCGGCAAGCAACAGCAAGATTCCGGCAAAAAAATACCGGCTAAAAGATTTACTGCCTCGCATTATCTGTAAATAGTTTTCTTTGCGGCTGCGAGGGTATTTTGCAGCAGTGAAACGATTGTCATCGGTCCCACACCTCCAGGCACAGGCGTGATTCTATCCACCTTTTCAGCAACATTTTTAAAATCTACATCACCGGCCAAGTGATAGCCTTTCTCTATTTTGGCATCCTCCACGCGGTGGATTCCCACGTCGACCACAACGGCGCCGGGCTTTACCATATCTGCCGTCACAAATTCGCATTTGCCGATAGCAGCGATTAAAATATCTGCTTGCAAAGTGATTTCTTTCAAGTTTTTGGTACGGCTGTGGCAAAGCGTAACCGTGGCATCAGCACCTTCCGCTTTACGCGAAAGCAGCACGCTGACAGGCGTTCCGACGATATTTGACCTACCCAAAACCACCACATGTTTTCCTGAAACTTCAATTTTGCTGCGTTTCAGCAGCTCCATAATGCCGTAGGGAGTAGCAGCTTGATAGGCGGGAAGACCAAGCATCATGCGGCCTGCATTTGTCGGGTGAAAACCATCAACGTCTTTTTTGGGGTCAATAGCCAAAATTACCGTATCGGCATTGATGTGGTCGGGCAGCGGCATCTGCACAATAAAACCGTCCACATCGGGATCGTTGTTTAAAAACTCAACCAAATCAAGCAAATCTTTTTCTGTTGTTTTAGCCTCAAGGCGATAGATAGACGAAGTTATTCCAACAGATGCACAGGCCCTTTCTTTGGAAGAAACATAGGTTTGGCTGGCAGGATCGTCGCCCACAATAACAGCGGCCAGGTGCGGCCCTTTCTGGTCAGCATCAATCATAGCAGCGACTTCAGCGGCTATTTCCTTTTTTATTTTAGCAGCGATTGCTTTGCCGTCAATTAGTTTTTTACTCATTTATCATCAATTTTGAAATGCACTTTTTAAAAAAAATAAGAGACCCTGAAAAGTCAGCGTCTCCGTTAAACTTTACATCAATAATCAGGGCTTAACGCCTTTTCATTTGGTTCATCATGCGCATCATTTTTTTGCCACCGCCTCCGGTCATCATCTTCATCATTTTCGCAGTTTCGTCAAACTGTTTTATCAGGCGATTTACTTCAACAATACTTGTTCCGCTGCCGTCAGCAATGCGTCTTCTGCGGCTGCCATTCATCAGCTTTGGATTTTCGCGCTCGGCAGGTGTCATCGAATGAATGATGGCTTCGATGCCCACAAAAGCATCGTCGTCAATTTCAGTGTCTTTGAGTGCCTTTCCCATGCCAGGAATCATTCCGGCCAAATCCTTGATATTTCCCATCTTTTTGATTTGCTGAATCTGTTTCAGAAAATCATTGAAGTTAAACTCGTTTTTTGCCAGCTTGCGTTGAAGGTTTCTGGCATCATCGGCATCAAACTGTTCCTGAGCACGTTCTACCAGCGAAACGATATCGCCCATACCCAAAATACGGTCGGCCATACGTTTGGGATAAAAAACATCCAAGGCGTCCATTTTTTCGCCGATACCTACAAATTTGATCGGCTTATTAACTACCGAACGGATACTCAAAGCCGCACCACCACGGGTGTCGCCATCGAGCTTGGTAAGCACGACACCACTAAAATTGAGCCTGTCGTTAAAAGCTTTGGCAGTGTTTACCGCGTCCTGACCCGTCATTGAATCGACCACAAACAGAATCTCGTGCGGATCAACATTTTTCTTGATGGCTGCAATTTCGTTCATCATCATCTCGTCAACGGCCAAACGACCGGCAGTGTCAATGATTACAACGTTTTTAGAAGATTGCTTGGCATGTGCGATGGCTTTTTTGGTAATACTGACGGGATCTTTGCTCCCATCCTCTGTAAACACCTCAACATCAACCTGTTCACCCAGAACTTTGAGTTGCTCGATAGCCGCAGGACGATAAACGTCTCCGGCCACCAACAACACCTTTTTGCCTTTTTTGGTTTTGAGATAATTGGCCAGCTTGGCTGAGAAAGTCGTTTTTCCTGATCCCTGAAGTCCGGCAATAAGAATGATGGCGGGATTGGCATTCAGCGCAATTTCTTCCTGCTCTCCACCCATCAGCTCGGCTAACTCATCGTGAACGATTTTCACCATTAACTGACCGGGAGAAACTGCGGTTAAAATCTTTTGCCCCAGCGCTTTCTCCTTAACAGTATTGGTAAAATCCTTGGCTATCTTGAAACTAACGTCGGCATCAAGTAATGCTTTACGAACTTCCTTGAGCGTTTCGGCCACATTGATTTCAGAAATGTGTCCCTGCCCTTTCAACATCTTGAACGAACGTTCCAGTTTATCGCTTAGACCTTCAAACATAGTTAGTTATCTATTTTAAATAAATTAATTCGGGCTAAATTTTTCAATTGCAAAAGTAGAAAAAAAATTGATGACTATTTGAGCTTAAACGCAGCTGAAACAATTAACTGAAACTGTCTTTGAAACTGTCTACAGCCTGTAAAAGCTGCCGGACTGAAAATTACAGAACAATTTCGGCTTAACAGAATCGTTATTAAGCCAAAAGATTAGCCAAAACGGCTGTTCAAAATTCTATCTTTGCAAAAATTTAAAGCTCCATATCCCGATGAGGCGATTTTCAATATTTTCACTTTTAGTTACAGTTACGCTCCTTCTAATTATTTTTTCCTGTCGCAAGCAGGACGAAATCAGCCATAATACCGGCTTGAAACTTAGCTTTTCTGCTGACTCTGTAGTTTTTGATACCGTTTTTTCAAGCATTGGATCGGCCACACAAAAGCTGATGATATACAATAAGAATAAGGAACGGCTCAATATCAGCTCAATTCGGCTTGGCAATGGCTCGGCTTCTGCTTTTAGGATGAATATTGACGGGATTTCAGGCGAAGAACTTTACGATATAGAAATTCCGGGAAACGACAGCCTGTTTGTTTTTTTACGCGTTACTATTGATCCGCGCGCTATCAATAATCCATTTGTGGTAGAGGAAGACTTGTTTTTTGAAACCAATAATAACCAGCAAAGCGTGAAGCTGGTGGCCTGGGGGCAGGATGCTGTCTATGTTCTTGCAGATCAATATATCAGAGGCTTTCCGCCATTTAAAATCGTTGCTGACAGCCTTGAAACGACCATTTGGACCGCCGAAAAGCCTTATGTAGTTTATGGTTATGCACTTATCAATTCCTATGGAACGCTGCGCATTGAAGCCGGCACACGCATTTATTTTCACGATAAATCAGGTTTATGGTCTTATAGCGAAGGCCAATTAATTGTTGCCGGAACAGCTGAACAGCCAGTACTTTTCAGGGGTGACCGACTGGAAAGCCGTGAAGGACTCGACTTCCGCAATGTGCCCGGCCAATGGGACCGTATTTGGCTGATGGAAGCCAGAGCAGGCGCCGATCACCAGATTTCACATGCCATAATTCGCAATGGATATATTGGCGTTCAGGCCGAATCATTTTTGAAACCTACAGCAGCAGCGCTGCGAATTGACAACACGATTATTGAAAATCATACCGGTATTGGCCTGTTTTCCAGGCTTTTTGCCATCGATGCCAAAAATCTTGTGATAGCCAATTGCGGTGCTTACAATATGGCTTTGACGGGCGGTGGCGACTACAGATTTTTGCATACGACTGTTGCTAACAATTGGAATTATTCGGTAAGAAATAATCCGGCGATATTTTTCAATAATTTTCTGCTGGATTCACTTGAAAATCCTATTGCTATACCTTTCCAGTTTGAGATGGGAAACAGTATCGTTTATGGTTCTAACCGTGAAGAGTTTAACTATGAATTTGCTGCCGGCGCAGACACGAGCTATCGGTTTGAAAACTGCCTGGTAAAAACTGAAAGACGACTAAGCAACTGGCCTGGTTTTGTAAATTCTATCGCCAACAAAGATCCTTTGTTTAAAGATTACGAAAACTTCAATTACCGTCCCGACACCTTATCACCGGTCATCGGCAAAGGCAAGTTGGAATTTGCACTGGAAGTTCCGTTAGACCTTGATGGCGTTTCGCGCACCGAAAGTTCTGATTTGGGTGCTTACCAATTTGTTCCGGGAAATCGTTAGCAACTCAAAGCATGATGATTATTGGCATTGGCGGAGCAAGCAGGGCAGGAAAAACTACCCTGGCAGAATGGATTAGGAAACAATTCCCACATCAAAAAATCCAGATATTATGTCAGGATGATTACGTTTTTCCCACCCAGCTTATTCCAAAGATTAATGACAGAATCGACTGGGAACATCCTGATAGCATTGATCATGAAGCGTTTAGAAAAGCCATTATTGCTGAATCAAAATCCAATGACTTGGTAATTGTTGAAGGCCTGATGGTTTTTTACGACCAGCAGACTAATGCCTTATTCGACAAAGCGTTACAGGTTGAAATTGACTTCGATACTTTTCTGGAGCGTAAAAAACACGACCACCGCTGGGGTCACGAACCAGCTTGGTATTTAAAACATATTTGGGAAAGCCACCTAAAATATGGTAAAATCCCTGAAGGACTATTTGCTATGAAAGTGGATGGCACAAAAAATTTCCAAAAAGCAGAACTTCTAAAATTCATTGATTTTAAAGCAAAAAAATGAAGCATATACTACTCGACAAAACGTGTGAATTTGTAAAGCAACGACTTCAAAACACTGAAAGTGGACACGATTGGCTTCATATTGAGCGGGTTTACCAAAACGCCTTACAACTCATTGAATCAATAAGTTGCAACAAAACTATCGTGCTTGTCGCAGTGCTTGTTCACGACCTGAACGACAGTAAGTTTAATGCCGGAAAAGAGCAAGCAATTTTAGCCGAGATCAAAACCTTTCTGCGAAATGCAGGCATGCTCGAAGAAGGGATTTCACAGGTGGAAAATATCATTGAAAATATGTCGTTTCGGCACAGCTTCCATCAGCAAAAGGAAAAATCCATTGAATTTCAAATTGTGCAGGACGCCGACCGCCTCGACGCCATTGGCGCCATCGGAATTGCCCGCGCATTCAGCTATGGCGGCTACAAACAACGTGCGTTTTATGATGAAACAGTACCAGAAATCACGCACCAGTCAAGCGATTCGTACCAAAACAGCAAAGCTGCCACCATTTCACATTTTTATGAAAAACTGCTTCTGCTAAAAGACCAGATGAATACGCCGGCAGCGAAAAAGCTGGCAGAAAAAAGACACCAATTTATGTTGGATTTCTTAAAGCAGTTTGAAGCAGAACGATCCGGAAAGTCTTGATTAATAGATAAGTTGCATCCGCAATAAAGCAGTGTTTCCTACCTTATCCGTAACCTGTAAAGTAAACTGATTTTCTCCTTTTTTCAAGCGCTCATCGAACTCGTAAATAAGCAAATCGTTTTTGGCATCGTAAGCCATCAACAACCAACTACCGTTAAGTGTGGCTTCGTAAGAATTAATACCCGACTGTTCATCTTTTATCTTGACTTTCAAGGTTTTTATCCCTTCACTTAGCTTTCCGTTTTTAAAGTTTACAGCTGAAATTTCAGGCTTTAAAGTATCCAAAAGCAGCGTAAATTCGCCCATCAGCCGTGGCTTAGCGGTGACAAAATCGCCAGAAATCTTACTGCCTTGAGCAGCTGCTTCCCCCTTGCCGTCGAGCTGTACCATATACAGTTTGGAAGAATTTACGTTTTTAGGAATTCTTATTCCCAAATCAAAAGATTTATGCACCGGAATAGCCTGGTCTCCAATAGTATAAATAGATGAAAAATAATTGCTGTCGACTTTTTGGTTGATGGTCAATTTTTCATCCCGGTAAAAACATTCCGGATTAATCTCGACATAAAAATCTGATTTTCGCAGCTCAAAAGCAGTTCCGGCTTTCACTAAAACTCCTTCGGCAGCTCGCTTTGGAGTTGGCTTTTCGGCTTTTCTGCCAATCAACAAAAATGGTAAGCGCGAAATATTTCTATTAAAATCCATGACCACAAATTCAGCTTGCACGGTATCGCCTTGGCGAAGTGTGATTATTCCGCTGTCTTTTTCGTAGATTCTCAGTTTATTCAAGGGATCGCGCTGGCTCCGAATGAGGCGTTTTTTGGTTTCAATAAAATAGGCATAGTCGATAAAACTGTTGATGTAGCGCGTTTCGGTAAATGAAAACCGATCAGCAGCATACTTGAAAATTGTCTGCTTATCCGACTTTAGTTCAACACTATACACGCCGTTTTTGTTAGGTGTATCGTTATGTTGGTCAATCACAGAAATCCCAAAAGCAAGTTCACCAATCCCATAAATCGGCTGATGGTTGGGTAAGCGGTGCTGCTCGCCCCAGCCTTCCACCGCGCTATAAAACGCGTTTTCGGAACCGTTTACCTGTGCCGAATCAGAAAGCGGATAAGCAGCAAAAGTGCTGATTGCCGGTCGGATATAATCTTTCATCTCATAACCAAAATGAAGCGGGTTTAGCGGTTCCTGAGTTGCCCCATCCCTGATTTCAAAATGCAGGTGAGGACCGGCAGATGAACCGCTGTTTCCGGAAAGTCCGAGCTGTTGGCCTTTTTTCAAAACAAACTGATCTTTAGCAATATACAGATTTACGGTATAATTTTTTTGAGCATATTGTTGCTGCTTAACCCAGGCTTCAATTTCGGGGCTAAAACGTTGCAAATGTGCATAAACTGAGGTAAATCCTTCGGGATGATTGACATAAATTGCTTTCCCGAAACCGCCTGGCGACACTGCCACGCGGCTTACATAACCATCGCCGACAGCAAAAACCGGCTGACCTTCCAAGCCCTGGGTGCGTATGTCGATGCCCGAGTGAAAATGGTTGCTCCGCAGTTCAGCAAAAGTGCCCGAAAGATAAATAGGGATGTTCAGTGGCGAGCCATATGTCGGATAATCTTGTTTTTGTTGCGCAAAAATCACTAACGGAAATAGCAATAAGGTTAGAAATACTTGTCTCATTTTAAAAATATTGGATTAGTTCATGCATCCGACGGATGATTATATCAGCATCAGGAAAATCGCCAGAGAGGCCGTTTTCATTGAAAAATACAGTAAATAGTCCGGCTTTCTTTGCGCTGGAGATATCCTTGTCGTACAAATTTCCGATCATCACAGCATCCTCAGGCTGAAGCTTGCTAAGGCTTAAAATACGTTCAAAAAACCGTGGATCAGGTTTGGCAAATCCCAGGTCCACTTTTGAATAAAAATGCTGGAAATAGCGATCTGCATCCATCCGTTTCAACGCTTTTTTCATCTCCGCAGTATCAGAATGCGAGGCACTGGTCGCAATGATACATACGTATTTTTGATGCAGTTTTTGCAAGCTTTCAGCTGCCCCCGGAATCCAAGCAACTTCTTTCCATTCTGAAACCGGTCCCGGCTCTTCGAAATCGCGCATAATGGTATCGCCCCAATCAAAAATCAATGCTTTAATCATCGTATAAGTTTCTGCAAAAATACCTAAAAGATGGGAGCTTCAAGCTATCCGAATACCCAAGCTGCCATTCCTATTTTTTGTACTTTTGCCTGTTGATTTACTGTTCTATCAAACGTATTGCAGTAAAGGTCATGCACATTTTTAGAAAAAAAATCACTAAAAACAAAAGTCTGGCTTCAAAATCATTGAATCATGAAAAGACAATACCTTATTTTTATCACACTTTTTTCATTCATTTTTGCCGCAGTGCTGGGTTCCTGCAACAAAGCCGAAGATGTTGACGATCCGTATCCGCCGTTTATCGTGCTAAAAGGTGCTAATCCAACCTGGTCGCAGCTGGGAGAGCCTTATACCGATGCCGGAGCGGAGGCTTTTGATATTACCGCAAACCGTGACACCATTAATATAAGTACGCGCCTGACCAAAACCGACAATATAAACATCAATGAAACGGGCTCCTATAAAGTTTTTTATGATGTTTCGGACGCAAGTGGAAATAAGGCAGAACAAGCCGTACGAGCGGTTTATGTGAATCGGTTTAAATAGTTTAACAGCAGAAAACAAATGATTCACTTCCCTTACACCAAACGTATTCCATTACCGCTATTGCTACTGTTTCGCCTGTTTGTGGTGCTGTTGCTGATGGGTTTGAGCCGTTGGGTTTTTTATATCTTCAACCAAAGCAGCTTCGCACAAATCGGCTTTTGGGAACTTATGAAGCTGTTTTTTGTCGGGATACGTTTTGATATTTCTGCTATCGCGATGGTCAACGTGCTGCTTATCTTGCTGATGGCCATCCCGACGGGGATAAAATACACGCCGCTTTACACTAAGATTACAAATTATATTTACATCTGGTTCAACGCTATAGCCATTGGCGCAAACCTGATTGACGTGATTTATTTCCGGTATATTTCAAAGAGAACAACCGGTGAGCTGTGGCAATTTTTTGGTAATTCAAGCGAAAATACTGTCCAGCTGATGTTGCAATTTATCACCGACTTCTGGTATATGTGGGTGATTTGGCTGGTATTTTTGTGGCTGCTTGTAAAATCGAGCCGAATTTTTGTACCGCATTTTCCGTCGGCCATACGCACTAAAAAATGGTATTTCACGCAAAGTATATTTCTCATTTTCAGCCTGGCATTTATTGTTGTCGCTACCCGTGGCGGTTTTCAGCTAAAGCCTATTAGCCTTGTAAATGCGGGAAATTACACCTCAAGCCAAAACATTCCTTTAGTCCTTAATACGCCTTTTTCGATTATAAAAACCCTTGGAAAGCAACAACTTGACACCAAAAGCTATTTTGACGAAAAAGAATTGCAAGCAATTTACACACCGGTTCATACAAAAACGGCGGTAAATTTTGCCGGAGCAAAAAGCCTGCAAAAACCCAATATCATTATTATTATTCTGGAAAGTTTCGGGCGCGAAAAAATCCAGTTTTATAACCCACAAACGCAGGGTAGCATCACGCCATTTTTAGACAGTTTGTTGGCGCGAAGCCTTGCCTTTAACGGCTGGGCCAACGGACGGCGTTCCATTGAAGCGCTGCCGGCTATTCTGGCCGGAATTCCGTCACTGATGCCGATTGATTATCCCAGCTCGGCTTATGCCGGAAACAGGCTGAAAGGCTTGGGAACACTGCTTAAAGCAGAGGCATATCAGACGGCATTTTTTCATGGTGGCAACAATGGCACCATGCATTTTGATGCTAGCGCTAAAACGCTTGGCTTTGATGCTTATTTTGGCCGAAACGAATACGCTAATGAGTCCGATTTCGATGGGCGCTGGGGTATTTTTGATGACGCATTTTTTAGCTATACAGTTGACGAAATGAGCCGGTTTGAACTGCCTTTTGCTGCAGTTTTGTTCTCGCTTTCATCACACCATCCTTTTACGCTGCCCGACGGATTTGAAGCACAGAAAAACCTCAGCCCTTTTGAAAATAGCATGCTTTATACGGATTTCGCGCTACGTAATTTCTTTGCGAAGGCGTCGCAGCAAAGCTGGTTTCAAAACAGCGTCTTCGTAATCACCGCAGATCACACCCATCCCGAACCTGAAACATCCTGGTTTAAAAACAGTTTGGGAATTTACGCCATTCCACTGGCGCTATTTAGCCCGAAATTAGAAGCCCACGGACCTCAAACAAAAATGGCACAGCATACTGATATTATGCCGACAGTGCTCTCCTTGATTAATTATCCGGAGGATTTTCTTGCTTTTGGAAATAACCTACTGGATACCAATGCTTCAAGCTGGCATATCAGTTATATCAACCAAAGCTATCAGCTAAACGACGGAAACTATTTTTTGCAATTTGACGGCTCAAAAACTACAGGTTTTTATGCGCTTGCTAACGATTCGTTGCTTCAAAACGACTTGAAAGAGCAGCAGTTACCAGTACAAAAAGCTATGGAAGAGCAACTCAAAGCTATCCTACAGCAATATAATAACAGGATGATTACCAACAATTTATTTGTCAAATAATGAAGAAAAAGAAGCTCCTGTTTATTGTCAACCCAATTTCGGGCAGCAGCCATAAAGAAAGCTTCCCTGGTTTAGTAGATAGCCTGCTCGATAAATCTAAATACGACTACGAGATCAAATACACAGAAAGGGCTGGCCATGCATCGGAAATCAGCAAGACAGCAGTAGCCGAGAATGTAGATGTGGTAGTTGCTGTGGGCGGCGACGGCACCATTAATGAGGTAGCGCGCTGTTTGGTAAACACAACAACACAACTGGGAATTATTCCGAGCGGATCGGGTAATGGCTTGGCCCGCCATTTGAACATCCCACTAAATTTTGAAGGTGCTTTACGCTTGATCAACAAGGGCGTTTGCAGCAAAATTGATACCGCAACTATCCATGATGAGGTTTTTATCAGTATTGCCGGTGTGGGATTTGATGCGCTGGTAGCCAAACTTTTTGCGGAAAATACCAATCGTGGATTTTTCACCTATTTTAAGATTGTGGCAGCCAAATTTCAGTCGTACAAACCCAAACATTATACCTTAATTTTAGACAACAAAACCACTATTGAAACAGACGCGCTTTTCATTGCCTTCGCCAACTCCAGCCAGTTTGGTTACAACACAACCATAGCGCCCGAAGCCAAGCTAAATGACGGGCTTTTAGACGTTTGTGTAGTTGAAAAACCGCCTATTTTTGAGATGCCGCTCATCATCAATTTGCTGTTGCTCAAACGCATACATAAGTCAAAGTTTGTGCAGATTTATAAAGCCTCAGAAATTTTGGTGAAGCGCAATAAAAACCGGACGATCAACCTGGATGGTGAGCCGCTGAAACTCAAGAAAAACCTGAAGATACAGGTAAACCCTTTAAGTTTAAATGTATTAATGCCAAAGACTTATGAAGAAGAAATCTAATGAAGAACTGGTTTATTCCACCAATTCCAATCTCAACTTTGAAGCAGAGGAAACACAAACCGAAACCCTAAAACCTTCGCAGCAGAAGCTCCGTATTTTTCTGGATAAAAAGCAGCGCGGCGGCAAAAAAGTAAGCCTGATTAGCGGTTTTGTGGGCAATGAAAGCGACATACAGGAGTTGGGCAAATCTCTGAAATCCAGTTGCGGAACGGGTGGCAGCGTAAAAGACGGCGAAATATTAATTCAAGGCGATTTCAGGGATCGGCTGCTTGAGCTGCTATTAAAAAAAGGCTATTCGCAAACAAAAAAAGCTGGTGGCTGATGTTGGAAGATAACTTGTCTGATTTTTCTGTCTCCTATTGGGATTCACATTACGGCCAGAGTAAGCCCGGCTGGGACATGGGAAGTGTGTCGCCACCTATTCGAGAATATATTGATCAACTGCAAAACAAAAAACTCCGGATTTTAGTTCCTGGAGCCGGCAGAGGTTGGGAGGTAAAATACCTGTTTGAGCAAGGGTTTGAGAATACTTTTCTGCTCGACTTTTCAAAAAATGCCATCGAACAGTTTCGACTTCTTTGTCCACAATTCCCTGATTCAAATATCATTAACGATGATTTCTTCACACATAACAGCCATTACGACCTGGTTTTAGAACAGACGTTTTTCAGCTCGCTGATCCCCGGTAGACGAATAAATTATGTTCAAAAAATGCATCAACTACTAAAACCTGATGGCAAGCTTTGCGGCTTACTTTTTAACCATAAATTTGAAAACACGGAACCACCCTTTGGTGATACGGTGGATATTTATGAAAGGCTTTTCAGAAATTATTTTCAGTTTGAGCACTTTGAAATAGCCTACAACTCTATTAAACCGCGTGCCGGGAGAGAAATATTTTTTCTTCTAAAAAAAATTGATTTGTAAAATTGTCTTAGAATTCTGTATATTCGCCTTTAAATTGAGACAACTATTAAAATATTGAAATCTATGGAAAAACATACCTTATCATCCATTGGCGTTATTTCTAAGAAAGAAAACCTGGCTTCTGTTGAACACGAAACCTACACAAACGCGCTTATCCTTGAATCGTTATACCCTTTTCCGGGCTACAATGGCACTACCGTTCCTGACCGAACCGATCCAAAATCACTTTTCCTTATTACCAAGTTTATCTATGGCGACGATAAAGTCATCCGCAGTGTAAAAAACATCAAGAAAAATTTCCCGCATTTCTTCGATGGTACGCCGAGTTTGATCAACCTTTTCAACAAACCAGCCGGTGCCATCCGCCTGAAATATCTGCCTTACAACTTGGTTGGCGAGCTGGTTGAAGCTTTCAGGGAGCAGGGCATTTCCTTTGCCAAAGCACGCCAGGTAAACAGTTATTCCTCCATCATTAAAATCTCTAAATATTTTAATATAGAGCGAATCAGTGAAGGAATTTGGCACGATAGCAACTGGAAAGAAATGTATTACATCAGTTTGCCTGTTCAGCTGCGCTGGAATTCTTTCGAGAAAATCACCAGCAGCATCAAGCATAATGTGGAGGATAATAATTTCGATGCTGCCCTCACGACAATGTACGACAACGAAGGCGTTTGTGATTTTGTGCGTATATACGACGAAGTATGCTGCCAGGGCAAACTCTTGTTTATTCAGGAAAAATACCTCGACGCCATTAAATATTTATAAACTATTTTGTTAAACGCATTTTTTCATGTTTGAGTGGACCATTGACATTTTTAAACGTTTTGCACTATCTCTAAAACTTAATGAATATTACGCTAATTTATTAGCTGAAAGCATTGCTTTTGTGGGCCTTTTCGTAGTAGCAATAGTTACTTATTACCTGACCAGGTTTATCATTAAGCGAACTATTTATCAGTTTATCAAGCGGTCGAAAACCAGTTTCGATGATATCCTGATGAAAAACAAAGTTATTTCTCGTGCTTCTTTGCTGGTTCCCTCTTATATACTCAATGAGTTTGCAGATGAAACATTGCCCAGCTTCCCGGCTGCAGCAGATTTTGTGCAGGATACCATTGAAGTGTATGTGATTTTCGTGGTTGCCTTTATCCTTGACGCAGTAATATCCTCTATCAACGATTTTTACAACACTTTTGAAGTCTCGAAAAGCAAGCCCATCAAAGGCTTAACCCAGGTTTTTAAAATCATTATTTACATCATTGCATCACTGCTAATTATTGCCACGCTTATTGGCAAGGATGTTGGCAATCTCATCCTTGGTTTAGGAACACTTTCCGCTGTAATGATGTTGGTTTTCAGAGATCCCATCTTGGGTTTTGTTGGTGGCATTCAACTTACGCTCAATGATATGGTACGCATCGGCGACTGGATCAGTATGCCTAAATTTGGTGCTGATGGCGACGTGCTCGAAATCACACTAACGACCGTGAAAGTTCAAAATTGGGATAAAACTATTACCACAATTCCCACATATTCTATGGTTTCAGATTACTTCACCAATTGGCGAGGCATGTCAGAATCCGGCGGGCGGCGTATCAAACGACATATCAATATTGATATGGCCAGCGTAAGTTTTTGCACACCCGAAATGCTCGAAAAGTATAAGCATTTCCAACTTATTAGCGACTATATAACCAAAAAAGAATCGGAAATAGAAAAATTTAATGCTTCCAACAAAATTGACGCTTCCAATCTTGTCAATGGCAGGCGCCAAACTAATCTTGGTGTTTTCAGGGCTTATCTGCGCACCTATTTTGAAAACCATCCACGGGTAAATCAGGAAATGACGATTATCGTGAGACAGTTGCAGCCCACCGAATTAGGCATTCCGCTAGAGGTTTATCTTTTTAGCAAAAACCAGGCATGGGTAGCTTATGAAGAACTGCAAAGTGATGTTTTTGACCATATTCTGGCGGTCATACCCAAGTTTGATCTGCGCGTGTTTCAGGCACCTTCGGATGCTAGCCTGAGCAAACTGACTGAAGTTTTTCTACAAGTTAGAGATCAGGAAAAAGAGCAAGAAAAAGTACCAGAAAAAACAGCTTAGTGTTAAATGATTTCCTTGTCTTCCTCAATCTTCATACATCCTTGTTTATCAGTTTGTTATGAATTTTTAATAATAAATTTTAATATTTTTTTCTAAAAACTTGTTTTACAAAAAATAAAAATAGTAAAATTGCACTTTATAATTTAAACAACTCTACTATAGTTACTTTAAGTGATAGCTCAAACAAGAATAATGAGACAGCTTATGCCACTTAATTGGCATTTATTCCATAAGCTATGCCGGATTTATAATTAGTAATTAATCCTTATCCTTATATCCATTCAGTTTATTTTTCACATTATCCATTCAAAACGTAAATTTAGAACCATGAAATCTGAGAAGAAAAAGTCACGTACATTTGAAAAGCCAGATGATGACTTAGTTAGAAAACATGTAACAAAGACAACGGGCAAACGCGATAGAAAAATCTCCATCTACAATCCTACTGATGAAGATGATGAAGCTTATGAAAGCTTTGACGAGCTGCTCGAATTCGATCCCGACGATTATGATGAAAACGATGAAGATGACTTTTAGTGCGAAATAAAAAGCACTGCAAAGTGATTTTAGTATAGGGTCTTTTTCGAAACAACTTGCACCATTTCCGGTTGTTCTTTCGCTTGCCAGCAGTGATTTAAAACCCGTTTTAGCTTTGCTTTACCGGTGTTTTTGCTTTGTTTGTAAACAAGATACTATTGGATATTTTGTGCGTCTTATCCCGGAATTGATGCCTGATAGTCTAAAAGCAAAAAAGCCCTACTTATAGTTTATAAGTAGGGCTTTATTTTTTACAAGGAATTACTATTTAGTAATTCCTCTATTTTTCAAGAGGGCATCTTTCGTAGGTTTTTTTCCTCTGAAAGCTATGTAAAGTTCCATTGGGTCAGCGGTACCGCCACGTGCCAATATATTTTCGCGGTATAAAGCTGCTGTTTTCTGATCGAAGATTCCGTTTTCTTTAAAGGCTTCAAAAGCGTCGCTGTCAAGCACTTCAGACCAGATATAGCTATAGTAGCCAGCTGAATAGCCTCCGGAGAAAATATGACTGAAATAAGGACTTCTGTATCTCACCACAATTTCAGGAATCAAACCACTTTCTGAAAGTGAGGCGTTTTCAAAGGCTATTGCGTCAAAGGTTTCGGTACCGTCGATGGTATGCCAATCCATATCCAGCGCAGCAGCTGATAAAAACTCTGCCATTGAAAAGCCCTGGTTGAAAGTACTGCTTTTCTGCATTTTGTCTATCAAGGCTGTTGGAATCACTTCGCCGGTTTCATAATGTTTAGCGTAAAAAGCCATCACTTCAGGTTCGCCAGCCCAATGTTCCATAATCTGTGAAGGTAGCTCAACAAAGTCGCGTGGAACGCTTGTTCCGCTGAGGCTGTTGTAGGTGCAATTAGACAGCATGCCATGAAAAGCATGTCCCATTTCGTGGAAAGTAGTCTGTACTTCGTCCCAGCTCAATAGTGCCGGCTTACCGGCCGAAGGAGCAGTAAAGTTAAAATTAGTGGTGATGATCGGACTAATAAATTCACCATCCTGGGTTCTGGATTGTTTGCGGTAACTACTCATCCAGGCGCCTCCTTGTTTTGAAGCTCGTGGAAAGAAATCCATAAACAATACAGCAACATGCTTACCATCAGCTTCTAAAACCTCATAAACTTCTACATCTTTGTGGTATTTTGGATAATCGGCGCGAGGCTCAAAGCGTAAGCCCCAGAGGCGATTTGCGGTCTCAAAAACGCCATCTCTCACATTTTCTAATTTAAAATAAGGGCGCAATGCGGCTTCATCCAGATCGTATTTTTCTTTGCGCAAAATTTCAGCATAATACCACCAATCCCAAGGCTGTAGCGTGATACCGTCTTTGCGTTTTTTGATAAGTTTTTGCAACTCACCAGCTTCTTTTTTAGCCATCGGCATGGCAGCGGCAAGCAACTCATCCAACAGCTCATTAACTGTTTCTGGCGTTTTTGCCATATTTCGTTCTAAAACAAAAGCTGCGTGATTGTCATAACCCAGCAACTTCGCACGTTTTGCCCTAAGAACAGCTATGCGACTCAGCTTTTCTTTGTTGTCAAACTCGTCGTTATTGTCACCCCGGTTGATGTAGGCCTTGAACATTTCTTCGCGCAACTCCCTATTGTCTGCGTATGTTAATACTGGCAACAGACTGGGTTTTTGCAATGTAAAGACGTATTTATCAGTGTATCCGGCATCTTTAGCAGCTTCGGCAGCAGCATCCAAGAAATTATCAGGTATGCCTTTTAACCGATTCCGATCTTCAACAACCATTTGATATTTATTGGTTTCGGCCAGAACATTGTCGCCAAACTGCAATGAAAGTAATGAAAGCTCTTCGTTAAACTTACGTAGTTCTTGTTGTTCGGCATCACCAAGCAAAGCACCTCCCCTGACGAAACCTTTGTAAATCTTTTCGAGCAACATTTGCTGTTCTTCACTTAAATCGAAAGCGGCAGCATTGTCGTGAACCGATTTGATTCGCTCAAAAAGCGCAGCATTTAGCGTAATATCGTCACTATGTTTTGACATCATTGGCGACATGGTGCGGGCCAATTCCTGCATCGTATCACTGGTAAGTGATGAACTAAGGTTGTAAAAAACCGAGCTCACCTTGTCTAAAAGCTGGCCACTGCGCTCATAAGCTTCAATTGTATTGTCGAAAGTTGGTGCTTCCTTTTGATTTACAATAGCATCTATTTCTGCTTTTTGTTCTTCCAGTCCTTTTTGCAGAGCAGGAATATAATGCTCCGTTTTT
The DNA here is from genome assembly GCA_023229135.1 of Bacteroidales bacterium. GTDB lineage: Bacteria > Bacteroidota > Bacteroidia > Bacteroidales > F082 > UBA5536. Next base: position 57,468 of record JALNZT010000014.1, read on the forward strand.
ATCAGGTTGAAAGGCGGAATACCATAGGGTGTGGTATATTCCGCAAAAAATGGATTCTCTTTGCTCCTTGATTTTTCAGGCGTTTCACACGCAGTTAAAATGATTGCCATAATCACAAATAAATAAAGTTTTCGGATCATAATAAAGATTTTGATGGTTAAGAGTAAACTGAATTTTGTTAAATCTAAAAAATAACTTACCAAAAAAGCATTTCTATTTTGGCGAACTAAATTAGTACAATTTACTTATTCCCTAACATTCAGTCAGCTAATGGTCTAAATTCCAAAGATATCGGATAGACGCTAAAGTTAGTTTTTTATCTGAGAAAGTGTATTTATCAGAAAAGTCCAACTCAAGATTTTTTAATCTTAATGGAACATCCAATTGCTTTTGTAAACTCAGGATCAGGGTTTTGACCTTGCAGTAAAGCTTCAATAGCAGCTTCAACATAGTGTTCAGAAGCTTTCTTAGCGTTTTCGTAATTATTATCAATTGCTCCAATATAGCGTACAATTAAATCGCTGGATTCTTTGTTTAAAAGAAAAACATGTGGGGTACGTGTGGCGCCGTATTGTTGAAAAACAGTCTGGTCAGCATCTAAAAGATAGGGATAAGGAAAGTCTTTTTCGGCAGCCCGCTTCACCATATTGGAAAAGCTGTCCTGCGGCACAATTGTAGAATCGTTGGGATTGATGGCGATGACCGGATAGCCCAAGGATTCAAACTTTTTAGCCAGCGCGATTTTTCTGCCTTCGTAAGCAACAGAATACGGACAATGGTTGCAGGTGAAAATCACGATAAAGCCTTTTGCATCAGGATAATCAGCCATGCTAACGGTTTTTCCATCAATGTTCATCAGCTCAAAATCTTGGGCTTTGTCACCCACTTTATAGCCTTGCGCCATTAAAGTGATAGTAAAACTTAACACAAATAGCAGTAAAAAAATACTTTTTTTCATAGTTTTAATTGATCAATGGTTTTACAATTTTATCGAGTTCGCTATAGGTATATCCACCTTCGTGAAATAGTCGAAACTCATTTTTATAGATTAAAGTTGCCGGAATTGCGCCCGACCAGCTTGGATTGACCTTATTAATCCAGGCGTTGGCATCGGGTGCATGCAACAACAACACGGATGCTTTCAGATTTTTCTCAGTAATAAAAGGAATCAGTTTACTGTCTAAAGTACGCTTGAAATCGAGGCTTACAAGGATCATTTTGAAGTTTTTGTCAGCATATTTTACGTTCAGCTTCTCAAAATCAGGCAATTCTTTTATACACGGAACGCACCAACTTGCCCAAAAATTGATGACATAAATGGTATCATTGTTTTTATGTAAAAAGGGTTCAAAGTTCTCGAAATCAAGTATCCGAACCTCGACTTGTTGTGCTTGCGTTTCTGCAATAGCGCCGAAAGACAGCAAAAAAACAGAGACTTTAATTAGCTTACTAACCAATATTTTCATAAGACACTATAACAGCAGATCAATTGCTTTGTTTTAAACTTAGCACGACAAATTTACTATTCGTTCTGTCACAAATTTAATTTAGTAAGCTAATTAAGTGTACAAAAAAGACTTCTCATCGCGGGAGATGCCTGCGAGGAAAAGTCTTTGAAAAGCCTCTTGAAGAAATCCACAGCTAAAATTATTAAATCTTACAATAAGCTGTATATTAATATTTTACCGCTATGGTTTATCTGCCGCATACAAGTATTTTCGTTCGTTAAGATACGCCCAAAGCGAAACAGAAAAGACGACAGCGATTGTATAATACACGAATGATGGCACCGGAACCGGATCACCGGCAGCGTAGGAGTGCAAGCCCGAAAGGTAATAGTTAACGCCAAAATAGGTCATAATAACCGAAGCAAAACCCACCACGGTATATAGGCTGAAGCTGTAGTCGGTTTTTACGCCGGGCATATATCCGGTATGTGCAATAAAAGTGTAAACGAGAATAGTCACCAAGGCCCAGGTTTCTTTAGGGTCCCAGCCCCAATAACGCCCCCAGGATTCGTTGGCCCAGACACCTCCCAAAAAAGTTCCGATGGTAAGCAGATAAAGCCCGATAATCACGGTGCGCTCGTTGATATAATTGAGGTCTTTGATACGTTTTTGAAGATCAGCATAATTATTTTTATTCTTTAAGATCATCAATATCAGGTTAATAAATCCAAGCAGAGCGCCTAATGCAAGGAAGCCATAGCTTGCTGTGATAACAGAAACATGGATGGTGAGCCAGTAGGATTTTAGCACCGGAACAAGATTTGTAATTTCCGGATCCATCCAGCTCAGGTGCGCTACCATCAATATAATGGAGGCAAGAATGGATGTGGCCGCGATGGTCATAGGTGATTTTCTTGAGAAAATCAGGCCGGCCAACACGGTAACCCAACTGATATAAATCATGGATTCGTATCCGTTGCTCCAGGGTGCACGGCCCGAAATATACCAGCGGATGGCCAACCCAAGTGTTTGAAAAATAAAGAACAACACGATGATCCAATAAAAAACACTCACCGATTTGTTAATCCAGTTGCGTTCTTTAAAGATTTGAACGAAAACCAACACCAACAATACCATACCAACTAGTCCGAAATATTTTCCGAGACGGTCAAAAATTCCCAGCTTATTGTATAAGATTTCAGCTTTTACTTTGGATTGCGAAGGCACAATATCAGCACCATAGCGCTGTTGAAAATTATGGATACCTTGAGCCAGCTCACTGGCTTGCTCATAGTTTCCAGCTCCCAATGCCATAAAATAATAAGGAATCACGTCGGTGATAAAGGCTGAATCATTGACATCCATGCCGGCAACTCTTTCACCGGGCTTAAACCATGGATGGTGCGAATCACGTGGGTCGGGTAGAATTTTAAGCAGCTCACCGGTATAAACCAAATAAGAGATATTTACCCGTTCGTCCACTTTTATCACGTCGTTGTCAAACTTGCTGCGCTCGGCAGGTTTTTTGGAATAGGCTTGCGACACCATATCGCGCAGCTTGTAACCACTGCCATTTTTCAAATCCAGGAAATCAGCAAAAGTGGCATGGCTGCCTTCGCGGATGTTCAAAAATTTCTTGAGTTCAGGATGGCTCACCTTAATCATTTTTTGAAGCTGCCATTTTTCCGGTTCTAACTGCATTCCCATCAAAACCTGATCGGCGTTCATGCCATTGAAAGTGCTTTTGCGTGCAACTTTTCGCAGCATCTCGTTTGAAAGGGTATTCAAAGGTTTCAGGCGTCCGTCCTGATCCTGAACCAACAACTTACCGAACTCCGTAGCCATTTCGGTTGGAATTATCGTTGGCTCCATGCTGTGATTATGCTGTTGTGCCACCAGACTTCCACCGGCCAACATAGCGGCAACAAGCATTACCGCTGTTTTCTGATTTGATTTCTTCAAGAGTTTCCCTAACAAGGCAAAACGGGTATGCGGCACAAAGAGTGCCAGCAACATGCCCAGCGACAGCAGGAAATAGCCAAGATAAGTTACCCAGGTACCCATCGCATCGTGATTTACCGACAAAACAGTTCCCAATTCGTCTTTGTCATAAGAAGATTGAAAAAAGCGATAACCTTTGTAATTCAATACGTTATTCATAAAAACACGATAAGGTTTTTCAATATTATTCGCCTCGTCAATCAACACCACATCACTGGCATAAGAGGCCGGACTCATTGAGCCGGGATATCTTTCCAGCTCAAAATCAATTAGTTTGATAGCAAAGGGCAGATCAAGAATTTTTGCGCCATACATCATATTTATGGTAGTGCCATTGAGTTCAAAAGTAGTATTTTCGCCGAGATAACCTTTGCCACCGCGCAAAGCAACCTCTTTGGTTAGTCCGCCGGATTCCACTTTTACAATCATGGCATTCATAAAATTCATATCTTTCCCTTGGTAAGAGGTAAAATCTACCTTCCCATTTTCGTAAACATCCGTTAGCACGATACGCATATCGCCAAGGCTGTATAGTTTACGCATCTCAAACTGCTGCCACTCGTTGGCTGCTAAGGTATCCGTATCGCCTCCTGCCATTGACATGGCCAACATCACTTCAGGGGTCTTGATGTTGAGCTTGCCATCCACGAATTTAAGGTTGATGGCATCCGGCGTTTCTTGTTGGTCAAAAACAAAATTTTGTCCTAAAAACTTCCGCTGATCACCTTGTTTAATAATCAGGTTACTGCGCCCTGAATTGGAGTTAGAAACCACCATAATAGCATATGGAGCGCCTTCGCCGGCATTTCCTTTCACCAGCATTTCTTGAGCATTAGGAACATAACGCACTGATTTGAAGTGAAATGTTTTGCCGTTGATAGACGCCCTGTCGCTATAGCTCTTCTCTGACAAGGCTGACATCAACACCGCTTCATCAGTATAAACCTGCTGATCACCTTCCTTCAGCTCAATCATAACATAGGTGTTGTCAGACAGCATGGTATTTTCTGTTTCGCCTTCACGGATGCTCATAATACCTTCAAAACCAATATATCTGGTAATTCCGGCACCAATAAGGATGACAATAAAAGAAAGGTGAAAGGTGAATACAGTTAATTTTCTCAGACGATACATCTTATATTTGAAGATGTTGGCAATCAAATTAATAGCCAATAATACCAACAGTATTTCAAACCAGGTGGCATTATAAACTACTGCTTTGGCACCTACTGTTCCAAAATCGTTTTCAATAAATGTGGCGGCACCAATAGCAAAAGCAAAAATGATTACCATCAGTCCCATTAATTCCATTGAAAATAACGTGTTAAAGACTTTTCTCATATAATTGAACTATTTATTACGTTTTTATCCTATTTTCGAATCAAAGATAAACGAAATGCCTTTGCTGCTTTTGCCAGACTTCGCAGCGCAACGTTTTCGAAACGGCATTTTCTATCTCTTCAGAATTAAAGTATTTTAATGCCAGTTAATTATACACTTTATGCCGTTTTTAAATTTATCAAAAGCTGCCTTTTTATTATGAAATTTTAACAATTCCTGAACAGAAATAACCTAAAAAACAAGGCCTTGAAGGTGAACCCCAATAGGTAAGCACATCTCAATATAAATTGAAATAAGCGCTTTCTAAGCTATCAAAACTCAGGGAGTGGAAATAAACAGGTCTGCTTGCTCAGGATATATCATCAATACATTTTCATCAGGCAGCAGCTGCGGAATCTTATAGGTAAGGTTCCAATGATGCAGGTTGTAGGAAAGCGATTGCTGGCGTGCATTTATTAGTACAAAAAGCTTTTGCTTGCTTTGAAAATGTTGTTCAAAATAAGCATCTGTATTGTAACCCAAGCTCTTATCTTTAAGCTGAATACCAAACTGTTTAAAACGTTTCCTGAGGATCGCATAATCATTTTCTTCGGCATAAAACACTAAGGAGGCCGACATTTCTTTGGCAAGTTGCATCAGGGTGTTTGCCCAGCGGTCGAAGCCGTGTTCCACAGTGGCATTGCGCGGCACAAGCACCAGCAGCACATCAGTTGTTTCGAGTGGCTGCGGCAAATTGCTAATGATGACCTGGTTGTAAGAAGCTTTAAGGATAGCCTCGAACATATAGCCAAAAATACGACTGAGGTCTGCGTCGCGCCCACTCCAGCCAAGGATGAGCGTAGAAGCATTAATCTCAATAGAAGTTTTTACGATGGCTTCCGGGATATTGGCGTCGAGCCGGTTAAAGCCTTCCAGACTTACACCGGAAGCCGCTGCATGTCTACGCATCTCTTCTAATATAGGTTTTATGGCAGCCAAATGCTTGCGTGCTTCATGGTCATCTTTTACGACAGCCAGCGAATATATCGGTTCAGCCGATTTGGGATTATGCATCATAATCGCCAGATCTAACAGCTTTTTCACGGTGGCAGGATTGGCAATTGGCACAAGAATACGCTGGCTCAATGTGGTATTTGCTTCCGGCTCTTTGCGTGATTCGTCGATTGCCAGCCGCTTGCCATAACGTTGTGTGTGCCAGGAGCTAAAAAGCGAACTAACCATAATCAAGATAATGGTTGCATTAAAAATATCTTCGGAAATCACGCCATAACGCATGCCAACCAACACGACAGCAAGAGTTGCAGCAGCCCGCGCCGAAGTAAGGCCAAAAATGGTTTGCATCTCATTTTTTGTAATCTTGAAGATAAGTTTGGTAATATATGCTGCAATCCACTTTCCGCCTATGCCGAGAACGAGTAGCGCAACGGCATAAATCAGCAGCATATATCCTGATAAAAATATATCCAGACGAATCAACATACCCACGCTGATAAGGAAAAAAGGTATGAACAGTGAGTTTCCTACAAAATCAATCCGATTCATCAGTGTAGAGGAATGCGGGATAAGCCGGTTTAGCGCCAGTCCGGCAAAGAAAGCACCTATAATAGGTTCAGCACCAGCCAGTTCAGCAGTAAAAGCCGATACGAAAAGCATCGTGAAAACAAATAAATATTGGGTGGTGCCGTCCAGGGTTATATGTCGAAAAAACCAGGCACTCAGCTTTGGAAGCAGGAAGAAAACAGCGAATGAAAAAATTGAAAAGCTGATGATAAAACTAATGAAGCCACCTTCGCCTTCGCCATTGAGCATGGTGGTTAAAAAAGCCAAGAAAACCAATACCAGCGTATCGGCAATCACTGTCCCACTTACTGCTGTAGTAACGGCGGGTGTTTTGGCCAATCCCAGGCTGCTGGCTAGTGGAAAAGCAATTAAAGTATTGGACGACAACAAAATTCCAACTAAGGATGCTGCCACAAAATCGAATCCAAGGAAGTAAACCGAAGCACCATAACCTAAACCATATGGAATCAAAAAGCTGAGCAAACCAAAGAAAATACTGGTTCGGCTGTTTTTTCGAAATTCTATAAACTCAATTTCGAGCCCTGCCAGAAACATAATATAAAGAAGACCTACCTTACCGAAAAGCTCCATCACCTGACTTTCGTGGAGGATATGAAAGGCATGCGGACCAACAATAATTCCAAATACAATCATTCCGACAATCGACGGGATATTGGTTTTCCTAAATAGCACCGGAATGGCCATTATTGCCAGAAGTACGATGGCAAAAATCAATACAGGATCAGTTACTGGAAGCGTAAAGGGGTTGTGACCACTCATAATTTTTCAGGCTTGTTTTTTCGAATCTTGTTAAAGTTTAGTAGTGCGTTTACTCTCTGTCCTTAAGTAGCACATCAATGGCACCTACACCAAATTTACTCATCGAAGCCATTCTGTTCGAGGTTCCCTCATAACTTTCCAATGCTTTCACGATGGCATTTTTAAGCACGCCATTGCCGACGCCGTGAATAAAAGTAACTTTATCATATTCGTTAACCATTGCATTGTCAAGGCTTTTACTAAAATAATCAAGCTGTATGCGTAACATATCCTTGCTATTAAGTCCTAAAATATTGTCAACCAACTCCGCAATATGCAAATCCACGACAGCCACACCGGGCGAGGTACGGTGTTTGTCGATAAGTTGTTTTTCTTTGATGACGACAGGTGTTTTGGATGGTTCGGGCAGGCGTCCGTCTTTATTAAACTGCATGGCTTGCTGGTCGTTGATGCGCAAAGCTTGCAACGACTGCAAGTTTAACATCAACGCCTTTTCGCCCAAAACGGCTGAGTAACTGTAGCTACCTTCCTTGAAAAACCTACTGGCTTTCAACTGAAAAGGCGCGTGTAATGGCATCAGTGGTCGCGTGGTCTTTTCTTCGATAAGGATTGCCTGTACCAAACCAGCCGACCAGGCATTCAAGTCTTCGCGTGAAATGGTTTCAATCACTACCTTTGAATAAGCTGCAATCTGTCCATAATCGACGTTTTCCTGGCTATCATCGGGCAGAATATTAAAACTATACAGAAGCTCTGCCGTGCTATGATTGATTAGCGTAACATCCAACAAACCAGTCAAAAGCCACTGCTGATCATGTGGCACAAAAGCCAGGTAAACACCTTCAGGCTCAAGGTCTTTGGCGAATCTTCTCAAACCGCTCTTTCTGGCGGCATCAGCCTCATCAATTCTCTCTTGTTCCTGCCTCAGCACTTCCTGGCGGGCAATATCCATGGCATTATTTTTGCGCGTGGATTCGGCTACAGGAACAGCCACCAAATCACTTATCAACACCGGAATCTCAAAACCATCATCAATGGCAACCAACACAAGCCGACTGTCGATATTCCGCACCACAACTCCACCGCCCATTTCATTCAAAAACCTCACCTTATCTCCAGCCTTATATTTTTCCATCGTATTAATTTTTGCTACAAAAGTAATCATTCTTCACCAAGTTAAATTCATCTATTAGCATGGTCAATGCACAACCAAACCGCTAAATACTATTTGGAATACCTGACAAATAGCTTGGCAGGCTTTAAAAACTCTGCTTTAATCCTTATCTTTGTAGGCGTAGTTTTTGCTAAAACTGTATCAAACCAAATCTCATAGCAATGAAAAATTTATTTTGGATTGGCGTCATCCTCTCCATGCTGGTGATTCCCGGCTGTAAAAAAACGGAAGAGGCCACTGCTTTTGGCGACTTCAGCTTGAAGGTGAAACACGAAGTTGAAGGTGAAGCACTAAAAACTGATGCCCTAATTTATACCAATGCAGCAGGAAACCGCTATATGGTAACTGAAATTCAGTGGTTTATATCTGACATTCAATTGATTAAAGAAGATGGAGAAGCCTTGGGAATAACACAAAATGTAGATGAAAACATATTTTATATCGACACAGATATAGAAGAAACCCACACTATCAATTCGAGCTACCCTATTCCTTCCGGCAATTATAGCGGCATCCATTTTACTTTCGGGCTAGATAAAGAGGCCAACAAATCACACCGTTTTGTAAATCCACCTGAGTCGTTTATGTTTTGGCCCGAATATCTCGGCGGAGGCTATCACTATATGAAACTCAATGGAAAATGGATAAACGAGACTGGTGCTATTGAACCTTTCAACTTCCACCTTGGCATTGGCCAGGAATATGATGAAGGTGGAAAATCAGGCTATGATTTGTTTGAATTTGGCGACCGCGGTCATTACCAGCATTGCGACGGTTACATGCCTCCACAAAAACTAAATTCTGTTACGGCTTTTATTCACAATAATTTCAGCCTTAAGCTCCCCTTAAATTTTACCATAAAAACAGGTGAACCTGTCGAAATTGATCTAATAATGAACATAGAGAAATGGTTCTACGGTTATAAAGTTTACGATCACGATGTGTGGGGCGGTGCCATTATGCAGCAACAGGAAGCCATGGACATCGCCTGTCGCAATGGCGTAGAGGCTTTTAGTTTAAGATCAGAAAAATAATTATGTCAGCTAAATCCTTCATATTAAAAACACTTTTGGCGTTTACAATTTCATTGTTTCTGACGGGCTGTAGCAACGACAAGCCAGCTTTCCCCGACGAACCCGGCTATAAGCCAACACCTTATGAAATTGAGATTCCGTATGCCTTTCCCACCAAATTAAATATTCCCAACGATAACCCTATGACCGAAGAGGGCGTTGCGCTGGGCAGATTCTTGTTTTATGACGGCCGATTGAGCGGTCGCACCCATCCCGATTCGCTGATGAGTTGCAGCACTTGTCATATTCAAGAAAATAACTTCGAGCCAGGCATCGATCACCCGGTTTTTGAAGGCGGATTTGTGCATGGATTGACTGGGCAACAAACGCATCACGTGGTTTTGCCGCTTGTCAACCTGGTGTGGAATCACAGTGGATATGGCTGGAATGGAGGTATTTACAAAAATAACGACAACCCAAATTTCAGAACTATTGAAGACTTTGTTCGCATAGCAGTAATGGCTTCTGATGAAATGGATGGAGATACCAATCAGGTAAAGGCCTTGTTTCAAAGCCTTGATGGTTATCCGGAATTATTTTACAAAGCCTTTGGAAGTCAACAGATTACTTTCAATAATATTGAAAAAGCGATCGCGCAGTTCGTACGTACTTTTGTTTCGGCAGAAGCGAAAATCGACCGTTATCTGCGTGGAGAAGAGCAGCTTTCGCAGCCCGAGCTGAACGGTTTTATCCTTTTCACCACAGAGGAAGGCGCGGATTGTTTTCATTGCCATGGCGGCTTTGGTAATCCTTTGTTTACCACACACCTGTTTTATAATAACGGAAAAGATACTGTTTTCGACGATTTGGCGGATCGTTTCGCCATCACCGGCGATATCATGGACAAAGGCGTCTATAAAGCACCCACTTTACGAAACATCAGCCTGGGCGGGCCTTATATGCACGATGGCAGGTTTGAAACGTTGGATGAGGTTATTGATTTCTATTCGCATCATTTGCAAGTTTCTGAACAGGTTGACCCGCTTATGCACCACCTTTTGCGCGGAGGTGTGCAACTGACACCCAACGAAAAGGCTGATTTAAAAGCTTTTATCTCCACCCTGCATGATGAGAATTTCTTAAAAAACCCGGCATACAGCAAGCCGAAAAAATTTCCTGACGAACCATAAACGGGAAAGCTTAGTGTTTTTTCACTACTTATCAGCTGTGCCTTTTCGTTCCCGCAGGGCGGTATCCGTCAGCACCTTGAGCAACTCTTTGGTTTGCACCGGCTTATAAAGCACTCCGTCCATTCCGTTCTGAATATACTCCTCACTGCTTTGAAGCAGGGCATCTGCTGTAAGCGCGATAATGCGTGGCTGCGCCTCGGCCGGTACCCGCCGACGAATAAGCTTGCAGGCTTCAACACCGTCCATCACAGGCATTTGTATGTCCATTAAAATTAAATCATAGGTCTTTACCAAAACAGCATCCAGTGCCTGCTTGCCATTTTCTACCAACCGCGGTCTGTAGCCATAACGGCTTAAAACACTGAGGATAATCTTCTGATTAATGGCATTATCTTCTGCCACAAGAATTTCCAGCGGATGATATTCTGCCTTGCGTTCATCAGAAATGGGCGTAAACTCACGCCTGTTTAACACATCTGCTTTCTTTTCAAAAACACGTTGCACGGTTTCAAAAAATTCATCCATCTGAAGCGGCTTAAGCAAAATCACGGTATCTTTTCTGATAACAACAAGTTGATCGTTGACATTTTCGCGATTTTTAAGCAAAATATGCGGCATTTCGCGTGTTTTGCGCACCAGATCAATCAGCTTTAAATCCAGTTTGAAGTTAGGTCTAAGATTTGTGATTAACAAGTCATAATCCTCCAGATTCTTAGTAAAGACGGGCAAATCCTGGTCTTCCTGCACCACTTCAAGTTTTACTCCCCAATAATTGCAGTAGTCAGACAACAACTTTTTATAGAGCATATCCTGCGCCACATAAAGGAAACGCTTGTCTTTCAGCACATTTTTATCTTCAGCTTCAGGCTGATCTTCTACTAACACCAGTGGTAAAGTCACTGAAAAAGCAGTACCTTTTCCCAGCACCGAAGAAACGCTTATCGCGCCATGCATCCTTTTCACCAGGTGATCACAAATTGAAAGGCCAAGCCCGATGCCTTTGATGTGAGCCGCTTCATGCTCCACACCTTTTACTAAGGCTTTAAAAAGTTGTGGAATCACCTCTTTTTTAATCCCTTGTCCCGTGTCCTGCACCACGAATTTTAAAACTTGCTTATCGGCCTGTCCTTCGCCAGTAATGTGAAGCCTGACCGATCCGGCATGTGTAAACTTTATGGCATTATCCACCAGGTTCATCATCACCTGCCTAATACGCAGATCGTCGCCAAAGAGCATTTCTGGCAGTTGCGGACTGATATGTAACAACAAGTTGATTTTCTTTTCAAGGGCCTGTGGTAAAGCAGATTCCATCACTTCCTGCATAGCTCGCTTAATAGAAAAAGGCCGCGAATGTATCTTCACCTTCCCGGATTCGATGCGGGCAAAATCCAACAAATCATTGAACAAAGCTAGCAGCATATTGCCACTATCCCTGATGAGCTGAAGGTAATAGCGTTGCTTACTGCTTAATTCTGTGTCGTTTAGCAATTCGGCCATACCAATGATGGCATTCATCGGCGTTCTGATTTCGTGGCTCATACGCGAAAGTAAACGGCTGCTGTATTCGCGGGCTTCCTGCTCTTTTTTACTGGATTCGATAGCTTCATTGCGCAGATTTCTTCGGATAAAAGCTGTCAGTATATATTTTCGAAACAAGAAAGCGTCTAATCGCTCTTTCAGGAAATAATCCTGTACGCCACTTTCCAAAAGGCTCAAAGCCCGGACCTCGTCATTTTTATCGCAGGCAAGCAAAAACGCAATCTTTGGAAAATGCCCGATCAATCTGACAATAAAATCGGCTGTTCCCCAATGCGCATCGCAGACTGACAATATAACGACATCAATTTTTTGCTCTGAGAGATATTGGATAATATCACCTCCCACTTGTGGCGTAAGCTGTTCTACAGAAATATCAACGTTATCGGCATTGCACTTCAAATAAAAAGCTAAATCGCTTCTCTCGCTCGAAACAATAAGCACTCGGTTCATACTGGCTGATTTTGCAGCTAAAGTACAATAATCCCGTTAAGCAAAAATATTCAAGGCCGGCCAAAGCTGGAATTGCTATATTTGTTTTTCAAATTTGACTATGCCAACGACCGTAAACGACAAGCAGGTTTTTTCGTTGCTGGAGGTGTTAAACAGCATCCGGCAGACGCTCAGCAAGCGCTACGGCAGCCGCTATTGGGTGAAAGCCGAGATGAACAAACTCAACTTTTATCCGCGATCAGGCCATTGCTATCCCGATTTGTTACAAAAAGCCAATGGACGTGTGGTAGCACAGATTCGGGGTACTTTGTGGAGCGACACCTACCAGCAGGCCAATCAGGAATTTCTGCGCCTGCTAAAACAGCCACTCAGCGATGGCATTAACTTATTGATGCTTGTGAGCATTAAGTTTGACCCTAACTTTGGCCTTACGCTGCAAATTCACGCCATTGATCCTACTTTTACATTGGGCGACCTGGAGCGTGAAAAACAAGAAACGATAACACGCTTAAAAGCTGAAGGTGTTTTTGAACTCAATAAGAGCAAAAGCCTGCCCATGTTGCCTAAGCGGCTGGCTATTATCTCTGTTTCGACCAGTAAAGGCTATGCCGATTTTGAAAAAATAACCCAGTCGCGCATGCAGGGATTCACACTTCACTACCAGCTTTTTCCCTCATTGCTTCAGGGCGAACAGGCTGTAGATCAGATGTTAAAAAGGCTTTCAGAAATAAAAAAGTTGGTGCAGCATTTTGATTTGGTGGCCATCATTCGCGGTGGAGGAGGTGAGGTAGGTCTGGCTTCTTTCAATGATTTCAGGCTTGCCCAAGCCATCGCCACATTCCCTATTCCGGTGATTACAGGCATTGGCCACGCCACCAACCTAACAGTAAGCGAAATGGTGGCGCACACCAATGCCATCACGCCTTCGGAGCTGGCCGATATGGTTATGGATCGCTTTGAAAAGTTCAGGGATAAGCTTACAGAAAATATCCAAAAGATAGGCTATACGCTGCGTTTGGTGAAAGAGCAACAAAGATTTGTGGAACTTATCAGGCAAAAACTGCCTAAAACGACTTTGAAGCAAATCAGCAACAACCGGCAAATCCTGGCACAAACTTCGGTGAGGCTGCAAACCAGTAGTAACTACCTGTGCCAGCTCGCACACGGCAGTTTGAAAAAGCCCCAATCAGAGCTCAAAAGCCTGAGTCAACAAATTTTAAGACACCATTGGCGGATACTTTCAGATCAAAAAAACAAAATCGTTCAAAACAGCCTGAGCCTCATTCAGCAGCGTGCTTATGCACTGGAATTATCTCAAAAGACCATTCAGCTACTCGATCCCAGACAGATTTTGAAACGTGGATACAGCATGAGTTATCAAAATGGCAAGCTGCTACAAAAGATTGAACAGGCAAAAATAGGCGAAGAAATACACACCGTTTTGCAGGACGGAACAATTATCAGTAAAATTATTTCAACACAAAAAACAGATGAGTAAAACACAAAAGACTTCTTATACAGAGGCTTACGAGGAGTTGCAGCAAATTGTGAGCGAGCTTGAGCAGGGCGAAATTTCTATTGACCTGCTGTCAGAAAAAGTAAAACGAGCTTCGGAACTTATTGCCGTTTGCAAACAGAAATTATACGCCACCGAGCTGGATGTGAAACAGGTGCTAAAAACCTTGAATGAAGAAAATGGGGGTGAGGAGGAGGTGGAAGGATAATGGGGAGTGGTGGGATTTTTAGAAAGTGTTTTTTAGAAATTAGACCATGTATCTAACCTACAATTCGCCACCTCATATATCCCTGGCGAAGCAACTTATTTTCAGCCCGTTGGCAACACATCGGGTAAAGGTAAATAATAATCCGTCCCCCTGAAAGGGCAACTTAATTCAGCCTGTCTGCCGAGCTAAACAGGCTGAATTAAAATAGGCTTTCAGCCATTTTAGAATATCTAAATGTCCTATTATTTTACGGCAGTAGACTCACTTTCGTTGCCAATTTACAAATCTTTAACCCCAAAGGCTGTGTGTTTTTACAATCATAAGCCCACTAATATTTTCCAAACACACAGCCTTTAGGGTTTAAAATTACGGTGTCTCACCTACCTCTTCCCCTCATTTTTCTCCGTTTTCATTGCCTTATAGCTTCCGCTAAAAATATCAAACCGGGCAAAACGACATTCCAAAGGCCCATTATAGACCGTATATTTTTTGGATGGCTTGAGACCAACCATTTTCAAAGCCCTATGGTCGCTGCTGATTACCCAGGCTTTGTAACCTTTGAAACCCTGCTTCAGGCTGTCGCCAATGCCTTTGTAAAGTGCAACCAAATCTTCTTCCTCAAGGCGTTCGCCATAAGGTGGATTAATCACCAAAACACCTTCACCTTCGGGTGGCTCCAGGTTTTCCATTGGTTTTTTAATCAGCTTTATATCTTTGTGCAGGTGGGCGTTATGGATATTTTCGCGGGCAATGTCAATCGCTTTGCCCGAGCGGTCGGAAGCAATAATTTCAGCTCCTATCTCACGGATTTGGTCGTTGGCAGCAGTTTTTACGTCTTCCCACAATGTGCTGTCAAAATCGGGCCAGTTCATAAATCCAAAACGCTCCCGGAAATAGGCCGGTGGGATACGCATAGCCAGCATAGCCGCCTCAATCGGGATGGTGGCTGAGCCGCACATAGCATCCACAAAAGGCGATTCGCCATCCCATCCGGTTAGCAGGATAAGACCGGCAGCCAACACCTCATTGATAGGCGCTTTGTCAACGGCAGTACGGTAACCACGCTTGTGCAGCGATTCGCCAGAGCTGTCGAGCAAAATACTCACCTGATCTTGATAAATATGCACGTTAATACGCACGTCGGGTTGATTGATTTCCACCGAAGGCCGCGCCCCAAAGCGATTTCTGAACTGATCTACGATGGCATCCTTCACGCGTAAACCGGCATAATGCGAATGATTAAAAAACTCGCCACTCACCACTGCATCGATAGCAAAAGTTTGTTCCATCTTGAAATATTCGTGCCATTGCAGCTTGCCTACGCCATCGTAAAGCGCATCTTCGGTTCGCGCAACAAACTGACTTATAGGCTTTAAGATTCGCAGCGCAGTTCTCACACTATAGTTTGCTTTGTACATCAATGCCTTGTCGCCTTCAAAGCTGACGGCACGGGTAACTTCGATAATATTCTGTGCGCCCAGCTTTCTGAGTTCTTCGGCAAGCAGGGGCTCCAGGCCGCTTACTGTTTTGGCTATCATCGGGAAAGTATCAGCAGTCATAAGGTTTTGAGATTTGTGCATCAGCACCACACGGCATTGATGGCGCAAAGGTACAAAACATGCAAAAGCAGCCAGACATTAAAAATCTGTAGAGCAAAATCCCGTTTGACGTTAAAATATTCTATATTTACCTTTTAAATAAAAATCGCAATCAAAAATCATTAAAAAATGACTTTAGAGGAAGCTCAAAAACTTGTTGACGACTGGATAAAAACCGTTGGTGTAAGGTACTTCAGCGAGCTCACCAATACGGCCATGCTGATGGAAGAAGTGGGCGAGGTGGCGCGCATCATGGCACGCAGATATGGCGATCAATCCTTCAAAAAATCCGATGAAGCCGTTGACCTGGCCGACGAAATGGCCGATGTGCTGTTCGTTTTAATTTGTCTGGCCAACCAAACCGGCATCAACCTAACCGATGCGTTGAAACGCAATTTAGAGAAAAAGAACAGCCGAGATAAAGAACGCCATCAAAACAATCCTAAATTACACGGCAACAATACTTCAGATAAGCCAACTTGATAAGATGCTTTGAATCAGCAATTTCATTAAATAAAAATATTGACTAAAATAAATTATTAATTTCGTCATTTTAAATCAACATGATAAGGAAGCCTTCTTAAAATTTATTGAAAAATGATTTAGGTATAATCCTAGCACTATTTTTAGATTATCCTATTTTGATAACAATCTTTAACCCTTTAAATTTAAACAACTATGAAGTTACATTTAAAAATTTCTTTTATTATACTTATTTCTGCCTTTTTCGTTCAGCCGGTTCAAGGCCAAAGACTCCTTAGAAAGATTCAGGAGAAAATCGAAGAAAAAGTGGAAGAAAAAGCAGAAGAAAAAATGGATGAAGCCATAGATAAAGAGTTCGACAAAATAGATGAATCAATGCAAAGCGATTCAGGCGACACAAAAAACAGTTCCAAAAGCGATAAAAATAATGAGCAGCGGATGCAAAATATTATGAGGGGACTCAGTATGTCTGGCGAGCCGATTCCCTTTGAAGATAGTTATACATTCGAGACCCTCGTTGAAATGCAGGTGGAATCGTATGACAAGAAAGGAAAAATAGAAAGCGAAGGGCAATTTATCACGCTTCTGAATCCGAATTCCAAAAGCATGGCTTACCAAGTGGTTTCGGGCGATATGGGCGATTCCGGGCAAGGCATGTTCATCATTGATGCAGAAAATGGAGCCACAATTATCTTGAACGAAGATAAGGGCGAAAAAACAGGAATTGTATATGGAATGGGTGCATTCTTTTCATCGCTTGGCGAATCGCTAGAGGACGAAAACCTGGATGAAACGCCAGAGGACTATCTGAACAACCCGAACGTAAAAAAAACCGGTCGTACCAAAACCATTGCCGGCTACAAATGTGAAGAATACGTATACGTTGACGAAGAAAGCGAATCGGAAGTGTGGATCACCACGGAGATGAAAATGAATACCCAGGATTTTTTCAGCACTTTGTTCAAAACAAATCTCTATTCCAGGGGAATTCCATGGGGATACTTGATGGAAGCTACCACTACTGAGAAAAGCGGCGAAAAATCGTTTATGCAAGTAAAACGCGTTGAGACAAACCTGAATACACGTTTTGACCTGGATGAATATGAAGTAACCAATCTGGGTTCGTTTACCATGCCTACCGGCGAGAAATGAGTGCATGAATAACGTACTACAGCTAGAGAGAATGGAAGAGGTAAGCGATAATGAGGCTGCTTTAAAGCGACCAATCCTTTTGGGCTAAATGCAATAAACGGGTTTCTATTTTGTCAAAATATGAACTAAAATAATATGTTAATTTCATCGTTTTTAAGCCACCAATATAAGAAAGCCAGGCGCTCCAGTATCTGGCAAAAAAATAAGGCACTCAACGTACTGATTTTCATCGTCGCCTTGATTATACTGGTCGAAGTGATTGGCTTTTCGCTCATTTTAGCACACGGTTGGCATGAGCTTTTCCCGGAGGCGGAAACATTGAGCAGCTTCTATAAAATCAGTGCTTATTATTTTTTAGGCTCTTTTGCTCTCCGTTTTTTTATGCAGCAGCTTCCAACTATGGAAATCATTCATTATCAACTGCTGCCAATCAAAAAAAGTACTTTAATTCACTTTATTTTGATCAAAGGAAAAATAAATTTCTTTGTGCTGCTAAGCTTGATCGTCTTCGCACCTTTCACGTTTATGCAAGTGGCCTATTACGAAGGTAACAATGCAGCCTGGCTTTGGCTTATCGGCATGATGCTGATAGATTTGACCGTTAACAACTTTGTTTTCTATCTAAAAAGACAACTGGTCAACAACCTAAAAACAGTAACTACTATTTTAGTATTATTGGGTTTAACTGTAACCGGCGATGTATTAAAATGGTATTCTTTCAGCGATCTTTTCGCACAGCTAATTGTCGCAGCACTGCGTCATCCGTTGCTATGGCTTGTCCCACCTGGCATGTTAGCCGCCAGTTACTTGATTAACTATCGCTTTTTGTATAAGCGGCTCTACCTGGAGGAAATTTCAACAAAAAAATCGGCGCTGCTTCACGAAAACCGCTTTGGCTATTTACAGCGTTTTGGACTTATTGGCGAGATTATGTTATTGGATATCAAGCTTTATATGCGTAACAAGCGCACCAAATCAATGCTTTACCTCACGCCGATTTTTTGGGCTTACGGATTGTTGTTTTATCCCAGCGATCAATACACCTCCGACAGTGGCTTTATGATATTTGTAGGCATATTTATTTCCGGTTATTTAACGATTACTTACCTCCAAAGTGCTTTTGCTTACGAAGGTAGTTATTACGATTTCCTGCTTAGCTCAGGCATTGATTTTGAGCAATATATCAAAGCCAAACTCACTTTGGGAAGCTTCGCTATAGGCGTTTCGTATTTCATCACCTTGCCTTACTTATATTTTGGCTGGCAAATTCTGCTCATAAACACTGCCACAGCCATTTTTAACCTGGGTTTTGTGACGCCGATGATGCTATATTTTGCAACCTACAACAAAAAAGCCATACAATTAAGCCGTGGCAATGCCTTCAACTTTCAGGGAATGAGCACGGTACACTGGCTCACCATGTTGCCGGTATTTGTTTTACCAACCCTTATTTACCTGCCGTTTAAATGGTTTGGTCATCCCGATTATGGACTTCTTGCATTGGTAGCTATTGGTCTGATAACAATGGCTTTCAGAAGTTTCTTGATAAAATTTATAAGGCAAAATTTATTGGAGAAAAAATACATCATGGCTACCGGCTTCAGAGAAAAAAACTAACTTTTATGATACATATTCAAAACATTCAGAAATCGTATAGCGACACTGTTGTGCTCGACATCCCGGAATTGAGGCTGGAAAAAGCAGTAAACTTTGGTCTCGTAGGCAATAATGGCGCCGGCAAAACCACCCTATTTCGGCTTATCCTCGACCTAATCAGAGCTAATAATGGCACTATTGAAATCAATGGCGAAGATGTGGCCAAAACAGAATCCTGGAAGCAAATCACCGGCTCATTTCTGGATCAGGGCTTCCTGATTGATTTTTTAAGCCCGGAAGAATATTTCAGTTTTGTTGGCAAAGTGAGGGGCTTAAGCAAAGATGATATCAGCTTGTATCTAGCTGATATGGAGGAGTTTTTCAATGGAGAGATTATCGGCAAAAAGAAACTGATTCGTAACCTATCCATGGGAAACCAACAAAAAATCGGGATCGCCGCTGCTATGATGGGCAAGCCTGAAATTGTGGTGCTTGACGAGCCTTTTAACAGCCTGGATCCAACTACGCAAATCAGGTTGGTGAACCTCATCCGAAAACTGCAAGAAAGACAGCAAATTACCTTTTTGATTTCCAGCCACGACATCAACCATATCACCGAAGTTTGTGAACGTATCGTGGTGCTTCATGAGGGCAAAATTGCACAAGACATTACTACTTCAGCCGATACGCTGGATGCTTTGAAAGCCTATTTCGCGGTATAAAACCAAGCTATGAAAAAACAGTTATTTATTCGCCAATCAGCTATTTTATTTCTGTTGGTTGCGCTGTTTCTTTCTCCCAGTCTATCAGCACAGCACTATCAGTTGCAAGGCAATGTGGCCGATGCCAAAACCGGCGAACCACTTGCTTTCGTGAATATTTTGATTAACGACGGCAAATATGGCGGCACTACCGATATTGACGGAAAATTTGCGATAACTTCTCAAGAAGCGGTGCGAAAGCTGAAATTTTCGTTTATTGGTTACGAAGCTTATGAGTATCAGATTACTGACAACAAAACAAAACTGAAAATCCGGCTTCAACCCATCAATTTCGAGCTGGCCGAAATCGTGATCAGGCCGGGTATCAATCCGGCACATCGCATTATTGACAGCGTGCTCTTGTATCGCGACCGCAACCATCCCAACAAAATGGCTTCTTACGCCTATACCGCTTACGACAAGCTGGTGCTAACTATTGATACTTTACATCCCATTGCGAAAAAATTTCCAGACACGGTTCAGCTTGATACTGTTGAAACAGCAAGAGATTTTTTGAGGCAGCGCGATATGTTTATGATGGAAACCGTTACTGAGAAAAAGTTTTTGGCACCCGACCGCAGCCACGAAAAAATACTTGCCACTAAAATTTCCGGCCTTAAAGATCCCATTTTCGTTTTTCTAATTTCGAGGACCCAAAGCAGCAATTTTTATGACGAAACAATTCAGGTTGGCGACAAAAACTACATCAATCCCATCAGCAAAGGCAGTAACAAAAAGTATCTTTTCATCTTAGAAGAAAGCACGGCTATTGGCGCAAACGACAGCCTTTTTAGCATCTCTTTCCGGCCGCTGCTCAACACCAATTTTGATGGGCTGCAAGGCATGATCAACATTCATTCTGACGGCTGGGCCATTCAAAACGTTTCGGCACAACCCTATCGCGACGAGTCGGGTTTTAGCATCAGGATACAGCAGATGTACGAAAAAATTGATGACGAAAGATGGTTTCCGGTACAGCTCAACACCGATTTACTTTTCAAAGGAGCCGTGATTGACGATGGCAAAAACCAATACCCGATGGTAGGTATCGGCAAAAGCTATTTTAAAGATATCGTGCTTAACCCTGAGCTCGTGAGGCGTCAGTTTTCAAATATCGCCGTCGAGGTTTCTCCCGATGCAGCGGATAAAGACCTGAACTTTTGGGTGCAGCACCGCATCGACAGCCTCACCGAACGTACGCTGGAGACCTACCGCTTCATGGATTCCCTTGGGAAAGCCCACAATTTCGACCGCTATGCGAAAAGCCTGGAGACCCTGCAAACCGGTCGTATCCCGATTAAGATGTTCGACCTGAGAATCGATAAGCTTATGCGCTACAACGCATTCGAAGGCTGGTATTTGGGGCTGGGCTTGCAAACAAACGACAAATTCTCTCAAGCAGTGAAACTTGGTGGGTTTTGGGGTTATGGGTTTGGTGACGAAACAGCTAAATACGGCCTCGATGTGCAACTGCAAATTGATCGCTATAAAGAAATCAGCCTGGACGCTGCTTATTCCTATCAAGTTATTGAAACCGGGAGCTTTACGCGTTTTGGCGAAGCACCTTTCGCGCTCAATCAAAGTAATTTCCGCGACTTCTTTATCAACCGGATGGACCTGACCACAAGTCTTATGGGAGGCATCAGCTTCAGGGCATTACGGCATTTCAAGTGGAAGGCATTGATAGAAGTTCAGGAAAAAACGAACAAAAGTGGTTACGCCTTCGCGGAGGCGGGACAAGCTCCGGTAAGCACTTTCAAATTCACAAAATTACAACTACAGGCGCGCTTTGCCTTCAAGGAAAAATTTATGCAGACCACACGCAGCCTGATCTCGCTCGGCTCAGCTTATCCCACTGTTTGGCTGGCTTATACCAAAAGTTTTGACGACTTACTCGATGGCAATTACGCTTTCGACAAATGGGAATTTAAAACCAGCTATAGTTGGTTTACGCCATATCTCGGAAAAACCGATATCACGCTGATTGCCGGCCTGGTGGAAGGCAATACGCCTGGAACAGAGCTGTTTAACACCTCCGGAACCTACCGCGAGTTCACGCTGTATGCACCCGAAAGTTTTGGCACCATGCGCACCAATGAGTTTTTGTCGGATAAATTCACGGCTATGTTTTTCAACCATAACTTTGGGAAGCTTTTATTTAGAAAAGGTAAGTTTGAACCCGAGTTTGTGCTGTCGGCAAATATCGCCTTTGGACAGTTAGACAAGCCCTTGCTCCATCAAGGCACTACTTTTAACACACTTGAACACGGCTTTTACGAAAGCGGCCTGATGATTAATAATTTACTGAAACTTACGGGCTTGCGGCTTGGTGTGGGCGCGTTTTACAGGTTTGGCCCTTACGGCTTTGACCAGGAATGGAAGAATTTTGGCTATAAAGTTGGGATGGTGTTTGGGTTTTAAAAGATTCAAAAAATTCAAAGATTGAGCCTACTCCAAAAAGTAATATTCCGCCACAAAGCGATGCGCTGAGAGTGCCGAAGGGACACGAAAGCACAAAGATTTCACGAAGTCTATGATATTGATAGTAAGCCCTTAAGGATTCTTAGAGTCTTAGATTTTTTGGGGCATTCTTCATTTCTTGACTTTTTGGATTGCGCTCAGAAATTTAAAAAAGAGGTATTTGCCTTCAGGCTTTAAATTTCCGATAATCTCAGAGTATTATTTTTTTAATCAAAATAGATGTGTAATTTTACTCAAAATACCTGATTTAAAACTTTTGTACCTGATAGCCAATTCTACCTAGTGCAATAAAACAACCAAAGGGTTTATATTTTCAAAAGACATGGAAAATAATGAAAATTTAAGCAGATCTCAATTGTTGGCAGAACTGAAAAAGAGCCGCAGAATTATTGAAGAATTTAAGAAGCAGGCGGATAAGGCCACAGATAGAACAGCGCTGGAAAGTTATTTGTTAAAATTGTTAGACACTTTACCTGACGTAATTTTTGTGATAGATGAACAAGGCACTTACCTGGATTGTAAAACCGGTAACCCGGATCAACTCGCTTTTCCACCGGAACAACTTATTGGTCTTGGAATTTCGGAGGTTTTTCCACCGAATTATGTTAATCTGATTTTAGATACGATCGCTAAGGTCTTGCACGATAACAAAAGACGCACTATTCAATATGATATTGATATTCAAGGGAATAATTTAATCTATGATGCTATAATTAGTCCGTTTGAGCCGGGAAAAGTTATTGTCCTAGTACGGAATATCACTGATCGCAAAAACATTGAATTCAATTTTCAAAAAAGTCAGAATAAGTATCAGGAGCTACTTGATTTAGCTCCTGATATGTTTTTTCTAGGCAATAAAAACGGTGATATCCTTGAATGCAATCAAAAAGCATTGTCAGTTTTAGGATATAGTATTAATGAGTTGTTGGGCAAGCAATTATCTACTATTTTTGATATAGAAAGTATCAGGCAGAATCCTTTACAATTTGACCGTTTGTTTGGCGGAGAGCATATCATAAAGGAGCGGCTTATTTTAACAAAAGGTGGCGAAAGGATTCCAGTAGAGATGAGCTCGCGAAAAATGAATGATGGGACTTTCCAAACTTTTATCCGCGATATCTCTGAACGTAGAAATCACCAACGTCAGCTACAACAGGCGAACACTACTTTACAGGGGATTTTTGATACCGTGTTAGAGGCCATTTACGTGCTGGACGAATCAGGTACATTTATTGAAGTAAATCAGGGTGCGTGTGCGATGTATGGCTATACCAGAGCGCAACTTATCGGTCAAAATCCGAACGATTTAGCAGCAGCCGGTATGAATGATATGGAGCAGATACTGGCTCAGCAGGCTTTGACGCTGAAAACCGGCAAGGTGTGTGGTTTTGAATTTTGGGCGAGGAGCAGCACAGGCAGGGTGTTTCCTAAAGAAGTGATTGTGAGCCGTGGAACTTTCTATGGCAAACAGGTGTTGATCGCTACAGCGCGAGATATCAGCGCCCAGAAACAAGCAGAAAAACACATCCGCGAGAGCGAAAAAAAATACCGTCAGCTCTTCGAAACCATTAGGCAGGGAGTGTTTTATCACGATGACAAAGGGCGAATCATTCAATCGAATCCGGCAGCGCAATTAATTTTCGGCCTTTCAGAAGCTGAGCTTACTAACGGTTTGTTGAGTTATGAAAAATGTAGGTGGATTGATGAAGACTCGCAGCCCATGAACGATGAAAATTATCCCGGATATCTGGCTTTGAAATCGGGGAAATCAATCCATGATTTTGTTCTGGGGATTTTTAATCCAGAGGAAAAAAAATACCGCTGGATTTTGATGAATGCCTATCCTGAATTTGAAAACAATGACGAGAAGCCTCACCAAGTGCATGTCTCTTTCACGGATATTACAGCATTAAAGGAAGTAGAAAAACGCTTAGAGCATAGTGAGGAAACTTATAGGAACCTATTCCAAAACGCTCAGGTAGGCATATTTAGAACAAGGCTGAGCGATGGGAAAATTATAGAATGCAATGAGCGATTGGCCCAAATGTTTGGCTATGATAGTCGTGAGGAGGTAATAAAAGAATTTTACACTGAAGGAAATTATGTAGATAAAGGCTTGCGTCAAAAAGTGCTTGAAACCTTAAGGACAGAGGGTAAGGCCCTAAATATTGAAGCACAATTTTACAGGAAGGATAAATCTATCATCTGGGGCAGTTATTCTGCTAAAATCTATGAGGATAAAGGCTGGGTAGAAGGAGTAGCAGCGGATATAACCGATAGGAAAATTGCTGAAGACCAATTGATTGAGGCTAAAAATAGAGCAGAAGAGAGCGACCGGCTCAAGTCGGCTTTTCTGGCCAATGTAAGCCATGAAATCAGAACGCCGATGAATGGGATTTTGGGATTTACCCAGCTTTTACAAAATAAAAACCTTGAGCAGAAAGATCGGCAGCAGTATCTTGAAATCATCGAAAAATCTGGGGACAGGCTGCTTGAAACCGTAAATAACCTGGTTGATATTTCCAAGATTGAAACGGGGCAGGTACCCATAAAATTTTCTACGCTGGAAATCGAAAAACAGCTGCTGCAACACTTTCAGTTTTTCGAATCACAGGCGAAACAAAAAGGTTTTCCACTCTATTTAAACGTTCAGCTCCCTAAAGAAGTAAAAAGCATAGCCACAGATGTTAGCAAGTTTAATTCGATTATTACTAATCTCTTAAAAAACGCTATTAAATATACCCGTAAGGGTTATGTTGAGTTTGGATGTTATATGCGTGAAAAACAGCTGGTTATTTATGTCAAAGACACAGGTTATGGCATTCCTGAAAACCGAAAAAAAGCTATTTTTAATCGTTTTGAGCAAGCCGATATCACTGATAGGATGGCTTTGCAGGGCGCCGGTCTTGGGCTGTCTATTGTGAAAGCCTATGCAGAGATGCTTGAGGGTAGCGTCTGGTTGGAGTCGGAGGCAGGAGAAGGCACCACATTTTATTTTGAACTTCCAATAGGTCAGCCCGTTCATTATCAAGAGGCTACAGATAGCGTTAACGAAGATTCCTTGAAATATGATCAATCTCCTAAGCTGAGAATTCTGATAGCCGAGGATGATCCCAGCAGTGCCTTGTATCTCGAAATTATGCTCAGAAACTTAGATGCCGAATTGCTTTTTGCCAGCAGCGGTGCCGAAACACTTGAGCTGTTTCGTAAAAATCCCGACCTGAATTTGATTCTCATGGACATAAAAATGCCCAAAGGATCAGGCTTGGATGTAACCCGCCAAATCCGGGAAACAAATAGTTTAATACCCATAATCGCACAAACTGCCTATGCTATGGCCGGCGACGAAGAACAGGTGCTGGCTGCTGGCTGCAATGCATACATTACCAAGCCTGTACGTCGGCAAATTCTTCTGCAGCTTATCCAACAAGTGCTTAGTTAATGCCTAAAAGAATTGTTTGAGAAAACTAATACAGGCAATGGTCTATTAAACAGTTTTAAAAAAGAAAAAAACCTGTACCTTTGAATGAAAATTAATTAGCAGGATTCTCAAGTTAAATAGCTGTAAGACAGGTTGTTATTTATATTTCAATAAGGTTATTTATCAGCTTAAACTCAAGAACACCACAAAAACTTTAGGAATATGTTAAGAGATGAGAAAATTTTTGATTTGATCCGACAGGAAAAAGAACGTCAGATGCATGGTATTGAGCTTATTGCGTCAGAAAACTTTGTGAGCGAACAAGTGTTGGAAGCCATGGGTTCTGTGCTTACCAACAAATATGCCGAAGGCTATCCCGGGAAGCGTTATTATGGTGGTTGCGAGATTGTTGACCAAACAGAGCAGCTGGCCATCGACCGTGCCAAAGAGCTTTTTGATGCCGAATATGCCAACGTGCAGCCGCACTCAGGCGCACAAGCGAATATGGCTGTGTTTTTGGCTTGTCTGCAACCCGGCGACACCTTTATGGGTTTAGACCTTTCGCATGGTGGCCACCTTTCGCATGGTTCTCCGGTGAACTCTTCCGGAATTCTTTACAATCCAGTAGCTTACGTTGTGGATGAAGATTCTGGTCTGATCAATTACGACAAAATGGAAGCCCTTGCAATGCAGCACAAGCCAAAGCTTATCATAGCCGGTGCCTCCGCTTATTCAAGGGATTGGGATTATGAACGCATGCGCGACATTGCTGACCAAATCGGTGCTCTGCTGATGGCAGACATCAGTCATCCTTCGGGATTGATTGCCCGCGGTTTACTGAATGACCCAGTCGAACATTGCCATATCATTACCACCACGACGCACAAAACCCTGCGCGGGCCACGTGGCGGACTTATCATTATGGGCGAAGATTTTGAGAATCCATGGGGTTACAAAACACCTAAGGGAGAAAATAGAATGATGTCGGCTTTGCTTAATTCTGCCGTTTTTCCTGGGATACAGGGCGGCCCGCTCCAGCATGTAATTGCCAGCAAAGCTGTGGCTTTTGGCGAAGCACTTACGGATGAATATTTCCAGTACATTCTTCAAGTGAAAAAGAATGCTGATGTGATGGCCAAAGCCTTTATCAGCCGCGGATATCATGTGATTTCCGGGGGTACTGACAGCCACCTGATGTTGATTGATCTACGTTCGAAATTCCCTGATATCACCGGAAAAGTAGTAGAAAATACCTTGGTAAAAGCGGATATCACTATCAATAAAAATATGGTACCATTTGACAGCCGCTCGCCTTTCCAAACTTCCGGATTGCGTGTTGGAACGCCTGCCATCACTACCCGTGGCCTCAAAGAACAGCACATGGATCCTATTGTTGATCTGATTGACGAAGTAATCAGTAATGTTAACGACGAGAAAACCATTGAAGCCGTTCGCCTCAAAGTGAATAAAATGATGATGGAATTCCCTTTGTTTAATTGGTAAAATAATTCTTGACTATTATTAATGCCTCCAAACTATTTTGGGGGCATTTTTTTTGGTTATTTGCTGCATTTATTTACGTTTTATTGCTTCTATCAAAAACAAATATTCATCTTTTTCGTTTAATATAAAGTAAAATGCTGACAGCTACTGCTCCACGAGGGAAATGAACATTAATTTGTTAATGATTCTTTTGGAGAAGGGCTTGAAGTTTTAAGGAATAGATTGATCTTTGACAACGAAAACTATTTTGATCAACCATAAAGTATTGGGGTAGTGTTGAATAACGATTATAAATGATAAGGCTATGAAAACCCTTTATATCTTACGCCATGCCAAGTCGTCCTGGGCTTCAGTAGAGCAGCTGCCGGATCACGAAAGACCCTTGCTTGAAGAGGGCAAAAAGCGCACCAGAAAGCTCATTAATTATCTCCTGCAAAATGAAATTAAGCCTGAGTTGATTGTTAGCAGTACGGCCAAAAGAGCTAGTGAAACAGCCGGATATATTGCCAGTGCGCTGGCTGTTGATCATGCACAAATTAAGCTTGTTCCCAGTCTGTATAATGCGGGTAGTGAGCATATTTTTAACCAGTTTATTGACCTGGATGACAGCATGAACTCCCTTATGATAGTGGGCCACAACCCTTCACTGACCAATTTCGTAAATCACTGGCTGAAACCACAAATTGATTGGCTACCGACCTCAGGCCTTGTTGGTATTGAGTTTGACACCGCGCATTGGGAAGAATTGCCCAAAGCAAATGCAAAGGTTAAATTTATGGTGTATCCAAAACTGTTAAAAGGACAATAAATATTACGATAACCACTTGTCTAAAAGACGAAAACGCTGCATACATGGGCTGATTTTTATGAAGAAGTATATGATTAATAGGGAGGTGAGTTGGCTGCATTTTAATGCAAGAGTATTGCAGGAAGCCCGTGATAATAACAATCCGCTACTGGAACGTTTGCGATTTATTGGGATTTATTCTAATAACAGGGATGAGTTTTTTAGGGTTCGCGTAGCTACATTGCGGCGTTTGCGCAAACTTAAAAAGGATAAGCCGGAGTACCTTACTTACGACCCTATGAAAATCCTGCATAGTATAAATAGGATAATCCAGGAGCAGGAAGAAACCTATATGGATACCTATTTGGAGATTGCCGAGGAGCTGCATGCACATAAAATTCATATCATCGACGATCAAAATCTAAGTCCTGAGATGGGGAAGTCGGTAATCAAATACTTTAGGGAGTCGGTGCATCCGCATCTTTTTCCTATTATGCTCAGCGGCTTGAGTAATCCTGATAATCTTCAGGATAATTCTATTTATCTGGCCTTGCTCTTGTGTAATTCGGCGGGTGAAATTCCTGATAATTACGCGCTGGTAAAAGTACCAACAGGTCGGATTAGCCGGTTTTTTCTGTTTCCAGATACCGGTGATGAGGTATATTTGATGTTGCTCGATGATGTAATTCGGTACAATTTGGGTGAGATTTTTCTATCTTTCGGCTATGACAATTATGAGGCTTACTCACTTAAGTTTACGCGTGATGCCGAGCTGGATATCGATAATGATATCTCTAAAAGTTTTATTGAGGTGATGGCCGAAAGCCTCAAGCAGCGCAAGAAAGGAGTGCCTGTCCGTTTTATTTATGACAGAGATATGCCCGAGGTGCTGCTTTCTAAACTGCTCAAGAAATTTAGGGTAAGCAAAAATGATATTATGATTTCCGGCTGGAAATACCATAATTTCCGCGACTTTATGTCGCTGCCAAAGATAGGCTCAAAGGAGCTTTGGGCCGATGA
>JALNZT010000089.1 GCA_023229135.1 Bacteroidales bacterium
CCCTTGTATTCATAATCCTTGCCGTCAAAGCCTGTAACCTTTACTTTGTAGGTATAAACATCTTGTTTGCAATCCACGCCATTAAATGTTCCGTCCCAGCCTTCTTCGAGGTTATTAGACTCATAGAGTTTTTCGCCCCAGCGGTTGAAGAGTTGTACATTAAATGCAATAATACCTTGCGCAATAACATAGAACCTGTTGTTGAGATGAGGTCCGAACCCGTTCGGGCTAAATGCGTTAGGAATGTATACAGTTACATCGGGACCAATTTTTACCCATTGTTCAGTCGAATCCACACACCCTTTGTCCGAAGTAACCAATAATTTGATTAAATAGCTTGCCGTATCTTGCGGATACATGAACTCAGGAGATTTCTTAGAAGAAGTATCATTAGGGTTCCCCGTACCGAAATTCCACAGATAATTCATATTGCCAAACTCAATGGTACTTTGGTTCTTAGTTCTGAATCTGGGGATAGCAACCGTTGTAAAGAAGCTAGGTTCGGTCTTGAAGAAAGCCTTAGGATTCGGATAAACATTGACATAATCCAATCTGATAGAGTCAGTTTCGCAACCAGCCTTATTGTTTTTGACAACCAATTTCACGTTATAATCACCGGCATCGGTATAAACAATTCCGGTAGGGTTGGGGTCTGTTGAAGTTCTGATTTGAGAATCCAATTCCCAGAAATAGGTAACATCACCATCTTGTGGTTTAAACAAATGTGAGGTAAAGTCCACAGTCAGGGGTTGACAACCCTGTAGCGGAGTACCGGAGAAGTCAAACTGCGGATAAGGTCTGATGAGTAACAAGATACTATCCCTTACTTGCGGACAAACGCCAAAGGCATCGGTTTCCACTCTAACAAATACTTGCCCAAGCGTTGTGTCATTCACACCGTGGGTGTAAATAGGTTCCAATGCTTTGTTGTTATCAAAAGAGCCGTCACCATCATGTGACCAAGTGATAGAGTTTGCAAACTTCATGGTGCTCTTTAGGTCAAATGGGATAAACTCGCATTGTTCATAAGGTTTAGCATTGGTGATATTGAGTTCAGGCTGAGATTGTATTCTCACGTCAAATGTATCAGCATTCGAACATCCTGTAACAGGATGAGTATATTTGAACACAAGTGGATAAGGACCTTCAATTTGTTTGGTAGAAGGCGACTCAGCAGGGTCTATGTAATAATCATCACCGGAGTTTTTGACACCAAATCCGGTCCATTTTCCATAAGAACCTGGATTTGCAGGTATTAAACTCTTCAGAGGTTTATGACCGGAAGTGTTACACAATAAACTAAAGGTGTCTAACACCACAACAGGTAAAGAGCTCACGTTAATTGTAGTACTGTCTGCGACATAGCATCCGCTGGCAGTATGCACAAATTTAAGTTCAAAGAAACCGGGTCCTTTGAAAGGCATAAATTTAGACGAGTCGGCAATCCATTTCGAGTGGTTTACAGGACCGGATTTGGTCATCCATCGTCCATTCTTCAAATTCACGTAATTATTGAGGTTCACAGTGTCAAAGTTCACACATTGATTAGGAATCGTAGTAAATTCAATCTTGGGCAATTCAACGATTTCAATATAGGTAGTATCACAGGATTGGCAATTAGTCAGGTTGTTCATTGCACACAATTCAATCTTATACCAACCTAATTTTGAAGGGTCACCTACGGGTCCTGCATTGAGCGCTCTGTTGTCGGGGTTAGAGCCAAAAGGCACGAGCAGGTTATCATACATAGCAGGAGAAATTAAAGGGGGAGCGTCCAGAATCCTCCAAGTAGGGGTAGCCCCGCTGGATAATTTTTTAATAACACCATTTTCTCTCATCAGTGGGATAATAGCAACCAAACTACCTTTAGGTGCGGCAGGAACCCAGTCACCGAAATCAGCATTTTGACAGAACATACCGCTATCAAGTTCAACATCAGGGTTGGGGTTAATCACCACCTTGAACGAGTCAATATTGTAACAACCAAACACATCTTGTCCGTCTGCTCTGACCCATTCAAAAGGTTGAGTTCCTTTTGGGAAGCTGTCAGTTTCAAAGAACGTGTTGTTGGAGACAATTCCTTTTTTTCTACTAGAGAACTTGAGCCAGTTGGGGTCAGCTTTAGGTCCATCTGCGCTGTACAGGTTGATTCTTCCATAGTCAAAACACTTAGGATCCATAGGTTGGAAGGTAATCACCGGCAGCGGTAATATTTTCACATTAATAGTATCAGCATTCACACAAGTAACCCCCCCTTGAGTAACCGAAACAAAGAGTTCGTAGAAAATACTGTCAGGATCCGGATAAGATTGGTGGAAAATACTATCCGAGGAAACGGCAGATTTTCCACTACCTGTGAGTTTGCTCCACAAGAAAGTACCCGGATATTTTGTAGGAGTTCTATTAGCGATAAATTTAAGAGTATCGTTATTAATAGGGTAGGAGCTTCTAATACAAATGAATTTATCACCACCGGCATCCGCAACCACGGGGTCATTCACAAAAAGTTCCATAGTGTCGGTGCCCCAACATCCGAGAGTATCAATAACATTATGAGCAATCTTGCCGGGGGTATTCACCCAAATATCATGCAGGGAGTCACCATTAATCTGCGACCTGCTCCAATAGAATTTGTAGTTACCGTCATCATTGTAGTTAGAACTCAAGAATAGCGTGTCATAGCTGCAAATTCTTCTGTCCGGACCTAACACAGGTTTAGGATTGGGAACAGCAAGTATAAACGTAGTATCGGAGGACAGACATCCTTTAGCGTCTGTTACATTAGCCGACACGTACCTGTCAGTGCTTGTACCGACTCGCAGAAACATGAGCGAGTCTTTAGGATTTTTTGTTTTGAGCGGGTTATCCCATTGGACTTTATAGGGTGCGGTTCCATACTTAATTTGTAAAGGAATTTGCACTGTGTCTCCCTCACAGACAAAGGTGTCGTTTGGCACAATTGCACGAAGAAGTTCAGGTACAATAATCGTATCTGAGTATTCTGAAGGACAGTTTAGCGGAGGGTTGTTAATGATATACGTGATAATATATTTGCCGCCACTAACAAATTGTAAGCTGTCTCTTTGTTTTAGTGATCTAAAGATGGGTAAACCCATATTGGTCGAGTCCCTGATAGTCCATTCGTGCTGATAGGTACCTTTATACCAGAAAGTATCTTCTGGCACACTTTCAAGTTTCCATTTACCGCAATCACCCTCGATGAGTTTACGTTCTGCATAAGCT
>JALNZT010000090.1 GCA_023229135.1 Bacteroidales bacterium
TTTAGACAAAAAGAGAACAGCCCACCATGATTATTGTATGCTCAAAAAAGGATACAAATATTATCCAAGAGGAATCGATGGCAAGTCTGCATCAAGTTGTCTTCAAGGGAGTAAGGATAGACCGGCTTGCAAATCTGTACCATTAGGTGGAAATCTAAAATTTTAAAAGGATGAAAGAATGAAAAAAACAGCAATATTGATATCAGTATTATTTTTAGGAATTATGTTTGGTGGGTGTGTGGGTATTTTTGACACCAGTACTTATTGGTATGAAATGCCGCCAGAAAAAATAATGATTAACGGTAACATGGTTCATAATCCAGACTATGATGAATATATAAAAATTTATGGCAACAATCCAGATGCTTCTAAACCAAAAAGAGTATACCCCACAAATTAGGAGGCAATGTAGGCAAAGGCAAAGCTGATGGAGTCGGCACGGTATATACAAACTCCCATGTAGGTTCACTCTTGGGAACCACTACCATAAGTGCAGGCGATACTACAAATATCATAGGCGGACAAGTGCTTGGAGATAGTATCAAGCTAACTACGTCAAACCTGAATATAGAAAGCTTGCAAGATACAGCCGTCTACGACAGTCAACAAAAAAATATCAGCGGGCAAATAACGGTAGGTGCAGGATGGGGATCTGCAAGCGGCAGTGCAAGTAAATCCAACATTGATGCGAACTATGCGAGTGTAAATGAACAAAGCGGTATCATAGCAGGAGACAAAGGATATGATGTGAGTGTAGTAAATAATACCAATCTTATTGGCGGAATAATCACGAGCACCCAGTTGGCAGAAGATAATGGTCTAAACAGCTTTAGTACAGGTACATTGACTCTGAGCAATATAGACAATCACTCCAGTTATGAAGGAGATTCTATAGGGCTAAGCGGCAGTGTTGGCTTCAGTAATCCAAATGCTACCACAAAAACAGATGCTATCAAAAGTATAAATACTCCTCCAAGTACTACATCAGGAACCAAGGTAATTTCAACCAAATCCATAGGTTACGGTAGTGATACCGACAGCCAAATATCTACTACTTATGCAGGCATAAATACATCCAATATTGCCATAACAGGCACTTCCGTCATCCCTGCGGAGGCAGGAATCCAAACTATAACCATGGACAACATCTCTGATATCCATACTGACATCACCACAGATACCATCAAAGAAAACAGCGGAAGTCTGGTAAATACCTTTGATGCTGGGGCAGTTCAAAAAGAGCTTGATGTGCAGACAAGGGTAACGCAAGAGTTTAATGAAAATGCGACTAATGCA
Organism: Bacteroidales bacterium; assembly: GCA_023229135.1. Lineage (GTDB taxonomy): Bacteria > Bacteroidota > Bacteroidia > Bacteroidales > F082 > UBA5536. The sequence continues at coordinate 1,297 of JALNZT010000090.1, forward strand.
GCAAATGCTCTTATTGCAGAAAAAACAAAAGAAAGTAGAGATAATGCAATTAAAGCTGCAAACAGTCCAGACGGATTGTATAAAGGCAAAACTGCGCAAGAATGGACTGATGAGGCAAATAGCTGGAGTAGCGAAAGAGCTGCTGCGGTAAGTATCTTAATCGCAGCAGCTACCGGAAGTACTGATGCGTTAGAAACCGCAATAATTAGAGAATCATTACATCTAATAGCTAGCGAATTAAGAGAGCTTATGATAGATAATTCTAAGAAGTTTGCCGGCGTAGTAGATGAAAATGGCAAAGTATTCAATAATATGACTGGCAAGAGCGAAGGTGCTAATGGAGATAATGCCAAGATCGGAGGCACTAGATGGGATATAGATCTTTTATGTGGAGCAGATAATAGAAGATGTTTGAAAGATGAAAATAATAATTTGATATTTGATGATCAAGGTAGAGTGCAATGGAATCAAACAGGAGCAGACGGTATGACCCTTGCCAAATTTCTAGAAACACCTGATGGTAAAAAACTCTCAGGAGCAACCGGCGGTATACAAGGTATGCCAGGAACACTATTTGGTATCCCCTATGATGCAGGAAGTTGGCAAGATAATCTAATAGAAGCTTATTCAGGTTCACACGACTTTATAGGAGGATATATGAGTGGATTGTATGATGAGCAAGGAAATGCAACAAGAGGCTTGACAGGCTCAGAAAGAACAATTTATAATACATGGGCTGCTATTGCTATACCGATTGCTACACCATTTGCTATGTCAGAGCTTTTTGATGCTCAGACATGGGAGATTGTAAATGCGGCATTGGAGATGGTACAATGAAACAGATAATAATTTTTTTACTACTAGGCTTAACCTCGGTTTTGTTTTTGGGATGTATAAATATTGAACCGGCTCTAAGCGGAAAAGAATACGAAGAGTATCAAAAAAACATCAAACCAGTACTATACTACTGGAATAAGACAGGGGCCACAGGAGAGCAAAAAACAAAAGATTGGATGAATTGCGGAGGCGATGCTGATGGTGGATGGCATTATATTAGGGGAGCAACTCAAAAACAAGAAGACATTAGATCCAAAAACGCTGATAATTGTATGATAAAAAAAGGCTATACGTACGAGAGGACTAGATGAGTAGCTTAAGCCATAAAAGCCATAGGCGATAACTCTGATATAAATGTAGTAGGTTCAAATATATCAGGTACATCGTCAACCAAACTAATTAGCGACCATGATATTAACATAATAGCAGCTGCCAACTATGATGAGCAGCACTCTACTGATAAATCAAGCGGTTGGAACGCCGGGGCAGTTATAAGTACTGAAGCAATCGGAGCTACATTCGGCGGCAATGTAGGCAAAGGCAACGCTGATGGGGTCGGCACGGTATATACAAATTCACATGTAGGTTCACTCTCAAGTTCTACAACCATAAACGCAGGAGATACTACAAATATCATAGGTGGACAAATAACAGGGAATAAAGTAAAACTAATTGCTTCAAATCTAAACATTGAAAGCTTGCAAGATACAGCCGTATATGACAGTCAACAAAAAAATATCAGTGGACAAATAACAGTAGGTGCAGGATGGGGAACTGTGAGCGGCAGTGCAAGCAAATCAAACATAGAAGCTGACTATGCAAGTGTTAATGAACAAAGCGGTATCATAGCAGGTAACGGCGGATTTGATATCACAGTAAAAGGCAATACAGACTTAAACGGAGGAACGATAGTGAGTGCAGCACCAAAAGAGCTAAACAGTCTTAATACAGGTTCGCTTGCAATTACATTCTACGGGTCAGGCGTTGAATTTCCACTTTATGATATAATTCAAATAGAAAGTTATCATAAATCGAGGAGGCAATCTCATGCCAAGAAGACCAAGAATAGATCTAGCAGGCTTTCATCA
>JALNZT010000058.1 GCA_023229135.1 Bacteroidales bacterium
CTACGACGCCAGAGTAAAACTTGTTCGTCACCATATTTTTCAGCTGTTTCAGCTTTATTCAGCCCTTGCAGTATGCCATAATGTTTTTCATTCAGACGCCAGCTTTTGAGCACCGGAATATACATTTGATCCATTTCTTCCAGCACCAACCAAAGTGTTTTTATGGCACGAGAAAGGTAAGAGGTATAGGCCATTTTGAAACGAAAACCCTCTTCTTTTAATAGTTTGCCAGCTTTTTTGGCTTCCTCAACACCCTGCTCAGAGAGTGGAACATCTGTCCAGCCCGTAAAACGATTTTCTTTGTTCCAAGTACTTTGCCCATGTCGGATTAAAACAAGTTTATTCATAGTTTATTTTTTAGGTTAATTAAATACAATATTTCAGAGAGAGTCGTTGTAAAAATCTTTAAATCAGTTATATAGCGTTTCAAAACGCTGTAATGACGTTGAGCAATAATTTGACACATTTGGTGTTTAAAAGTAATTCTCAAACAGTTTATGCAAAATTAACATTTTAAAGCACTCCTATGTTCAACAAACCGTAATTTTGCCCTATGAAAGCTGTTACAGTACCTGTATTTTTAAAGATTTTTTATCCATCACTGCTTTGGCGGATGCCGGAGGCTGAGAAAAAGCTTTATCTCACTTTTGACGATGGCCCACATCCTGAAATTACACCTCAGGTTCTTGAAATTTTAGACCAATTTAGTGCCAAAGCCAGCTTTTTTTGTGTAGGCGACAATGTGCGAAAGTTCCCCGAAACCTACACCAGTCTGTTAGAAAACGGTCATGCCGTGGGCAATCACACCATGAATCACCTTAATGGCTGGAAAACCAATCTTAACACCTATTATGATAATGTAAATGAATGTCGGAGACTGATTGATTCAAAGCTGTTTAGACCGCCATACGGACGCATAACCCCCAGTCAGATTCACACCCTGAAAAAAGAATATACTATCGTGATGTGGTCGGTTTTGAGTTATGATTTTGATGCAGAAACCAGTCCCGAACAATGTCTCGAATACGTTATCAACAATACAGAAGACGGTGCAATAATTGTTTTTCACGATTCTGTGAAAGCAGCTGAAAACATGCTTTATGTGCTGCCAAAAGTGCTAAAACATTATAGCGATTTGGGTTATACTTTTGCTAGCCTCTGACAGGTTCTGCTGCCATAAACTTTTTGGCAAGGCGTTTGTTAGTTAGATAGCTCACCACTTTTAAATTGATTATTTTTGCGTCATGGAACAAGATGATTTTAAAAAAGATATTGATGAATTATTCCGTTTATTTAATAAAATGATGGATGAACACCCGGAAGAGAACATGCCGGGCATGGATAAAACACAATTGCAGCAGCTTAAGTTGTTTTTACGCAATTATGAAACCATGAAAGACCAAATTTCGATGGAAATGATGGGTGCCGTGAACGAGCCTATGCGCCAAATGCTTCGTATGTTTATCAAGCAAATGCGCGAACAGCTTGGCGAAGATGATAATTTTGTTGTTGAAGAAAAGAAGGAAATTCCAATCATCAAAATAGAATCCAACGAACGCACTATCGAGTTTATTGATGAAATGCTTCGCCGTCCGGGTCTAAAACCTGCGGAAGTTGATCGCTTGCTTGATGAGCGTGCCCAACTCAGCAAAAAACCTGAATAAATCCTTTTCCTACCTAAACATTAATAAATGCGTTCGTACCTAAAAAAACGACTAACTGACTATTGGAGTAAGAAAGGCTGGTTTTCAAAGCTGAGTGATTTGGTTTTCGTGATTCTGGTAGTTGCGATGCTGATTCCGGCAAGCCGCAAGCAAATTAGCGCGTTTGTGTCGGGCCTTACCGCCATGAGCCCATCAAGCCTTCCCGATGAAAAACAGAAAACGCTTGGTAGCCAAGATTATAAATGGATGGTGACAGACTGGAGTGGCCATGCCGTTTCGCTGGGCAGTTTTGAAGGAAAACCTGTTTTTCTCAATTTCTGGGCTACTTGGTGTCCGCCATGTATTGCTGAAATGCCTGATATCCAGGATTTATACGATAATTATGGCGATCAGGTCGCGTTTTTACTTGTAACTGACGAAGAGCCTTCAAAAGTGCAAGCATTTATGGAAAGAAAGGCGTTTGATATGCCCATATATTTTCATAGAACAGCAATTCCGCCACTTTTTGAATCGGGAAGTATTCCAACCACTTTTATTATCAGTCCTGCCGGAAAAATTGTGATACGCAAAACCGGTGCAGCCAAATGGAATGGCGATAAAATGCACCATCTTTTGGATAAAATGCTTCAACAGTAGCTATCAATAAAATGAAAAAAATACTTTCGCACGATAATTTATACCTTTGTAACGTTCTATAGTGATAAAAAGCAATAACAAACACTTAAAAAATTCACGAAATGAAGCGAACTATTTTTTTTCATTGTCTAAGTAGTTTCGATGATTAAAATAGGTTTTAGGGAAGTGAAGCAGTAGTCCGGTAAATGCGGAACTGCCTAAAAAAGAAATAATTACAAAATATTAAAAACATGAAAAAAGCAGGTCTCCTTTTCGTTTTAGCCCTTTTTGCAAGCAGTTTGTCTGCCCAAATAATCACCGACAAAACCAGCAAAAAATTTACTGTAGGGTTTGATCTTTACACAGATATTTTAACCCAAACACCCGCCAATTACGATGCGCGAACCATCAATCAGGGTTTTAACGTGTTCGGGACTTATAATTTTGCTCTGGGAAAAAGTGCGCACACCTTTTCACTTGGCCTCGGAATACGTTCGCAAAACTTTTATTCCAACACTGCAATAGCTAATTTGAATGCGGATACCATCCGTTTTGTGCCTATAACCAACAACTATAAGAGAAGTAAAATAAACCTGGTTTACCTTGAAGTACCTGCCGAATTGCGATTTAGGTTCGACAATAAATGGAAACTTGGCGTTGGGTTTAAATTTGGAATCCTCATCGACAGCAAAACTAAATATGTTGGCGATATTACTGCTATTGGACCGCGCGTTTATCAAAAAAGTAAGAAGATAAACTCACTCGAAAAATATACCTATGGCCCCACACTTAGACTAAGTTATAAATGGATTAGTGCTTTCGCTTATTACCAACCGGCAAGAGTATTCAAGCGTGATTTGGGTCCAGAGTTTTACCCCTTATCTATTGGGATCACCCTGGCGCCATTTTGATTTGCTCAAACAGCTTAACTACAGCTATATATGAAATTAAAACTATTGATTCTTTTTGTTTCTGTGCTGTTTTTTACGGCCTGTGGAACGACTAAGAAATCAACAAATAAAGTCACTAAAATCAAGTCTGATGCCTTCAACGAAACTTATTCCGGCATCATTCCTTGTGCCGACTGTGCCGGTATTGAATATACTATCGACTTCAACGAAGATTTTAGCTATAAAACACGATCAGTTTATCAAGGAAAATCAAATGGGTTGTTTGAATCTTCCGGCAATTATAGGATTCAGGACGGTATTATTCAGCTTGTAAATGAAGATGAAGGAATCAAATATTTCAAAAAAAGTGGTGATAACTTACTCATTTTAAATCGTAATCAGGAAGAGGTTACCGGAAAATTGTCTGATGCGTATGTGTTGAAACCAGTGGTAAAGCAAGCTGAAACCGCAGAAGGAAACGTACATAAGCTCAAAATCAAACGTGCCGGCGAGGGTGTGGACTTTTTTGCTGTCGGTAACGAACCTTTCTGGAGTTTGAAATTGGATTTCGATAGCAAATTTAACTTCGAAGCACTTGCAGGTATTTCACTGACAACGCCGTCAATTGCTGCAAAAAGTATGTTGAATACCGAAAAGGCCAGCTATTCTGTTACCACAGAATCTGGTGCTCTGGAAATAGAAATCCACAAAGAAAGCTGCCAAGATGGCATGTCGGGACAGCTTTTTGATTATACAGTAAACGTGAAAGTGAAAAAGGGCGACAATCCTGATTTCGTCAATTATAGTGGTTGTGGCACTTATACTTTTGATTTAAAGCTTCACGATATTTGGATTTTGGAAGCTATTGATGGCAAGACTTATGCAGATTCGGATTTCACCAGTGGCTTGCCTCGGCTTGAAATATTTATCGAAGAGCAGCGTTTTGGCGGTAAAGACGGCTGTAATATCCTCAACGGAAATGTCGAAACCTCAGCAAATACCATTATTTTTAAGGATGCGATATCCACAAGGATGGCCTGCCGCGATAATACCAAAAGTGATTTGTACCGCGAGACTATTTTAGAAAACAGCTTTAGTTTTTTGGTGAAAAACAACCGACTGATTCTTTCAGATCACGAAGGCGAGAGGTTGCGTTTCAAAAAGATTGATTAATATTTTCGGGTTCTAATCGTGGTGATAAGCTTCACCGCGAATAATAGTGAAAGCCCTGTAAAGCTGTTCAGCAAAAAGCAGTCGGATCAGCTGATGCGAGAAAGTCATGGGTGAAAGCGAGATCTGTTTATCGGCACGCCTATAAACATTCGCTGAAAATCCAAACGGGCCGCCAACCACAAACACCAGCCGCTTTGCCGATTGAACCATTCGTTTTTCCAAAAATGCAGCAAAAGCCCGAGAGCTAAATTGCTTCCCGTTTTCGTCCAACAAAATCAATGTATCACCAGCTTGCAAAGCTGATAAAATCAAATTTCCTTCGGCTTCTTTTTGGGCTTCTTCAGTGAGTGCTTTGCGGTTTTTGAGGTCGGGAATCACTTTCATCTCAAAGCCAACATAGTGTTTCAGCCTGTCAAAATATTTCTTTAAGCCCGTCTCAAGATAGCTTTCATCTGTTTTTCCGATAACTAAAAACAAAACTTTCACTTTTCAAGTATTATTTTTCTATGAATGAGCTAATTAGCCCATTCATAGAAAATCAAGTTTTTGAATAAAACCTACATATTTCTTCTGTACTGACCGCCTACCTCAAAAAGTGCTTGCGTAATTTGTCCCAAAGACGCGTATTTTGTGGCTTCCATTAAACCTTCAAACACATTTTCGTGCCTTGTGGCTGCCTGTTTTAGCTTTTCAAGTTGCTTGGGAATTTCATCTTTCCAGCTTTGGTGAAGCTGCTCCAGCATTTCAATCTGGTATTCTTTTTCCTGAGTCGTAGCACGGATTACCTCGCCCGGAATAACCGTTGGCGAACCCTTGCTCGACAAAAAAGTATTTACACCAATGATGGGCAGCTCGCCATTGTGTTTCAGGGTTTCGTAGTAGAGCGATTCTTCTTGAATTTTTCCGCGCTGATACATGGTTTCCATAGCACCCAAAACGCCGCCGCGCTCTGTAATCCGGTCAAATTCAAGCAGCACGGCTTCTTCTACCAATTCTGTTAGTTCCTCGATGATAAAAGCACCTTGAAGCGGATTTTGATTTTTCGCCAGCCCCAACTCCTTATTAATAATCATTTGGATAGCTATAGCGCGGCGAACAGACTCCTCTGTCGGAGTGGTGATTGCTTCGTCATAAGCATTGGTGTGCAGCGAGTTACAGTTATCGTAAATAGCATAAAGCGCCTGTAAAGTTGTGCGGATATCGTTGAAATCAATTTCCTGCGCATGCAGTGATCGGCCAGAGGTTTGGATGTGGTATTTTAGTTTTTGTGAACGGTCGTTTGCGCCATATTTTTGTTTCATGGCTTTAGCCCAAATCAGGCGTGAAACCCTTCCAATAACCGAAAATTCAGGATCAATTCCGTTGGAAAAGAAGAAAGAAAGATTCGGAGCAAAATCGTTTATGTCCATGCCGCGAGACAGGTAATACTCCACATAAGTGAATCCATTTGCCAACGTAAAAGCCAGCTGACTGATAGGATTAGCGCCAGCTTCGGCGATATGATAACCCGAAATTGAAACGGAATAAAAATTCTGAACTTTATTCTTGATAAAATATTCCTGCACATCACCCATCAGCTTCAGGCTGAAATCTGTGGAGAAGATGCAGGTGTTTTGTGCTTGATCTTCTTTCAAAATATCGGCTTGCACCGTGCCACGTACCCTTTTTATGGTGTCGGTTTTGATGCGTTCATACACTTCAGCCGGCAAAACCATATCGCCTGAAACACCCAGCAGCATCAGTCCCAAGCCGTTATTGCCTTTGGGCAAATCGCCCTGATAGGCCGGGCGTTTGGTGCCTTTTTGGCGATAGATCTCTTCAATAATGGCATTTACTTCTCCTTCAAGATTATTTTCTTTGATATACAATTCGCATTGCTGATCGATGGCGGCATTCATAAAAAATCCTACCAAGGTTGGCGCGGGGCCGTTTATCGTCATGCTCACGCTGGTTTTCGGATCGGCCAGGTTAAAGCCGGAATACAGTTTTTTGGCATCATCAAGGCAGGCCACAGAAACGCCGGCATTGCCAATTTTTCCGTAAATATCCGGTCGCCTGGCGGGATCTTCTCCATAAAGTGTAACCGAGTCAAAAGCTGTTGATAGCCGTCGGGCAGGCATTTCAAAAGAAACATAATGGAAGCGCCGGTTGGTGCGTTCGGGGCCACCTTCGCCTGCAAACATACGGGTAGGATCTTCCTCTTCACGCTTGAAAGGGAACACACCGGCGGCGTAAGGATACTCGCCCGGAACATTTTCAAGCAGGCTCCAACGCACAATTTCACCCCAGGATTTAAAAACCGGCAGGCTAATCTTTGGGATTTGCAACTGCGACAGCGAAGTGGTGTGGGTATCAATTTCAATTTCATTGTCGCGCACCTTGTAACGATAAACCTTGTCCTTGTAAGTTTTCTTTTTCTCGTCCCAGTTTTCAATAATTTGCAAGGTTTTGATATCGAGTTTTTGACGCTCGATATCCGCCAGCTTTTCTAATTTTTCTGCTGTTTCTTTGTCGTCAGCCTCTTTTGTAATCCGGCTACTTTCGCTAAGACTTTGCCAGCGATGCGCCAGATCGCGCTGTTTCAAAGCCCATTCGTTATAGTTGCGAACACTGTCGGCGATTTCGCTCAGGTAACGCACCCGTTTTGGTGGTATGATATATACCTTTTCTGATAAATCGCCAGATTCTTCGAGCTTTGTTTCAAAATTCACGCCGGTGCGTTCTTTGATACTTTTTAATAGCTGAATATACAATGAATTCAGGCCGGGATCATTAAACTGAGACGCCACCGTGCCAAAAACGGGCATAGTATCGGGGTGTTTATCAAACAATAAATGGTTGCGCTGATATTGTTTTTTCACATCGCGCAAGGCGTCCAAGGCACCGCGTTTATCGAATTTGTTGAGTGAGATTAAGTCGGCAAAGTCAAGCATATCAATCTTTTCAAGCTGTGTGGCTGCGCCATATTCGGGCGTCATCACATAGAGTGAAAGATCGCTGTGGTCGATAATTTCTGTATCGCTTTGGCCGATGCCGGATGTTTCCAAAATCACTAAATCGAAGCCGGCAGCTTGTAAAATAATTTCGGCATCTTTGACGTATTTTGACATGGCGAGGTTGGATTGGCGAGTGGCGAGGGAGCGCATAAAAACGCGGGGGCTGTCGATTGAATTCATCCGGATTCGATCGCCCAGCAATGCGCCACCGGTGCGTCGTTTGGAAGGATCCACGGAAACAATGCCGATTGTTTTGTCGGGCTGGTCGGCTAAAAAACGTCTTACCAGTTCATCTACCAGACTTGATTTTCCGGCACCACCGGTTCCGGTAATCCCTAAAACCGGTGCTTTTATTTTGGTATGCCCTGGCAGCGTATCAATAAAATCGCGTACCGATTCGGGGAAGTTTTCGGCGGCAGAAATTAAGCTCGCAATGGCCTTATCTTCCTTTTTTTTAATGGCCTTCAAATCAGGTTTTAGGTCTTTGCCAGTAGGGAAATCAGTTTTTTCCAGCAAAAGATTGATCATGCCTTGCAGTCCCATCGAACGTCCGTCGTCCGGCGAGAAAATTCGTGCGATACCATATTTATGGAGCTCATCAACTTCTTCGGGAAGAATTACACCACCACCACCACCGAAAATACGAATATGACCGGATTTGGCTTCTTTGAGTAAGTCGTACATATACTTAAAATACTCCATATGACCACCTTGATAGGAGGTTATAGCGATGGCTTGCACGTCTTCCTGGATGGCTGTGCGTACAATTTCGCCCACCGAACGGTTATGGCCGAGGTGGATAACTTCGGCACCGCTCGACTGGATAATGCGACGCATAATATTTATTGCGGCATCGTGCCCGTCAAAAAGTGAGGCTGCCGTTACGATACGGATGTGATTCTGAGGCTGATAAACCTTTACTGAGCTTGTTTGCATAAAGAATTTTGTTTTATAGCTACAAATATAGTTTTTTCCATGTTTGGAGGAGCGGGATAGGGGATTTCTTTTTAGGATTAAACGAGATTGAATCCATTAATTTGAGGTGTTGTAACAAATCAACAGCCGGAAAAGTTCTACATTTGTTTTCTAATGCCAGACAATGCGTAGTCTTTTGCGACAGCTTTTTTACTTTATTTTTTTGACTGCAAGCCTTTTGCTTTCTCATGGCTTATGTGCCAACGAAAGCCCGGCTTATCTGGTTAACGCGTTGAAAATAAAAACATTAGCAATTGCTTACGAGCGTTATGAAGTACAGGGCAATTTCAATTCTATTGTCATCCCCATAAAACGAGCCGGCAAGCTCATTTTAATAGATGCTTATGCCGACAGCGTTTCGGGTAGTTTGATTTTGGATACGGGTTCGGCAGGAATCGTGCTAAATCAAATCTATTTCAGGAATGAAAGGAAAAGCTCAGGACAGCAATCCGGTGGCATCACTGGTAAGCTGAGGAACACTAAAAAGACAAAAATCAAAAAGCTGAGTTTTGATGAAATTGTTTTCGAGAACATCATGGTGGATTTGGTGGATTTAGGACATCTTGAAAAAGTCCGTGAGGTAAAAATCCTTGGGTTTTTTGGCTTATGCTTGTTTCGGGATTTCGAGTTGGTGCTCGACCTCAAAAATAATGTGCTCGAGCTACATCGACTGAATGACGAAGGGTGGCGTCTGAGTCAACAGCCTGTGCCAGTACCTGATCTTGAACTTGAGGTGTATAACTATTCTGATGTTTTTTTCGTGGAAGGCCGCATCGCCAATAGGCGTTTGATATTTTGCCTGGATACCGGAGCCGAGAGTAATGTGCTGGACAGTTATCTGTCGGACAAAATCCTCAAAACGGTGAAAATACTAAGCCGCTCTTCCTTACGCGGGGTCGGGAAACAAGAGAAAGAGGTTTTTTATGGATTGATGAACGAGTTTATTTTAAACGACAAAGCTTACCCGCCTATGCAAACAATTATCACCAATTTGTCGCAGATGAGCGATAGCTATGGCATGGAGATACACGGCATGTTGGGCTGCAATTTTTTTGAACAGGGGGTTTATTATCTCAATATGAAAACTGACGTATTAGGTGTTGTTTTTCACGAACAAATAAAGCCATGAAAATTATGCGATCAAAATTGTATTTTCTACTTCTTGCAGGATTTCTGTTGTTTAGCATGCAGCTATTTTCGCAGGCAACGATTCGCGATGGTCAATTTGAATTGCAGATAGACCTGAGGATGTCGGAAAATGAAAAAATGGAATTTGCGCGTCAGTACGATATCGATACTGCAATTATGCAAGCCGTTTTTCAAAAGAATTTTAATTTTATTAATGATAGCACCCAATGGCGGGCTAAAATTCTAAAACCCGAATTGGTATTGCTGACCAAAAACCTGCATATTGAAAATGATGGGGTTAAGCAATCTTTTTCGGATATCGTGTTGTCTCGCCTTTTTGGGAATAATGATGATCCACCCTCCCCTCCGCAGCCGGGATTTGCTAATTATGGGATTAATAAATTGAGTAGTCACAGGGCTTTCAGGATTATCGACGGTCAAGCTTGCTTTATGCTGACCAGCTTTATGAATGCTAAAAAAGTAATGCTGGCCGGTTCGTTCAATGACTGGAACACTATGGGTCTTCCAATGCAAAAGACCGACAGCGGCTGGGTGAGTTGCCTTTCGCTTGAGGCCGGGAAATACACCTATAAATATATTGTTGATGGACGCTGGATGGCTGATCCTGGTAATCTTCTGGAAGAAAATAATGATCAGGGTACTACCAATTCTGTAGTTTTTATATACAACCACGCTTTTGAGTTGAAAGCAGCCACCGAGGCATCTAAAGTTTTTTTGGCCGGCAGTTTTAACGATTGGCGCAGCGATGAACTTAAAATGAAACGTACCAAAGCTGGTTGGAAAATCCCGCTTTACCTGCGCGAAGGCACGCACGCCTATAAATTTGTTGTTGACGGGAAATGGATTACCGATCCCGATAACCCACGAGAAAAAACAGATGAAAGCGGCAATGTCAATTCGGTAATTGGTATAGGCGATGCCCTTCGTTTTGTGTTAAATGGTTTTGAATCAGCTAAAAAAGTGGTGCTAACCGGAAATTTCAACAACTGGAACGAGCAGGAGCTTGCTATGAATCGTGTTGAATCCGGCTGGGAACTTGCTTACAATCTGGCACCGGGTAATTACGAGTATAAATTTATTGTTGACGGTCGTTGGATCAAAGACCCACGCAACCCATACACCAGTGGTTCGGGCGATTATGTAAATTCGGTTGTAGCATTTAAGGCAAATCACAATTTTGTTTTAAATGGTTTTGAAAAGGCTGACGAGGTGCTTGTTAGTGGAACTTTTAATGGCTGGAATGAGCAAGGTTATCGGATGCAGAGAAAAGATGACCACTGGATTTTCCCAATCTATCTTTATCCCGGGCGTTATTCCTACAAGTTTATTGTAGATGGCAACTGGATTACTGATCCCGACAATCCATATTTTGAAAAAAACGAGTTCGACACAGGAAATTCTGTTATTTGGATAAAACCCTGATAAAACACAGAAATTCAGGAATATAAAATATTTTTTCATAAAATTTAGCTGGCAATAATACGACTGTGTGTTTTGCTCCTCGTGCAAATCGCCTATCTTTGTGAGTAAATAAAAAAGTCAGGATAATGATACAATTTGATGGCGAAATTCCTTCCAAATTACCCCAGGTTGGGTTGTCCATTTTTGCAATAATGTCTAAGTTAGCCAATGATCATGGGGCGGTTAACCTGTCGCAGGGATTTCCGGATTTTCCGATTTCAGAAAAGCTGATCAGTCGCGTGAACCACTTTATGCAACAGGGTTTTAACCAATATGCACCCATGCCAGGTATTAAACCATTGAGAGATGCCATTTCCGAAAAAGTATTTCAAAGTCATCAATTGCGTTATGATGCCGAAGAAGAAATCACCATCACGGCAGGTGCAACACAAGCACTTTATACCGCCATAACAGCTTTTATCCGCGAAGGCGATGAGGTGATAATTTTTGAGCCGGCCTATGATTGTTATGCACCGGCAGTGAAAGCCTGTGGCGGCTTGGTGAAATACGCCAGCCTTGCCAGCCCTGATTTTAAGATTGACTGGCCGGTAGTGAGGCAGATGGTTACCAACCGCACGCGGATGATAATCATCAATAGTCCGCATAATCCAACCGGAAGTTTGCTTTCGCCATATGATATGTCAGAATTGGAACGACTTACGAGGCAAACGGATATTCTTGTGTTAAGTGACGAAGTATATGAACACCTGATTTTTGACGGACAAATACATGAAAGCATCTGTCGCTATCCCGAGCTGGCAAACCGGAGTTTGGTGGTAGCTTCGTTTGGGAAAACTTTTCATGCTACAGGCTGGAAAGTGGGTTATGTTTTAGCACCGGCGCGGCTTACCAAAGAGCTCAGAAAATTCCATCAGTTTATTGTTTTTGCCGTAAATACGCCCATACAATATGCTATTGCAGAGTATTTGCAGGATAAAAATAATTATGAGCAATTGGGCAGTTTTTACCAGCAAAAGCGGGATATTTTTCTGGAGCAAATTAAGAACTCACGTTTTAAAGTGGTACCCTGCCACGGAACTTATTTTCAACTACTGGATTACAGCGCCATCAGCGATTTATCTGAGTTGGAGTATGCGAAGCAGCTCGTTTTGGATCAGGGTATTGCAGCAGTTCCTGTTTCGCCTTTTTACAATAAACAAGACAACCAGCATTTGTTGCGGTTTTGTTTTGCCAAAACCGATGAAACGCTGATAAAAGCCGGAGAAATATTATGCAAGATTTAAAGATAGCCTACGTACAAAGTGATTTATTTTGGGAAGATGCTGCCGCAAATCGAAAGCATTTTGAGACCGTTTTGTCGAAGCTGAAAACCCAGCCCGATCTGATCGTGCTTCCGGAAACCTTTACGACCGGTTTTCCTGTCGACCCCAATCATTTTGCCGAAACTATTACAGCTGAGACAATCGACTGGATGAAGTCGCAAGCAGCTACACATCAAGCCGTTATAACAGGAAGTTTTTTGCTAAAGCGCGAAGATTTTTATCAAAACACTTTGATTTGGATGCGTCCTGATGGCAGTTTTGAGACCTATGCTAAACGACATGTTTTTAGGCTTGGCGGTGAGCATGAGCGCATTACTCCAGGCGATCAACAGCTTTTTGTGGAACTCAAAGGTTGGAAGATTAAGCCGTTGATTTGCTACGACTTACGTTTCCCGGTCTGGAGTAAAAATAATTATAAAGACAGGCAGTTCGACTACGATTTTATGTTTTATGTGGCCAACTGGCCTGCCGTTCGTGCCGAGCCCTGGAAACAATTACTGATAGCCCGATCTATAGAAAACCTGGCGTATGTGCTGGGTGTAAACCGCGTTGGCACTGATCCACAGGGATTGGCTTATCAGGGCGATTCTATGCTGTTAGATTTTAAAGGTCAGTTAGTTTCGCAAGCGTTTGCGAAAAAAGAAATGCTTGTTGAATCGATACTTTCCATGGAACAATTAGAAGCTTTCAGAGAGAAATTTAATGTGGGTTTGGATTGGGATACCTTTAAAATAGGCTAATACAGCTCTTTCTGTTTAAAAATAAGTTAACCAATTCATTAGCAGCCGAGCTAAGAATCATTTAATGCTTAGGCCAAAAACCCATTTAAAATGATAATTTTACCGCCCAAAGAAACTTTAAAATGAACATTATAATTGCCGGAGATGGAGAAGTAGGCCTTTATCTGGCTCAAGCGCTTGTCAATAGCAATCACAATATTACCATTGTTGATCCGCAAGAGGATTTACTAAAAATGATTGAGACGCACACTGATTTGATGACAATCATGGGTGATTCAACCACCATTGAGGTGTTGCAGCGGGCTAATGTGCGCAAAGCAGATCTTGTAATTTCTGTTGTGCACGATGAGCATATTAACCTTATGACAGCCATTATGGCTAAAAAGTTAGGTGCCAAAAAGGTTATTGCCCGTGTAAATACCATGGAAAACCTGAGTGCAGAGAACTGGAAAATTTATCAGGAGCTCGGTATCGACGGTCTGGTTTCGCCCGAAGATATTGCTGCACATGAAATTATAACCTTACTCAAACAAACTGCTGCTACCGAAGTTTTCGACTTTTCGGGAGGTAAGTTGCAGCTTTTTATGATCAAACTTGAAAAAGGAGCTCCTGTTATAGATAAAAGTCTGAACGAAATAGCGAGTGAATATAAGTATTTGGATTTTAGAGCTATAGCGATCCATCGCAAGCGCGAAACCTTTATCCCCTATGGCAACGACACCTTCAAAGAAAATGACTTGGCTTATGTGATAACCAAACCCGAAGCCATTGATAACTTGTTGCATCTGGGCGGAAAAGTACCGCTTAAAATCCATAATGTGATGATTGTGGGTGGCGGCAGGGTAGGACGTATCGCGGCCAAAAGGCTTGAGAATGACATGAACATCAAACTTATTGAAAAAGATAAAGATCGCTGTATTTTACTGACTGATTATTTGGACGATGCCCTAGTGATTAACGGCGATGCCAGAAATATTCAACTGCTCGAAGATGAGGATATTAGAAATATTGATGCTTTTATTGCAGTAACAAATAACACCGAAACAAACATCCTCACTTGTTTACAAGCCCGGACTTATGGCGTGAAAAAAACCATTGCCCTGGTAGAAAATATTGATTATATCGACATCTCGCAAAATATTGGTATTGACACTATTATCAACAAAAAACTTATTGCCGCCAGCTATATGGTGCGTTACACAATGGGTGCTGAAGTAACATCGCTCAAGTGCCTCAGCGGTATTGATGCCGACGCCATGGAACTGATTGCCCGCCCCGGATCGGCAGTTACGCGCAAGCTTATCAAAAACCTCAACATCCCCGAAGGCTCAATAATTGGCGGAGTTGTGAGAGGTGAAGACAGCTATATCGCTATGGGCGACTTTCAAATCGAGGAAAATGACAAAGTTGTCGTGTTTGCGCTTCCAAATGCCATTCATAAGATTGAAAAACTTTTCCATTAGTGAGAATTCAAAAAGATAAGCACCCATGAAGAGTTCTCTTCACAAAATAAATTTTGCAATCATTCTCAGAATCATTGGATTTCTGTTAATCATTGAGGGTTTGTTTATGTTAACGGCTTTACCCTTCACTTATCTACATTGTGACCTTGAGTGTACAGCCATACCCTTGTCAGCACTGATAACTATTTCTGTTGGTGGTTTTTTGTTTTTAATAAACCGTAAAGCGGCGCCAAATCTGGGCAAGCGTGAAGGCTATATCATCGTGAGTTTTACTTGGATTTTGATTTCGCTGTTTGGCGCATTACCTTATCTAATTAGCGGAACGATACCAAACTTTACCGATGCTTTTTTTGAGACCATTTCTGGTTTTACAACCACGGGTTCTACTATTTTGACTGATATTGAGTCGATGCCACACGATTTACTCTATTGGCGTAGCCTCACGCATTGGCTTGGAGGCATGGGTATTATCGTGCTTTCGGTCGCCATTTTGCCTATTTTGGGTATTGGTGGTATGCAGTTGTTTATGGCCGAAATGCCAGGCGTTACTTATGATAAGTTGCATCCACGTATCACAGCTACTGCCAAACGGCTTTGGGGTATTTATGTGCTATTTACATTGCTTCAGACCTTGTTGCTTTGGGCTGGTGATATGAACTTTTTCGATGCCATAAATCATGCTTTCGCTACCATGGCTACTGGAGGTTTCTCGACCAAAAATGATAGTGTTGCCTCCTTTTCTGCATACAGTCAGTACATTATTATAATATTTATGATTTTGGCAGGAACCAATTTCACGCTTCACTATTTTGCGCTTCACGGAAAACTCGCTAAAGTTTTTAAAGACGAAGAATACCGCGGCTATCTTTTTATTGTGGGCTTAGTAACCTTGCTAATTACTGCTGGATTATTGGTGGTTAAAAGCGGTAGTGTTGAAGTAGTTTTTAGAGACAGTTTGTTTACGGTTGTTTCCATTCTCACCACAACAGGCTTTGCTACCGCAAATTATCTGACGTGGCCAACCATTTTGTGGATGTTGATTTTTGTGCTGATGTTTATTGGTGGTTCTGCTGGATCTACAGGTGGTGGTATGAAAATAGTGAGGCAGTTGCTATTGCTTAAAAATTCGCGAATGGAACTCAAACGAGCAATCCATCCCAATGCTGTTTTGCCTGTACGCTTTAACGGCAAATCGGTTCCGAAAGACACCATTTTTAAAGTAATGGCCTTTTTTCTGATGTACATCCTTATATTTGCCATGGGCATGATTGCGCTTTCAGCTTTAGGTCTTGATTTTCAGACCGCGGTGGGCGCTTCTATCGCCAGCCTTGGAAATATCGGCCCTGGTATTGGCAATGTGGGACCGGCTAATAACTTCGCCATCATGCCGGATGTAGCCAAATGGCTGCTGTCGTTTATGATGCTGATGGGAAGGCTGGAAATCTTTACAGTACTTATCTTATTCTCTCCACAATTTTGGAAAAGATAGCGTGCTTTGGGTGATTTTTTTAGACTTATAGAAGAATCGTTGAGGCATATTAAATTGAATTATTCTAAATAATTGAATTTTTTTAGCAACTTCTTGCTTTTTTTTATTTCCTTTGTAGTCTATTTATCATTAATAACCAATTAAATAAGCTATTATGAAAACGCCCACGCTAACAAAAATTTTCTTGCTTTTGGCATTTATTGCCGTCACAAGTACTGGCTGCGATAAAGCCAAAGATTTACTTGATGTAAAATTTGATGCTGATTTTAAAACGAACTTAGACATAGATAATCAGGCTGAAACTTCCAGAAATGCTAATGGAGCTTTTTACGCAGAAGCGACAATTGATCCAAAGTCAAACAGTGAATTTGCTGAATATGGGAGCAAAATCAAAGACATCGAAATCAATGAGGTTAATGCCACCGTAACAGCGATTAGCACTGAGACAGTTCTTGAAACAGCAGTAATTACTGTTGCATCTGGTGATATGACCAGTGCCATTTGGAACTTTACCAATGAAACTTTAACTGTTGGAAAAAAACTGACACTTGACAATGCTAATGGTCAGTGGGACAATGTTAGAGCAATGTTGAATGCGCAAAACGCATTTACAGTTTCAATGGCTGGAACCGCCGATCAGGATATTGTGAAATACACCTTGTTAATTGAGATTAAAACGAGGGTTACAGCTAACCCCTTGAACTAAGCTTTAATCAGAAGTAAAAAAAACCCGCCTTTGAGCGGGTTTTTTTGTGCCAATAACTTACCTAAAAAAGGTGAATCTGATTGATGGATACCTCAGTGATATAGCGTTTGGTGCCGTCTTTATCGTCCCAGCTTCGGTTTATCAGCTTGCCCGAAACGGCCAGCTCTTTACCTTTAGTAACGACCTTTTCGATGATTTCAGCAGTTTTCCCCCAGGCGATTAGGTTGTGCCACTGGGTGTTTTCTTTACGTTCGCCCTTTTGGTCGTAATAATACTCGTTGGTGGCGAGGCTAAAGCGTGCCAGCTTGCGGTCTTTATCAAAAGATTTAATTTCGGGAGCCATTCCGGCGCGTCCGATCAGTTGTACGTTGTTAATTAATTGTGTCATGATTTCAAGTGTTTAATGAATGGATAAATGTAAAATTCAATTACGGGTTTTGCTTAGTCTTATTTGGATTGTTCAGCTTTTCCAAAAGCCATGACCTGGTAGATTTCCACCTCAGTGATATAGCGTTTGGTGCCGTCTTTATCGTCCCAGCTTCGGTTTATCAGCTTGCCCGAAACGGCCAGCTCTTTACCTTTAGTAACGACCTTTTCGATGATTTCAGCAGTTTTCCCCCAGGCGATTAGGTTGTGCCACTGGGTGTTTTCTTTACGTTCGCCCTTTTGGTCGTAATAATACTCGTTGGTGGCGAGGCTAAAGCGTGCCAG
>JALNZT010000026.1 GCA_023229135.1 Bacteroidales bacterium
TAACGACCTTTTCGATGATTTCAGCAGTTTTCCCCCAGGCGATTAGGTTGTGCCACTGGGTGTTTTCTTTACGTTCGCCCTTTTGGTCGTAATAATACTCGTTGGTGGCGAGGCTAAAGCGTGCCAGTTTGCGGTCTTTCTCGAAAGTTTTGATTTCGGGAGCCATTCCGGCGCGTCCGATCAGTTGTACGTTGTTAATTAATTGTGTCATGATTTCAAGTGTTTAATGAATGGATAAATTGTTTGTGAATGAACGATGATGCAAATGTATGGCGGCCTTGTTTCTGTAGTCGTATGATTAACAAGTACATACGTATATAGTCGTTTGTATTCGTTTGTCAATGCTTATATTTCATTAAATCAATAAGTTAAGAATTTGTTTATTTTCGGAAAAAGGAGAGGCTTTTTGTTATTTTTTCAAAAAGCTGTTTTACACAAGAAATTATGAAGACAAAAAATTGTATTTTTAAAAAAACGATTAACTTTGCAATCCGTTTAGCAAAAAAGCAATCGCCCGGATGGCGGAATTGGTAGACGCGCTGGTCTCAAAAACCAGTAAGGTAACACTTGTGCCGGTTCGATCCCGGCTCCGGGTACAGTAAAAAGAGGAAGCCAATAATGGTTTCCTTTTTTTGGTTTTAATAATATTTAAAGGCTTCTAAAAAATGGTGTAAGACTCGTGCCTGTCTGGTTAACGTCAGGCAAGCCGGCCTGTCTAACTGGCGTTAGCCAGGTAGATTCGATCCCGGCTCCGGGTACTAGAAAAAAGGAAGTCAGAGACGGCTTCCTTTTTTTTATGTCCTTACGAAGCTAAGGTTTCTTGTCTACAATTATATCACTTTGCCCATTAGCTCAGTAGCTGTTAGCGTAAGCACCTAAACAATATTTTCCTAAAACCATTGCGGTGCAAGCTTATTTTTATACTTTTGCAGTCAGATTCCTCTTAAACTTAAGTTGCTATGCCAGAGCCTATTGTAAGTATTTTCTCGGGACGCGCCTCCATGTATTTGGCTCATAAAATTGCAGAAAAATACGGCACTACCTTAGGGGAGACCATTGTTGTAGAATTTTCTGACGGTGAATTTCAGCCTTCTTTTGAAGAAAATATCCGTGGTCGTGATGTTTTTTTGGTTCAATCCACTTTCGCACCTTCAGATAATTTGTTCGAGTTGCTGCTTATGGTTGATGCGGCCAGACGGGCTTCTGCACGAAGAATTATTGCGGTAATTCCTTATTTTGGATTTGGCCGCCAAGACAGAAAAGATAAACCCCGTGTGAGCATTGCTGCTAAAATGGTGGCAAATTTGCTCACCACAACTGGAGTTAGTCGTTTGATTACCATCGACCTTCACGCCGATCAGATTCAAGGATTTTTTGATGTACCGGTGGATCACCTTTACGCCTCCAATATCTTTGTGCCTTATATTGAAAGCCTTAATCTGCCCAACCTTACCATGGCTTCGCCTGATACGGGAGGAACCCGACGCGCTGCCTCTTATGCTAAAATGCTCAATACAGGATTTGTAATTTGCTACAAGCAAAGAGCAAAACCCAATGTGGTGGAGGTGATGTCGCTTATTGGTGATGTAAAAGACCGTGATGTAATCATTATCGACGATATTATTGACACAGCAGGTTCCATTACCAAAGCAGGCCAGCTAATTATGGATAACGGCGCCAACAGTGTGCGTGCATTTTGTACACATCCTGTTTTTTCAGGTGATGCACTAAAACGTATTGAAGACTCTGCATTCACCGAAGTGGTGGTTACCGATACCATTCCACTGAAGGTGGCCCATGAAAAAATAAAAGTATTGACAACAGCCGGACTATTTGCCGAAGTGATCCGCAGGGTCGAAAACTACGAGTCAATCAGTTCGCTTTTTAAATTTTCTAATAAATAATTATTTAACTACACATTAATTGTATGAAAACAGTATCATTGAGCGGTTCTCTTCGCGAGAACGTAGGGAAAAAAGATGCTAAAGCTATGCGTAACGCCGGAAAAGTGCCCTGTGTGCTTTATGGTGGCAAAGATCAAGTGCATTTTACGGCTAGTGTTGCCGCATTTAAACCCATTATTTTTACCCCCGAAACTTATCTGATTAGTATAGAAATTGATGGTGCTAAGTACCAGGCAATTTTGCAGGATGTTCAATATCATCCATTGTCTGACAGTTTGTTACATGCTGACTTCCTGTTAGTTCAGGATAGTAAGCCAGTAACGGTTTCATTGCCGGTAAAACTTAAAGGAGCTGCTCCTGGTGTTTTACGCGGTGGAAGTTTGAGTGTAAGATTAAGTAAAATTAAATTGAAAGGTTTGGTTAAAGACATTCCTGAATTTATTGAAATTAATATCTCAAAACTTGGCATTGGGGATTCTATTAAGGTAAAAGACCTGAACATCGACAAAATTACCATGCTTAGCCCTGCTAACGCAGTTATCGTAGGTGTGAAAACAGCACGTGTAGTAGAGCTCGACGAAGAAGAATCAGAAGAAGGTGCTGAAGGTGAAGAAGCCAAAGAAGGTGACGAAGCTGAAGCTCCAAAAGAATAAATTATCTTATTTCTGACCGAAAAGGCATAGGGTTTTCTGGAAAGCCTTATGCCTTTTTTTGATGAGTAAAACAAAAGCGTAAAGGTAATACCGTATGAAATATCTTATAGCATGCCTTGGAAATGTAGGGCAGGAATATGAAGATACACGACACAATATTGGATTTTGGGTGGCCAATCAGCTTTGCGAGGACCTTGGCGGCAGTTTTACTACCGGCAGGCTGGCACAAACGGCACAACTTAAATATAAGGGTCGCACATTGGTGGTGATAAAACCTACAACTTATATGAATCTCAGCGGCAGAGCAGTACATTACTGGATGCAGCAGGAACAAATTCCAATCGAACGGCTGCTCGTGGTGGTGGACGATATTGCGCTGCCAACTGCTATGCTACGGATGAAAAAAAAGGGAGGAGATGCTGGTCACAACGGCCTCAGCCATATTATTCAAACGCTTGGTACCAGTGAGTTTGCCAGGCTGCGCTTTGGAATTGGCGATGATTTCCCGCGCGGAAGACAGGTGGATTTTGTGCTGGGCAGCTGGAAACCATCCGAACTTGACCTTGTTAAACCTAAACTAAGAGATGCTGTCGAAATGGTGCAAAGCTTTACTACCATTGGCGTTGAGCGGACGATGACCGCTTATAATAATAAGTAGTCTTTGATAAAAAAAGCCAAGTACTGCGTTACTCTTGTTTTTGAAACAGTCATTTACCGCAGTAAACTCCTTGATTTCAAAAACTTCGGAAGCCTTGTCTTTGGCCTTTTTTATCAAAGCTTCAAAAAGAGAAGTTTTCATTCTGAATAACAAACTCCCGCCTTTACTTTGCAACAATTTCGACGCTCCGGTGTAACCGGCCAAATAAAGTTGCGTCATATCCCTGAAATCAATAAAGTTTGAATCTTAAAAAATAAACACGATGATTAACGTAACTGCTATTATGATTGTGGGCATTATTTTTGCCACTATTTACGGACTGTTTTTCTTGTTCGTGCGCCGTCGCGAACGCCTTACACTACTTGAAAAAGGGATGGATGCTTCCGTTTTTGCGCCGAAAGAGAATAATAACTCCTTTATCAGCCTGCGCTTTGGCATGTTGTTTATCGGTGTAGGTTTTGGCGTGCTGCTGGCTAATATTTTAACCGTTACTACCAGCCTAAATGAAGAAGTAGCCTATTTTTCAATGGTTTTCCTCGGCGGAGGAATTGCCTTGGTAGCCAATTATTTGATAGAAAAAAAGGGAAAGAAAGCTAAAGAATAAAGTTTTAGGCCTCAGCCTGAAGATACCTCTTAAGCCCGTGCTCAATGCCGGGCTTTTTTAGTTAGAAAAAGCAACGAAAAGCACTTCTGATTGTAGTTTGTAGTTAATATCCAGTGCGAAAATTGAGGTTAATCACAGAAAGACAAAGATTACTTATTGTGATAAACACCAACATTTTCGATTGTAACCGAAATATTAATATTAATTTTTCGGTTTTAGTTGAGATATTTAGTATTTTTAGGTGTATTAAAGCCTGTTTTCTAAAAAACTCTTGACGAGGCTAAACCCCTATACAATAATGGATATTATTCCGGCTGAAAAATGCTATCTAACAGGATTTTGAGCGAAGAATCTCATTTTGTTCAAATGAATAATGTGTAGTTGCATGAGTTTACCGAGATCAATTAGAGAAATCGTGAATCTTTTGCAAAAAATTGCACTTTAAAT
The DNA here is from genome assembly GCA_023229135.1 of Bacteroidales bacterium. GTDB lineage: Bacteria > Bacteroidota > Bacteroidia > Bacteroidales > F082 > UBA5536. The sequence continues at coordinate 4,267 of JALNZT010000026.1, forward strand.
TAGGAAGGTTAAATTAATAGAAATTTTGTGGCAATACCTTGACATGTAGGGAAGTATTATTTTATGAATAGAACAAAACTTCCTATTGCTCAATCCCATCACAATTTATACTAATTCTAAATAGCCAAGTCGTTTTTATCTGCTTGAAAACCTTAACTTTATACCCATATTTAGATTCATGCTAAATACAGCTTTCTTGTTAAAGATATATTAATATATCTATACATTTGCATATATCAATTTATTAAAATTGAAACAGTATTAAAGAATTGTAAAACAATTTGTTATGTCTTCAATGAAAAATTTCACCAAGGCACTCACTTTCTTTCTCGCTATTATCGCACCCTTGCTGATCGTAACGATTGCCCTCAGGCAGCCCGACAACGATCGTGCAATGCTGGAAGCGTTGAAAACTAAATACCTCACGGAGCATCAGTCGGGTGTAGATCACGGTAAGATGGAGATCTTGCAGCAGGATTTCTCTAATCCGCACGAAATAACGGCTGCTTGCCTCAGCTGCCACACCGAACGCGGCCACGAATTGCTTCAAAGCGCACACTTTACCTGGGAGCGCGAAGCTTATATTCCTGGTCGTGGCGTAACTTATTTGGGTAAAAAAAACTTGCTCAATAACTTCTGCACCGGCGTACAATCCAACGAAGGTTCGTGCATGAAATGCCATGCCGGCTATGGTTGGTCCGACAAAAGTTTTGATTTCGATAACCAATTTAATATCGACTGCATAGTTTGCCATGACAATACCGGCACCTACAAAAAAGCCGGTGGTGGCGCGGGTTATCCGGTGATGGGCGAAAATGGCCCTGACTTCAAGAAAATTCTAGCCAGCGTTGGCTTACCTAAAAGCGAGAATTGTGGTTCCTGCCATTTCACCGGTGGGGGAGGCAACAACGTGAAACACGGCGACCTCGAAATGGCCTTGCTCACCGCCGGTCGCAACGTAGATGTGCATATGGGCGTGGACGGCTCAAATATGAACTGCGTGGATTGCCACACCGCTGAAAACCACGTGATGAAAGGCCGTTATTATGGTGTTTCTTCCACCAACACCCAACGCATGAGCTGCGAAGAATGCCATACCGCTTTCCCGCATCAGAAATCTATCCTCAATGAGCACTCCATCAAAGTGGCCTGCCAAACCTGCCATATTCCAGTTTATGCAAAAGTAAATCCTACCAAAATGTATTGGGACTGGTCAACTGCCACCCGTAAAAAAGACGGTGAAGGATATGAGAACCTCGATTCGATGGGAAACATTACTTATGCTTCTATCAAAGGTGATTTTGAGTGGGGAACCCATGTGCAGCCTGAGTATTCGTGGTTCAATGGTACTGCCGATCATCACCTGCTGACCGATAAAGTGGATACTACCCAGCCTTTCCTCAAAATCAATACCTTGATGGGTGAATATCGCGACCATAACAGTAAGATTATTCCTGTTAAAGTGCATCGTGGACGCCAGCCATACGACACTGAAAACTTGACCATCATCCAGGCAAAACTCTGGGACAAAGAAAAAGGAAAAGGTGCATTATGGCTCGATTTAGAATGGGAACGCGCCATAGTGGAAGGCATGGCTTACGTGGGATTGCCTTATAGTGGCAAACATGATTTTGTGACTACCGAAATGTATCTCCCTATAAATCACATGGTTTCGCCGGCGAGTGAGGTGGTGAGCTGCAAAGAATGTCATACGCCCGAAAATGGCAGATTGGCAGCGCTTACCGACTTTTATATGCCGGGTCGCGACCGCAATTTCATGCTTGATTTTTCAGGCAAGATGTTGCTGATCTTGTCGCTGATAGGCGTTGCTGTCCACGCTGTGATTCGTATTATATCTGCCCGCAATATCAAATCGGCCCAAAGCCATTAAAACAAAAAACCATGAGTAAAACAAAAAAAGCATACGTATATAAAGGATTTGAGCGATTTTGGCACTGGAACCAATCGCTGTTGATCTTTTTGCTGGCTCTAACCGGCTTCGAAATTCACAGCTCGTTTAGTCTTTTTGGCTACGAAACTGCCGTTGATTTGCACAATAAAGCCGCTTGGGCATTCATCATCCTGATTATTTTTGCCATCTTCTGGCATTTTACTACCGGCGAATGGAAACAGTATATTCCTACCACTGAAAATCTGCGTGCCCAAGCCGAATTTTACCTCTTCGGGATTTTTCGTAATGCGCCGCATCCCACCAAAAAAACCCTTATCAGTAAGCTGAATCCTTTGCAACGACTGGTTTACCTCGGCCTAAAAGTTTTGATTATTCCGGTGATGGTAGTTTCGGGTTTGTTATACATGTTTTACCGTTATCCGCAGGATGGAGGCATTGAGATTATCAATGTTGATAACCTGGAAATCATTGCGTTGATACATACTTTTGGTGCTTTCATATTGCTGGCTTTTGTGATTGTACATCTTTATCTAATCACCACCGGACATACAATCACTTCTAATCTTAAGGCCATGATTACAGGCTGGGAAGAGCTTGAAGAAGACGATGAAGAAATTTCAAAAAAAGAGGATAATGAATAAAAATAGCAAGATTTTCAGAAACGGTTTTTTAGTGCTGATAGTACTTCTGACAACAGGCTTTTTCTTGTCGTCTTGTCAGCAAAACAAGGCACAGCAAACGCCACCACAGCAAACAGAATTATCAGCAAATGTGCTTGCGCAATATTTTGAGCAGCAAGGCAATTATCTCAACAGTGCCATAGCTCCGGCAATAATCAGTGCCGCCGATGTCTATAAAAACCGCCAACACAATATTAAAGTGATTGATTTGCGCTCCACTCAGGAGTTTGATGCCGGACATATAGAGGATGCTGTGAATATTCAAATGAATGAGTTGCTCAATTATTATACACAACGCATAGATGCTTTGGCTTTTGACACTATCGTACTGGTGTGCGACAAAGGTCAGACTTCAAGTTATGTAATGGGTATTTTACGTTTGTTGGGCTACGACAATACGTTTAGTATGCGTTTTGGCATGAGTTCCTGGAACAGGGCTTATGGCGACGCAGGATGGGACAAAATTGTTGGCAATGAGTTGGTTGGGAAACTTGAAACTACCGAGAATTCTAAATCCGCAGCCGGAAATTATCCTACAATCCAAGCAATATCATCCTTGCCTTTTGCGGCTGCCATGGAGAGGGCTGACACTTTATTGGGCAAGCCAATAAGCAGTGCTTTAATTGATTACAAAGCCATTTTGAATAATCCCGGGAAGTATTATGTGATTAACTATTGGCCAGAGGAAAAGTATTTGGATCCCGGCCATTTGCCCGGAGCCGTTCAATACACGCCTAAAAAGTCTTTGCTCACCAATGCAGCACTCAACACTTTGCCTGTAGATCAGCCCATTGCGGTATATTGTTTCACGGGGCAGCACAGCGCCAATGTGGTAGCCTACCTCAAAATGTTGGGCTACGATGCCTATTCTGTTAAGTTTGGCAACAATGCTTTTATCAACCAAACTTTGATAGAAACAGAGAAAAAAGCCGGTCATTATTGGTCAGATATTCATAAAAATAATTTACCTATAAGTACTTCACAGCAGTCAACGCCGGCAGAAGCACCGGATGTTGAAATAAAATCTGTGCAGGGTGGATGCTAAAAAATCAAGTTATTATGGAACAGAAACCTAAACCTTATATGAACCCTTACCTGGCCGGATTTCTGCTGGGTTTGGTGTTGTTAGCCGCTTTTTTTATCACTGGTCGCGGACTGGGTGCCAGCGGAGCCGCCAAAAGTGTTGTTATTGAAACAATTGGAAGGATTAGTCCTGAGTATGCGGATTCGCATCCTTTTTATGCGAGCTTTTTTGCTACCGGCGATGGTCGTCCGATGAAAAACTGGTTAGTTTATCTCACGATGGGCGTTTTGGGTGGTGCCTTCTTTTCCGGCTTTATGTCGGGGAGAGCAGGTTTTGCTATCGACAAAGGGCCACGCATCAGCAATGTCAAAAGGTTGATTTTTGCCGGGCTGGGCGGGATTTTATTTGGCATGGGCGCTCAATTTGGACGCGGATGTACCAGTGGCGCAGCCCTCAGCGGGATGGCGGTGCTTTCTACCGCAGGTTTTCTTACGATGATGGCCATTTTCGGCACAGGCTTCGTGATCGCCTATTTTTTCAGGAAACTTTGGATTAACGCTTAAAATAATTGCTATTATGGGACCATTAATTCCACAAGGATTTGTAAACCCCGACTTGAATTTGTTCTTCGCTTTTGTGATTGGCCTGGGCTTTGGCTATGTGCTTGAACAGGGCGGATTTTCTAATTCGCGCAAGCTGGCGGGCGTTTTTTATGGCTACGATTTCGTGGTGCTGCGGGTGTTTTTTACCGCCGCCATTACTGCCGCTATCGGCCTACTGCTATTTAGTTATATGGGCTGGGTAAGTTACGATTTGTTATACGTTAACCCAACCTTTCTATGGTCGGCATTGGTTGGCGGTGTCATCATGGGTTTTGGATTTATTTTGGGTGGATTTTGTCCTGGAACAAGCATGGTTGCTGCCGTAATTGGTAAAATTGATGCCATGGTTTTTGTTCTCGGCCTGATGATTGGAGTCTTTATTTTCGGTTCTTTTTATGAAGATTTTTTACCGCTCTATACCGGAGAAAACCTGGGAAGCATCTTCATTTTTGACACCCTCGGCATGTCCCGCGATTGGTTCGTGTTTTTGCTTGTTTTAGTAGCTTTAGCCGCTTTTATTGTTACCCGAAAAATTGAAGATAAAGTCAATGGTCTTGAATCTAAAAGCGGACTCTTTGCGCCTTTGTATGTTGGCCCGGTGTTGATTATGCTCGCAGCTGCTATTGTGGTGCTTTGGCTGCCCGAAAGTCCCCGTGCCAAATGGTTTGAAGCCGATGCTGAAACAGTTTTGCACGAAGCTGCGGAAGGCAAACAATTTGTGCAAACAGAGGAGTTGGCCTATAAGCTGCTCAATCCCAAGGAGAATGATTATATGCTCGTGGATGTACGTGGAGATGAGGCTTTTGCAGAGTTTACACTTCCGGGCGCGGTGCATATTCCAGCGGATAAAGTATTGGATTTAGGGTATAATAAACTGCTTAGCGAATCGAAAAAACCGGTTTTGTTTTTTGGCTTTAGTGATACCGATGCCAGTCAGGCTTGGATGAGCTTGCGCAGAGCCGGACTTGAAGATGTTTTTGTGCTAAAAGGTGGCCTAAATCAATTTTTTGAAACTATCTTTTTTTCTGAAAATCAAGTGAATACCTATCAGGAGATGCCTGTCTTCGAAGCCCGTTTTATCGAGCGGGCCCGCGAGGCTTTTCAATCGGGTGAGGCTGCCGAAAAAATCAATGTAAAAGCAAAACCGGTTACTACCATCGTTGAAATGGAGGCACCGCCAGCCGGTCAGGGTGGTTGTTAAACATCAAAAAAAGAAATAGCTATGAAAACTATAAATGATAAAATGTTGGCCAATGCGGCACTGCTTTTTGTGCTGGCTTTGTTTGTTGTAATACTGATTCAATGGTGGAAAGCACCGGCCTATAGCCATACGAATAAAGACGTGTTGCAGAAAACTTCCAACGACGAAACTTTGATTAAGCCTCAACAACTGAAGACGATGCAGCTACAGGGAAATCTCAAAAAATATGCGCTTTTGGATTTAAGCGGCAGCCTCCAAAACAAAGCTGAATTTGGCAGCTATCTGAGTATTCCTTTCGGTGAAATTTTGGAAACCAAAAACCTGAAAAGCATCAAAAGAAGTGATAAACTTCTTGTGGTGGCTGCAACAGAATCAGAAGCTGTGATGGCAGCTCAGTTGTTGATTTCCAAAGGAGTTTCCCAGATAGGAATCCTTGCTAAGGATACTGATTTTACGGATCGCGTACTAACGCAGGAAATGGACGCAGCTTTCTTCGATGCACAGGCCGAAAAAGCACGCTATGACTATGGCCGTTTCCTGAAAAATCAATCCTCAGGAGCTAAGAAAGCTTCCAAACAAGCTGAGATTCCCGGTGGTGTGAAAGTGGTTGCAGCTGCCGGTGGGTGTTGATGGTGTAAATGATGGAGCAAATGATGGTGTAAGGAGTTCTGGTGATATTTGTTTTGTGCCAATAACAGCTTATTATTGCAGCATTTTTCTTAGTACTTTTGATGTTGTTAGTAATAAGAAATGGAACAAATCAACATTTAAAGGAGCAATAAAAGAAATCAATATCAAACCAGTTCACTAAACTCTGCTATTTATCCTCACATATCAAAACACTTCATCTTCTATGAAATACCTCCTCACATTTCTCATTTCCTTACTCACTTTGTCTGCTTATCCGCAGCCGGAAAAGCTATTATTAGAAAACGAAGTCCCTGAATTCAAATCGTTGTTTAACAGTACGATGCAGACTAAGGTGTCTTGCTATCGGATTCCTGCGATCGTAACGGCTCCTAACGGAGATTTAATTGTAGCCATTGATGAAAGAGTGCCTTCGTGCGGCGATTTAAAATGGAATGATAACATCAATATTGTTATCCGGCGAAGTGCTGATAACGGCCTTTCCTGGTCTGAAATCGAAAGGATTATTGATTACCCAAAAGGACAATCAGCTTCTGACCCGTCGATGATCGTAGATAAAATTACCGGCGAAATATTTCTGTTTTTTAATTATATGGATTTGCAGCTCGAAAAGGATATTTTCTATTTGAAAGTGATAAAAAGCAGTGATAACGGCCGGACGTGGAGCGACCCGGTCGATATAAGTTCGCAAATTACAAAGCCGGATTGGCATAAGGATTTCAAGTTCATCACCTCGGGACGGGGAATACAAACCAGTGATGGCAAGCTTCTGCACACATTGGTAAATTTGGAAAAAGGACTTCACCTGTTTGGAAGTGACGACCACGGTAAAACCTGGTTTTTGATCGATAATCCAATACCAACCGCTGACGAATCGAAAATTGTTGAACTGGCTGATGGCAGCTGGATGATTAATAGCCGTGTAAATGGAGCCGGAATAAGGTATGTGCATCGTAGCACGGATGAAGGTAAAACTTGGTCAACCAAAGCAGATTCGTCGCTTGTGGATCCGGGTTGTAACGCCAGTATTATTCGCTATACTTCAGTAAATGAAGGTGCTGACAAAAACAGGCTGTTGTTTTCAAATGCGAATAGCAAAGACAGCCGAAACAATTTAACGCTACGGATTAGCTATGACGAAGGCAAAACCTGGTCGGCAGGAAAAACGGTTTACGCAGGAGGATCAGCCTATTCAACCATGACAATCCTTGAAAATGGCGAAATCGGGATATTCTTTGAGAAGGATGATTACCGGGATAATGTTTTCGTGCGCCGGAGCTTGGAATGGTTAACTGATGGCGAAGATGTGTATCTGAAACCATAGGCTGAATAAGTTGTGTTTGATGGTGGATTGTTGGGGCTGGTGCTGACTTTTTAACCTCCCGTTCCGCGACGTATTTACTTCGTGGAATTATCCTGTAGCATCCGCTACCAACGAAATCGCCAGCACCTGCCAATTCTACCTCGTACCCTATGGGCGATGAAATGTAAAGCAAACCGTGAATGCAGACTTTTGAACGTCCCTCAGGTCTTCAAAACGTCGAATTGAGAAACGAGAATACTACGTATAAACACTTGATATAAAGCATGATATAATTTGGATTGCAAATCCAGACTATTTCGTTCCCGTTCTGCGAAGTATTTACTTCGTGGAATTATCCTGTAGCATCCGCTACCAACGAAATCGCCAGCACCTGCCAATTCTACCTCGTACCCTATGGACGATGAAATGTAAAGCAAACCGTGAATGCAGACTTTTGAACGTCCCTCAGGACTTCAAAACGTCGAATTGAGAAACGAGAATACTGCTTCTAAATACTTGATATAAAGCATTATATAATTTGGATAGCGAATCCAGACTATCCCGTTCCGCGAAGTATTTACTTCGTGGAATTATCCTGTAGCATCCGCTACCAACGAAATCGCCAGCACCTGCCAATTCTACCTCGTACCCTATGGGCGATGAAATGTAAAGCAAGCCGTGAATGCAGACTTTTGAACGTCCCTCAGGACTTCAAAACGTCGAATTGAGAAACGAGAATACTGTTTCTAAACACTTGATATAAAGCATGATATAATTTGGATAGCGAATCCAGACTATCCCGTTCTGCGACGTATTTACTTCGTGGAATTATCCTGTAGCATCCGCTACCAACGAAATCGCCAGCACCTGCCAATTCTACCTCGTACCCTATGGACGATGAAATGTAAAGCAAACCGTGAATGCAGACTTTTGAACGTCCCTCAGGACTTCAAAACGTCGATTGGTGAACTGAATTTTCGTCTTTAATATCAACGTTTCCATATCCTTCCCTGTCAATTGTTGGGTCGGTCGATGAAAAGTTGGATTTCGTCTTGTTGACTTTTGAAGGATCGTTATAACGTTCAAAACGTCAATTCGAAAGATGTAAGATTAAAGGCCCAGTGATGGCGCAAATGATGCTGCCTACTCATACCGATTATACTTCACCACCTCCTCTAACTTCTTTCTTATTTTTTTGCGCAGGCGATAATCCTCCGGTTCATAGCCAAGTGTAATCAACAAGCCGATTGTTTTGTCTTTTGGGATGTGCAGCAGCTTTTTCAGGGCGGCTTCGTCAAACCAGCCTAACATACAGGTTCCTAAACCCAGCTCGGTGGCTTGTAGGCAAAACTGTCCGGAAGCCAGACCGATATCAATCAAGGGATATTCTTTCTTTTTGAGTCGGCCACCTAATTCGGTGAGTAATTTTGGCTTCTCAAGTATCATCAGCACAATAATCGGTGCTTGCGCTACAAATTGGTTAAAGCTTTTGAGCGGACCACTGGTCAGCGGAGCCAGCTTTTTGAGTGTTTCGGTCTCATTCACCACCAGAAAAGTCCAGGGTTGGCTGTTGCTTGCTGACGGCGTTAGGCGCGCAGCTTCAAGACATTGTTCCAGCTTTTCTGGCTCAACGGCCTTGTCTTGATAGCGCCTCACGCTTTGTCGTTGTAAAATCAATTCCTGAAATTTCATCACCTTATTTTTTTAAAATGAAACTCAATCACTTTATTTCCGGCTGAGTTTTCGGTTTGCGCTTGTAAGATGCTGTCATTAGTCATTTTATAAATGATCCGGTTGGGATAATCGTGCGTATGATTTTCAAAAATCCAGCTGTTTTTTGTGGCTTTGGCCAGGCCAAAAGAAATCGTTTTCTGGCTGCCTACATTCACTTCATATACCAAGCTGTCATCCAACAGCAGGAGTTGCATTTTTTCAATCATCAAGGTATCGCTGCCGTTTATGCTAAAAGACGATCCAAGCATACTTGAATCGGCATCTATTTTCCAGCTTTCGTACATTGCCGGGCCTTTTGTGGTTTTCCAGTTGCCGACTAGTTTATAGATTGTCTCCGTTGGATTTGGTGCAGTGCAAGCAGTTAAAAGTAAGCCAATTACAAAATAAAAAAACATAAAAAGTTTGCTATTCTTACACATCAGGAGAGTTTATTTTTTAGTCGCTTTTTCAGTTCGGTGGTTTGGTCTTCGAAGCCTTTTTTGCCGAGCAAGGCAAACATATTCTTTTTGTAGGCTTCTACACCGGGCTGGTCAAACGGGTTCACCTCCAGCATATAACCACTTAGCGCACAGCCCATCTCGAAGAAATAAATCAATTGCCCCATTACTTCTTCTGAAAGCTCAGGGATGCGAATTCGCAAGTTTGGTACGCCGCCGTCAACATGGGCAAGTGTGGTGCCCAGTTCAGCCATCAGGTTGACTTCCGAAAGGCGTTTTCCGGCGATATAATTAAGCTGATCCAAGTCGAAATCTGCTTCCGGAATACGTAATTCACGCGTGGGTTTTTCTACAGAAATTACGGTTTCAAAAATATTGCGCAGCCCGTTCTGGATGTATTGCCCCATCGAATGTAAATCGGTGGTAAAGCCAACAGCAGCCGGGAAAATACCTTTGTGGTCTTTGCCTTCGCTTTCGCCATAGAGCTGCTTCCACCATTCGCTGAAATAGAACAATTTAGGCTCGTAGTTGACCATAATTTCGTTGGTTTTCCTGGCTTTATATAAAGCTTGCCTCGCTGCGGCATACATAGCGATGGGGTTTCCATGAATCTTTTGCACGGCGCGGCTCATGGCTTCCATCTTGCGGGCGCCGGAAACCAGTGCTTTGATGTCCATGCCTGCCACGGCAATTGGGAGTAGGCCCACCGGCGTAAGCACCGAATAGCGTCCGCCCACATCATCCGGAACTACATAGCTGGTATAGCCTTCGCTGTCAGCCAGTTCTTTGAGTGCGCCGCGCGAGTTGTCGGTGATGGCTACAATGCGTTTGCGGGCTTCTTTCAGGCCGTATTTTTGTTCAATGTGCGTGCGTAGCATTCTGAAAGCAACAGCCGGCTCAGTGGTTGTGCCCGACTTGCTAATCACGGCCATACTGTATTCTTTATGATCCAACAATTCAAGTAATTCACTTAAATAATCTTCACTAAGCTGGTGTCCGGCATAGATAATCTGTGGCAAATTGGTGTTTCTTAAATGACCAAAATGGCTGTTCAATGCTTCAATAATGGCACGTGCACCCAAGTAAGATCCGCCAATGCCAACCACCACAAACACTTCAGATTTGGCTTGCAGGGCTCTGGCGTGTGCGATTATCTGATCCAGAGAATCTTCAGAAATCTCTGATGGCAGATCAACCCAGCCGAGAAATTCGTTTCCGGCACCTGTCTTATTGTAAATCTTGCGATAAGCAGAAATAATCTGCTTGTCGTAAGCTAATAGTTCGTCCTTTGAAATAAAAGGGTAAAGTTGATCCAGCTCGAGTTTCAATTGTATCATAGGCGTGTTTTAAAGGCGTGAAATTCAAAAACACGAAATTACAAATTATAACTTTGTCTGCTTTCATTGAGGTAGATAAATTAGGCTGAATGAGTTGCAGCTGATGTCGAAATGCAAAAATAGGGTAAAAAAAAAAGAGGCGGGAACCACTCCGCCTCTCTGAACCAAAAACCAAAATTTATGAAAACTTTGAGTTAACGCACAATTTGTATGACATAAATTCTTGGTAAACCAAAATTACATGGGATTGTTAAGAACTGATGCAAAAATATACCTAAAAAATAAGCTGCGCTGTTAAGGAAATATAAGAGTTGTTAAGATATGTTAAAGGCCTGTAATTCATGCAAATGAATGTCCTAATTTTGTCAAATGAATAAACAGTTAATCACTGGAATTATTGTGGTGATGACCATCGCGCTGATCGGCTTGATGGGTATTCAGGTTTATTGGATTGGTGATGCCATAAAAGTGAAGGAGGCTACTTTTGTGCGGGATGTAAATCAAGCGCTTACACTTGTGATAGCGCGGCTTGAGCGCGAAGAAATACAACGTCAGTTTCAGCGTCAGATGCAATTAGTCAACCGGCGTGCAGATATCATTTCCTCTTACGACTCGGTGAGTGCCAATTTGCAGCGCGAGTTGCAAGCACCCATGACGTTAGCCGAATACCAAGCTTTTTTGCGCAAGACAGTGATTGCTCAAGAGATGATAGAAAATATGATTCTTGGCTATAAGCAGGAATCGGAGGATACGCAGGATTTGCAGCCGTTGCGCATCGATTCGCTTATCCGCTACGAACTCTCGCGCCATGGCATCAACACAACCTACGAATTTGGTGTTTATAGCCCTGCCAGAAATGCCATGCTCGTACAAAAAACCGGGCGCTATCCGCAGCAGCTACTTAACAAAGGCTTTGCTTTTGAGATGTATCCCACAACGGGAGGCAGGTATCAGTCGGATCAACTGTTAATGTATTTTCCTAACGAAAAACAGTTTCTGATGCGGCAGCTCTGGGATCTACTTGGCATTTCCGGGCTGCTGATTTTGGTGATAATCCTGAGTTTCTCAGCAACAATTTTCACCATTATCAGGCAGAAAAAACTCTCTGAAATGAAGAGCGACTTCGTGAATAATATGACACACGAATTTAAAACGCCAATAGCTACGATCGGTCTGGCTTGTGAGGCTTTGCGCGATAAAGATGTGGCCAAATCCGAGGCTTTGTATTCAACCTATATCAGCATGATTAACGAAGAAAATAAACGGCTGGGAACAATGGCAGAGCAAATTCTTAGATCGGCAGTGATGGAAAAAGGAGAGCTTCACCTGCGTAAAGAATCTTGTGAAATGCATGCGCTCATCGCCGAGGCGGCTAGCTCTAAAAAGTTGCAGGCCGACCAAAAACAAGGAAAGCTGCATTTGGAATTGAAAGCACAGCAAACACTGGTAGAAGGCGATAAAGTGCACCTGAAAAATGTGGTGCTGAATTTATTGGATAATGCCATAAAATATACTGAAAACATGCCAGAGATCGTTATACGAACACGCAATATTCCGCACGCATTTGAAATCAGTGTGCAGGATAACGGTCCGGGCATCAGCAAAACCAATCAAAAGCGTATCTTTGAAAAGCTTTATCGCATTCCTACGGGCAATGTGCACAATGTAAAAGGTTTCGGGCTTGGCCTAAGCTATGTAAAAGGCGTTGTAGAACAGCATGGCGGAACCATCAACCTGAATAGTGAAATTAAAAAAGGATCAACATTTTATATTCGGCTTCCGCTCGACGGAACTCATAAAAATAATTAACTATGGAACAGCAGATCAGAGTTTTATTAACAGAAGATGACAAAAATCTGGGAACGATTTTAAAGGCATATCTCGAAGCCAAAGGTTTTCCTACGGAATTATGTGTTGATGGACGCGAAGGCCTCGAACGCTTTAAAAGAGAAGAGTTTCAGTTCTGTATCCTGGATGTGATGATGCCGGTGATGGACGGCTTTGCGCTGGCCGCCGAGATCAGGAAGTTAGACCAAAAAGTGCCGCTGCTTTTCCTGACGGCAAAAACCATGCAAGAGGATAAATTACATGGTTTTGAGCTGGGTGCCGACGACTATCTTACCAAGCCTTTCAGCATGGAAGAGCTGCTGCTGCGCATGAAGGCGATTCTACGGCGTACGGCCGAAGATGCAGTGAGGCCTACACATTTTGAGCTGGGAAGTTTCACTTTCGACTACAACAGACAGCTGCTCAAGAATAAAGAAGGCGAGAATAAACTGACTTCTAAAGAAGCGGAACTGCTGCGTTTGCTTTGCGAAAATATGAACAAGGTGCTTGACCGCTCGGTAGCACTGAATAAAATTTGGTTTGATGACAGCTATTTCAACGCCCGTTCGATGGATGTGTATGTTACCAAGCTGCGCAAATATTTTAAAACTGACCCAAAAATTGAACTAATGAACGTGCATGGGGTTGGTTTCAAACTAGTTGTCAACGAGTAATATTTGGGGAGTCGTATTCTTTTTGTTCTGTTTCATTGCTCACCCGTAAGGCCTTGTAATGAATATTTGTAGATGCCGGATATAACGACAAGCTGTTGTCATTCAATATGTTCCAAAAATTATCTGAGCCAGGTCCTTTGTCTTTATTGGTGAGTACAATTAGGGTTTTGTGTTGCTGCATATCTCTGAGGAAAAAGCTGCGAAACCCTTTCCACCAACCGTAATGATAAACTGTGCTGTCAGCGTCTCCGCGGATGCGCCAGCCAAAGCCGTAGTTGTCGGCACGGCGACGGTGATTCGGACTTCCAGGCGTGAAAGCTTCCCGTAGCAGGCTGTCGCCAATGAGTAAGCCATAATCCAGCGCCTGATTAAACCGGTACAGATCTTCAACTGTAGAAAACATGTTTTTATCGCCCATCACGCCGTTTAAGTAATCGTTGCGCACCTGAATTGGCCGCCAGCCACGGTGGTCGAACCCGGGAACGCCCAACTCAACATAAGCCGAAACCACGGTGTCATAACGCATGCTGTAGATTTGCGAACGGCGCATTCCGAGCGGTGTGAAAATCCTCTCTTGCATAAAATCCTCAAAATTTTCGCCGCTAACGCGCTCCACTACCGAAGCCAGCAAGGCGTAATTGGTGTTGCAATAATGAAATCCACGGTCGGGCTTAAAATAGGGTGAAGGCTGATATTTAACGAATAAATCGATCATTTTTTCGTTACTCAATGGAATGGTTTTGTCAATCCATTTTTCGTGAGCCAACGACTGGTAGCGCGATATCCCAGAGCGATGATTGAGCAGGTTACGCACTGTAACGCCTTCGTAAGGCCATTCGGCAATGTAGGTGCGTAGATCAGCATCATAATCCAGCAACCCATCTTGTTTGAGCAATATAATTGCCGTTGCTGTAAACATTTTGCTTACCGAGGCCAGCTCAAACTGGCTTTCGGTAGTGAGGGGATCGCGTTTGTTTTTGATGTCGGCAAAACCAAAAGCTTTTTCGTAAACCAGCCTGCCCTTTTCGGCAAAAAGTACGGTTCCATTGAAACCGGTAAGCTTTACCAGCCGGTTAAAAGTGCTGTCTAATCTGCGTTGCTGCTGTTCAATACGCGATTGATCAAGGTTGATGTAAATGCTGTCGGCAGCAATTAGTGGGATAGTGTTCAGCGCTGCATGTCGTGTTTTAACCGGCTGATCAGGTGAGCTGCAACCGCTAATCAAAAAGATTAATAAAGTAGCGATAAGGGAAGTACGGTAACAGCAACTGAACATTTGATAAAGTTAAAAAAACAGATATAGGCTGCAAATGTACAATTTGGTTACCAGTAAAAAGCCTTGTTGCAGCCCGTAAATGTTAAAGACTGTCAATTAATTTCTCCAGCTTAGTAGATATTTCCTGTGCTATCTGTGTAAGTTTTTCATTTCCAATGTTTGCAATCATAACGGCGGGCTCCATGGCTGCCAGTTCTGTTTGGCCGTTGCCTTTGTCTATTATTACCACATTGCAGGGCAGCAAAACACCTAAATGTTCTTCAAGTTGAAGGGCTTCAAACGCAAAATGTGGGTTGCATGCGCCCAAAATGGTGTAACGCTTAAAATCAGCACCAATTCTATCTTTCAGAACCTTATCCACTTCGATGGTGGATAGAATGCCAAAGCCAATGGTTTTTAACGCTTCAATAGTGCGGTTTTTCAGCTGATCATAGTCTTCGTTAAAAGTTTTTGTGATTGCGTATTTCATCTGTTTAATTTTTTTAATTTAGTATAATTGAGGCGGTTTGAGTGGGGTGTAATTTATAACCACTTTGTTTTATTCCAATTTTTTTGTGTTTATTGATCTTGCTTTGGCAAGGCCAAAAAGTTTAGAATTATCACCGCGTTTAGTTTAGTTATAAGACAAATGAGACGTCCTTTTGTTTAATCAGTTTCCTGCAATAACTGAAATCCACCTGAGATAATAAATTGTGCGCCCGAACTAAATTCCCTGCTATTTTGTATTTCGATAAAACCATCCCGTTTTTGTCCGACTACAAGCCTTTTTCTCACAAAAGTCCACGAATCCGCCGTTTTATTTTTGAGGACAAGCACATAAAAACCTCCTTCACTTTCAATAGAAGCCGATTCGGGCAGAGCGGCCAGCTGTATACCTTTCAGGTAGATGCGTGAATTCATAAACATTCCCGGCATCAATTGATACTGTTCATCTTGCTTTAGGTTGGCGTACACATTCACGGTGCGGTTGTAGGTGTCTATTTGCTTGCCTATTTCATTTACGGTAGTTTTAAACGGGATATTTTTGTATTCGGGTAGCTTAGCCTCGATTTGAAGACCCGGCTTTAGCCAGATGGCATCTTTTTCAAACACGTCAAGCTTCAATCGTAGGTACTCAGTGTTGATGATGGTAAGTACAATATCCTCGGGATTAAGCCATTGGCCTGTACGGGCTAAAATTTTTGAAACGTGGCCACTCATTTTGGCTTGCATTGCTATTTGCGCACTTATGTTGAAAGCAGTGAGCTTTTCAGGATTGATTTTTAGTAGTTTAAGCTTCTCACTTAACGCGTTGAGCCTGGCTGAGGCAACCAGGTATTCGGCTTCTGCCTGCTGCAACTCGCTTGCCGAAATAATATTTTCGTCAGCGAGAGATTGTTTTCTTTCCCAGGCTTGTTTTAGCTGCTGCTGAAGAAAGCGCGACTCCAGATAGGCTTGCTGCATCTCAATAAACTCCGGGTTTTCGATGATAGCAACAACAGTGCCTTTTGCTACTTTTTGACCTACGGCCACATTAACTTTGATCAAGCGACCTCCAAAATAACTGCTCATCAGTTGTTCTTTGTCCGGTATCAGCTCGATATAGCCGTTGGCGCTGATGTGATCCTGAAATGTTTGCTGACTGATTTCTCCGAGTTTTATGCCTGCCTCTTCCATCTGCATTTTGCTTAAAACTATTTCGTTAACTTCCTGTAGATTAACTTCCGTATCAGTATTTTGCGATTCGCAGCCCTGAAAAACGAAAAAGGGAAGCAAAAAGATGAAAAATGTTATAAAATGGATTTTTCTCACGATAGGTTTTGTTAAAAAGTGAAATAATTGATTTCGATAACGGCCCGGTTGTATTGGTGCAGCCATTCAAGTTTGTTAAGGCGTATTCTGATGACTTCTTTCAGGCTTTGTGAATACTGGTAAAAGCCAATTTCACCTTGCGAGAAACTCTCATTGGCAGTGCGTTCCAGCTGTTTGGCAAGTGGTTCCCATTGTTGGCTATAGCTGTCGAGTTTGGCCTTAAAGTCGACCAGGTTGATCAGCAATAATTCGTAATTTCGTCTTGACTGGATGCGGCTGCGTCTTTGGTTTTCTACCAAAATTTTACTGTCTAAAACCGCAGCCTTGTTGTAGGCGTTCTTGCCAAAGAATAGCAGCGGAATCTCCACACCTAGCTGAAAGCCATTGTAAATTTTAGCGTTGGCACCGTTATTTGTACCCCTGAAATATTCCAGTTGCAGGTCGGGCATAAGCTGCCGGCGACTCATTTTTAGCATTTGATCGCTGATATCGGCCTGTTGGCTCTGCCAGCGGTTTTGCCAAAGTGTGTTTTGGCTTTCTGCTGTTATTATCAATGGCCCATACGTTGTGGTTTCCACCTCGAATATGCTGTCAGTTTGCATCAGTGCAGAGAGTGTTTTCTTCGCTGAAAGCAGTTTGTTTTCAATTGTTTTCAACTGGTTATCTACTTCTGCCTGATTAGCTTGCGATTGCAGGTGTTCGAGCTTCGGCAATTCGCCGGCTTCCACACGCCGCATCAGGCTGTAGCTAAGTTTTTGATTGATGCTGTCGAGCTGGTTGAAAAAGTTTTTCTGCTGGTTTTGATACACGATTTCGTAATAGCTTATGGCAACGGCTTTGCGCAATTCGTGTGCTGTCATTTCGTACTCCAGTCCAGCCATTTCAGCTTTCAGTGCTGCCATTTTATGTTGTGCTTCATAAACTGTCGGGAAGGCTATGCTTTGCTGTATTCCCCAGATTTTCAGCGGCAGACCATTCTCAGCCGTATTATTTTCATCGTAGTTGTAATACACAGCCGTTTTTGGAAAGTCGAAAGCTGCCGTTTTTAGTTTTTCGGCTTTTTCAAGATTTAATGCTGCCGCCTTTAATCCAGAATGTTTGTTAAGGGCTTTTTCAATAGCAGTTTCAAGGCTTATTTTTTCCTGAGCAGGCATCAGCAGCGGTAGGGCCAACAACAATAGAAGCAGTGTGGTAATTTTTTTTGGTGTTTTTGTTGTCAAGGTTTTCGTAAACTTTTTGCGTTCGAAAACGCAAAATAAAACCGGTAGAACAATGAGTGTAAGTAGGGTAGCGGTTATAAGTCCACCTATTACCACGGTTGCCAGCGGACGTTGCACTTCGGCACCTGCCGAGGTGGAAATAGCCATGGGCAAAAATCCAAGTGCTGCAGCCGAAGCTGTTAGCAATACCGGTCGCAACCTGTCTGAAGTGCCGCGAATGATGAGTTCGCGCATAGAAGTGATGTTTTCGTCTTTTTGCAATGCTTTAAAATGTTCGATCAGCACGATGCCATTGAGCACGGCAATGCCAAATAACGCGATAAAACCAACGCCTGCCGAAATGCTGAAAGGCATGCCACGTAAGGCTAGTAGCAGAATGCCACCCACTGCCGACAATGGAATGGCTGTGTAAATCAACAAGGCAATGCGTAGAGAATTGAAGGCGAGATGCAATAGCACAAAAATTAGTAACAAAGCTATCGGAACGGCTATTGCCAGTCGGTTTCTGGCACTTCGCAGGTTTTCAAACTGGCCGCCATAAGTGATGGAGTAGCCGGCTGGAAGATCGATATTTTTGTTAATCAGCACTTGCACATCGCCTACAACAGATTCCAGGTCGCGTTCACGCACATTCACGCCCACCACGATTCGGCGGTGGGTATCATCGCGGGATATTTTTGCCGGTCCTTTATCAAAACGTACATCGGCGATCTCGCGCAAGGGAACCTGGTGGCCGTTAGGCATGGGAATAAAGGTGTTGCGTAGGTTTTCGATATCCTGACGGTAAGCGTTTTTATATCGAACCACCAAGTCAAAACGTTTTTCTCCTTCAAAAATTTCGCCGGCTTTGAGGCCTGCAAAACCCATTGAAATCACGTTATTTACGTCGTCAACACTTAACCCGAAGAGTGCCAGCTTGGTGTAGTCGTAAGCGATTGTCATTTCGGGCAGGCCCACCACTTTCTCTACAATCACATCCGAGGCACCTTCCACCGGGTCTATCAGTGTTTTTATTTGTTGGGCAAGGCGATTGAGTACATCCATATCTTCGCCGAAAATTTTGATGGCGACATCAGCCCGTGTACCTGTAATCAGCTCGTTGAAGCGCATCTCAATAGGTTGCGTAAACTCGTAGTCGATGCCTGGAATTGCTGAAAGCGCCTCCTTGAATCGGTTGGCCAGCTCGTCTTTGCTACTGGCGGTAACCCATTCTCTGCGTGGTTTTAATGTGATAATGATGTCGCTTTCTTCCATCGACATGGGATCGGTTGGCACTTCGGCAGCACCAATGCGGCTCACCACCTGATTTACTTCGGGAAACTCAAGCAGAATTTGCTCCATGCGTGTGGTCAGTTCGATGGTGTTGCTGAGGGTTGTACCGGTCTTCAGCACCGGCTGGATCACAAAGTCGCCTTCGTCAAGGGTTGGGATAAACTCACCTCCCATCTTGCTGAAAATATAGCCTGATCCCAACAATAATGTCAGCGTTAGCAAAATAACAAGTTTTTTGTTGTTGAGCGCCCAGCTTATCGAAGGTTTATATAATTTGTTGAGCAGGCCGATTAGTCGTGTGGAGATATTGCTTTGCTTTTTGGCGGGCCTCAAAAATAATGATGACATCACCGGAACGTAGGTGAATCCCAGCAGCATAGTACCGACCAAAGCAAAGGTAAATACCTGTGCCATAGGAGTAAACATCTTCCCTTCTATTCCCGAAAGGGACAAAATCGGGATAAAAACGATGATGATAATCAACTGTCCGAACAAGGCTGATCGGGTAAGATCACTGGCACCCTCAAGTGTGATTTCGTCGATCATTTTTTGCTGCTCCAGTCCCTTTAGCGGTAGCAACTTATCGCGGTTCTTGCTGATTTGGAAGGCAATAAATTCTACGATAATCACCGCGCCATCGATGATAATTCCAAAGTCGATGGCACCGAGGCTCATCAGGTTGGCATCCACCTTAAACAGGTGCATCAAACTAAGCGCAAACAGCAGGCTAAGAGGAATAACAGAAGCTACAACCAGTCCCGATCGCAGGTTTCCCAACAAAATTACCACCACAAAAATCACGATCAAGCTGCCCAGAATAAGGTTTTCGGCAATGGTTGTGGTTGTCTTTTTTATCAAGGTGCTACGCTCCAAAAATCCGTTTATGCTGATGCCTTCGGGCAGGCTTTTTTGCATCTGCGCCACCCTTTCTTTTACGTCGTTAATCACTTGATTAGAGTTGGCGTCTTTGAGCATCATCACCTGGCCAAGAACTTTTTCACCTTCGCCATTGGCTGTGATGGCGCCAAAACGGGTAGCATGGCCAAACTGAACCTTTGCCAGGTCTTTAATACGGACGATAACGCCATTGCTGTTACGTACCACAATATTTTGAAGGTCTTCAACGGATGTTGCAAGTCCTTCTCCCCGAATGAAATAGCTTTGGTTTAGTTTTTCGATATATCCACCGCCTACTATTGAGTTATTGGTTTCGAGGGCACGAAAGACGTCGGCAATACTGATATCCATGGCGTGTAACACTTCGGGATTGACGGCTATTTCATACTGTTTTAAAAAACCTCCCCAGGTGTTTACTTCCACCACGCCATCAATGCCCGAAAGCTGCCGGCGAACGATCCAATCTTGGATTGTGCGCAAATCGGTGATGGAATAAACGCTGTCGTAATCGGGATCGACTTCCAGGATGTACTGGTAAATTTCGCCGAGACCAGTAGAAATGGGTCCCATAAATGGGCTTCCGAAGCCTTGCGGAATATCTTCGGCAGCGGTTTTCAATTGTTCTGTAATCAACTGCCGGGGCAGGTAAGTTCCCATTTTGTCTTCAAAAACCAATGTTACCACCGACAGGCCAAACTTGGAAATAGAACGTATTTCAACGAGGCCGGGCAAGTTAGCCATTGCCAGCTCCACCGGGTAGGTGATAAATCGCTCCACATCGAGTGTGGATAAATTGCGTGATGTGGTGATAACCTGCACCTGGTTGTTGGTAACATCCGGCACGGCACCAATGGGAATGTGGGTGAGCGAGTAAATCCCGAAGCCGGCCATAGTTGCTGTGATAAGCAAAACGATAAGTTTATTCTTTAGGCTGGCCTGAATGATTGATTTTAGCATCGGTAGAAGCTTCGTGTTCGTGAATGAGAATTGTTCTGTGAAGGGATAAAATTACGAATTTGGAAGTTAAAATGAAAATTTTGAAGTAAATATATTTTTGCTAAGGTTTTGTTGTTCCGAAAAGAATTGTTGTATTGAGGCGTAGTACATGGCTATTCAGATTGTTAATTAAGATCAAAACTTGCTAATTATCTGAAATAAACTACCTTTGCCCCTCATTTCCAAATTATTTTATGCCTACATTTAACGATCTCGGGTTGAAGCCCGAACTTTTAAAAGCCGTTGAAGCCCTCGGTTTCAGCGAACCTATGCCTATTCAGGCAGCCGTAATTCCCGAACTTTTGCAACAAGCCACTGATTTGGTTGGTCTTGCTCAAACTGGAACAGGGAAAACAGCGGCTTTTGGGCTGCCATTGCTGCATCATATCGACAGCAACAGGGCAGAGACGCAAGCGCTTATTTTATGTCCTACACGCGAGCTTTGTATTCAAATTACACGCGATCTGGACAGCTTCGCGCATTTTATGCCTTCTATCCGCGTAACGCCGGTTTACGGAGGTGCCAGCATGGATGTACAGATTAAAGCCTTACAAAAAAATCCTCAAATTGTTGTTGCCACGCCCGGTCGCTTACAGGATATGATGCGTCGCCGCAAAATCGATATGGCGAAAATCGAGTGGGTAGTGCTTGACGAAGCCGACGAAATGCTCGATATGGGCTTTCAGGAAGAGGTTGACATTATCTTATCATCAGTACCCGAAAAACGTCATATTTTGTTGTTTTCGGCCACCATGCCTGCCGTTGTAGAAAGCATACTGACACGCTATATGAAAAATCCCGTGATAAAGACCATGGGAAAACGCAATGCCGGAACAGCTAATGTGCGTCATAGCTATTATGTGGTGCATGCCCGCGACCGCTACAAAGCACTTAAACGTATCGTTGATTTCCATCCTTCCATTTATGGTATTGTGTTTTGTCGCACACGCGCCGAAACCCAGGAAATTGCCGATCTGCTGATTAACGATGGCTACAATGCCGGATCACTGCATGGTGATTTGTCTCAGCAGCAACGTGATCATGTGATGAACCATTTCCGCGAGGGAAACCTGCAAATACTTGTGGCTACTGATGTGGCAGCACGCGGCCTGGATGTGAATAACCTCACCCATGTAATCAATTACAGCCTGCCCGACGAGCCTGAAAATTATGTGCATCGTAGTGGACGCACAGGTCGCGCTGATAAAACCGGTGTTTGTATCAGCCTGGTGCATTTGCGCGAAAAAGGTAAGATCAGGATGATAGAGAAACAGCTTTCGCAACCCATTGCACAGGCCAAAATACCTACGGGAATGCAGGTGTGCGAAAAACAACTGTTTAACTATGTGGATAAGCTCGAAAACGTGGAAGTAAACCACGAAGAGATAGAAGCCTATCTACCTGTGGTTTTCAGAAAACTGGAATGGATGTCGCGCGAGGAGCTAATCAAGCGTTTTGTATCGATAGCTTTTAACCGTTTCTTAGATTATTATCGCGATGCACCTGATTTGAACGTGGACGAAAGCCGCTCCCGCTATGAAGACGAGCGGGGAAGTGGAGGAAGAGGTAGGAAAAAAGACTCCCGTGATCGGGGTGACCGCAGTGACCGAGGTGGACGCGGTGGACGTGATGGCGGCCAGGAAGCCGGATACACCAAGTTATTTTTTAGTGTAGGTAAAAAGGATAGAATAAAACCTAATAACCTCATTGGCTTAATAAACCAGGTTACCCGCTCGCGTGATGTGCGTGTGGGTCATATCAAACTGATGGAAAATTTTTCTTTCGTTGATGTTGATAATAACTCGGTTGATTTGGTGATGAAATCCTTTGCCAACAAAAAAGTAAACACAGATGGTGTGCGTGTAGAACGCAGCAGCGAAAAAGATTCACCCTCCTCCTCTCGAGGAGGCGGAAGCCGAAAACCAAAAAAGTACAAACGCTAAAAGTTTGTTCATGACATAGCGGACAGCTGTCCCTAAAATCCCATTGATAAAATATCGGTGGGATTTTTTCATGCTATTATTCGACTTTTTGAAGCCCTGTCGGACGTTCAAAAGTCTGCGTTCACGGCGCTGGCGCCAACTTTGCCTGTGCAGAATACTCGTGATGAACATGCCGAAGCATGCCAGCATGCCGAGATGCCCTTCGTGGGGCCGCGAATCCAGACCCACAAACTCCAATCGAAGCCTCTTGATTAACCCCGGCCTTCAGCCCGGGGATACACAACGCCTCGCGCAATGGGCTTTAGCCCTGCACTTACCGCGACTGTAATCCACAACTTCTAACCAACGTTTTGAAGTCCTGTCGGACGTTCAAAAGTTAGTCCAAGCCTTCTTGATTAACCCCGGGCTTCAGCCCGTGGGTTATGAAATCGTCCGTTGAAAAAGGGCTTTAGCCCTGACCTTTATCACGCAAGTAGAACACTATAGCTAGTTGGTTGAAGTCAGGGCTAAAGCCCAATGCGTGAGATATCGCTTAACCCCGGCCTAAAGACCGGGGTTAATGACGAATCTCTGAGGCGTTGCTGGATAGTCGCACCCTTACTAGGCTGTCGAATACTTGTCGGTTTCTATTCGACTTTTTGAAGCCCTGTCGGACGTTCAAAAGTCTGCGTTCTCGCCGCTGGCGTCAACTTTGTCTGCGCAGAACACTCGTGATGAACATGCCGAAGCATGCCGGCATGCCGAGATGCCCTTCGTGAGGCCGCGAATCCAGACCCACAAACTCCAATCGAAGCCTCTTGATTAACCCCGGCCTTCAGCCCGGGGATACACAACGCCTCGCGCTATGGGCTTTAGCCCTGCACTTGCCGCGACTGTAATCCACAACTTCTAATCAACGTTTTGAAGTCCTGTCGGACGTTCAAAAGTCATCTAATGATTAATTTTTTTTCAGCCTAGGATTTATTCTTCGTCAACTTCTTTCAAGATTTCTACCACTAGCTTTTTATTTATCCACACATCCTTGTCTATCAGTTCCTCAAGCAGGGGCCTAAGCTTATCAACTAATCCGGCTCTTTTTGCTTTTATTAAAATCCCAATAGTTCCAGTAACTTTTAAATCTGCATGTTTTGCGTGAAACCTACCAAGTTTCTCATCAATAATCATCAAATCAGCATTTAATTCTGTTGCCAAGATAATGGCTTCAGCTTCTCCTGCGTCAAGTTCTATAAAATATTTAAGAGCCTGTTTGTCATTAATTTGTGATATATTTATCCACTTAATTTCTGATAGATCTTTATAGTAAACCTTCTCTTTACCTGCTTCAATTTCTTGATAAACAGCTAAAGGAATATATATCTTTGAATAGAGTTGCTGCAATATCTCTAGTCTGTTTAGTTTTAGCAAAGATATGATTGGTGTGGTATTGGAAACAATTTTATGCATTGCTTATATCATCGCGTAAATCATCCAGATCATTCAGGCCGAAAACTGATACTTTATATTTGGCCAACAAATCAAGGAAGTCGATGCGAGATAGCCCTAAAACGCTGGCAGCTAGACTGGATGATATTTTTCCAAGTTCAAAAAGTTTTACCAGTGAGCTGGCTTTTATCTCAGACTCAAAATCTTTTTCGCTAAGCTTTAAAATATTTGCCAAAGACTTTGGGTATCCTATATTTATAACATCTTTCATTGTCATTCGTTTTTACAAAGATAGCGAATCATAATTGACTTACTTGATACATAGTGATTATTTTAATGCGGCAGAAGAGAAAATATATAGGCTAAGGCCTTTCATAGCTGGGTTGTTATTGAGTTGAGGTTTCTTAATTCGACATTTTATAGCACTACCAAACCTTCAAAAGTCAGCATGTGGAAATCCAAATTTCATCGTCCGACGCAGGAGGTCATGAAAACGTTGATGACGAAGCAGAATTCAGGTTTTCTATTCAACGTTTTGAAGTTCTGCGGACGTTCAAAAGTTTGTATTCAAGTTTTGTTTAACGGCAATAAATTCAACTAGAAAGTTGATTTGGGTAGAAAATAAAGTATTTTATTTGGTGGCACCGATTGCAAATCGGCGCCAGCGGGTCTGACTTTGGATTCAAATCTTTCTAAATGGATACCAGCGTAGTGCCAGCTTTTTCTCATCCCTGCCTCTTCAAAAAATGCTGAGAATTCCCTTGCTCGTAGTAGCAGATCTTCTCGCCAATGGCTTCTATCACCTCGTTGAGGCTACTGGTGCTTAGTGCAGGGTCTTTGTCCAGGTTTGGTTTGTTGTCATACAGCATATAATCCAGCCTGTTGCTTACGGGTGTAAGGTTTGGCATCACCACATTACCACCGGCCAGCAGTCCGCTTTGGCGGCCTAAAGGATCTAAGGTTTCTAATGCTGTTGAGGAGGCGATATTGATATCTGGCATCAGCAGGCGCAGGCCGGCGATCATCAGTAGGCTCATCCTGAAGCGCTCTTCAGTAGGCCAAAGAAGGTTACGTCTATCATAAAGTGGCGTTTCGGCATGTTCTATATAGGGTCCCATTCCTATCATGTCGAGATCCATGCTTTTAAAAAACAGCAGGTCATCGGCCAGGTTTTCTATGGTTTGTCCGGGCAGGCCGATCATCACGCCGGTACCAACCTGATAACCGGCTTTACGCAGGTTTTTCAGGCCTTCGATACGTTTTTCGTAGGCGTGAAGGCTGTTATGCGGATGAATCTGGTAATACAATTCACGGTCAGTCGATTCAATGCGCAGCAAATAACGGTGAGCACCGGCTTGGTGCCAACGTTTAAAAACCTCCAGAGGCTGCTCACCACACGATAGCGTTATTGATAATTCTGCATTGGTGCGTTGATGAATACCTATGAGCAGTCGCTCGATATGGTTTGTAAATGCCGGTGCAATTAGCTCACCACTTTGGATCACCAGCGATCCGAAGCCTTTTTGCCAGGCAAAGTCTGCCGCTGCATACACCTCCTCATCACTGAGGGTGTAGCGGTGCACGTTTTTATTGGATTTGCGAATGCCGCAATAGCAGCAATCTTTGGCACAAATATTCGACAGCTCAATTAGTCCGCGCAAATACACCTTACGGCCTACTGCCTCTGCTTTTACCTGCAATGCCCTGTCCAGCACTTTTTGGGTGTCGTTGCCTTTTACCGAGAGTAAACGAATTAGATCTTCCCGGCTAAAGCTTTGTTGTGTAAGTAGTTGATCCAGTGTTTTAGTCATTATGAGCTATATTTTTAAAAGGAGCGATTACGCGATCGAAAATACCGTTTATCCAGGCAATACTCATTCCGTAATTGCTTACTGCTATATTGGCATCGACGGCAGGGCGAAGGCGATTGAGCAGTTGTTTGCGGGTTACTACGCAGCCACCGCATTGTATCACCATTTTGTAGTTATTGATTTCGGGAATATCTGAAAGACCTGCCACCACGTCAAATTCGAGCTGTTTTCCACTGAATTTACTGATCCAGGCCGGGAGTTTTTGTCGGCCAATATCTTCGCAGCTCACGTGGTGTGAACAGGATTCGAGGATCAGGATTTTATCACCGTCATTCAGTTCTGATAGGGTAGGAGTGCCCTGCATATATTGTTCAAAATCGCCTTTGAGGCGTGCAAAAACTATGCTAAAACTGGTGAGCGGGATATGTGCCGGAACTATCTTGTTTACGAAGTCAAAAGCCTGGCTATCAGTTATTACCAGCTGAGGTTCGGGGCTGTGCTGGTCGAAATATTGTTGCAAATGGGTTTCCTTCAGCACGATGCAGATATTGTCGTTGTCCAGCACGTCGCGGATAGACATCACCTGGGGCAAAATCATACGTCCGTCGGGCGCAGCCGAATCGATGGGTGTTACCAGTAAAATCACGCCATTGGGCTTTATCACGCCGCCCAACAGCGATGGTTTCTGGTAGGTAGTTTCCGGGATGGTTTTTTTGAGCAGAACAATCAATTCATCGGCATTGGTTTTGCCAAACACGCTAAAGTCGAGTACTTCAGCTTGGCTAAAATCCTTGATTTTTTCTATCGTTAGCGCTTCCAGTGGTTCAATATCGGCTTTGTTGTGCACAATAAAATAGGGGATGCTGTAATCGCGGAACTGCTTAATCAACTCTTTCTCAAAAGAGCCAAATTTATTCTGGGTAATCACCAAGATGGCACAGTCGATGGTTTTAATGGCGTCGTAGGTTTTTTTAATCCTTTTTTCGCCCAGCTCGCCGGTGTCGTCGATGCCTGCGGTATCCACGATAATAGCCGGCCCGATGCCGGAAATCTCTAAAGATTTCTTCACCGGGTCGGTTGTGGTTCCGGGCGAATCAGACACAATAGCAACTTCCTGATTGGTAATCAGGTTGATGAGTGAGCTTTTGCCATTGTTGCGCCGACCAAAGATGCCGATATGTGGTTTGAGGTCTCTTCCTTTTGCCATAACGGATATGCTTTGGTTTAGAAATATAGGTCGTGCTCGCCCTGCTTGATACGTTCGATGCGTGATCTCACTTCTTTGATATAACGCTCATCGCCGAGGCTGTCCATATTGCGTTCAATCACTTTCCAGCCTTTTTTGGCAGTTTCTTCAGTGGCATAATCCATAATATATTCGGCCAGGGTAAGCATGGCATTAGGTGTACAGAATTTTTTGATAAATCCGGGTACGCTAAATTCCATAAAATGCTCACCTGTACGGCCTTTGCGATAGCATGCCGTGCAGAATGAAGGTAGGTAATCGGCATCCAGGAGTTCGTCAATCACTTCGTTCAGCGTGCGGTCGTCACTGATTTTAAACTGTTCCTTGTGCAGGTTTTGATCTACTTCAGGGTTTTCGCTATAGGCGCCAATTTCGAGCTTGGTACCGGCATCAATCTGAGAGCAGCCAAAAGCCAGCACTTCCTTGCGAATTTTCTGTGATTCGCGGGCTGTTAGAATTAGTCCGGTATAAGGAACGGCAAGGCGCAAAATAGCTACGAGGCGCGTAAATTCAGCGTCGGATAGATGGAATTTTTCATCCAAGTCATATTCGTCAGCGTCCTGTATGCGTGGGAATGAGATGGTGTGCGGCCCCACATTATAGCAGGCTTCTAAGTGATTTACGTGACGCACCAGCGCGAGTAGCTCAAAGCGCCAGTCGTACAAACCAAACAAAGCACCAATACCCACATCATCTATGCCGGCTTCCATAGCGCGGTCGAGCGAGGTGAGACGCCAGTCGTAATCCGCTTTTTTGCCCGATGGATGCACGTAGGCATAAGTGGGATGGTGGTAAGTTTCCTGAAACACCTGGAAAGTACCAATACCGGCTTCGTGAATAGTTTTGAAGCCTTCGATATCGAAAGGTGCTGCATTGATATTTACACGGCGGATTTCGCCATGGCCTTGCTTAACGCTGTATACCGTACGCACGGTGTCGGCAATATATTCAGCTGAATAGGTGCGGTGCTCGCCATAAACCAAAATCAGGCGCTTTTGCCCATGTTCTTCTAATGCTTTTACGTTGTTGATTAGCTCTTCTTTTGTCAGAGTTTTACGGATGGCACTTTTGTTAGAGGCCTTAAATCCACAGTAGCGACAGTTGTTGGAGCAATAGTTACCTACATAAAGCGGCGCAAATAAAACGATGCGTTTTCCGTAAACTTTCTCTTTGAGTTCGCGTGCAGCATTTTTTATGATTTCAATGGATTCGGGGTCTGTGGCTTGTGCCAAAATGGCCGTTTCCTCCAAATTGAGGCGATTTTTGTTGAGCGATTTTTCCACGATCGCTTTTACCTTTTCAGGAGTAGTTTCTACGTTGTTCAGAAAATCCCATATTTCTTCATCATCAAGGAACGGCTGCATGGGTACATCCGCAATTTTGTATTGTTCGGGGGTGAATTTCATAATAAGTAACTATTTAGTCATTAAAGTCGTGGCAAAGATAGGCTGAAAGTCGTTCCTAAGTCGGGTTTACTCTCAACTTTTATAGTGCCATTGTATTGTTCTACCATTGTTTTAGTGATGGAAAGTCCAAGTCCGCTACCTGTAATTTCCTTTGTTTTACTGTTCTTTATACGAACGAAATCTTTAAAGATTTTGTTGCAGTCATCCTGGCTCATGCCAATGCCTGTATCAGTTACCCTGATTTCAAAATTCGGGCCTTGATTACACAGGCATACATCAACTGTTCCACCTTCTTTATTATATTTTACAGCATTGGAAATCAAGTTGTTGAAAATTATTTCCATTTCATTGGCGTCGGCCAGCAGCTGCGGATCGCCACTTACCTGAAGTTTCATGCTTACGCCACGTTGTATGGCATAAGGCTCCATGGTGTCCATTGCTAATTTAGCAATTTCGGCCAGGTTCACATCGCGCATCTTGCGTTCTTTCTTGCCCGATTCCATCTTGGTGAGGTCGAGCAAATCCATGATGAGGTTTCGCATGCCTTTTAAGCGGGTCAGCGATCGGTCTATCATGCGGTCGTAATCTTCCACCTTGTCGCCAAACTGCTTTTCCTGCATCATTTTCAGGTAGCCTTCCACAGCGTTGATGGGCGATTTCAATTCGTGCGACAGCACGGATAAAAATTGAAAACGTATTTGTTTTCCTTCGGCCTGCATTTTACGTGTCATGCGTTTCAGGAAGAGGTGCTTGGTCACATTGTCGATGGAGGCACGCAGTTCTTGGGGTGTAAAAGGCTTAGGCATAAAGTTATATGCACCGATTCGAGTGGCTTTTATAGCCAGATCAAGCGAGGCATAGGAGGTAATCATCATCACCGCCACATCAAAGTTTTGTTTTTTGATGTAGTCGAGCACTTCGATACCATCCATGCCGGGTAGTTTATTATCGAGCAAAACCACATCAACGGGCTGGCTGTTCAGCACTTCAATGGCTTCTTCGCCTGTACCGGCATCTATCAGTTGAAAATCGAAATCTTCATCCATAAAAGGATAGCTAACGGTATAATTGCATAAAATGCGGTTGATGCCCGAGCGAATGCCAGGCTCGTCATCAACCACAAGTACGTGTAGTGTTGCCATAATTTGAAAGTTTTACGCGGGTCAAAAAAAACACCCCCGGTTTATAAACGTAGAAGTTTATTAATTTCGCGGTGAAGCTGATCGCTGCGGATGCCTTTTTCAAGGTATAGGTCGGCTTTGATCCAGTTTCGGTCGTTCTCGTTATACAAGTCGAAGGTGAAACCGGTTTCTGCCGTTGCAGCCGATGCAATGATAATTGGCATATCAGGGTATTTGCGTCTGGCTTTGTACGAGAGAATAAAGCCGCTGTCTTCCTGCTCCATCATCAAATCGAAAATCGATAAGTCGGGTTTAACTGTTTCGAGTATTTTTTCGGCCTCGGCTTGACTTTCGGCTGTTTTTACACGAAAGCCTAAGTTCTTCACCATAGCTTCCAGTTGGAACAGATAATCGGCGTCGTCATCAGCGATTAGGATCAATTTTTTTTCGTTGCTCATTGTTATTATTTTTTTTTGTTCTTTATTGCGGGTTTCGGGGCAGACGAATAGTAAAAGTCGTGCCCGTTGGTCCATTTTCAGGATCAGTATTTGATTTAACATCAATTTTTCCTTTGTGCATCTTCACGATGCCATAGCACAGCGGCAGTCCTAGTCCTGTGCCTTTTCCCACCTCTTTTGTGGTAAAGAAAGGGGTGAATAGTTTTTCTTTATTCTCTTTGGAAATGCCGATGCCGCTATCGCTTATGGCAATAATTACGTCCTCATTTTTTTCAGTAAGCGTAATTGTGAGGGTGCCACCATTAGGCATAGCTTCCACGGCGTTTTTTTCGAGATTGGTAAGCATTTGCATCACCTGATCGCAGTCTAAAAACACATAAGGATCAGTCATGTTGACATTTAATTCCACCTTGATATTTTTTGGACGGATAATGCTTTTGATGCTTCGGTCTACAAATTGTTCGAGATTTGTTTCTTGAAGGCGTACCTGATTTTTGCGCGCAAAATTTAGTAGTCCACCTACAATTTTTCGGCAGCGCTCGGTTTGTTCCACAATCAATTGCAAGTCGCTGCGCTTAGTGTCATCAGTAACATCATCAAGCAACAGGTTGCTGTACATGGTAATTACGCCCAGCGGATTGTTGAGTTCGTGTGCAATGCCCGCCGAAAGCTGTCCCATATGGGCAAGCTTTTCCGACTGTTTGAGCGCTTCACGGGCTGTGGCCAGCTCTTGATTTGAAAGGTTTACTTTTTCAATAGACTGGTGCAGCTTTTCGATGGTATAGGGTAGGCACATTTCTGTTTCGGCCAGTCCTTGCACAATGGCAATGGAGTGTTCTACACAGGTATCGTATCCACATGCGCCGCAGTCTAAGTAGTCGCTGGGCTCATTTTTTCCCATGCTTTTCAGCACTTCAGCAATGGCAGCAGATGATGGGATATTGGTGCGGCGATCCATTTGCTTGAAACTAGTGCTCAGGTCAACCGTTTCAGCCAGTTTCATATCGGCTTCCCACTGTTGCTGATCAAAGTTTTCGAACTTTTGTGCCACATAATTAGAGATGCAGGAGCGACGCAGGTATTTCTTGCCCTCTTCGCTCATTCCCGGTCCCATAATGCAGCCTTCGCAGCAAAGCAGCTCCAGGTGCCGCGCGTTGAGCGAGCCTTGTGAGAACTCGTTTAAAGCTTCCTTTACATTGATGCGGCCCTCGGCAACCAATACGTCACCTTTTGTTATGTCGGCTTCAATATCCATGTTTTGAAGCAGGCCATGACTTACTGGAAAGATAGCACCTTTGCCGGCATAAGGCGGATCGAAATCGCGCGCCAATGCAACATCGGCTTTTATTTGCTGCTGCTGAAGCAGATCGCGCAACTCCGTAAAAGTGAGGGCGTAATCTATCTCTTCAGATTCTGCTTTTTTGGCTATACAAGGACCAATAAACACCACCTGTAGCTCTTCACCATATTTCCTTTTCAGAAAACGGGATTGTGCTACCATAGGCGAAACCAGCTTCGCCAAGTTGTCAACAAGCTCCGGAAGATAATGCTCCACGTAAAACACGATGGCCGGGCAATCTGAAGATATGATACCTTTGGAGTTGTTTTGGCGGTAGAGGTTTTTATAGGCTGCTGCCACCATATCGGCGCCAAAAGCTACTTCTGTAACCATTTCAAATCCCAGTTTTTTGATCATCCCAACCAGGATGCGGTAATCTTCTATCTCTGCAAATTCTGCCGGAAAGCTGGGCGCTACGCAGGCTATGGTGGGCGTGCCGCTATTGAGTAATTGCTTTACCTCATCAATTTGTTGCAGGTATACTTTAGCTTCCTGACGGCACACGCGCACACAGTTGCCACAACCAATACAACGTTCGCTGATTACTTCAGCCTGACCGTTGATGATTTTTATGGCTTTCACAGGGCACTCCCGCACGCAGGTGAAGCATACTCTGCACCTGTCTTTTACGGTAAATACCAGCTGTTTATGATGTTTGTTGTGTGCCATCAGAAAGTTTTTATCTTAGTTTACAAAGCGTTTTTGATAATGGGTATGCAATAGGTGGTGGCTCT
Organism: Bacteroidales bacterium; assembly: GCA_023229135.1. Classification (GTDB taxonomy): domain Bacteria; phylum Bacteroidota; class Bacteroidia; order Bacteroidales; family F082; genus UBA5536. The sequence goes on from JALNZT010000026.1 coordinate 36,578, forward strand.
TATGCCCCAGCGGTTTACCCAGGAATTTATCATACAGCTCTACAATATAAGGGTTTTTGTGCGAAACCTTGATGGCGTCTTTTTCGTCGATATCATAGAGCGACAACATACGGGCTTTCACAGCTTCATCGTCTGTGCCAATAAGCTGTCCGCCGCCGTTGATGCATCCTCCAGGACAAGCCATCACTTCGATAAAGTGGATGTCTTTGCGTCCGTTTCTGATTTCTTCCATCAAAATCTCGGCGTTTTTGAGTCCACTCACAACGGCCACACCTACGTCTAAATCACCAATCTTAATTTTGGCTTCTTTTCTGCCTTCAAGACCTCTTACCCCTTTCACCTGGAATTTCACCATTTCTTTGCCGGTGATAAAGTAGTGCGCACTGCGGATGGCAGCTTCCATTACACCTCCAGAGGTACCGAAGATCTTTCCGGCAGAGGAGCGTGTTCCCAGTGGCGAGTCGGCCAACTCAGGTTCAAGCTTTGCAATGTCGATGCCATAAAGGCGAATCATACGTGCCAGTTCGCGGGTAGTGAGTACGGCATCCACATCGGATATCCCGTTGTGGCTCATTTCTTCGCGTTGCTGTTCAAATTTTTTAGCTGTACAAGGCATCACCGATACCGAATAAATGTTTTCGGGTGAGATACTTTCTGTTTCAGCAAAATAACTTTTGATGATTGCACCCATCATTTGCTGTGGTGATTTGCAGGTAGAGAGGTTGTCGATCATATCGTGCTGAAACTCTTCGGCGTATTTTACCCACCCCGGACAGCAGCTTGTAATCATGGGCAAAGTGCCTCCTGTTGTCACACGATGTACCAGCTCCGAGGCTTCCTCCATAATGGTGAGGTCAGCGCTGAAAGAGGTGTCGAACACAAAGTTGAAACCCATTCTGCGCAAGGCAGCATTTAAAACACCCACCATATTTTTGCCGGAGGCCAATCCAAATTCTTCGGCCAGCGAAACAGAAATGGAGGGTGCATACTGAACCACCACTGTCTTTTCGGGATCGGAGAGCATGTCTTTGATTTCGCAGATATGGTCTTTTTCTTTCAGTGCTCCTGTGGGGCAAACCATGATACACTGACCGCAGTTTACACAGGTAGAGAGGTTTAGACCGTGGTTAAAGAAGGTGTCGATAAATGTTTTGCTGCCACGACCTACAAAGTCGATAGCTGAAACGCCTTCGATCTCCTCGCAAACCCGCACGCAACGTCCACAAAGGATACATTTGGCCGGGTCGCGCACAATGCTTGCGCTGGAAACGTCAAGTTTGTACTTGTTTTTTTGTCCGCTGATCCGCCGTTCGCGGATGTGCAGGTCTTCTGCAAGATCCTGCAACTCGCAACTGCCATTGCGTTCGCAATAGAGGCAGTCGTCGGGATGGTTTGAAAGCAGCAACTCCACAATAGTTTTGCGCGATTCGATGACGCGTCCCGAGTGGGTTTTGATTTTCATGCCATCGAGCACAGGCTCTGAACAGGCTGTTACCAGGTTTTTGCGGCCCTCTACTTCAACTACGCACATGCGGCAGGCTCCTGTTGGCAGCAGGCCTTTCATGTGGCAGAGTGTGGGCACGCTTAGGCCATTTTGATTCAGGGCATCTAAAATGGTGTCGCCCTGATTGGCAGTAAGAATATTGTTGTTGACTTCGATAGTTAAATTCATTGTTTCAGGTTTTTTTCGTTAACACCAAGATTAGTTGACCATTACGGCTCCGAAATTACAAACCTCTTCGCAGGTGCCGCAGCTTATACATTTGTCTTGTATAATAAAATGAGGCTGTTTTCGGCCACCGATAATAGCATTAGTAGGACATTTTTTAGCGCAGATAGTACAACCGGTACATTTTTCTACGTCAATAGTATATTCGCGGAGGTTTTGACATACATTGGCGCGGCATTTTTTGTCGAATACGTGTTCTTCATATTCTTCGCGAAACCATTTTAGTGTACTCAAAACGGGGTTTGGTGCAGTTTGTCCCAGTCCGCAAAGGGAAGTGTCTTTGATTACCTTACCCAGTTTTTCGAGCTGCAGCACGCCTTTAAAACGGGCTAAAGGTTCGTGGGCTTCCCGGTTTGTTGGTTTGCTGGTGATGCTTTGCAATATTTCGAGCATGCGGCGTGTTCCTTCGCGACAAGGAATACATTTTCCGCAGCTTTCGCGTTGGATAAAGTCCATGAAAAACATGGCTACATCTACCATGCAGGTGTCTTCGTCCATTACTACCATACCGCCCGATCCCATCATGGCTCCTACAGCGATAAGGTTTTCGTAATCAATCTCGATATCGAGGTTGGCCTCGGTAACACAGCCACCGGAAGGGCCGCCCATTTGCACAGCTTTAAACTTTTTGCCATTGGCGATACCGCCGGCTACCTTATATATGATGTCGCGAACGGTGGTTCCCATCGGGATTTCTACCAGTCCTGTGGTGGCAATTTTTCCGGAGAGGGCAAAAACCTTGGTTCCTTTGCTTGTTTTTGTTCCCATGCTGCTAAACCAGTCGGCGCCTTTATTTAAGATGGCCGTAAGGTTTGAGAGTGTTTCCACATTATTAATAATGGTGGGTTTGCCAAATAGTCCGCTTACCGCCGGGAATGGTGGGCGTGGCCGTGGCATACCTCTTTTACCTTCAACACTGTGAATAAGGGCGGTTTCTTCGCCGCAAACAAATGCGCCGGCGCCTTTTTTTATCACGATTTCGAGGTCATTACCTGAGCCGAAAATATTTTTTCCAATCAGGCCATAATCTTTGGCTTGTTCAATGGCAATAATCAGGCGTTCGATGGCCAGCGGATATTCTGCTCGGATATAAATATAAGCTTTTGTAGCACCCATGGCGTAGGCGGCCAGCGCCATGCCTTCGAGCAGTTTGTGTGGGTCTCCTTCTATTACAGCACGATCCATAAATGCGCCAGGGTCGCCTTCGTCGGCATTACAAATCAGGTATCTTTGGTCGGCTTCGGTGGCCAAGGCAAATTTCCATTTCTTACCTGTTGAGAAACCCCCGCCACCGCGACCGCGCAGGCCGCTCTTTTCGATATAGTCGCAAAGTTCAAATGGACTGAAAGTTTTAATTGCGTTGAGATAAGCTTTGTAGCCATCGCGGGCAATATATTCCTGGATACTTACCGGATTGGTGATTCCACAGCTTTCGAGCACCAGGCGTTGCTGTGGCTTAAAAAAGAAGTGATCTTTGATAGCCGGAACACCAGCCCAGTCGGTTTGGTCCAGCTGATCCTGAAACTGTCCTAAGACAGGGTGCTCAGGTACTTCCATGGTAAATACCTCATCCAATATTTTATCTACATCAGCGTGAGTTACTTTTTCAAAGGAGATGCGTTTTTTACCGGGTAGCTTAATATCCATGATGGGTTCGGAAGAACACAATCCAATGCAGCCAACCGGAATCACTTGGGCGTCAATTTGTTTTTCACTCAGATAGGCTTTTACTTTGTCCATGGTCTTAGCTGCTCCTGCTCCCAGACCGCAAGTGCCGGCGCCAACAAATACAATAGCTTTGTCGTTATGCTCATTTCTAATAATGCTGAGCTTACTGGCTGTTTCTGCTGTGATTGCTGATCTCTCACTGACTTTTAGCACATTTTCAATTAAAAAACTTTTTTCTGTTTGCATGGCTATTCCTCCCTGTTTTTATAATCGTCAAAAATGCCCTTAATAGTATCAGTGCTAACTTTAGCGTGAAATTCGCCATTGATACTGATAACCGGTGCCAGTCCGCAAGCGCCGATGCAGGCTACAACTTCGAGGCTAAACAACTTATCTTTAGTGGTTTGCCCAGCTTTTACTTTCAGGTGTTTTTCAACTTCTTCGAGCACTGTGGCCGAACCTAGCACGTGGCAAGCTGTGCCACGGCATACTTGCACATGGTATTTTCCTGGCTGATTAAAGCGAAACTGATTGTAAAAAGTAGCCACACCAAAAATTTTGCTGGCAGGCATTTTGAGGAATTTACTGACCTCAATTACTGATTCTTCGGATAAAAAACCCAGCTTCTCCTGCACATTTTGCAGGATAGGTATAAGGCTATCGCGGCCTGAATCCTGATACTGGTCTAAAATTTCCTGTACGGTGGTTTTCATAGTATTTATTTCAATTTAGGTATTCGGTGTTAAGCAAAGCAACAATTTATTAGCTACAGTGGGTTTGGCATAGCATGCTCCAATCTGTGCGATTAATAAGTAGGTTTTGTTGCTGTTTTGGCCAAAATGCGCTCTACTTCGGGAAGCACGCGGCTTTTTTCAACGGGTTTGCGGATAAATCCGTTTACAGGTACCCAAACCGAACGGCCGTCTTCTGCACGATAGTCGATGCCGGAGTTTCCTGTTACGATGTCGCGGATAAGGATTACCTGCAATTCTTTGTAGTTTGGGTCGCTGCGAAACTCTCTGGCCATCGCCTGAACGCTGGGTTTGGTGGTCATCAATACCTCGATAGAGGTTTCGATAAGCGTTGGGATACCGGCCAGTTTTGGGTTATCAACAAATTCGCGTGCCATTTCAAAGCCCTCGTAATGTGTTGTCATCATCACATCAAGGATTGCCAAATCTGGCTTTTCGCTTAAGGCCTTTTCAAGTCCTTCTTCTTTGTTGAAAGCGGAAATCACTTCATAGCCCTCATTACCAAGAATTTGCTCGAGCATGGTGATAACATCCATGTCATCATCTACTACTAAAATTTTTGCTTTTGCCATTGTATTTATTTTTTAGGGTTTTCGATATGTTATATAATTAACAACTACATGGCAAAAGTAACTTAGTTAACGCTATGAAAACAGGTTCATTGTTACTTATTTCACAATAGAAAACCTGCGCGTTTACACGGGGCGTTTCTAGTAGTTTTACGCAAAAATAACCACTACGATAACGCATTAGTTTGAGTTGATTTAATGTAAAATATTGATAGACAATAATATGAAGTTAAAATTAAAGTTGGCTAACACAAAGAAACTATCATTTTTATGCGTCAGCAAAAACCGAACAGGGAATTTTGCACAGTTTTTTTGGGAAATTCGTATGAAATGATTTTTAAGGATAAAAATTAAAGGAGTTAGGCCAACCTGGGTTGTTTTTTTCAGCTTTCGCGAAGTATTTACTTCGGGGAATTATCTTATAGACTTGGTCACAAAAGACGAGACTACGCCGAAATAGCCGGCACCTGTCAAACCTTCATTATTCTTCCTAATTTTATAAAAATTCTAAAGAAGTCATCAGTTTGATGCTTAATTAAATCATACTTGCTACTTTTGTACAAATTACTCACCCTATGGTTCAAGTGGAAGAAAAACATAATCGCAGACAGTTAACCAGCTCCTATCTTACTTCTGTGGTAAGTATTATGCTGGTATTGTTTATGTTAGGCTTGTTGGGGCTTTTGGTGCTTCATGCCCAAAAATTGTCTAATCACATCCGCGAAAACATTGGATTTGAAATTATTATGAAGCCCGATGTGAAGGAAGCCGAGATTATTCGCATTCAAAAGATGCTGGATGCCGTGCCTTATGTTAAATCAACAGTATATATCACCAAAGAAGAAGCTACCAAAAGGCTAAGCAAGGACTTGGGCGAAGATTTTATTCAATGGTTAGGCGATGAGGAAAATCCGCTGTTGCCCAGTGTCGATGTACGTTTTAAAGCAGCTTGGGCCAATAACGACAGCCTGGCAATTATCGAAAATGATTTGATGCAACAACAGGCTGTGAAAGAGGTGTTTTACCAAAAGTCGCTGGTGCATCTGATCAATCAGAATGTACGCAGAATAAGTATCGTTTTGTTATTATTGAGCGTGTTGCTATTGGTAATTGCGATAGCATTGATTAATAATACCATACGGCTGTCTATTTATTCTAAACGTTTCTTAGTCAGAAGCATGCAGCTAGTGGGTGCTACCGAGAATTTTATCAGAAAACCTTTTGTTTGGAGCGGCATTATGCAAGGACTTTTGGGAGGCGTTTTGGCGCTCATCATGCTTAGTCTGGTGTTATATACTGCCAATAAGAATCTGGCTGAACTTGCTCAGCTTCAGGACTTAGAGACGGTAATAGCTTTATTTTTAGGCATTCTTGCCCTCGGCATACTACTTACCGGTTTGTTTACCCATCTGTCTATCAATAAATATCTTAGGAGTAAAACGGATAAGCTATTTACTTAATAAGCTGTGATTTAGAAAGAATATCAGCATGTAGATTAATTATGTATTTTTGACAAAATTTTAAAGAATGAAAGATATCAAACCAACGCCAAAAGAAAACCCCACGGACTTGTCTGGTAAACAAGCTTTTGCGTTTACAAGGGAGAACTACAAATGGGTATTGATCGGTTTGGCATTTATTGTTTTAGGATTTTTATTGATGATTGGCGGAGGCTCAAATAACCCCGATGTCTTTAGTGACCGAATCTTTAGTTTTCAACGCTGGACACTGGCTCCCATGCTCGTTTTAGCGGGTTATGGTATAGAGATTTACGCCATCATGAAAAAAACCAAAGAATAGTTACCTCCTAATTTACAGTTTATGAGTTGGATTGAAGCGTTGATTCTTGGACTTGTTCAAGGACTTACAGAGTTTTTGCCGGTTAGCAGCAGCGGACACCTTGAGCTAGGCAAGTATCTTTTAGGCGTTAATCCCGAAAATAGCCTTGCTTTTACAGTGGTAGTGCATGGTGCAACAGTGTTGAGTACCATCGTGGTTTTTCGGAAAGATATTTGGGAGGTTTTGGCAGGGCTACTCGATTTTAGCTGGAACAGCTCTTGGAAGTTCGCAGTTTCAATCCTCATCTCTATGATTCCGGTGATGATAGTTGGCTTGTTTTTTGCCGATTATGTAGAGTCGTTTTTCTCCGGAAACATTCGGTTTGTGGGTATGATGTTATTGGTAACAGCGGCTTTGTTGGCGCTCACCCATTTCAAAAAATCGCACGAACGAAAAATCAATTTTCTGGATGCTTTTATCATTGGATTAGCCCAAATGGTTGCAGTTTTGCCGGGCATTTCGCGCTCCGGCGCTACCATCAGCACCGGCTTACTTCTTGGAAATAAGCGGGAATTGGTCGCGCGTTTTTCGTTTCTTATGGTTTTAATCCCGATTATCGGCGCCAACATCCTCGATGTTTTTAAAGGCGAAATGGGAAGCGAAAGTGGCGTTGGAACATTGGCACTGTCTGTTGGCTTTATGGCTGCTTTCGTAGCCGGTTTGCTGGCCTGCAAATGGATGATAAATATCGTGAAAAGAGGAAAGCTAATCTATTTTGCAGCGTATTGTTTGGTTATTGGGTTGGTGGCGATTTTTATCGCATAGATAATCTTTGTAAGAAAAGACAGGTTTTCTTTAGAGATATTTTTTTAAACATAGCGGCATGACAACAAAACAGGCTGATTTTCATTTTGAAGAGGGAGAAACGATTTTAATTGATAAACCCGTTGATTGGACTTCCTTTGATGTAGTCAATTTTATTCGTTCGCTGATCAAAAGATTTCATCAAATCCATAAATTAAAAGTTGGCCATGCCGGGACGCTCGACCCGCTGGCAACAGGTTTGCTACTTATCTGCACCGGTAAAATGACCAAACAGATTCAGCATTTTCAGGACCAGTCAAAAGTATATACCGGCACATTCCGCTTAGGCGAGACAACGCCTTCTTACGATAAGGAGACGGAGGTTGACGGCCAATTTCCAACAGCACATATCACCGCCGAAATGCTTGAAAAAGCCCGGCAGCAGTTTTTAGGTGTCCAAAAACAGCTTCCACCGATTTATTCTGCTGTGAAAGTGGATGGAAAGCGGGCCTTTAAATATGCCAGAGAACAAAAAGAAGTGAAACTGGCCAGCCGTGAAGTGGATATCCATGACTTTCAGATTGATGCAAAAAACTTTCCTGAGATAGCTTTTTCTGTGCATTGCAGCAAGGGCACCTATATCCGTAGTCTGGCTTTTGATTTTGGAAAAGCACTCGAAAGTGGCGCTTATCTTACCAGCCTGAGAAGGACGCATATAGGTGATTTTTCAGTTGAAAATGCGGTAACCCCCGAAGCGTATAAGGCTATTCTTATCAGCACCAGCACTTTAGAAAAAGAGGAATAAAACTCACTTTTCCTTACAATTAACATTTTCAAACACTTGACATCGGCCTTTTAATGGATTACCTTTGCAATCCCTCATTTCAGCCAAGCTTAGGGATGACTGATGAAAATACAAAAGGAAGTTGATTTAATTGATTAAGCGAATGAAATTATCACAATTCAGGTTTAACCTGCCTCAAAATCTTATTGCAAGCTACCCTCCAAAAAACCGCGACGAATCGCGCTTGATGGTACTCCATAGAAAAGACAAGACGATAGAACACCGTGTCTTTAAAGATATTCTTGAATACTTTAAGGATGGCGATATCTTTGTTTTAAACAACACCAAGGTGTTTCCGGCCAGGCTTTATGGCGAGAAGGAAAAAACAGGTGCAAAAATCGAAGTTTTCCTGTTGCGCGAACTCAATCGTGAAAGCCGCTTGTGGGACGTTCTGGTTGATCCTGCGCGTAAAATCCGTATCGGTAACAAACTCTATTTTGGCGAAGACGAATCGCTGGTTGCCGAGGTTATTGATAACACTACCTCGCGTGGACGTACGCTGCGCTTTTTGTTTGATGGTCCTTATGAGGATTTCAAAAAAACCATCCAAGCATTGGGAAAAACGCCGCTACCAAAAATCCACGACAGACCTGTTGAACCGGAAGATGCCGAGCGCTACCAAACAATTTTCGCCAAGCATGAAGGCTCCATTGCAGCACCAACAGCGGGCTTACACTTTAGCCGCGAACTGATGAAACGCTTGGAGCTGATAGGAGTTTCCTTTGCGGAAGTGACGCTGCATGCAGGTATGGGGAACTTCAGGAATATTGAAGTAGAAGACCTCACGAAGCACAAGATGGATTCGGAGGATATGTTTATCACCGAAGATAACGCCATAATTATCAATGATGCCAAAGATCGCCGCAGCAAGGTGGTATCTATTGGTACTACAACGATGAAAGCTCTCGAAACGGCAGTAAATATCAATGGCCGCGTGAAAGAAACAAAAGGCTGGACCAATAAATTTATCTTCCCGCCATATGAGTTTAACCTGGCCGATGCGCTGGTAACCAACTTTCACCTGCCGAAATCGCCCATGATGATGCAGGCAGCCGCCTTCGCTGATTACGACTTTCTGATGAAAGCCTATGCAGAAGCCGTTGCTCAAAAATATCAATTCTTCACCTACGGTGATGCCATGCTGATTTTATAATAGCAAGCTGTAAAATAGTATTTCCAAAAAGAGGCTGGTTCAACAAACCACCTCTTTTTTTATGCCACGGATAACCAAAAATAATATTTAGCCAAAGTAGATTCATTTTTTTAATTTTGCGCCATGATAAATCAGGAAGAGTTTTTTAAGAAGATAACCTCCCATGCCAAAGAGTATGGTTTTGTATTTCCATCGAGTGAAATATACGACGGTTTAAGTGCGGTGTATGATTACGGCCAAAATGGGGTCGAACTGAAAAATAATATCCGTCAATACTGGTGGAAATCGATGGTGCAATACCACGAAAATATTGTAGGAGTTGATGCCGCAATTTTTATGCATCCCACTACCTGGAAGGCTTCGGGACATGTTGACGCTTTTAGTGATCCGCTGATTGATAATAAGGATTCTAAAAAACGCTACCGTGCCGATGTGTTGGTGGAAGACTTTATTGCAAAAATTGAAGGCAAGATCGATAAAGAAGTAGCCAAAGCACAAAAACGCTTTGGTGACGCCTTTGACGAGGCGCAATTCCGTGCTACAAACCAGCGTGTTCTTGATAACCAGGAAAAAATCAATGCCATTAACAAGCGTTTTTATAAGGCGCTGGACCAAAATGATCTGGCAGATGTGAAGCTACTTATTGAAGAGCTGGAAATCGCTTGTCCCGTTTCGGGTTCACGGAACTGGACTGAAGTACGCCACTTTAACCTGATGTTCTCAACCAAAATGGGTTCTACCGCTGATGGTGCCAACGAAATATTTCTACGTCCGGAAACAGCACAAGGCATTTTCGTGAACTACCTCAATGTGCAAAAGACAGGACGCATGAAGCTACCTTTTGGTATTGCTCAAACCGGAAAAGCCTTTCGCAATGAGATCGTTGCGCGACAATTTATTTTCCGTATGCGTGAGTTTGAACAGATGGAGATGCAGTTTTTTGTCCGCCCCGGCGATGAAAAACAATGGTACGAATACTGGAAAGCAGAACGCATGAACTGGATGCTGTCGCTGGGGATTCCAACCGAGAAATTCCGTTTCCATGCCCACGAAAAGCTGGCGCACTACGCCAATGCTGCTGCCGATATTGAGTTTGAGTTTCCTTTCGGTTTCAAAGAACTGGAAGGCATCCATTCCCGCACAGATTTTGACCTGGGCGCCCATCAGAAATTCTCTAACAAAAAACTGCAATATTTTGATCCTGATACTAATGAATCATACATCCCTTATGTGGTAGAAACTTCCATTGGCCTGGATCGAATGTTTTTGGCTGTTCTAAGTTATGCTTATAACGAAGAAAAACTGGAAGATGGCAGCGAACGTGTGGTACTTAAGCTTCCAGCTGTGTTAGCACCTTATAAAGCCGCCATCTTACCACTGATGAAAAAGGATGGTCTTCCCGAAAAAGCACGAGAAATATTAGCTGATCTGCGGGAAGACTTTATGTGTCATTACGAAGAAAAGGATGCCATCGGGAAACGCTATCGCCGTCACGACGCTATCGGAACGCCATATTGTATCACCATCGACCACCAAAGCCTGGAAGACAATACAGTAACCATGCGTGAGCGTGACAGCATGCAGCAGGAACGTGTAAAAATAGACGAGCTGGCAGCGATTATTCGTAAAAAAATTAAGCCAGTGAAGGTTTAAGTAGCCTCGATTATCTCCGTAATAAATTGACATAAAGTTATTTATATTTATAAACCCCAAAGGTTTTTTGAAACCTTTGGGGTTTTTTGTAAAAAGGACACGCTTATGCGCTGACTTGCCCAGCCCATATTAAAATTTCACTTTAATTAAAACGTTTCCATGTCATCCTCCCTTGGACGATGAAAAGTTATAAACAACGTAATACAGACTTTTGAACGTCCCTTAGGACTTCAAAACGTCGGAAGAGAAGGCGAGAATTAAGTTTTTAAAACCCTATACACCAATTGTTTAAGAAAAACATTTTGGTTTATTAGAACAAACGAAATAATGTCTTGTGCTAACGGTTTCGTAAATTGCGAATGCAATAAGATAATTCCACGAAGTAAATACTTCGCGGAACGGGGAACGTAATTTAGACTTTTGAACGTCCCTTAGGACTTCAAAACGTCGAAATAAATGAAGAGAATTAAGTTTTTTAAAGCCTTATAAACCAATTGTATAAGAAGAAAATTTGGGTTTATTAACCTGAGCTCCTTAAATTTAATTGAACTCAGGTTACTAATCTAGCGACGCCAAAGCGTGGTGCCCTGACTCTATACCACATCAAAGAAGTCGGTTTTTTTGAATATTTCACATTTCTATAGCACCTATTTTCCGACTTTATCCCAAAAGCAATTAACTTTGTGGTCAAACATCGCTCTACACCATGATAAAAATTACGGAAACAGCACGGGATGCTATGCAGGGCATCAAAAAATTTATTCCTACAGCCAATAAGCTGGCTTACGTGAATGCGCTTTTAAAAGTTGGCTTTGATACGCTGGATGTCGGAAGTTTCGTATCCCCACGAGTGATTCCGCAAATGGCTGATACGCGTGATGTGATTATGGGAATGGAACTGCCTACACATCCACCTGAAATCATGGTTTTAGTGGTAAACCGGCGTGGCACAGAAGATGCGTTGCGCTGTAAGCGTGTGCAATGTCTCACTTATCCCTATTCTATTTCACCTACTTTTTTAAAGCGTAACTTAAATGCTGACGAAGCCAAAGCACTTGGTATTGTTAAGGAAATTACCGAACTGGCTTTTGCCAAAAAATGTGAGTTAGTCATTTATCTTTCAATGGCGTTGGGCAATCCTTATGGCGATGATTGGAGCATCCAGCTGGTTGTTGACGGGGCGGCAAAGCTTTACGAGATGGGAATCAGGCGTATGCCGTTGTCTGATATTCTTGGTGAGGCTTCTCCCGACACCATTTATAAAGTGTATAAAACCCTGATTCCGGCTTTCCCGGATGTGGATTTTGGCCTGCATTTGCACACCAAACCTTCACACAGCTTCGATAAGCTGGAAGCCGCCTGGGAAGCCGGTGTGCGCAGCTTTGAAACAGTGTTCAACGGCCTGGGAGGTTGTCCCACCGCCGCCGACGAGATGGTGGGAAACCTAAGCACACAAGATTTACTGCACTTCTGCGACCGTAAAAAAATTGAGACCAGGCTCGATCGCGAAGCGTTAAATAAAGTCGTGCTGATGCGGAGTCTTTAATCCGTCAAAATTTCCGAAAGTTTTCCTTGTGCTTTCAGCCGAACGCCTTTTGGCGTATCTTGCAGCGTGCAGGCTTCGTTGTAGAGATCGTGTTCTAAAAACAACACATAATCGTTTGCCAATGCTTCAGCATAGAAGCGCTCTTTGTCCTTCAAAGTTTCCAATGGGCGTGTATCGTAAGCCATTATCCACGGCATAGGAATATGTGCCGATGAAGGCATCAAATCTGCCATAAAAACCACCGTTTTCCCGTTGTAATTGATGTGTGGAATCAACTGGCCATCTGTATGTCCGTTATACAATTTGAAGGTGATATTCGGGATATATTCGCCCTCTTCTTCGATCAGTTTTAAGTGGCCGCTTTCCTGGATGGGCAGGATGTTTTCTTTCAAAAAAGAAGCCTCCTCACGCCGGTTGGGATGAGTTGCCCACTCAAACTGCTGCTTGCTCGTCCAGTAAGTGGCGTTCGGGAAAGCCAACTCAAAACCGCTTTTATCAGCCGTATAATTCACGCTGCCACCGCAATGGTCGAAGTGCATGTGTGTGATAATCATATCGGTAATATCTTCAGGTTTGAAGCCGGCTTCGGCAAGTGAACTTTCCAGCGTAGCATCTCCGTTGAGGTAATAATGTTTCAGCCAGTTTTCGTCTTGTTTATTACCGATGCCGTTATCAATAAGTATTCGGCGGTCGCCATCAACCACCAGCAAGCAACGCATCGCCCAGTTGCAAAGGTTGTTTTCATCGGCTGGATACAGTTTTTGCCACAGCACTTTAGGCACCACGCCAAACATAGCGCCACCATCAAGTTTTAAATTTCCGGTTTCTATCGGGATAAGTTTCATGGTATTTTTTTTAAGAGATTGCATGAAGTATAAACAAATGTAAGGCAAGGAGGTTTAAAAATAAAATATTATTTAACTCCACTTATGACAAAACCCGTAAAACTGAATGAAAAATAGACCAAAACAGGTTTTTTTTGCTTGTCTGTTTAGGAATGATTTTCGGCTTTTCTGTTTTGTAAACAATTGATAATCTAACTCTGGGTTTTATTTTCATTTCTGGTACAAAGAGGGGTGCTTTTCATTGAATTAAGCATTTACTTTGAGGCATGTATTTTAAAGTATCACTGTACATCAATGCAACCACAGGGGTTTATCTAGCATTCTTTTATTTTAAGTGCATGCTGAAACGCTTAGCAGGACGTGTAGTTATTGAAAGCAAAGGAAATACAATCAGTATCAACAGCAAAGAGTATATAAGGCCACCAATGCCTCCGGCAGCAAGTGCGAACCAAAAAACATCATTTTGCCCGCCAATTAAAAAGGGAATCAGTCCTAATACAGTTGACACTATGGTTAACAAAACCGGAATAATTTTAGCATTAAAAGCTTTAATATAGTTTTTAAGATTGTAACCATCAGCGCCTTTTGCAGTGCCATTGAAATCGTTCAGGATATATATTGCCGCATTGACAACCAAGCCGCTCAACAGGATAAGTGCCGCATAACCGCATTGGTCAAAATTAATATCGAACCAATAGAAGACAAGAAACAAGCCTGTGAAGGATAAAGGCACCATAAGGATAATCGCAAATGGCTGACGAACCGATTCGAATAATATAACACATATAAAAAGGAACATTGCTACAATCAATAGAACCGACCAGATATATTGGTTAGCTTCTTTTTTAGAGGACATCATAAATTGTTGTGGTTCGGCACGAAAGCCAATTGGTAATTCGTTTTTTAATTCTTGAAGAACCTCCGCAAGATGTTTGTTGCCATATTTGGCACTTCCAATGTACTGGTAGTTGATTATTCTAATATAATTTTGATCCTCTTTATAGATATTTTTATCGGCAATATGTTTTTCAATTTGACTGTAAAGGCCGATTGGCGGCTGATTTTGGGTATTTGCCTTGGCCATCAGGCTCTAGCCCTGCATTTTGGCGCAAAAATAAGTCAGCTCTCAGGTTGTTTCCATGGAGCTGACCATATGTTGACAAAAACAAATTTTGCAGCACAGATTTTTCAGGAGGTACCGGAGAAATTTGTTGCCGGACGCTATCATTCCTGGACTGTTGCTGCTGATTCATTGCCCGAAAGCCTGCTTCCTACTGCTTTTGATGAGTACGGAAATCTGATGGCATTCCGGCATAAAGAATTGCCCATTGATGCGCTACAGTTTCATCCGGAGAGTTATATCACCAAGTTTGGGCAGCGTATGATTAGCAATTGGCTGATGAGCTGATTAGGGTTTTACGGCAATCATATCTATTTCCACCATCACGTTGAGCGGCAGTGTTTTTACTGCATAAGCAACCCTGGCCGGTGGATTTTCTTTGAAACGGCTTCCATAAACCGCATTCATGGCAGCAAAATTCGCCATATCGCTGAGCAGACAGGTAGATTTTACAACATGGCTAAAATCGTAGCCGGCAGTTGTTAAGATGGCATCTAAGTTTTTCATCACTTGCTCAGCCTGCGCGGTAACATCGCCTTCAACAACTTTTCCGGTAGCCGGATCGATAGGAACTTGACCTGAGATAAAAAGCATTCCGTTGGCTTCAATTGCCTGGCTGTATGGGCCAATGGCGGCAGGTGCGTTTGTTGTACTGATAACTTTTTTCATGCTATATTTTATTTTAAAGGTTTATTATTTAGTGCTTGCCAGTAAATGCCAATTTCTTCGTTATGCTTGTGCTGAAAACAAACATTTACCAAAGTAAACTTATTGTTATTCAGCACATCGCAAGCCTCAAACTTGACATTTTCTGACTAAGCACTGTAAAAATTCAGCGTTTTCTTTCTGACACTATCTAAGCGTTTAATGGCTTTTTTGTGAACAATTAATTTGACGGCTTTTGGTACAATCTCAAAGTCAAGAGGTGAATTTCCAAGCGATTCTCCATCTGTTTCTAAAAAAATTGAGTGGGGAGGAATCGAGGTAATCGCAATCTTTTTGCCGGTAAAGGTTTCTACTTCAGGTAAATTGATAAAGGAGCCATCGTATAAGTTTTTGATGTTTTTAATAACGGTAAATTTACTGGTTTTTTTGATAACAGTCACATCAAAAAGTCCATCGTCGGGGATGGCATTGGGAAGCTGCATCATGCCGCCCCCATTGTATTTGCAAATGCCTACGCTCAGGCTGAAAACTTTTTCGTTTAGCACTTCTTTGTCGTCTATTTTGATATGCAGATGGGTGTGCTGGTACTGAAACAAACCGGTGATCAGATTAAAGAGATAGGCCATTGTGCCACCCTTACCTTTGGATTTCATTAAGTTGGTCTTTTTAGCGACCAGTGCATCATAACCCATGCCCGCCATATTGATAAAATAACGGCTTTTGTCTTCGGTGTCATAGCGGTATTTTACCTTGCCTACGTCTTGCAAAAAGCAGGTTTGGTGCTTCAAAATATTGATAGCCTTTTCATATTTCATTGGAAAATCGTACATACGTCCCCAGTCGTTGCCGGTTCCTACTGTAATCATTCCCAGTGTTATATCCGAAGTTTCGTAGCGTGTTTGCTTAAAAATGCCGTTTACCACTTCATTTAGAGTGCCATCTCCGCCAACAGCGATAATGTACGTAAATCCCTTTTCCTGCACCAGATCCCGTGCAAGTTCAATGGCATGAAATGGATGAGTGGTGATATGGCATTCCATCAAAAAACCCGCAGCTTCGAGCAGCTTTTTAATCTTTGGCCAGTCTCTTTCGGCTAGTCCGATTCCTGCTGTGGGATTTACGATTACGAGCCAGGGCTTAGTGGTGGGCATCTTTTATTGTTTTTAGTTTTTGATAGACTGCTTCAGGCTTTATTTCGGCCATGCAGTGGCAGTTTTGTGTTTTGCGGCAGTCGGAACAGCTTTTGTCCAACACCAAATAGCTGGCTTTCTTGCCAAGCGGTGCCCAGCGTCCCGGGTGCATGGGTTTTATAGGTGGATAAATTCCTAACGAAACTTTTTCCAGCGCTGCCGCGATATGCAGTGGGCCAGTACTAGCCGCGATTAGTCCATCAGCAGCGCCAATAAAGCTAATAAATTGTTTCAGGTTCATGCTTCCGCAGCTGTTAATTATATGGTTGGGAAGCTTCGAAAGCCAGTCCGACATGAGCCCGGCTTCAGCTTCAGTACCCGAAATAATAACTTGAAAATCATCAGGTGGCAGCAGCGCAATCAGCTTCCCGAAATTTTCCAGTCCCCATTCGCGCGCACTTCCTTTGGATTTAGGATGAAGAATTAAATTAAACTTTTTGTTGGAAAGCATTGATTTCAGCTTTTCCGGAAGTTCTTCCTGTGGTTCAAGCCTGTAATAATTTGGAATTTCATTGCTTTGTAAGTCATGTTGATAGCCTAATCCACGCAATAATTCCAGGTTTAGAATGGCCTCATGCTTGTCAGAGCGTTTGCGGCTCATGCGGACTATCTTATTGCAATACAATAAATTATACATCCGCCCCGAGGCACCAAGGCGAAAAGAAACACCTGCCCGGTACATCAGTTTCGCAATTCTTTTCCTGGGAAAAACATGGATTACAGCGTCCAGTTTGAGCTGTTTTATCGTTTCAACTTGCTTTGAATCAGGTTTTTGGAACAACTCATCTACATCAATAAATTCGTCAACAGATTGGCAGGCTTCCACCACGGCGCGGGTATATTGCTTGCCCAAAAAATAAATCTTAAGCCTTGGATTGATGGATTTTATCAGTCCGCACAAGGGCAGCGTGAGGATAACATCGCCAATGCTGTCGGTTCGGCTGATTAGCAGGCGGTTTAGCTGTTTTAGTATATCCGTGTTTTGAGCTTGATCCATCACTTTTTCAGGCTTTATTTTGTTGGTTGAGTGTACGCAGTTTTTTGTATTTGGTAAAGGTAGCACCAGCAGAAATATAGCAAACCTGAAAACCGGATTTGCCGTCCAAAATTCCCAGCTTGAAGATATAATCGCGCAGAAATTTAACGACTGGCGAGCCATACATTTTCAATAGGCTGGCTTTTTTTCCTTTTTTATGGTAGGTGGCAGCGCCTATAGTCGTAAAATATTCAACCTGTTTATAATGCTCATCTTTAGTGTAATACGAGTAATGCAACAAATCGCCTTTTAAGTGAGCAGCTGCTATTTTTTTATTCAAAATTAATTCGTCGTGCGGATTTTCGCCGCCCCATTTACCGGCAGTTTTATGAAACAGCCGCAACTTGCGATCAGGATACCAGCCACAATGCCGGATCCAGGTGCCGCAATAATTGGTGAGGCGGTTCATGCTGTACACGGGATGCGGAAATCCTTTTTCTTTCTCTGTTTTGATGGATTCTAACAGCTTTACCGAAAGTGCTTCGTCGGCATCCAGCGCAAGCACCACGGGGTTTGAGCAAAGGCTGAGTGCAATATTTTTTTGTTCAATATGGCCTTCAAAGACGTGGGTACTGAATTTTACACCGAACTCTTTGCAAATAGCCTCCGTTTGATCGGTGGAAAAAGAATCAACCACCACGATTTCATCGGCGATGCCACGGACAGATTCTAAGCAGCGCCGGATATTTTTTTCCTCGTTGAAAGTGATGATCGAAACCGAAAGCTTTTTCATACACAATTTTATTCCAGAATAATTCGCCTTGTGAATTGCTGCTCTTTTCCACTTAATTTCAAGATAATTACTCCTGAATAAGCAGTGAGATTTAGCTTTTCACGATTCAAATCTATTTCATTTTTGCCAGCTTTCGCCTTGATTTGATCTTTATAAATTAGCCTGCCGCTCAGATCGCTCAGTTCCAACTGCATATTTTCGGCCTGCCTGCTTTCAAAATAAAGTTTAAAAGCTGTTTTCACAGGATTTGGAAAAATAGTTAAGCTTTTAAAATACGTATTATTTTCAGCTAAACTGACTATTTCTACGGTCACAGCATTTGACGCTACAGACTCGTAAATATCTCTGGCAGTTGTAATTGCATAAGTGTTTTCATTTATCGGGAACTCATCCACAAAAGTGAATTCACCTGCTGCTACTTCTGCTATCAGGTTAAAATTCCTCCAAACATTAAAATGGGTGTATTCCCAACGGAAACGCTTTCCGGGATTTTCAGCGGCAATTTTTTCAGGGAGGCCGCTGTTTTGAGGTTTTGAGTTTTCTAAGACCTGTATTTTTGTCTGGCTTCCGGGCGCATCAACCGCAAACCCGCGGATATTCCAGTTGATGTTCCAGCCAAAATAATCCGACATGCTCAACCAATCGGCACCATACAAAATCATATCTCCTTTGAAAGGAACTGCCGGGCCGTTGTCGGTTCCTGCCGGATAACCGCCGCCTGTATTCTGCACCCTGTAGCCAATCCAAAGCTCTTGCGATGCGTCAATGAGTACTGGGTTATTTAGTTCGATGGTGTTCCACTCACTGGCAATTGGGTTTTCAACAGCCTGATCAACCTGCAGATTCCCGGCAGCAAACTGATTCCCGCCAGTCCAAACACGCATACTAAAATCGGCATCAATATCTTCAAAGTAAGCTGAAATTTCTGTCAGGTATTTGCCGTCATAATTCTGTAAATCAGTCGGCGTAAAACGAATGGCAGCATCAAAAACATCAATATTTTCGCCACCAACGGCATCAGAATTTTCGCCGTCGTCCCAATACAACCAATCGCCCAGCGAGGCCGGTTCATCCCAATTGAGTACCACCGTTTGAGCAATGACATCTCCTCGAAGGTTAAGTGGCGGAAAGAGTAGGGCTTCCAACATAAAGTCAAGTGCTGTGTCGTCGGTCAATTCCAAATCAGCTTGTTGAAAGCCGATAAAGCCATCAGCCGAAACCGTTAAGTTATAAGTCCCGGGAATCAACTGAATGCTGAAGTTTCCCGTATCATCGGTATAATGGGTTGTTCCATTGAGTTTTAGCTTCGCGTTACCCAGTCCGTTGTCAAAAACATCAACCACCTGACCCGAAAACGTAATATTTTCAGCTAACTGATTTTCGGCCCTCACACCCCAAACCTGGTAGTCGAAAGTGCCGTCATGCGGACGAAAATAGGTCATAAAAAGTTGGTCTTTATCTCCATCGCGGTAGCCGTTGATTTGTGGCCAGCTCGCATCTTCAGTATCTTGCGAAAACGGCAGTATTTCCGACCAGGATTCGCCGTTATCCACAGAGTAGCGCATCACGGCTTTGTCGTTGCCGCTATAACTGCCATCGCTCCAAATAGCGTAAATGCGGTGGTTTGCGACATTGTCGCGCAGCACATAAACGTCAGGACGCTCCGATCCACCGCTATTGTCAGATAAATTAAGGGCAGCTTCCCAGCTGGCACCCAGGTCATTAGAGCGATATAGAATAGCATCGGTTTGTAGTCCGTCAATTTTTGATGAGACGATGGTGTAGATGCTATTGTCAACAATTTTGGTTTTCAGGCGTGCGTTGTAAGCCTGGTTATTACTCAGGTTTTGTGGACTTGTCCAGCTTTGGCCGAAATTCGTTGATTTACTAAAAAATAAGTCTAAGTGATCATAATTAGGGCCGGTTTGATCGTTCCAGAAGGCAAAAATTTGATTGCCTTTCAGGGCAATATTACACCAGCGCGCACCTTCTGTGGTGGCTGAAACTTGCAGTGAAGCAGACCAGCTTTGGCCGGCATCAACAGATTTCATGATGAAAATCTGTGGATTAGATAAAAAATCACGGTCTTCATAAGCCAAAACCAGCGTATCACCCGAAATGGCGATCTGTGGGACTTGTGCGCCCTGGTTGGCGTCAGTGATTTGAATTTCGCTACCAAAGCTTTGGCCGTCATTGCTTGATTTCAGCATAAAAATCTGGCTCTTACCGGTAGTGTTTCGATAATAAAAAACGAACACATTGCCGTTAGCAGCTGCAATTACCGGATATTTAGCACCATAATCTATTCCGTTGTAAATGGTTGATTTAGTACCCCAACTTAGACCACCATTGGTGCTTTTACGAAACATCAGATCGCCCCACTGATCCCAAACCAGGTAAAAATCATCGTCGATATTGTACATGGCATGGTCACGTGATGGGCCGTATTCGTCGGAAATATTTTGTGGCGGGAAAAACTGAATTTGTGCTGCAGCCGAATAAAAAGCAAAAGCAGCAATGAAAATAAGGAATAACTTTTTCATGGTATGGTAATTTGGTTGGACAAAGTTAGAAATTTTGTAGGATTTTTAGACGGGTTTTGTAAATCGGTTCCGCGAAGCAATTGCTTCCTGGAATTATCATGCAGCATTCGCTGCTAACGTGATTGTCAATGTCTAAATTTGTATTGGAACAGTCGTAGAGCTTTTGCAGCATCCCCTGTTCCGCGAAGCATTTGCTTCGTGGAATTATCAAGCAGCATTCGCTGCTAACGTAATTGTCAGTGTCTAAATTTGTATTGGAACAGTCGTAGAGCTTATGCAGCATCCCCTGTTCCGCGAAGCATTTGCTTCGTGGAATTATCATGCAGCATTCGCTGCTAACGTGATTGTCAATGTCTAAATTTGTATTGGAACTGTCGTAGAGCTTATGCAGCATCCCCTGTTCCGCGAAGCATTTGCTTCGTGGAATTATCAAGCAGCATTCGCTGCTAACGTAATTGTCAGTGTCTAAATTTGTATTGGAACAGTCGTAGAGCTTATGCAGCATCCCCTGTTCCGCGAACTCGTATACCCATAAAAAACCCTTTTCCTGATTTATCTTGTGATTAAACCCAAAGAATCCGTACCTTTCGCCTTCAAATTTTAAATATGATATTATGTCCTCTTTATTTCAAAAACTTATGGCTTTTTTGCTGCTTTTCCTTTTTACGGGAAGTATTTTTGCTATGGAAGATGCGCGCCTGCTGCGCTATCCCGACATTAACAATGATCTGATCGTGTTTGTTTATGCCGGCGATTTGTGGTCGGTAAACGCTGAAGGCGGCGAAGCCCGGCAACTGACCTCACACGAAGGTGTTGAGCTTTTCCCAAAAATTTCTCCAGACGGCAAATGGATTGCTTTTTCGGCTGAATATTCCGGTAGTCGACAAATCTGGGTGATGCCAGCTGAAGGCGGTGAAGCTAAACAACTTACCTGGTACAACTCTGTCGGGGTGATGCCGCCTCGTGGTGGTTTCGACCACGTGGTAATGGGCTGGACTTCCGACAGCAAAAAGATACTGATACGTGCCAACCGCACTCCTTTCGGCGATCGCAACGGACGCTATTTCCTTGTTTCGCCGGATGGTGGATTTGAAGAGCCGTTGCCGATTATCAATGGCGGTTTTGCAGCGCTTTCGCCTGATGATAAAATGATTTGTTTTACGCCTGTCGATCGTGAATTCCGTACCTGGAAACGCTATAAGGGTGGACGTGCATCTGATCTGTGGATTTATGACCTGGAGAACAATAGCTCAGAGCAAATCACCACTTTTAAAGGATCAGACCAGTGGCCTATCTGGGAAGGCAATGATATAATTTTTGCCAGCGATAGCGATCTGCGGCTCAATCTTTATCGCTATAATATTACAACAAAATCCATGAATCAATTAACTCATTTTAAGGACTTTGATGTGATGTGGCCTTCCGGCAAAAATGGAAAAATAGTTTATGAAAATGGCGGACTTCTCTATGTTTATAACCTGACAACCAACGAAAATAGGAAGATTGAAGTTGCCCTGAATTTCGATAACCCCAATTTAAAAGCCTATTATAAAAATGTAAAAGAAGACATTAACAGCTATGCTATCTCGCCCAGCGGGAAACGTGTTCTTTTGGATGCCCGCGGCGATATCTTTTCTATTCCTGCCGAAAACGGACTCATTATCAACCTGACTAACACACAAGGTGTTCGTGAGTTATATCCGTCCTGGTCGCCCAACGGAAAATACATCGCTTACTATTCTGATGCCACAGGTGAGTACGAAGTTTATCTGCTTGAAAATAAGGAAGGAGCGACACCACGCCAGCTTACCAAAGGATCGGCTGCCTGGAAATATGAAGCGGAATGGTCGCCCGATAGCAAATTCCTGGTTTATTCAGATCGTACTATGCAGCTGTGGCTGTTGGATGTAGAAACAGGAAACCAAAAAGCAATTGATAAAGCTACTCAAAGTGAAATTCGCAGTTATGCTTTCTCTCCTGATTCAGAGTGGATAGCTTATAGCAAGGAATCTGACAATAACCTTTCCGCAATATGGGTTTATCATATTCCAACTGCAAAAACCACCCAGCTTTCTGATGATCAATTCAACGATTGGTCGCCCTACTTCAGTAAAGATGGCAAGTTTATCTTTTTTGTATCCAACCGTGATTTTAACTTGAAATTCTCGAGTTTTGAGTTTGATTATCTATACGCAGATGCCTCACGCCTTTATGCGGCAGCCTTGCAAAATGACGGCACGCGTCTGGCGCCTTTCAAAATAGATAAAGAGCCTGTGAAAGAATCGGAAAGCACTGAAAACGATAAAAAAGACAAGAAAAAAGAGGAGGCTGAAAAGGCAACTTCTGTGAAAGTAAAAATTGATTTTGAAGGTTTTAATGGTCGCATCGAGGCTTTGCCTGTCACATCAGGAAGTTATCGCATTTTGGGAGTTGTTGATGGCGGCTTGTTGTATATGAGCGAAAGAAAAATAATGCGCTATAATATAGAGGAGCAAAAAACCGAAGAAATCATGGAGAAAGCTTGGGGTGCAATCCCTACTGCTGATGGCAAACAGATGTTGTATCGCTCAGGCAAGGATTATGGCATTGCGAAAATTGCACCCGGCCAAAAACCTGGAACCGGAAAGCTCGATCTGGATAAGTTAGAAATGAAAATTGAGCCACAAAAAGAGTGGAATCAGATTTATCAGGATAGCTGGCGTATTTTCAGAGATTATTTTTATGTAGATAATATGCACGGCGTTGATTGGAAGGGATTTGGCGAGCGTTATGCTAAACTGATTCCTTATGCCGGAAGCCGTTTTGATGTAGATTATGTGCTCAATGAATTGGTTTCGGAGATCAATGCCGGACATGCTTACGTGAACTGGGGCGATATCGCTGAAGTAAAACGCGTGAACACCGGTTTGCTCGGCGCCGAATTAGAAGCGGATTATAATGCTGGCCGCTACCGGATTATGAAGATTTATGAAGGTGAAAACTGGAATCCTGAACGGCGCGCACCACTTACCGAAGCCGGCGTGGATATAAAGGAAGGTGATTACATCATCAGCATTGACGGACAGGAACTTACAACAGCTATGAACCCTTATGCTTTACTCGAAAACAAAGCCAACAGGATAATTGATATCGTTGTAAGTAGCAATGCCGAAGGAAAAGCTACACGCAAATCGAAGGTAAAAACTATTGACAGTGAGATTGAGCTGAGATACCTCAACTGGGTGAACGAACGCCGCGCGATGGTTGATAAATTGTCCGACGGACGGATTGGCTATATCCACGTTCCAAATACTGCCATTGAGGGCAATCGCGAATTGCACCGCGGCATGTATGCCTACCACAACAAGGAGGCCCTAATTATTGACGACCGCTATAATGGTGGTGGCTTTATTCCTGATCGCATGGCCGATCTGCTCGACAGGCGCACGCTTACCTACTGGCACCGCAATGGTATGTTGCCCGACAAGGCACCCGGTGTTTCGCACAACGGGCCAAAAGTGATGCTGATCAATGGCTACTCTTCTTCTGGCGGCGATGCTTTCCCTTATTTCTTCAAGAAACTGGGACTGGGAACACTTATCGGAACACGCACCTGGGGCGGATTGGTCGGGATTTCGGGTAATGCCGGTCTGGTGGACGGAGGCTATATCTCGGTGCCGCGCTTCGGGATTTTTGATGAAAACGAAGAATGGATTATCGAAGGGATAGGAGTGTATCCGGATATTGAAGTCGTTGACCGACCCGAAGATCTCGCCACAGGCAAAGACCCTAATATTGAAAAAGCAGTTGAGTTTTTACTTAAAGCGCTGAAAGAAAATCCGGTGAAAAAAATAAACTCACCCACACCACCTGATCGCAGCAAATGGATTGAAGTAGAAATCAAATAACTCGGTTAGTGTTAAAGCAAAAAACGCCCTGTTTTTTTAAAGAAGTGGGGCGTTTTTTTGTTCAAGAGTTTATGGATTTAGTAGTTTAAGGGTTGACGGGTTTAAGAGTTCAAGAATCACAATACCAAATTATTACGACTATTCTTCTGCTGAACTAATGCCTTTGAGAAACCCATGTATTGCCTCAATTTTTGATTCTTCGGGGTTTATGAGTTGTGAAGGGTTTAAGGGTTCAAGAGTTTACTGTAGTGCATCAATCTTTGTCCTGAAAGCTTTCGGGATTGAATTAGGAATTTTTGAAGCTATAATTTCATGTTTGTTAAATATTCATGTTGCTTTCTTACAATAATTGAGGTGTTGAACGGAATATCATCGATGGGTTTTTCTTCTGGCATTTTATAGCTTACCTGCATGGCTGAGTCAGCGTGGTATTGCAAAGCTATTTTTTCGGTATCAAACGGAATATCTTCGATAAATGATTCGGCTGAAGGGATAAAAGCTGCAGTAATGGCTTCCTGATATTGTACTGAATCAAAAATTTGCTTTGTGTCAAACGGAATATCATTGACATAGGACTCTTTGGACTGGCAATAATCGGCAGAGAAAACTTGTGTTGAACTGACTAAGAAAAGAATAACTGCGGTTAAAAAGCAAGTTGTTTTCATGGCGTATATTTTTTTTAAGTTTTTTATTAGCGTTTGATTGCTTAACAACTAAGGTTGTGCCAAAAATTATAATACGCAATGAATGAGATTGTTAACCCTATGAGTTTAATATTTTCAACTCAAACTACTTGTGTTCAAAGCGAACAGTTTTGTTCGGGAGTGAACAATTATCCTGAAAAAAGATATCGATTTTCGTTTTTAGTCGTTGTAATTTCGAAAAGCTCACTTAATAAAACTGTTGTTTTATATCTTATCCTACATAATTTTATTGTACATTTGTCTTTTAACAAAACAAGTTTTGAACCTCAAGATAACATCCTTTCGTTTTCTCACATTAACGGCCAAAACCGTCAGTAATTTATGTGGCTGTATATCAGTGTTATACCCCCCCCCCACCTACAGTACGATTATTAATATTACAGCCATTTCTTGTTTTCATGCTGTTTTACTTGGGTATTGCACAAACTAACCCTAACCACAGAGTGCCGATTATAGAGGGATTTGATAAAGTTTTTTCAAGGCTCAAATCAAATAAAAATCTTTTTTTACTGGGTAAAAATACCTTCATTTCAGCTGGCCATACCGGCAGTTTGCATGCCTCAGCACCGGTAATAGCCCTAATGTAGACAAGCTGAACAATGCGAAATAGGGTTTTACAAATAAATAGAGTTTTTCAACCAAAGAAATTAAACATGAAAAAATATATTATAATGATCGTTTTTGCCGTTATTGCGATAGCAGTAACTTCCTGCAAAAAGGACAACGTCAATAAGCCTATTAACCAGGATGATGAACTTATCGCGAAAAGCAAAAAAGTTATTTCTCTTATAGAAAAATTCGATGAGAAAATGAGCAGTAATTTAAAATCCGGTGAAGTAATTGGTGTCG
Organism: Bacteroidales bacterium; assembly: GCA_023229135.1. GTDB lineage: Bacteria > Bacteroidota > Bacteroidia > Bacteroidales > F082 > UBA5536. Next base: position 62,648 of record JALNZT010000026.1, read on the forward strand.
ATTCCGCTGTTTGGAACTTGGAGGCACTACAAAATTATAAATATGCTAACCCCAGTGAAGCTACCAGGGATTTTGAAGTAGCCAAATCGAACTATAGCCTTCTCCTGAATGGAAATGGACAGGTTCTGATGAGCGATGTACAAGCCGTTTATGCACAAATGGAAGATGCGTTAACCTTAAAGCTTCAGCAAATTCCAAGCGACGAAAAAGTGGTTCGCTTTGCTGATGTATCTTTGGACAGTATTGAAGGCAACACAGCCCATCTATCTACCACTCTTGGGTTTGGTTACAACTGGCTGTTGGGCAGGTACTGGCCATTTAGCACAAGTGACAACTGGTATTGGGGGACGCTTTCACAAGAATACGGACGACCTCCAATGGGAAAATGCGATGGAACCCAAGTTGGTGTTTCTGATGCTTCTGACGAGTTGCAATGGCGGCTAAACAACCCTGTTGTGCTTCCTACTGGCCCCTTTATTTGGATAGATCTTGAAACAAATGAAAATGTAATTGGATATAATCATCTAGATACTATTTATGAAGAACCCAGACTTTATGTAGGCTGGGATTACCCTGATGATAATTGTTTGACACATGACACGCTGACGCATTATCTAGTGCAATCGCATCACATTATCAATGATTACTCAGAAGGGGTAAGGCCTGCTGGTTTATCTTTTGCAAGTGTATATATAGATGATGATCTATTGCTTCGTCCAAATTATCAAGGTCAACACTATCACCGATATGAAGTAACCTATGGAACTATGGTAAAAGTAGGTTTGCCAAAATAACAAAATTCTCCGGATAGCTCATTTATGCAGCTATCCGGATTTCACTTTACTAATGGGTTTACTATGAAACATTTAATTATTGCTTTTACCTTGTTCACTTTATTTTTTGCTACAAATTTGTGTAGCCAAAACACAACCTTTGAATACTTATTATCTTCACCTTTAGATGAATATTTTACAGATATTGTTGAGATAGAAGATGGTATGATTTATTTTACAGCCCGGTTATCTGATGTGAAAAATCCAAATCGAATCAGGGCATTGGTGGCAAAAATTGATCATTCGGGCAATCTGATTGACAGCCTTGTTTTTACACTTCCAGACAAAAACATATATATTAACAGTCTTTTTCGAACAGAAAATGGTGAATTTGATATCGTTGCAAGTATTTATGACACAGCTGACCTACATAAAAATGCAGGAGTTGCTTTGTTCGGGATGAACGAACAACTTAGTTTATTTGACGAAACGAGATATTATTTGCCACCTACTTTTAAATTGGCTTCAATTTATCCAAGCATTACTGCTAATGGGGATATTCTAATAGGTATTACAATGTTTATGCCCAATGTGCCGAAATCATATCTATATATACTTGACAACAATTTTGATAGTATAAACGCAGTTTTTTTCCCTGATAAAGCTAGAGAAATAAATCAATTAAAGAATTTGAATAATGGAAAAATTTGGATGTTAGACCAACTAGGTGAAAATTATGAGCTACTTGATTCATCACTGAATATTATTTCTACACAGCGAGTTCCGGAAGTATTGTCGGCAAATTATGGGATGAAATGGGATACCGACACCTCTTTTTACTTATTAGGTGATCAAATTGTTCCACGTCCTGCTCATTCCTTGGGGTTTATCCGTCAGTTTCATCCAATAGATACCACCGGGTATTTATCTAACCACTGGCGAGTATCGGATACTGTGGATTTCCCGGCATTATGGAACGGTATTGATTTTCAAAATAAGGACTCCATCTTTATCGGTGGAACAAGAAATATGTGGGTGGGCTTCTACAATTCCTGGCCCTCCTGGTTTGTGGTGCTGCAAACCGATAGCATGTTAAACATCCGTTGGGAGCGTTTTTATGGTGGCGATGCTTATTACATGATGGGCAAAGTGGTAGCCACAAACGATGGAGGGTGTTTGGTGGCCGGCACCAGATACGATTACCGGAATACAACCCAACGGGAAACCGACATTATCATTCTCAAGCTCAATAGTGAAGGGCTAATACTTGGAACCCGGGAGAACCCCGGCATCAAAATGCAAGAAGCCATCGTTTATCCCAATCCGGGTAACGAAGAAATTAAAGTACGGATTGCCGTACAATATAAACAGTCGTTATTTGAATTGTTTGACCTGAATGGCCGGCTGGTTTTACAAGAAGACTTTTCTGGAACAGAAGGAACAGTAAATACTACTTTTTTACCATCCGGCACTTATATTTATAAAATCAGCAGTAAAGATGGGTTGTTTGAAAGTGGTAAATGGGTGAGGCAATAAAGCCCGGATTCCCGCATTAACATAACGAGGCCACCACATCAGGAGCAAGTACATCCATATCCTTGTAAATCTGCCTTTGCTTTTGCAAGACTTCTCCCACAAACAGGGACTTGCCTGGTTTCGTAA
>JALNZT010000016.1 GCA_023229135.1 Bacteroidales bacterium
TTAATTCGCGTACCACATTGGTGGACTGTGTTCCGGCATAAGATGAAAGCTTAACAAACGTAACTTCACATTCTATCTCCAGGCTTTTGAATAATTCAGCAGCAAACATAAAAGCGCCATTTAATATCACCAAAAATAAAGGGTTTTTGCCCGCCATATCCCGGTTTAGATTATCAGCCACTTTCTTTATCGCCCGCTCTATTTGATCCTGAGGAATATATAGATCAAACTCCTTATCGTGTACCCTAATAATGCTCATAAAATTATCCAATTTAGGAAAAATGCTTTCCAGATTTGAACCAACAAATGTACGGCAATTTTTTAATTTATAATTCCGCTGCAGGCACGTTTTTCAGTTCAGGCAAAATAAGTTTGAGGTGATCCAAAAAATCAATGATTTCAAGCTACACAGCATCTCTTGGGGTTTTGACCAAAAAGGCTCCCAGCCTTCCTTTGTGATGCGCGTTGGCATGAATTGTTCCTTTTCGTAGTTTTTTTTGCTCCTCGGCAGGAAGTTGAATAACCTGTTGACATTCCAAGCAACAACATTTATCAAACTTTTGGGCGCAGGCCTCACACTGGATAAAAAGCAAATGACAGGCATCATTGGCACAATTTACGTGCGTATCGGCCGCCTCACCACATTGATGGCATTTCGCAATCACCTCATCTGTAACACGTTCGCCCATGCGGTCGTCAAAAACAAAATTCTTACCCGTAAACTTGCTCTCCAGTTTCAGACTTTTGATTTGGTGCGCATAATTTATCACGCCGCCTTGAAGTTGAAAAACATTCTCAAAACCTTGATGGCGCAAATAAGCAGAGAATTTTTCGCAGCGTATCCCGCCGGTGCAATACAGCATAATATTTTCAGGCTGCTTCTCTTTGAGCATGTCCACAATCACCGGAACCGACTCCTTATAGGTATCTACATCCGGTAAGATGGCTCCTTCGAAATGGCCCACTTCATGCTCGTAATGATTGCGCAAGTCAATAACCACCGTGCCCGGCTCAGATAACTTTTTGTTGTAAGACTCAGCATCCAGGTGTTGCGCCACATTATAAACATCGAAGCTGTTGTTGTCGAGACCATCGGACAACACCTTGTATTTCACCAAAATTTTCAGCTTGTAAAACGATTTACCATTGTCTTCAATGGCGCGGTTAAGGAGTACATTTTTGGTAAAAGCATGCGCTTGAATAAACTGCACAAAACGCTCGTATTCAAAATCCGGCACACTAATTTGCGCATTGACGCCTTCCGAAGCCACGTAAATGCGCCCTAAAACATGCATTTCATTGAGCCTTAAATACAGCTCATCGCGATAGGCCTGTGGGTTTTCTATCTCAACAAAATTATAAAACGACAGCGTGATCCGCCTAAAATCCTCTGCTTCCAGCTTTTCCTTGAGCAGACGTTTGTCAGTTTTGTTATAAAGAATCATTCTAAATTATTTTGATGTGCAAAAATACATTTCTAATATGAATTGTTGGCACAAATATTCAAGTGTTAGATAAAGGAATTTATTTTTCGTAAAAAACAGCCTTTAAAAGTTGACCTATAAGACCCCTTATTGTATTTTTGATCTAAATTACTGATATTTCGGTAGGTATATAATCTGATCGTTAAGAATAGCATAAAAAATTATAATTTATTATTTCCATATCATCCTTTTTCAAACGACTTTACTTTTGTCCAATACGTACGGAACGGTGCTTTCTTTGTGAAACTCTGTGTAATAGCGCCGAAAGCTTTCCTTTTCCCTGGTCCAAAAGCTTACTGATTTCATCAAATTCAAATCAATAAGCACAAATCACCTGATATTTGCAGAACCTCTGTATTTTTGCAAAAATTAAATTTTGACTTCACCTCAGGCTATTTCATGGGTAAACGAACAGCAGACGGCAAATATAGCCGCCCTGTTAAATCAACACAAGCATTTGTTATTAAGCGGGTTAACCGGTTCTTCCAAATCCGTTTTGATGCAAGCAACTGCCTCTGTGAGCAGCGGTTTTCACCTAGCAATCTGTGCCGACAAAGAAGCTGCTGCCTACTTTTACAACGATCTTGAAAACCTGCTTCACGACCGCGAAAAAGAGCTGCACAAAAAGCAGGTGCTGTTTTATCCTACTTCCTATAGACGGCCTTACGAGCCGGAAAAAGCCGATAACAACTACATTCTTTCGCGCACCGAAGTACTCAGCAGGGTTTCAGTAAACCAGCGTAAAACCATTGTCGTAAGCTATCCCGAAGCCATCTGCGAAAAAGTTTTCACCAAAAAGATGCTTACCAAAAATAGCTTCAAAATGAGGCAGGGTGAGCAGGTTTCGCTGGATTTTTTAACAGATTTGCTGGCTACCTACAATTTTGAACGGGTTGATTTTGTGATAGAGCCCGGCCAGTTTGCCATTCGCGGCGGCATCGTAGATGTTTTTTCCTTCTCTAACGAACATCCCTACCGCATCGAGTTTTTTGGCGACGAAGTGGACTCTATCCGCAGCTTTGATCCTGTATCGCAACGCTCGCTGCAAATCATGAAACACATCGTGCTGCTGCCCAATATGCAGGAACGCATGCTCGAAGAGGAGCGCGAATCCTTGTTTGAACACCTGCCCGAAAATCTTTTCGTGTGGATAGACGAAAGCAAAGACCTGGCCGAGCGAATAGACCACGCCTTTGAAAAGGCCACCCTCGCTTTTGGCGAACTTGCCGCCGAGCGCAACATCTCTTCACCCGAAAAACTGTTCAATACCGCCGATCAGATTTTGGATCACCTGCAAAAGCAACACACCCTGGAATGGGGCAAAACCAGCATTTTTAATGCCCGCGAAACAATCATTTTTCATACCAGTCCGCAACCTACTTTCAACAAAAATTTCGAGCTTTTCATTACCCATCTGCGCGAAAAACAAACAGCTGGCTATCAAACCTATATTTTCTCGGAAAGCAGCAAACAGCTTGAGCGCATTCACCTAATTCTGGAAGATATTCAACACGACCAAGCGGAAGAATCGCAGGTACATTTTACGCCGGTTTATCATAACTTGCAGGCCGGCTATATCGATCACGACCAAAAAATCTGTTGCTTTACCGACCATCAAATTTTTGAACGCTACCACCGTTTTCGCCTGCGCGAAAGTTTCGCCAGCAAGGAAGCCCTTACCATTCAGGAAATTAACGAACTAAAACCAGGAGATTACGTTACGCATATCGACCATGGCATTGGCCGCTTCGACGGACTCGAGATGATCGACAATAACGGCAAGCGACAGGAAGCCATCAGATTAATTTACAAAAACAGCGACCTGCTTTATGTGAGCATCCATTCGTTGCATCGCATTGCCAAATACAGTGGCAAAGACGGCGCAGAACCAACGTTGAGCAAGCTGGGATCAAACGCCTGGAACAAACTCAAAAGCAAGGCAAAAGGACGGGTTAAAGATATTGCGCGCGAACTGATTAAGCTATACGCCGAGCGAAAAGCCAGCGAAGGTTTCCAGTTTATGCCCGACACATACCTGCAAAACGAGCTCGAAGCCTCGTTTATATACGAAGACACGCCCGACCAGCTCAAAGCCACCAACGACGTGAAAGCCGATATGGAATCCAGCTCGCCTATGGACAGGCTGGTGTGCGGCGATGTGGGTTTTGGCAAAACGGAAATCGCTATCAGAGCGGCTTTCAAGGCGGCAACCGACTCAAAGCAGGTGGCTATTTTGGTACCAACGACTATTCTCGCTTTGCAGCATTACAAAACTTTCTCGGAACGTCTCAAAGGTTTCCCGGTAGACATCGACTATATCAACCGTTTCAAATCTCCAAAACAGCAAAAAGAAACCCTTGAAAAGCTCGAAGCCGGTCGCATCGACATCCTTATTGGCACCCATCGCCTTATTAGCAAGGACGTTAAGTTTAAAGACCTTGGCCTTTTGGTGATTGATGAAGAACAGAAATTTGGTGTTTCGGCCAAGGAAAAACTCAAGCAGATAAAAGCCAATGTGGATACGCTAACGCTCACTGCCACACCCATTCCACGTACTTTGCAGTTTTCGATGATGGGCGCCCGCGACTTAAGCATCATCAACACAGCACCACCAAACCGCTATCCGGTACAAACAGAATTAAGGTCGTTTAATGAAGAGTTGATCCGCGATGCTATTCAATATGAGTTATCGCGCAATGGCCAGGTGTTTTTTGTACACAACAGGGTGCAAAACATTATGGATGTGTATGATATGATTTCGCGTTTCGTGCCAGGCGTACGCATCGGTGTAGCTCATGGCCAGATGGACGGCCACAAACTGGAAAAAACCATGCTTGGCTTTATTAATGGCGATTTTGATGTGTTGCTGGCCACCACGATTATTGAATCGGGCTTGGATATCTCAAACGCCAACACCATTATCATTAACGAGGCACATCATTATGGCCTCAGCGATTTGCATCAGTTGCGCGGGCGTGTTGGCCGTTCCAACAAGAAAGCTTTCTGCTACCTGCTTGCCCCGCCCATGGCAGCTTTGAGTAGCGAATCTCAAAAACGTTTGCGGGCTATCGAAGAATTTTCCGATTTGGGAAGCGGATTTAATATTTCCCTGCGCGACCTCGACATCCGGGGAGCCGGAAACCTTTTGGGCGGTGAGCAAAGTGGTTTTATCAACGATATTGGCTTTGAAACCTTCCATAAAATCCTTGACGAAGCCATCATGGAACTCAAAGAAACAGAGTTTAAGGATATTTTTACCAGCGATAAACCGCGAAAGTTTGTGAGGGAGTGTGTTTTTGAATCTGACCTCGAAATACTACTGCCGGCAGATTATATCGCCGCCTCACCTGAACGCATCAAGCTGTATTCGGAGCTGGATAATATTCCTGATGAGGAAAAACTGGAAGCTTTCGCAGAAGCGCTTATTGACCGCTTTGGCCCGATTCCGAAACAGGCAAACGCGCTGTTCAACACAGTTCGCCTGAGGTGGCTGGCACGCGATTTGGGCTTTGAAAAATTAGTGCTGCGCAACAAAATGCTCACCGCCTATTTTGTTTCAGACCAGGAATCAGCCTATTTTCAATCCAAAATATTTTCTTCTATGCTCAAGTTTGTGCAAGCAAACCCCACAAGCTGCCGCATGAAAGAAACCGGAAATAAGCTTATTTTACAGTTTAAATCTATTCCCAATGTGCTTTCCGCGCTTGAATTAATGCGTAAAATACAGGAACAAGAAAACTTTTAAGTTGTTGATTAATAATCGATTAATTAAATCATCCTTATTTTTGTTTAAGTTTTTTCATTGGATATTAAACAATCTGAATGTTTATGTTGTTTAAGATGCAGCAAAACGTAAAAATCATGAAAATAGACGGCAACTTAATAGCTTTAAGAAGCTTTAAAACAGCAAACGGAAACGGAAAGCACGTAATAAGCGGAAATGGTAATGGACACCCGCACCATCAGATAAGCGCAATTGAAGCCGAACAAATGGGCGACGACCACAGCTTTACCAGCATAGAAACACCGATGCGTCCGGATGCTTTCCTGCTTTCAGACGAAAATAAAATAGCTAATATCGAAGCTCATTTTGAACAGATCATGCAAACGCTTGGTTTAGATCTGACAGACGACAGCCTGCGCGGCACACCGCATCGGGTGGCAAAAATGTTTGTAAAAGAAATTTTTCACGGATTAAATCCGATGAATAAGCCCAAAATGTCAGTTTTCGACAACAAATTTCGGTACGGGCAAATGTTGGTTGAAAAAGATATCACACTGAAAACGACTTGCGAGCATCACTTTTTACCCATTTTCGGTAGAGCACATGTTGCTTATATCTCCAACGGAACAGTAATCGGCTTATCAAAAATCAACCGAATTGTTGATTATTTTGCCCGCCGTCCGCAAGTGCAGGAACGCCTGACCGTTCAAATTGCAGAAGAGCTAAAAAAAGTTCTCAAAACAGATGACGTGGCTATCGTTATTGATGCCAAACACCTATGTGTCGCCTCACGCGGAATACAAGACGATTCCAGCAGCACGATTACTTCAGAATATGGGGGTGCATTTAAAAATGACCCAAAAGTTAGGGAGGAATTTTTGAGGATTATTGGTTATTAAATACAAATTGGTCACGTAAAGTAAACCTACTACCCCTGTTCCCTAATAGGTAAACAGGAAACTACATCGCACTATAGTTTTACAGCTTGCCGGCTATGTCTTTCTCTGCAAAGACAAGTCGGCATTTTTTTAATCAAAAAAATTGCTCTTCAAAACAATCCCATTAAAATATCTGGCATAATTGACAAGCTTATTGTATTTTTACGGCTAATTGTCGCAAAGAGTTGTTAATTTTGCCACACAAATAGTTAGTATTAACCATTTAAACACTTATTGATATGAAGAAAAATTTACTCTATTTTGCTTTTATGTTTATTGCAGTAAGCCTTCAGGCGCAAGACTGCTCAAACATTTTTATTTCCGAATACGTAGAAGGTTCGGGAAACAACAAAGCCATTGAGCTTTACAATCCCACCGATCAAGCAATTGACTTAGCAGGATTTCAATTGGTTCGTTACAGTAATGGGGGCACTTCTCCTGACGCCGTTACGCTGAGTGGAACTATTGAGCCAAAATCGACTTTCGTGATTGTTCTCGACAAAAGAGACCCCAACGGAACAGGCCAGGAAGCACCTGTTGATCTGGCATTGCAAGCCAAAGCTAATCTATTTTTATCGCCTGTTTACAATGTGAACAGCACCATGTATTTCAATGGAAATGATGCGATGACACTAGAAACCCTATCGGGAGGTATTATAGATATTTTCGCACAAATTGGCGGTTCAATGACAAGTGCAGACAAAGGCTGGGGAAACCTGAATGATACCACAATTACCTACAACAGTGGAGGTGTGCCTACTTCATACACCATTCAGGATTATAATGTAGGCCCTTTATTTTGGTTGGCGTGGACAATGGATCATACCCTTATCAGAAAGCCCAACGTAAGAAAAGGCGTTACATCAAATCCGGATCCCGCGTTTAAAGTTCATATGGAATATGACTCGATACCAAAAAACACCTTCGATTCATTGGGCTTTCACAACTGCGAATGTAATACGCTCAATATAAGCGAATCACAGGAGAACAAAGCCATTATTTATCCTAATCCTGCTACTGGCAGCGTCTTTTCGATTGACACAGAAGAAGCCATCACCCGTATCGAGCTGCTCGACCTGAGCGGAAGAGTAGTAGAAGAACAGCAGTTTGACAAGCGTTCTAATACATACACTTTTAAATCTGACCGCGAACTAAAAGGCATGTATCTGATAAAAATCAGCTATCAGTCGAATCGTATCGGCACACAAAAATTACTTTTTAACTAAAGCAAAAATTATATTCACACTCTCTATCATTGGGTTATATCTATAAAGCCTGAAGGTGGAGAGTGTTTTTATCTTTAATGCCTCCCTAGAAATGCAATAACCATGATTAAAAAAACTAGCTTGCTGCTGCTGTTTATTGCAGTAGCTTTTGGAGTTTTCGCACAAAACACAACAGTTAAAGGATTTGTTTATGACGGTGATTGGGGCGAGCCTTTGCCCGGTGTAAATATCACCTACGGCCCAGGCTTGGGCACCGTTACTGACCTTGACGGCACATATAATTTATCCCTCAAACCAGGCAATTACACACTGGAGATCAGCTATGTAGGATTCGAGAAACAAACTAAAGACATAAAAGTAGGCAGCAGCACCATTCAGCTCAATTTCACATTAAAAACGATTACGCTCACTGAAGTTCAGGTAGTAGGTGATGTGGCCAAAACACGCGACACACCTGTAGCTTTCAGTAACATCAATCCCATAAAGATGGAAGAGCAGCTGGCATCGCAGGATATTCCGCTTATCCTCAACTCCACACCTGGTGTTTATGCCACTAAATCTGGTGGTGGAGATGGTGATGCACGTATCAATATTCGTGGTTTTAACCAGCGCAACGTGGCTGTGATGCTCGATGGTATTCCGGTGAATGATATGGAAAACGGCTGGGTATACTGGTCCAACTGGTTTGGCCTCGATGCCGTAATGCGCTACACACAGGTTCAGCGCGGGCTTGGCGCTTCAAAACTGGCCATACCATCAGTGGGAGGCACAATTAATATTGCCACCAAAGGCATTGACGCCAAAAAAGGTATCAGCCTGAAACAGGAATTTGGCAACGACGGATTTATGCGTACCTCACTTGGTCTCACCTCAGGAAGGATGAAAAATGGCTGGGGAGTAACCTTTGCCGGCTCCTATAAAAGAGGTGATGGCTGGGTTGACCAGACTTATACAAAAGGCTATTTTTATTTTTTGCGTGTAGATAAAGAAATCGGCAATCACATCATCAGTTTTTCAGCCATGGGTGCGCCTCAAGAGCACGGCCAGCGTAGCCATAAAAAATATATCGCTACTTTTGATACTACCTTTGCGAGAGATAATGGCGTTAGTTCTGAAAACATTAATAAGCTTATAAAAAACGGTGAACCAGTAAATATGGGCTTGCGCTATAATCCAAATTGGGGATATCTCAGCAAAGCCTATACAACACCTACCGACACTATATACCCAGGGGCAAAACCCTTTAGCACAGCCAATAATTTTTATCACAAACCCATGTTCAGCCTCCGTGATTTCTGGACAGTAAACAAAAAAGTTTATATCTCGAACATCCTTTATCTCTCACTTGGCGATGGGGGTGGAAATTCATTTTCTACAACACCTAAATACGATCAAGAAACAGGGCAACAAAACCTACAAATTTTTTATAATTCTAATATGAACCTGTTTAATCCTATTGTGAACCCCACCAATAAGTCCTCCCAAATATACCGTGCCGCTATGAATAATCACTTCTGGATGGGACTTCTATCCACTGTTGATTACCAACATAGCGATATGCTAAGCTTCTCAGGAGGAATCGATTTACGAACTTATAAAGGCACACACTTTCGTAAAATATCAGACCTGTTCGGAGGCAACTACTTTCTTGATAGTGGAAATGAAAATGAAGATAACCGCGAAACACGAAAATACGTAGATGATATTATTGGTTACCATGACGATGCGAAAGTGAATTGGGGCGGACTTTTTGGGCAGGTAAAACTAGAAAAGGGTGCGCTATCAGCCTTTTTAAATCTAACCACTTCTATGACAGGTTACAAAAGAATAGACTATTTCCTGCCCCGACTACTGGATGTTGGTGATACAACACTCTCCATTGCCTTTAACCAAACGGTTACTTATCAAGGCGTTACTTATGACCACACGGCGGAAGGCCTGCGTACCAATGAAACAGATTGGAAATATATTCCGGGCTGGACCGTAAAGGGCGGCGTGAACTATAACCTCAACGAAACCATGAACATTTTTGGTAACTTGGGATATATTTCTAAAGCACAACGTTTTAATAACGTATACGACAGACGTAACACGCTTTTCAAATCAATTGAAAATGAAAAGGTACAAGCTTTCGAACTTGGCTATAGCTGGGTAAAACCTAAGTTTACGCTCAACGTAAATACCTATATCACCAGTTGGAAAAACAAACCTGCCGACAGAGCGTTATCGATGGATATTGATGGCACTCGTTATTCGGTTAACATCAATAATATGAATGCATTGCACAAAGGAATCGAGTTTGAGTTTGCCTATAGGATATCTAAAAACTTACTCTTTGAAAGCTTACTTTCTATTGGCGACTGGAAATGGACTTCGGCAGATACGGCACGCGTTTATGACGACAACGGTCAACAGGTTGGTACACGGCCTTTCGATGCCAAAGGGCTTTATGTAGGTGATGCCGCTCAAATTCAAAATCAGGAACGCATCCGCTGGGAAATTATTCCAGGCCTTTATGCCAGTGGCGTTTTTACTTATTTCGGGAAACATTACGCCGAGTTTAACCCCCTCGATTATGATCCTGACCAAAATGACTGGGCTTTTGACGACAACGGAAACCCAATACAATCCTGGAAAATCCCGGATTATTTTATGCTTGACGTGCATGCCGGTTACAGCTGGCACATGAAAAAAACAGGTTTCGAGCTGCGTGGCAGTATTATCAACCTGCTTGACGGCAAGTTTATTACCGACGCGCAAAATAACGATCCCTATTTAGTTCATTCAAGTACTTTTGATGCCAGCTCAGCCGGCGTGTTTTTTGGCATGGGTCGCACCGCCACCATTTCTCTAAAAATCACACTTAACTAAAATACGATGAAACATTTTCTGATTGCCGCATTCCTTTTGTTTGGAACATTTTCCTTCACGAATGCACAAAACTCGATTCTCGAAGCACGTCAAATGCCCATTGGCTCTGTTGTTACCGTAAAAGGTATTGCCACCAACGGCACCGAAATGGGCATCATCCGCTATCTTGAAGACGGCACAGCAGGCATCGCAGCCTATGGCCCACTCACAGACGTTGTCAACCGTGGCGACTCAATCACCGTAACAGGTACGTTGAAAAATTACAATCAATTGCTGGAGCTTGATCCGGTCACCAGCGTTATTGTGCGCTCAACCGGTAATCCTTTGCCGGAGCCAGCGTTACTCACCCCAAATCAGATTAATGAAGCTTATGAAGGCATGCTAATACAAATCAATAACGTGCTGTTTTATGATGCCGGTCAAACCTTCGCCGGAAACAAAAAATATACCTTCTCATCCAATGATGAAATTGGATATATCTACATCAAAAACGGACAAGATTTCGTGGGCACCACTATCCCCAGTGGCCCCGTGCATCTAACCGCTATCTGTTCACAGTTCGATTACAACGATCCGAATGGCGGCTACCAATTGTTGCCGCGCGACCTGAACGATATTTTTATCCCAGGTTCGATTTATCTCACAGGTTCGTTAGATAATCCTGAGTTTACAAAAACCACCCTCAATTTCAGCTGGGAAACCAATATTGCCGGAACCACAGAAATGTTTTATGGTGAAACTGAAACAGGTGTATTTGACAATCATATTTCCGCTGCCGGCAACTCAACCAGCCATGAAATTGAACTGACAGACCTCAATCCCGGAGAAATATTTTGGGTGAAAGCCTTCTCTGTCAGTGGTAGCGATACAGCTTTCTCATCAGAAATACCTTTTGCTACCATCTCCAATTCAACTGGCGACATCAAAGTGTATTTTAACAGTTTAGTCAACCACGATTATTCAACTGGCGTTGATGCCATATACCTGAATAAACTAATTGACGACACGCTTATCAATTACATTAACCGCGCAAAACATACCATTGATTTCACGATGTATAATTTCAATAACAATGGCATTAGCAATGTGAGCAACGCCCTGAAAGCAGCTGCCAACAGAGGTGTTCGCGTGCGGGTGATTGGTTGTGGCACCACAGCAAACCTGGGTATTAATGAACTGGCCGGCTCAGCTGTTCATGTGCTGATTGGACCCGATAATTTACAACGACAGGGCATCATGCACAACAAATTCATCGTTTTCGATGCCGAATCTGTTGATGCAAACGACCCAATTGTTTGGACCGGCTCGACAAACCTCACCGAAGGTCAGGTAAACCTCGACGCCAACAACGTCATCATCGTTCAGGATCAGAGCCTGGCCCGCACTTATCAAATTGAATTTGAAGAGATGTGGGGTTCACATGGAGACAACCCGAATGAAGCCAATGCCAAGTTTGGCTCCAAAAAGAAAAACAATACTCCACATGCCTTCCGCATCAATGGCAAATATGTTGAGTCATATTTCAGCCCAACAGATGGCGTAAATAACAAAATTATTGAAACCATTAACACAGCTGACCATGACTTGAGCATCTCTACCATGTTGATTACCAGAATAGAAATGGCAGATGCCATCGCTGAGCGTGCCGGAGCCGGCATTGCTACTAATGTGATCACCAACAACGAAGGTGGAAACAATTCCACCGTGAATACAATACTCACAGAAGCCCTTACAGTGCACTTTACTTTCGATAATGTTTCAAGTGGAACCCTTCACCACAAATATATGATTGTTGACCAGGGCGCTCCGGCTTCCGATCCCATATTATGGACCGGCTCTCATAACTGGAGTGCTGCTGCCGATAACGAAAATGACGAAAACACATTGATCATCCACGATGCTACCATCGCCAATATTTATTACCAGGAATTTGTAAAGCGTTTTGTTGACAATCAGGGTGTTTTGATTGATCTGGACACACCCCCGGTCGCTGTTGCTGACAATGCCACCGGCGTGATTGACGAGCTTTTTACGGTTGCCGTTTTGAATAATGATGAGTTTCAGGCACCTGTGAGCCTGAGCATCGAAACTGCTGCCACTCATGGCAATGCTTATGTTCCTTTTTCTAATCCCAATGTTGTTATCTATCAGCCCGAACTTGGCTTTTTTGGCGAAGATTCAATTGTCTATAAAATTGCTTATCAGGCTGATGCTACGCTATACAGCACTGCCAAAGTCTATTTTACCGTTGTAGATAACACCGGGATAGGCGAGCTATCATCGGTGAACAGCTTAAAAGTAAACCCCAATCCGGCAACAGCTGTCATTCACATTCC
The DNA here is from genome assembly GCA_023229135.1 of Bacteroidales bacterium. Classification (GTDB taxonomy): domain Bacteria; phylum Bacteroidota; class Bacteroidia; order Bacteroidales; family F082; genus UBA5536. The sequence continues at coordinate 12,580 of JALNZT010000016.1, forward strand.
GCTTTCATCAACAATAAGTAGTCAGGCAACATTGACTATCACCGATATGCAAGGAAAAGCGGTTTACACCACAAAGCTTGCTGGTGATGAGAAAGACATATACCTCAATCTGGATGGAATTGGAATACAGTCAGGCATTTACCTAATTGTACTCAAAGATCAGCACAAGATTGCTACCAATCGACTAATTGTTTATTAGCCAAATTTGGCCAAGTGATTATTTTTAACGGCTGGTAAGCATAATAAACTAAAATTCTGAGGTAAAAATAAAGATAGCTGGCTTCGGCTGGCTATCTTGTTCAAACCTATCAAAGGTACAGAGAATCACTTTTTACGGAAACCAATAGCCTTTGAAGCCTACAAGCATTATTGATTTACTGAAGATTTGCGAGTTGGTTGCTACCAAATTGTGTTGCCAACTTCGGATAGCAGTGAAGTAGGAAAACTTATCATCGAATAAATTATCCACTTGATTATCAAAGCTTAAAATAGCGTTCATTGCAAAATGGACGCTATTTTTTTAATCAGGCTTTTACAATTTTCGCGAAATTCACTTTTTAATGATTGGAAATCTTAAGTTTGTGGCTAAATTTGTAGCTTTATAAACCTTAAAAGTCCTAATTGATGTCAGACAGCTTGGTCATTATACCCACATACAACGAAAAGGAAAACATCGAAAAAATTTTACGCACTGTTTTCGAATTGGAAAAAGCCTTTGATGTGCTTGTAGTTGAAGACAATAGCCCTGATGGCACTGCTGCCATTGTGAAAAAACTGATGCCGGAATTTCCTGAACGGCTTTATATTGAAGAACGCAAGGGCAAGTTAGGATTAGGCACAGCCTATATCCACGGATTTCGTTGGGGTTTGGCACGAAAATATGAATACATTTTTGAGATGGACGCTGATTTTTCACATAGCCCCGCCGACCTCGAACGCCTTTATCACGCCTGTGCTCACGAAGGTGCTGACGTTGCTGTTGGCTCCCGCTATATAACCGGTGTAAACGTCGTAAACTGGCCCATGGGACGCGTGCTGATGTCGTATTATGCCTCCGCTTACGTGCGTTTTATCACACGGCTAAAAGTAAGAGACACCACGGCAGGTTTTGTATGCTACAGACGCAAAGTGCTTGAAAAAATCGATATGAACCGCATCAAATTTGTGGGCTACGCTTTCCAGATCGAGATGAAATATACTGCTTGGAAACTTGGTTTTACCGTGAAAGAAGTCCCGATTATTTTTACCGATCGGACAGAAGGCACTTCAAAAATGAACAAACGTATTTTCAGGGAAGCTGTTTTGGGTGTTATCAACCTAAGGATGAGAGGCATAACCGGACAAATCAAGCCCACACCTGAAGCAAAATCTTAAACCATGGGTGCCATCCTGATTGAAAACGCTAACCTTATAAACGAAGGAAAACGCTTTACAGCAGACGTACTTATAGATCAAGGTGTGATAAAAAAAATTTCGGCATCCGGAAAAGGCAAGATTGCTGTTTTACAAAAGGATCTTAAAACTATTGATGCCACCGGAAAGCTTCTAATCCCGGGCCTCATTGACGATCAGGTACATTTTCGCGAACCGGGTTTAACCTACAAAGCCGATATCAAAACCGAAAGCCGTGCCGCAGCAGCCGGTGGCATAACCAGCTTTATGGAAATGCCAAATACAATTCCTAACACACTTACTCAAAGTCTTTTACAAGATAAATACGAGCTTGCCGCAGCACAATCTATGACAAACTACTCGTTTTATATGGGTGCGTCTAACGACAACCTGAAAGAAGTTGCTAAGACAGATCCCAAAAACGTATGCGGCATCAAGGTTTTTATGGGTTCGAGCACCGGAAATATGCTGGTGGACGACCAACAAACTTTGCAGGGAATCTTTGCAGAAGCACCCACTATTGTTGCCGTACATTGCGAACACGAACCCATGATACGCGAAAACAACCAGTTTTATCAGCAGAAATTTAAGGAAACCGCCACAGCAAGCCTTCATCCGCTTATCAGAAATGCGGAAGCCTGCTACAAATCTTCTTCACAAGCCGTTGAGCTGGCCAAAAAATACGGCACACACCTGCATGTTTTGCATCTTTCGACAGCGATGGAAACAGCACTTTTCAGCAATAAAATTCCACTGGCAGAGAAAAAAATCACTGCTGAAGTTTGTCTGCATCACCTCTGGTTTAATGAAAATGATTACAAACAAAAAGGCAATCTGATCAAATGGAATCCGGCAGTAAAAACTGAAAACGACCGGCTTAAACTTTGGGAAGCATTGTTAGACGGGCGATTGGACGTTGTAGCCACTGACCACGCACCGCATACGCTGGAAGAAAAATCACGTCCTTACTTTGAAGCACCTTCGGGTGGGCCAATGGTACAGCATTTGCTTTTGGGCATGCTCGAAATGAGTAAGAAAGGCATGATACCTCTGGAAACAATGGTAGAGAAGATGTGCCATAACCCAGCCATTCTCTTCCGAATTCATCGACGGGGTTTTATCCGTGAAGGTTATTTTGCTGATTTGGTTTTAATAGCAGAAAACGAACCGGAAACGGTAACGAAAGACAATATTTTGTACAAATGTGGTTGGTCTCCACTGGAAGGAACAACTTTTTCTCACCGAATAACACATACTTTTATCAATGGCGAATTGGCTTATGAAAACGGAATATTCAAGGAAGACATCAAAGGTATGCGCCTGCAATTCAATCGTTAAGATCTTTTTTGTTTTTCTGGTAAGCAGCATTTTTTTAAGCAGCTGCACCCAAAATAAAGTTGAAAAAACGGACGACGATTTAATTTCTGAGATTGAAGATTTATGGGATAACGGCAATCCTAAAACTGTGCGCTTTTACAAAGAAAAAGCGGGTGAAAAAATCCTTGTAAAGGAAAAGCAATACTATCCTGAGGGCCAGCTAAAAATGGAAGGCAGCTTTGAAAACAAGCGTCGCGAAGGCGAATGGAACTCCTGGTTTGAAGACGGCACTTTGTGGAGCAGCGGCAGTTTCAAGGCCGGCAAAAGAGATGGAAAAGGTATTGTTTACCACCCCAATGGCACTAAAAATATCGAAGGGACCTACGAAGAAGGCAGGCGCACCGGGCTTTGGAAAGCCTGGGACGAATCAGGAAATATAATCAGCGAACAGTGTTTCGATTGAGCTTATTTTCCACTTGAAAGATACAACACCACAGGCAAGTGATCGCTGTAACCACCATAATACCGACCACCGGAAGCAGTACGATTGGGTCGTGATTCTCCATTTTTCTGCTGAAAAAGCATCCACGGATGTTTCACCACTTTCAGGGTATCCACCTGCCAGGTTTTTCCATTTAATAAAGCGGACGACACAATTACCTGGTCAAAGAAATCCCAGCTTTTGTAGTATAAAGTGCCTTCGCCGGCCAAAAACAGATCGAGCGAAAGGTTATACAGCTCAGCGGCTTCAACGCCCTGTTTCGGGCTGCCTGCTTTCAGGTGATTCGTGATGCTTAAATCGGTTGGATTGTCATTTAAATCGCCCATGATAACAATACGTGCATTGGCATTAAAAGCCAGAATTGAATCTGCCTTATGGCGTAAAAAATCTCCGGAAGCACGACGTTTTGGATCAGTTTCTTCACGGCCACCATATCTTGACGACCAGTGGTTTACAAAAATATGTAAGGTGTCATTCCCATAAATCAAACCTTTGGCATACAGCACATGACGCAATTTTCCGCTCAGGCTGTCAGGTTTTGTGATTTCCATGGCCTGCAAATGCAACAAACGAAAATAATCCGCACGGTAAAGTGCTGCCACTTCTATTCCGCGGTCATCGTCATCTTCGATATGTGCAATGGAATAAGCAGCCTTAGCGATGGCTGGCTCACGCACTAAATCTTCAAGGACTACCTGGTTTTCAATTTCAGCAAGGCCAATAAAATGCGGCATTTCAAGGCTATCCATAGCTGCAATCACCTTGGCTTTTTGATGCAATTTATGCAGATACTTTTCAGTATTCCAATTCAGCCGTGATTCCGGCAAAAATTCCTCGTCATTGATGGCGGGATCGTTGATGGTATCAAACAGGTTTTCAACATTGTAGAAAGCAACCATCCAATCCTTTTCAGGTTTTTTAAGTTGATTTTTTGAGCTGCTGCAAGCACTGAAAAGCACTACAAGAGCAAGCATTGCTGCCCAGGATAAACTTTTGGAAAACACTCTCATTTCTCTAATCATTTTTTAATTTATCAATCAACCGACGTTCTTTTTTTGTAGGACGACCTAAACCCCGACCGCGGTATTCTGCTTTGGAAGCCAACAGCATCTCATAGCGTTCCAGTTCTTCCTGAGGTGTGCGGTCGATATACACCTCATCCAGCATTTTAGCTGAAACCCGGTTTTTGATAGGATTTTTTACCTCCACTTTTTTGTGCAGTTGATTCACCTGCACATCGATGATATCGCCGGTTTTTATTTCACGGGAAGCTTTTACGGACTGCTGATCCATTTTCACTTTGCCACCTTTGCACGCTTCGGCAGCCAAATTCCGGGTCTTGAAAATCCGGGCGGCCCAAAGCCATTTGTCGATTCGGATGCTGTCGCTCATTTTTGCCTGAAATAAAGTTGCACCGGTACACCTTTGAAATTAAACTGCTCGCGCAATTTGTTTTCCAAAAAGCGTCTGTACGACTCTTTGACATCCTTAGGAAAATTACAGAAGAAAACAAATTGTGGCGATGCCGTCTTTAACTGTGTGATATACTTGATTTTAATATATCGTCCACGGGTGCTGGCCGGCGGTGGCGAAGCCTGAATAATCGGCAGCAACACCTCATTTAGCACCGAAGTAGTTATGCGACGCTGACGATTTTCATACACCTCATTGGCGGCTTCCAATACTTTAAAAATCCGTTGTTTTTGTATCACCGAGGTGAAAATAATCGGAATATCGGTAAATGGTGCCGTACGTTTCTTTATGGCCTGCTCAAATTCCAGGTGTGTATTGGTCTCTTTTTCAACTAAATCCCATTTGTTGGCAACAATCAAAACACCTTTTCTATTTTTTTCGGCCAGCTTCAGGATGTTCAAATCCTGTGCTTCCATGCCATCTTTGGCATCAATCAACAAAATGATTACGTCGCTCTCCTCTATGGTACGAATGGCACGAAGCACCGAATAAAACTCAATATTTTCGTAAACCTTCCCTTTTTTGCGCAAACCGGCGGTGTCAACCAGAATAAAATGCATGCCAAAGGCTTTGTATTCCGTGTGAATGCTATCGCGTGTAGTACCGGCAATGGATGTTACAATATTACGTTCGTTGCCCAAAAAGGCGTTTATGATGGAGGATTTTCCAACATTTGGCCTCCCCACAACGGCATATTTTGGCAATGAATTATCGAGCGTTATGCCTTCATTTGGCAAGAGCGGAACCATTTCATCTAACAATTCACCTGTCCCACTGCCTGTTATGGCCGACACCGGAAACACTTCACCCAAGCCAAATGCAAAAAACTCATGGGTATCAGCAATGCGCTCGGAGTTATCTACTTTATTGGCTACCAACAGCACCTTTTTCTTTACCTGGCGCAGCATATTGGCTACCTCCTGATCCAGGACATGAATACCTTCGCGAGCATCAACAACAAAAAGAATCACATCAGCCTCGTCGATGGCCAGTGCCACTTGCTTCCTGATCTCTTCCTCAAAAATATCATCTGAACCCATCACGTAACCACCGGTATCAATCACCGAAAAGCTTTTCCCGTTCCAGTCGCTCACACCATAATGGCGGTCGCGGGTAACTCCACTGGTCTCTTCTACAATAGCCTGCCGCGCTTGCACCAACCTGTTAAACAAGGTCGATTTTCCCACATTGGGCCTTCCTACAATTGCCACTATATTCGCCATAAAACAATTATTTACTTTAGAAATTAGGATTCGTAACCGAAACGCTTCAACATCGCATCATCGTTGCGCCAGTCTTTATTCACTTTTACTGTTAGCTCGAGAAATACTTTCTTGCCCACAAAGGCTTCGATGTCTTCGCGTGCCATGGTGCCTGTTTTTTTGATGGCAGCACCTTGTTTTCCAATGATGATGGCCTTTTGCGAATCACGTGCAGCAAAAATAATAGCCTGAATGCGAATTAGTTTAGCACTTTCTTCGTAGGCATCAACAGCTACCTCAACAGAATATGGGATTTCCTGTTTGTAATTGAGCAAAATCTTCTCCCGGATTATTTCAGTGATAAAAAAGCGCATCGACTTATCGGTAAGCTCGTCTTTTGGAAAATAAGGAGGTGATTCAGGTAAATGCGTCAAAATTTGTTCCATCAGGTAAGGCACGTTATGTCCGAGAATAGCAGAAATTGGAAATACTTTTGCTTTTGGCAGCGCCTCCGTCCACCATAAAACGGAAGCCTCCAATTTAGGCTGATCTGATAAATCAATTTTATTGATCAGCACAAAAACCGGTACCTTACTATTTCGCAGCTTTTCAATGGTTGATGCATGCGGTACTTCTTCTGTTATATCAATCGCAAAAAGAATCAGGTCAGCGTCAATAAAGGCTGTTTGCACAAACTGATTCATTACTTCGTGCATTTTATAAGCGGGCTGATCGATAATGCCGGGCGTATCAGAAAACACGATTTGGTAGTTCTCGTCGTTTACAATTCCGAGAATACGGTGCCTGGTTGTTTGCGCTTTTGAAGTAATTATGGACAGCTTTTCACCTACCAACGCGTTCATCAATGTTGACTTGCCCACATTTGGATTACCTAATATGTTGACATAGCCGGCTTTATGTTTCATTTAAAAATATTTTGCTTAAAATGTTTGCTTTGCAAAGTAACAAAATATATCTTTGCACTCCCATTTAGGTCAAGGATATAAGTTCTTCCGATTCAAAAATGGTCAAATTGCGGGGTGGAGCAGAGGCAGCTCGTTGGGCTCATAACCCAAAGGTCGAAGGTTCGAATCCTTCCCCCGCTACTCAGAAAAGCATTAAAAGCCAACATTTAGGTGTTGGCTTTTTTTGTTTACTATTTTGAGGTCTTCTTCCTAGTGTTTATTCTCTCCCTCTTTTTTCTATGGCTATGCAAAAGAAAAACGCCTTGCCAATCAAAAAATCTTAAATTCTGCCTCATACGATTTTAATCATTATAAGGTCTAATTATTTTTCCTACCTTCGATGTGCTATATTGCGTGCAAAATCATAAAACAATAAACCATGACGAAAGAAACAGCCATCAAGCTATTTGATCAAAAACAAGTTCGTGTTCATTGGGACGATGACAGAGAAAAGTGGTACTTTTCTATTGTAGATGTTGTTGCCGTTTTAGCAGAAAACGAGCGTCCTCGAAAATACTGGAATGACCTTAAGCGAAAATTATTTGAGGAAGGAAGTGAGTTGTCCGAAAAAATCGGACAACTGAAAATGCTATCCTCTGATGGAAAGCACTACAAAACAGATGTCGCTGATACAGAGCAACTTTTACGTCTTATTCAGTCCATTCCCTCGCCCAAAGCCGAACCTTTTAAACTTTGGCTGGCAAAAGTAGGATACGAGCGCATAGAAGAAACTGAAGATCCCGAACTGGCTTTTGAACGCGCCATGGAAACCTATCTCAAAAACGGCTATTCCAAAGAATGGATTAATCAGCGGCTGAAAAGCATTGAAGTCCGCAAAGAACTGACGGTTGAATGGGATACACGAGGAGTGAAAAAAGGGCTGGAATATGCCATCCTCACGGATGAAATCACCAAAGCCTGGGCAGGAATTTCCACTAAGCAATACAAACAACTCAAGCAGCTCAAAAAGGAAAACTTACGAGACAATATGACTAATCTCGAGCTGGTTTTAAATATGCTCGCCGAAGCCTCTACCAAAGAAATATCCAAAAAGAAAAAGCCACAAACATTTGATGACAATAAAAAAGTGGCTCAAGAAGGTGGGCATGTAGCGGGAGTTGCCAGAAAGGAGATAGAATCAAAAACAGGAGAAAGCGTTGTGACTCCGGATAGTTATCTCGCATTACAGGAAAAGAAATCACTTCCAAAGAAAAAATAGCGCCACTTCTTATTATTTGAAAACCCCAGCATTACAACTAACATACGAAGAAGCCAGCCTAAAGCTAATTGTAGTAAATTTGCCAGTAATTAGCCAACTGCTATACCAGATGCCCACATTTACACCAAAAGATATTGCCGATTATTACGACCAAACGCTGCCGCACTACCGTTTTTGGTGGAAGATGAAGCAATCGAAAGCCATTCACTATGGCATTTGGGACGATGAAACCTCAAATTTTCGGGAAGCTTTGCACAACACCAACCACCAAATGGCTGCATTCGTAGGCGTTGAACCAAATAGCCGGGTAATGGATGCCGGCTGCGGAGTAGGTGGAGCAGCTTTTTTTCTGGCCTCAACTTTTGATTGTAAGGTAGATGGAATAAGCCTGAGCAATCGCCAGGTGCAGCTGGCCAAAGGTTTATCTGAAAAGCTAAACTTGCAAAAACTCACCCATTTCCAGGTAGCCAACTACAACGAAACTCCTTTTGAAAATAACAGTTTCGACCTGATTTGGGCCTGCGAAAGCTTGTGCTATGCCAATGATAAGGATACGTTTCTGGCCGAAGCACATCGCTTGCTAAAACCCGGCGGGAAAATTGTGCTGAGCGATTATTTTCTAACAGAAAAAGGCACAGCCGATGAGCAATTGCTGATGAAAAGCTGGGGCGAAACCTGGGCTATTTCGCAGTTTAACGAAATCACGGCTTTTAGAAAAGCACTACAAAGAAATGGTTTTACGCTGGTTGAGAATAAAGATTTTACTGCACAGATTTACCAATCATCACGCCGAATGTATTGGGCGTATCTGATTGGTGCACTGCCTTCTATACTCTACAATCTCACCCACAACACCTCACGTTTTGCCAAGCACCATTATTTATCAGGCAAGTTTCAGTTTCTGGCCCTGAAAGAAAAACTCTGGGAATATCGGATTGTTGTAGTGCAGAAAGTCGGTTAACTATTCCTGAAAATAAACTCTTTTCACCCTGCGTGAGATACGTGTCAATAATTCGTAAGGAATTGTTTGAGAAAGTTTTGCCAGCGCAGAAAGCTTAGGCGCATCATCAAATACAATCACGGTATCGCCTTCCGCCGCCTTAATTCCGTTGAGGTTTATCATGCACATATCCATGCAAACATCGCCAATAATCGGCGCTTTTTCTCCGTCAACCCACAGCTGTCCTTTCCCGTTGCTTAAAACGCGTGGCAAACCATCGGCGTAACCTACCGGAACAATGCCGATTGTAGTTGGCTCGCTAAGTAAAGTACTTCTGTTGTAACCAATACTTTCGCCGCTTTTAACCCTTTTTATCTGTGAGATAATTGATTTAAGCGAAAGTACGGTTTCCAATTTATCAGCTTCTTCGTGGGTTTGCGGCACACCATAAAGCCCAATTCCCAAACGTACCATATCAAATTGCGCTTGCGGAAAACGCATCACACCACCGGTATTAAGTATGTGACGCATAATCGGATACGAAATCACATTGGTAATTTTGAGGCTTAACTCATCAAATAAAGCAATCTGCCGGCGTGTAAAATCGTCATGTTCGGGTTTATCGCTGGCAGCGAGGTGTGAGAAAACAGACTTCACCATCAACATCGGATTTTGTTGAATTCTCACCAATAATTCCGCAATCTGATCAGGGCAGAAACCCAACCGATGCATGCCTGTATCCAGTTTTATATGAATCCTGACGGGTTTATTGGGCGGCAAGGCGGTTTGGCGAATGGTTTCTTCGAGTAAATCCAGCGTCCTGAAGCTAAAAACTTCGGGTTCGAGCTGATGTTTTATCATCGCAGCGAAGCTGTTTTCTTCGGGACTCATCACCATGATTGGCAGGTTTATTCCAGCCTTGCGCAGCTCGACGCCCTCATCCGCGTAAGCAACAGCCAAGTAATCTATTTGGTGAAACTGCAATACATTGGCCACCTCAAAACTACCACTTCCATAGCTGAACGCCTTGACCATCGCCATTAGTTTGGTAGATTTTTTGACTTTGGTGCGAAAGTAATTCAGGTTATGAATCAGGTGATTCAGGTTGATTTCAAGTACGGTTTCATGTGCTTTTTCCTGTAATTGATTGCTGATTTGTTCAAACTCAAAAACCCGGGCACCTTTCAGTAAAACAGTTTGATTACTGAGTGAGGCAAAAGAAAAATGAGTCAGAAAATCATCTGTCGACTGGAAGAAAATTTTCTCCATCGAAAACCGATCTGCCTGACGGCTGATAGCCGGTCCAATACCAATCAGTCTGTCAATCTTTTTAGCTTCGACCATTTGAGCGATAAAGCTATACAAATCCAACTCATTACGTCCGCTTTGCAAAATATCAGAAAGGATCAGTGTTTTGCGCGGGTGCTGCTGCTGTTGGTTCATAAAATCCAACGCAATAGCCAGCGAATTCACATCGGAGTTGTAGCTATCGTTGATAATGGTACAGTTGTTCACGCCTGCCTTCAGCTCCAGCCGCATCGCGATCGGCGCCAACAGTTCCATACGCTTGCTAATGGTAGCCTGACCCACGCCAAGCACCAGCATCATTGCCCAACAGTGTATGGCATTTTCGATAGAGGCCTCATCACAAAACGGAATAGTAATCGTGGCTTTATTAGTTTTATAAATCCCTTCGATAATACAATTTTTCACCGACTTTTTAATTTCGGTAATTTGTAAATCAGCAGGATTTTTCCTACTCCAACTAAAGGCCTGAATGCTTTGCAGCAATTCCGACTTGATGATTACCGATTGAATATCAGCATGATCTGCACAATACACGAGCGTGTTCACTTTGGTAAAAAGTTTTAACTTTTCACCGACTTTTTGATTTATCTGAATAAAATTCTCGCCATGTGCTTGCCCTATATTGGTGAATAATCCAATAGTAGGCTTGACAATCTGTTGCAGCTTTGCCATTTCTTCAGGCTCAGAAATACCAGCTTCAAAAATAGCAAGTTGGTGTTGTTCATCCATTTGCCAAACAGAAAGTGGCACTCCAATCTGCGAGTTATAGCTTTTCGGACTTCTGATAATGGTACGGTCCGGGCTTAATAATTGAAAAAGCCATTCTTTAACAATTGTTTTTCCGTTGCTTCCGGTGATACCGATCACAGGAATATCAAACTGTTTGCGGTGATGGGCAGCAAGTTGCTGAAGCGCCGTTAAAGTATTGTCAACCAATATAAAAACGGCGTTCGCCATATCTTCTTTTAGAAAATTGGTATGGCTAACCATAAAGACGCGCAGCCCTTTAGCATACAGCTGCTGCATATAGTTGTGGCCGTCGTTGCGGTTGCTCAAGAGTGCGATAAACATACAGTTTTCAGCCGTTATAAACTGTCGACTGTCGATAATAATATCTCTAACTATACAATTATCACCTTTTTCCGAAAGCAATTTTCCGTTTACGATGTCAACCAACTCAGAAACAAGGTAGTTTTGGTGAATCATACAAACACCTTAGGTTTTATTGTTTTGAAATGAAGGTAAAGAATCAGCTGTATTTTCAGCAAATTCAGTCCTGTTGCGAAACACATCCAGCGCCAGATACAAAGCTTCTCTGAAAGAATCTTCGGAAGCAATATTTTGGCCCGCAATTTCAAAAGCCGTACCATGCGCCGGGGAGGTTCTCACGATTGGTAGTCCTGCGGTGAAGTTTACACCGCCTTCAAAAGCAATACTTTTAAAAGGCGCAAGTGCTTGATCGTGATACATTCCCATCACGCCATCATATTTCTTCCAGGCACCTGAACCAAAAAATCCATCAGCCGGAAAAGGACCAAAAACAAGGATTTTATTTTGCCTGAGCTTTTCCAATGCAGGCATTATGACCGTTTTTTCTTCACTGCCCAGCAAGCCTCCATCGCCGGCATGTGGATTCAATCCCAGCACAGCGATTTTTGGTTTCGCAATGCCAAAATCACGGATAAGGCTTTGGTTGAGAAGTTTGATTTTAGTGTTAATTAACCCTTCCGTAATCTTGCCCGGCACCTCTTTTAACGGAATATGACCGGTAAGTGTTCCTACACGCAAGTCATTCCAAACCATCAACATAAGTGGTTCTTGTTTATCAAATTGTGAGCTCAGATATTCGGTATGACCGGGGAAGCTAAAAACATCGGATTGGATATTTTGTTTGTTGATAGGTAAGGTTACCAGTGCATGAATTTTGCCTTTTTTGAAGTCAGACATGGCCATTTCGATCGCTTCAAAGGCTGCTTCTCCGGCAATTGAAGTGGACTGTCCAACATCAATTTTCAAATCATTTTCAGTACAGTTTATGATATTGATCCTTTTGGGATGCGCCTGATCGGCATCTTTTATCAGATTGAACTGTATGTCGTTATAATTCAGGTATTTCTTATAATAAGAAGCTACTTTTGAATGACCATAGATAACCGGTGTAAACAAGTCGAGCAGTCGCAAATCGGTGAAAGTTTTCAATAATACTTCATAGCTGATGCCATTGATATCGCCGTGCGAAATACCCAAAATGATGCGATCTGTGTTGGATTTATTTTTTATAAGAACTGCCATAATATCCTCTATTTTAATCGCAAAGTTAGTGTTTTAAGCCAATCCGAAATTATCTGCTTTTTGGATCAAGCTAAACTATAGTTTAACCCTAAAACTCACTGCTGCTCCGCCGCCTGGCGCCAGTTTCAGCTTGAGGGTTTCTCGTTTGCTAAACGACTTATTTACAACTTGATAAGTGTTTGGGTTCGTCCAACATTCTTTTCTTTATTGGCAAGTCGTGTCTCAAATCTTGCTTTTATTCCTCCACAAAATCTTTCGTCATGGCGATGAGCTGATGTGTATAATCCGACAAAAAATGAGGTGTATTTTAGAGTCCTTCTCTGTATTGTAAATTTTTCAGTGAATAACGCAAGCACAAACCTGGCTGGTATTTCTGCTGAAACGCATTCATGCTGCGGCTTTTAACATTTTCATCACTTTTAACTTCAACCGGAATTATTTCATTTTCATATTGTAAAATAAAATCCTGTTCGGCACTAGATAAACCTTCTTTTCACAAATTAAGTGGGTATTTTATGAAAATAATCACAAAACACCCACTTATTATTGGCTTACTCTAAGAAAACACTAAGCTGCATTAAACTAAACGTTTGAATAATGCAGGCTAAAAAACAGTTTCGATTAAATACATCACAATACAATCTTTGCCTTGCAGGGAATAACCTGAAAAAGATGCTGACAAAGACACAACAAATCAATCCCGAACGCTATTCAACAAGCATAAAACTCACCGCTGCTCCACCGCCTGCTGCCAGCTTTAGCTTGAGGGTTTCTCCTTTTTCAACTTCCTTGTTTACAATTATATAAGCTGTAGGATTATTATTCCAATGCGCATCTTCGGCATCCAGGTACAGACGGGCGGTGTAGGTTTTTCCTGCTTCCAGGAAATCCAAATCCACTTCAATTTCGCGGGCATCCTCATTGGTGATGGCACCCAAAAACCAATTGTCAGAATCTCTGTCCTGACGCGCAATCGTAACAAACTCGCCCACTTCGCCGTTTAACACCTTTGTTTGCTCCCAATTCACAGCCACATCCCTGATAAACTGAAAAGCAGGATGACCTTTGTAGGCGTCCATCAAATCCGGAACCATCTGTATCGGGCTGTTAATGATTACATAAAGTGCCAATTGCTGCGCTAAAGTTGTATTCACTTGGTTATTTGGCTTATACGGTTCTAACTTGATGTTAAAGATTCCCGGCGTATAATCTATCGGGCCACTAAGCATTCGGGTAAAAGCTACTGTTGGCAGGTGGTTTGGCGGATTTCCTCCATCCGAAGCCCATGCGTTAAATTCTTGGCCGCGCAGGCCTTCACGAGAGATGGCGTTGGGCAAAGTTCTTCTGATTCCGGTGGCCTTAATCGGCTCATGGGCATTGATGGCAATATCGTATTTGGCTGCCGTTTCCAGCACGCGACGGTAATGATTTACCATCCACTGGCCATGGTGATATTCGCCTTTAGGAATAATTTTACCGACATAACCGGTTTTCACCGAATGGATTCCCAGCGAATGCATCAAACGGAAAGCGGTGTCGAGTTGCTGATCGTAGGTACGTGGCGCGGCAGAGGTTTCGTGGTGCATAATCAATTCCACACCTTTAGATTTGCCGTAGCGCACCACTTCTTTCAAATCATAATCGGGATAAGGCGTTACGAAATCGAAAACACCTTCCCTGTCTTCAAAGCCAATCCAGTGTTCCCAGCCGGTATTCCAGCCTTCAACCAAAATACCATGAATATTATTTTCGGAAGCAAAATCTATCAGTTCTTTGGCATATTCGGTAGTTGCGCCGTGCTTTCCGTGTGGCTTTTCTCCTGAATGCCGGTTCATATCCTGGGTGCTGGCATAGTCCCAGGTTTTTGTGCCGAGGTGCATGTCCCACCAGATTCCCACATATTTTGTAGGCTCAAACCAGCTGATATCGCCCAGCTTGTTGGGTTCGTTGAGGTTTACGATAAGATTCGATTCGATTAATCCTCCGGCTGTTTCGCTTACTTGAACCGTGCGCCAAGGCGTATGAAAAGACCCAACACGTTTCACTTTATAGCCCAAGCGGTCGGAGCCAACCAACTCGCTGACCAAATTGAAATTTTCTGTGTCAATTTTAATCGTCATGCCGGCATAATCGGTGAGGTTGGCTTCGTGAAAACTCAAGTAAATACCAGCATCTGTCTTCATTGTAACAGGCGTATTTACCGCATTTTCGGGAATATACGTTTGCGCCAGGTCGTTGTGATTTTGCAAAGCGGTGGCATCAATTTCGCTCAATCGGCTATGGTGATACAGGTGTTCGTAAATATCCCAATCGCCCGGAATCCACCAGGCCTGATGATCTCCGGTAAGCTTGAAATGAGTGCTTTCATCCATGATGATAGTTTCTTGATTTTCAGGGATATTGGAAAAATTATACCGAAACCCGAGGCCATCATTATAGAGCTTAAACTCCATCTGAAATTCACGCTTGGGTGCTACGGTTTCCCGAATTTCAACAATCAAGCTGTTGTAATGATTCCGCACTTCACGCTGTTCGCCCCAAGGCATTTCCCAGCTTTCGTCGGTGGTGGAACCGGATACATTTACAATTTCAAGGTTTTTGTCAAGCGGCGGCTGGTCTTTAAACTCAAAACCCACGAAAGAGGTGTCGATAAGCAGCTCCGATTTATACTTCAAGGTATAGGCCAGTTTCCCATTTTCAACTGAAATCAGCGCTATAGAAAGCTTTTGATCAGGCGACTTCAGGATGGTTTGCCGCGTTTGTTTCTGGCAGGAAGCCAAAAACACAAAAAGTAAAAGGATTAGATTGATGGAAAATAAACGGAAATAATTTTTGATATTCATAAAATTTGGATTTGTGTTTTGAAAATAGCCCAGGCATTTGCTCCCGATAGCCAGCGTGGAGCTTTTTGAAAATTTATTTTTACTGTGTTACTTTTATTCTATAATATCACAAATATAAGGATTTCCTGTCTGATAGAATGCTGAGTGGTTTGTTTTGGTGTTGTAAATGAATTGCGTGCTTTATTCCAACACAAAAACTTGAGGGTTGTTTGTTTATGGTGGTTAGCTGTTGTCTATCTAAGAATATTTAGTTTGTCGGG
This sequence comes from Bacteroidales bacterium, assembly GCA_023229135.1. Classification (GTDB taxonomy): domain Bacteria; phylum Bacteroidota; class Bacteroidia; order Bacteroidales; family F082; genus UBA5536. The sequence goes on from JALNZT010000016.1 coordinate 28,293, forward strand.
ATTCTGGCTACAATCCCACACTTTCAGGATTATTATTCCGTCTTCAAGTATCTCGTAAAAGATAATGTAATCATCAATAATCAGCCCTCGAATCAGGTCTAACTTTGTTTTTATTCCCAATTCAGGATTTTCATGTTTAATTCCAGCATAAAATTGCTAAACTTTCACAAATTTAGATGGAGACTTAAATGTAATTTCTCTTGGCATACCACGAAGTTAACACAAACCAAATTTATTTTATGTTTTTTCACAAAGAAATTCGGTCTTTTTACTTAGCGCGATAAGTCCATTTATTCTATGCCCTACTTTCAGAGTTTATAGCTGAATAACAGATAAAGCCTTTTTGCTGAAGCATTTAACAATACGTAATTCGACATCCCATTGCCCGTTTCAACCCTCATCTCACACGAAAATCTGGTATATTTTACACCGGCTCCCAAAACAAAGCCTCGCTCATATTTTCGGGTTTCATCCATAGCCAAGTCCTCAACAAGTTCTTCCGTTGAATGAAATTTTGATTCTTTCAATTTATAGTTTGTCTCACTTAAAGCCACTCCGTTTGACATTCCCAAGTTATAAAACAGAAACGCCTTACCAACCGGATGTTTATAACGAAGTAAAGTATTGAGTTTCAAATATGAATAACCAATCTCCGTGTCTGTTATGGAATAATAATCTGCATGCTTGAAATCGGTATAACTACCCTCAACTTTATAGGATGAGAAGAGAAGTTCATTGTTAATCGACCATCTTCCTTTAGTCACCGGCAATATTATATCGAAAAAAAGGCCAGCACTAAGATTAATTGATGAATTATAATCCGCATTAATAAGATAAGGAAATTCACCACCACTATTGAACTCCAAAGATGTTAAGGAAACGCCCGCCAATACGCCGACATCAAATTTTAGCTTTTGTGTTTTTCTTTGAAAAGAAGCAGCTGTTAATGTACAATCATAATAGTGTTGAAAGGCTTTTATCAGACTTGATTTATTGTATGAAGTATTTTCAAGTTTTGGTCTAATTGTTTGACAGTCATTAAGATATAAAATCAACTGACCAACATATTTCTTATTCTCGAGTATAAGGGTTTTATCATCCCGAGGAATATGCATTTTATATTTTTTATATACAAGTAATTCAAATCCAGTATCTTGTTTAATATAAAAATTCTCGCTGCCGGTTGGACTGATAAAATAATACAAACTCTTTTCGCCTTTAAAAAGTGTTTGCACAAAAGCAGTTTCAATTTTTGTGTTAAGTTGACCGCCTTCTTCAAGATCACCCAAATTTCTCGGAGAAACTTCCGTAACTATAACACCACTCTTATAAATTTCATCCTCAACCCTAAATTCAGTTATATCAGCCGGTCTATAGGAAATCACCTCATTTTCAAGCTTTGTTTTAAACCTAATCGCGACTGGATTGCTTCTCCAATCTCTATGGTCAACCCATCCGAATGTTGTGTCGGAGGTGTTTTTTATTACATAACCTGACTTGAAATTTTCTTGAGAAAAACCGCATTGAAAAATTAGTATTCCTACCACTAATAATCCAATCCGCTTTAAACGATACATACTGTTCATAATGAAATTATTTTATCCCGGAAAACTTGTTTATACACAACTCGAAATGACATCTTAATCTATCATTTTGAGCGGATTATGTATGCCAAACGTCCTTTTTATTTCCTTTTTCAAAAGTACGCTATTATTAGCTATAAATCCTCAGACAAAGATTTGATTTTAGATGAATTTCCCTCGTTATTTTGAAAATAAACTTCGTTTGTTGACCAACTGCATTAATAAATTATGTCCGAATCGGAAATAGGTCAACACCTATGTTAACCGGCTAGTATCATCAATAAAATATTGTGTTGCAAACGTTTTTATTCTTTACTATTGATAAGTTCGGAATCAAAATACAATACAGATAAACTTATCAAAAGACAAGGAAATAATCCTATCGCAAATCCGGTTGGGAAACACTTTTGTCTCCTCCAAACCAAGTCTCGTGTTCGTCAGTTTATTTATCAAACGGACTTTTCTTAGTTTAGAATGTCAAAACCTTATCGCTATCCGTTACCCACTCCGCCAATGCACCCATAGTTGATTTTTCTGCCCCCTCAAAATAGGGATGGTTTTTATAAATCCCGCAACGTGTCATGCAGGTCCCGCATACTTTCACCTGAACACCATTCACAATCAGGTCTTTCAGCATTTGCGATAAATCCTGGTCGTAGCCCTGCGGTGGTTTACAAGCATCTCTTGCCATATCAACAGCATCATTCATTAGAAAAACTCTCACCTCTTGTCCGTTTTTCCTAAGCGTTTCAGCAAGCCGAAGTCCGTTCCAGGTTACGTCCGTGTTATCATACGGCTCGCGATTAAAAATAATTAGTGCTTTCATTTTATTTTCTTTTTGTCTGTCTATCTGTAGTATAACGTATTTTTCTCTTTTAGTTTTTAGAATTCCACGTATAAATCTCTCCTTCCTGCCTTTCATCCCCTAATCTCATCCCAACCTATCCCCGGCATGCTTTGCTCGAGATGAGATCCCTCGCTAATCTATTCACTGGCTTTCTCATAGGCCAGGCTGTTTTTATACTGCCTTCAAATATAGAAAATATTATCCATTGCCCAACAGCCACTGCTTCGCTCAAAGCCTTTAAAAGAGTTGAGGTTATTGCAGATGCTAAAAAATTAAACCACAAGCCATTGCTCAAAACTTGATTTAATTTGAAATTTGATGTAACTTTAGCACAACTAAATTAAAAACGAAACTATCATGAAAACAAATTACTCCTGTCCACATTGCAACAGCCCTTTGTTGCTGGAAAATAAGCTGATTTTTACTGCCCGACATGCTTTGTCTGATTCGATTTCGGAGGGATTTTTACTGCTGATGAATCCCGAGATTGGCCATTACGAAATCGTTGTACATCCTGATGTTGAAGTAATAGAAGGCGAAAAATACGAGTTCTATTGTCCGGTTTGCCATCACAAACTCCATTCTGATTTGAATGAAAACCTGGCAATGATTCAATACTATGACGAAAATGACAAACTCTTTGAGCTGCATTTTTCAAAGATTTCAGGCCAGAAAAGCACCTATAAAATTATGGGACGCTCGGTAGAAACTTTCGGCATTGATGCGCCGCACTACCTGGATTTTATCAGCTTGATTGATTTGAGTTAACTGCTGTTTTACAGCTTATTAGCCCATTCATTGAGGTAATGAAACATCAGCCTTACACCGATTCCTGTGCCGCCAATTCCACGGTAGCTGTCTCGCTTATCGATAAAGGCAGGGCCGGCGATATCGAAATGCACAAACGGATAATCGGTAAAATGTTCCAGGAATTTCCCGGCGGTGATGGCACCTCCTTCGGGACCGCCGATATTTTTCAAATCAGCAATTTCTGACTTGAGCTGCTCTCTATATTCCTCCCACATTGGAAATTTCACAAGCCGCTCATGCACTAAGTTGCCGCTTTTGGCCAAATCACAAAACATATCGGCTGCTTTAACTTCCATCGCTACAATGCCTTGCGAGCCGATGGCACGAGCTGCTGAACCCGTTAGCGTTGCGAAATTAAACACGACTTCCGGTTCGAATTTTTTCGCGTAAGTCAAGGCATCTGCCAGAATTAGTCTTCCCTCAGCATCTGTGTTCAGCACTTCTACTGTTGTTCCATCGAACATGCTAATCACATCGCCCGGCACGTATGCGTTGCCATCAGGACGGTTGTCGGTTGCCGGCACCAGGGCAATCACGTGGAGCGGTAATTTGGCGCCTGCCACAGCAAAGATAGAAGCCGCGACAGTAGCCGCACCGCCCATATCGCATTTCATGGTATCCATGGCGTTCGAGGGTTTCAGGCTGAGGCCGCCGGTATCGTACACCACGCCTTTGCCAACAAGCACGATGGGCTTGCTGTTTTTGACGTTTTCGGGTTTCCATTCCAAAACCGTGAAGGTTGGCGGGTCGATGCTGCCTTTGTTTACAGCAAGCAAGCCACCCATTTTCAGTGCTTCGATTTTTTGTTTGTTGAAAACCTCCGCTTTACCGCCAACAGTCCTGAATTTGGCACTGATTTGTTCAGCCAGATCAACCGCACTAAGCTTGTTGAGTGGTTCGTTTACCAGGTCGCGTGCCCAACAATTGGCTTCGATGGCTATATTCAGGTGTTCCAGTTTTTTTTGATCCAGTTTTGCTACCAGCATCTCCAGTTTTTGCAGGCTGTTTTTCTTTTCAACAGCATCTTTACGGTATTTATGAAACTGATAGTTGGCCAACGCAAGTCCTTCGGCCACGGCAAAAATTTCGGATGAAGCCTCCGTTTTTGCCTCCAGAACTAGCGTAACTATTCCATTGCTATTAGCAGATTTATTGATTTTTGCGCCATTTTTACGACACCATTCCAGCCGTTTGGCTTCGTCCAGCTCTTTGTCGTAAAAAAGCAGGTACTTCAGTCCGTCATACTGATTGAGTTCGACAAGTTCCTTTTTGAGTTTATCTTTCTGGTTTTTAACGAAATTCAGCACTTCCTGATTCAGCTGAAGGGCATCAAGCGGATCGCTTTTCTCGATGAGTAAAAGTCTGTCGGAGGTATTGCTTTGCGCAATATGTTGTATGGATAAGGCCATGGTGTGTATTGTTTAATGTGAAATTGACGACAAATTTACAAAACATAAGTGTGCCGGAGCTTTAGTGACAATTTATCTCCAGCGCAATAGCAGATAATCCATCATTTTGGCCGTAGCACCCAATTGGTCGTCAACATATTTTTTGCAGACGGATGCCGCTTGCTGGTGGTATTGCTCGTCGTTTATCAGTTTCAGCAATTGATTTTTGAGTTCAGCTGCATTGCTGATGCTAAAAGCACCGCCGAGATTCACCAAATCCACGGCTTCGTTAAACTGTTTGTGGTTCGGCCCAATAAGCACCGGCACGCCAAAAGTAACCGCTTCCTGAATATTGTGAATCGCCTTGCCAAATCCACCACCGATATAGGCGATCCGGGCGTATTGATAGAGTTGCGAGAGTATCCCAATTTTATCAATAATCAAAATGCGTGAAGCAATTGGATTAGCGAAATTGCTGTACAATTGCGCTTTTTCGGGCAAGGAAATTTCGATCTGTTTAATATGCGATTTACTCACATCATGTGGTGCAATAATTAAACAATAATCAGCGGGCAAATCAGCTAAAAACGGAATTAGCAATTGCTCATCGGGAGGCCAGCTGCTGCCTGCTATCAAGGCTTTTCTGTTACCAATAAACTTTTCTACCTCCGGGAATTTCGCAGCTTGTTTTGCGATTTCTGCCACCCGGTCGAACCGGGGATCTCCGTTAACAGTAACCTCATTTATTCCAATATTACTGAGCAATTTTTTTGAGTTTTCATCCTGAGCAAAAAAATGTTCCACCTGCCGTAAATGCTTACGAAACCAACTTCCATAGCCTTTAAAAAAATGCTGGTCAGCCCGAAATCTCACCGCAATAAAATATAGCGGGATTCCTACTTTTGAAAGCGCATTGATATAGTTAAACCAAAATTCATATTTAATGAAAAACACGGTTTTAAACTTGAAGTGATCAACCAAAAGACGCGCATTTCGGCAAGTATCGGCAGGCAAATACATTATTTTATCGGCCAGCTCATAATTTTTTCGGATTTCGTAGCCCGATGGCGAAAAAAAAGTGAGCAAAATTTTATAGGAAGGGAAAGCCGTTTTTATGGATTCTATAAGTGGACGACCTTGCTCAAATTCACCCAACGAAGAGGCGTGAAACCAAATATAATGGTCGTTAGCACTGATTTCCGGTAGTTGCTTTTGCCAGTTTTTGCGACCTTCGATCCATTGCTTCGCTTTGGGATTCCATAGCGCAGCAAGACGCACTGCCAAAGAATAAATTTGTATGCCGAGGGTATAAAACGGACGCATTACATCAATTGTAGTAGAAGGCCTGTGGCGCGCGTTTGTAGGTGGGAATCATCCAGCTAAAACGAATGCCAAAGTATTGATCTGTATAAGTTTGGGTATCTTTTCCCATCAGCACGAAGTCGTAGTCGCGTAAAGCTTTTGTAGAGGCTTGCGTAAATTCGAGTGAAACGCTAAAATTCAAAGCACGTGCATTGCTCATCAGCAGGTAGCCAAACTCGCCCGAAAACGCCATTCCGCCACGCATACGGTCGTAGCCCAGCGCGTAGTCATCCATCAGCTGTGGAGCGGTTCCAAACTGGGTTTCGATGCGGATGCGGTGCAAGAGGTAACCCAGCCCGGCCTGCACAAAAAAGCCTGAATTAGGGTTGGGCGCTAAGATGTTAAACAACTTACCCGCTTTAAATTGCAGGTGAAATCCACGCTCATATAGTGCCAGGCTGGTGTATAGGCCGTTTCCGTCGATCACTTCGCCCTCGCTGGTGCTGATCAGGCTAAGTATCTCGGTCCTGCCGTCTACCTGATCGCCGAAAATAAAATGACCGAAAGCACCAAACATCCAGTTTTTATTGGTTTTATAGCTTAAGCCACCGCCAATGGTGGAGTTGTTTCCAAAGTAGGTAGTGAGATCGCCACCGGGCATTTGAAAGGCGTAAGTAGCCTGAAACATGACTGCCGAAACAGTGGTGTCGGAAACACGTTTCTGTGCCTGCAACTGCGTATAACCCAACAAAATAGCGACAAATAAAAGGAAAATATTTTTACTCATGAATATATTCTTGTTCAGCGAGGCTACAAAGGTAAGGTTTCTGCCAAATTACGGTTAGGCTTGTCAACGATAATTCAATAATAAACCAACCTTTCAGTTAAATTATTGCAGCAGCATTTTAGTCTTATGCAAAATTTATTTTTGGCACCAATTCTCCTTCCGTAGTATATTGAATACCAACAGCATCAACGGTTAAGCAGGAATGAACCGGCAAAACGCCTACCACCTCGCCCGGTTTAAACTGCTGTGCAAGAACCACAGGAAGTTTCACAACGCCATGCTCTTGAGAAAGCCCTGATAACCAGGCTCCGGGAATTGGATCAGACCAGCCATTTTCGGTAAATTTTACCAAAAAGCCGTAGAGCCGGAAATTCTGGTCGGCAGCAATAAATTCCTTAGAGAAGTGAACTGCGCCACCATAAACCAGCATTTCGTTGCGTTCGGGATGAATTGCCACAACCGGACAAGCCACTGCCACAGCAATATCATTGAGCTGACAGGCACCAATATGGTATTGCATCAGATCGTAATACACGAAATTCCCGGGTCGCCATTCATCAAAATCCGGCAGGCTTTCCAGCATGGAGCACGAAGGCGTATCGCCCCAGCTTAGCAGCAGCTTTTCGTCACCGATTTGCTGTTTAAGCCTGCCTAACTGTTTACTAATCGTATTGACATCCGATTGCATTGCCGTGATGCCACCCGGATTGTGGTAAAACTGTCCGGCATGAGCAAGCAGCCCTTTTCGTTTGAGCTTGTCAAGTTTTGTAATCTCCGCTGCCAATTCCAAAACTTGACGCTCATTTTCCATCGGAATACCCGTGCGATGCGCTCCCACGTCCAATTTGATGTAAATGCCCACCGGATGTTCCAGCAGTTCATTGAGCTGGTTTGCGACAGCTGTATCTTCCAGCAGAAGTTGTAAATCAATCCGTGAAGCAAGTCGGTTTATTTGTTTGATTTCCAGTAAATTAACCGGAAAGGCAATCAGGATATCATCCCAACCGTGGTCTGCAAAATAGTGCGCCATACTAACGGACGAAACGGTAATTTTATCCACACCCGCCTGCCGAAACCACTCCCCCACCACACCCGATTGGTGGGTTTTGAAATGCGGTCGGAAAACGACACTATGAGTTGCTGCTTTGGCTTGCATGCGTTGGATATTCGCGAGTGCTTTAGCTTTGTCGATAATCAGCAAGGGTTTTACAATATCAAAACTTAACATAAAACTATTTTTTTGAAACAAAAGGGTTTAACTCATTTTAGATGCTTAAATTTCAACGGCTTATCCTTGTCAATAAAAGCAAAAGGCCGTATCTTAGCGGCTATCGTTATTTTAATAAACGAGAGCAATTTATCAAATTTGACTCACAAATCAGGGTTTAGCTACCAAAATCTGACTACCGTGAAAAATACCTTCCTGTTATTTAAGTATTCTAAGCTGATTTACAGTACGATAACCGCACAAACACCAAGTTTATATCAATCACTTTTTATTCACGATACTTTCGGCAATGATAAATGAAATCAACTTAAAACCAATTAAAATGAAAAAGACAATTATTTACTTGATTTTCGTGCTCTGCTCAGCAGCAGGGTTTGGTCAAAACAATTACAGCCTTGTTCAGGAGGGTAAATCATGGGAGGTGTTATCTGTTATTTTAAATGGAAGCTTTCCGTGGGACACAACTTATACCACCCTGTCTTATCAGTTTATTGGAGATACAACGCTTAATAACAAGACTTACCACAAGCTCTACCGATCTTCTGAAGAAACATCATTTGACTGGAATTTCAGGTATTTTATGAGAGAAGAGAACAAAAAAGTTTGGCTAAAGGAAGATGCTGTTTCGCCTGACATGCTGATGTACGACCTATCAGCCAGTCAGGGAGACACCCTGGAAGTTGGTTGGAGTGGTGAATATGTCCCGCTGATAGTTGATTCAATAGGCGAAATTGAAATAAACGGGACTATGCGCATCAAATACTGGCTTTCAGCTGAATATCAGGAATATACCGAAACATGGATTGACGGAATAGGGAGCAACAAAGGTGTTTGCTTTAGCGGTTCTGCCACGATGGCAGGTGGATGGTGCTGGTTCTTATGTATGTCGGAGGACGGGGAGCTTATTTATAGGAATCCGTATTACGAATCCTGTTATTTATATACAGGAACCGAAGATTTGAAAGAAATATCACTGCAAATTTACCCCAATCCGGCAAAAACCCATTTAAATATCGAGCTGCCCGAGGAATTTAAACATCAAAATACATGGCTTGAAATACGCGATTTGAACGGGAGAATCTTGCTAAAAAACAGCACGACAGCTCCCAATATATTGCTGAATATCAGTAGCATAAAGCCCGGCACCTATTTAATTAAGGTTCAAAACAGCAATACGGTAACATGGAAGCGAATCATTATTCAATAGCAGAAGTATTTCATAACTAAAAGTGGGCGTTAAAAAAGAGGCGAATAGATGAATTTCTTTTCTGCCACTAAATAAATGTATTTCAACCCAAAACACAAAGCTTCCGTTGCAATAAAAACGGAATACCTACTTTTGTAGCCTGATTCGTCAGGCAACAAAGCAAAATAATGACATCAACTTACAACTATCATACACTTCCAAACGGTATTCGGCTGATTCACCGACAGAAAGCGGGACAGATCGCGCACCTGGCACTGATGGTAAATACTGGCTCTCGCGATGAGCTGAGCCACGAGCACGGACTGGCGCATCTTATCGAGCATATGATTTTCAAAGGCACCAAAAAACGCAAAGCCTACCATGTGCTGAGTCGCCTTGAAAATGTGGGCGGCGAGCTCAACGCATATACCACTAAGGAAGAAACCTGCCTTCACGCTTCCTTTTTAAACGCACATACCGATCGCAGCATAGAGCTACTGGCGGATATCGCTTTTCAGGCGAGTTTTCCGGCCAATGAGCTGGAGAAAGAAAAAGAAGTGGTGCTTGACGAAATTAACGCCTACCGCGATAATCCTGCCGAAGAAATTTTTGATGAATTTGAAGACCAGCTTTTCAACGGACATCCCATCGGGCATCCTATATTAGGTACCGAAAAAACCGTGAAATCCTTTTCGAGGAATGATCTTTTTCGTTTTATGAAGAAAAATTATGCCACAGACCAAATTGTTTTGGCTTTGGTAGGCGATATTTCTTTTGAGAAATTCTTGCTTAAAGCTGCCAAATACTTTGGGCAGGTGGAAGCGCGGAAACATTCACCTAAAACGCTGGTAAACAAAGTAAAGAAAAGTAATTTTGTTCAAAAAGAGAAAAACAGCTACCTTACGCATTGCATTTTGGGCAACAGCAGTTTCGACCGCAAACATCCGGACAAGCACAGCATGTTGTTGCTCAACAATATCTTGGGCGGTCCCGGCCTCAACTCCAGGCTAAACCTCAATATTCGCGAAAAATACGGTTTTGCCTACAATATCGAATCGCACTATACCGCCTATTCTGACACAGGAATTTTCCTGGTTTATCTCGGCATTGATCCCCGTTCGGCAGAGAAAGCCTTAAAGCTGGTTTACAAAGAATTATCCAAACTGAAAACTCAAAAACTGGGTAGCCTCCAACTGCATCGTGCTCAGCAACAACTGATCGGTCAACTTGCTATTGGCTTTGAATCAGGACTTTCGGAAACACTTTCTATCGCACGCAGCCATTTATTGTTCGACAAAGTTGATGATATGAATCAGATTACAGAGAAAATCTTGAACATCGATGCTTCCAAAATTCTGTCTGTTGCACAGGAGGTTTTCGATTTCGATAATTTCAACACCTTGATTTATACCGGGAATTTAGAAAAGAAAAACAATCATGAAGAATAATGCCTGCAATTATCTTTTAATGGAGTTTAACAGCCTGATTTTCAAGAAGGCTATTGTAGGAATTGTGACTTTCGTTTTTATCCTTTTTAGCACAGCTTTACGCGCACAGGAATTTAAACCCGAGATTGCAGATATTGGCCAGCAAGAAGTAAAAACCAATACGCAATCAATGGATATTAAGCCTGAAACTATTGATCATAAAGTGAGTTTGGACACTACTTTTCAGATTTCGGTGGAGCAAATCTCGAAATATTACCAGTCGACGAGGATGATTCTTTCGCTAAAAAATAACAGTAATTTACGCATAAATCATAGCTGGTTTCAGGTGAGATTACTGGGTAAAAATGGCGAATTTCTGTATCGTGAGCAGCCGGTTTTATTCACAGAAATAAATGTTAACCAAAGTATTAGATACGAACTGATTTTTGAAAGTATTGATCCGGAGCAAATTGGTTATGTCGTTTTTCGGCCTGAGCTTCTTGAGCTGGAGGGCAAAGAATATCCATTGAACGAAAGTTTTTTCAGGCTTACCAACATTGCAGCCCAGGATATACAAGTTGTTTTTAACACCCGTTTTCAATGATTGACAGCAAAATAGAAGCGTATATCGACGCACATTCCACAAAAGTGGATAACGTTTTAAATGAAATTTATCGGCAAACACACCTCACCCAGATGTATCCGCGCATGATTTCCGGACCGCTTCAGGGCAAGTTTCTGGAAATGATTTGCGCCATGCTTCAACCCAAAAAAGTACTTGAAATTGGCACTTTCACGGCCTATTCAACCATTTCGATGGCCAGAGGACTCAGCCGCGAAAGCCATATCATCACCTTTGAAAATAATGAAGAGCTGGAAGATATGATTCACGACAATTTGAATAAGGCTGGCGTGGCACAGCAGGTTGAGCTTATAATCGGTGATGCCATCGCGTTGATACCGCAGTTAGCGAACAAGTTCGATCTGGTTTTTATTGATGCCGACAAAATTAATTACCCACGCTATTTTGAGATGGTGCTGGAGAAGCTGAACCCTGGCGGTTTTATCTTGGCAGACAATGTTTTGTGGAGCGGAAAAGTGGCTGACCCAGCCATTACTGACGAGGAAACCCGCGCCATAAGGCAGTTTAACGCTATGGCACGGGATAACAAACAAACTGAACAAATAATTTTGCCGCTGCGCGACGGCATTTCATTGATACGCAAAATAAGTTACGATTAGTTTTTTTCGGCGGCATAAATTTTCACGTAATCGTGGCTGTGTTCGTGCATCATCTTCTCTGCTTTTTCTACCATGTTTTTAGAACCGATAAAAAGCGGACAACGCTGGTGAATATCTTTTGGATGCATATCCAAGATACGCTGAAAACCATCGGAAGCCATGCCACCAGCCTGTTCGGCAATAAAAGCCATCGGCACGCATTCATACATCAGCCGCAGTTTTCCTAAGGGATTTTTGAGGGTTCCCGGATAAATATAAATGCCACCTCTAATCAGGTTGCGGTGAAAATCGGCTACCAGCGAACCGATGTAACGTGTGGTATAAGGACGATTGGTGGCAGGATCATCTTCTTGACAGAATTTGATATACTTTTTTACGCCGGCAGGAAAGTAGATGTAATTGGCCTCATTGATAGAATAAATTCCGCCGTCTTCAGCAAATTTCATGTTTTCATGCGACAGGATAAATAAGCCGCAGGTAGGATCATAGGTAAAACCATTTACACCATTTCCGGTGGTATAAACCAACATCGTCGATGATCCATAGATGACATAACCGCCACAAACCAGGTCATCGCCGGCCTGTAAAATATCTTCTCGGGTGATCGTTGTGCCAACAGATTTGCGTTTGTAAATGGCAAAAATTGTACCGATAGGCACGTTAACCTCAATATTTGACGAGCCGTCAAGCGGATCAATGGCGACAATGTATTTAGCATTTCTGGTAGTTTCGTCGTCAAAAAGCACCACATCTTCATTTTCTTCTGAAATGATTGCAGCACATTGTTTGCCGCTGCGTAAAGCTTTTATGAACTCGTTATTGGCTATCACATCAAGCTTTTTCTGGCTTTCCCCTTGCACATTTACACTTCCTTCAAAGCCCAAAACACTCGACAAACCGGCCCTATTGATATCTCTATTCACAATTTTTGCGGCAATTCCGATGTCATTTAACAGCCGGGAGAATTCTCCGGTAGCATAATTAAGGTTTTCTTGTTGTTCCCAAACAAACTCTACTAGTGTTTTCATAGGTTATTTTTAGTGTTAATTGGTATTGAATTTCAAACGATTGCGGAAATTTTATTCATTTAGACGAGCTTGATAATCAAGCAGTCGCAAACATGTTTTTGTCGTTGCGCAAATATAGTACCTTTGTTTTTTGATTCCTAATCAAAAGTATATGCCTCAGAAAGTTTTTAAGTTTGGCGGCGCATCGGTAAAAAATGCTGATGCCGTAAAAAACTTACTCCAAATACTATCGCGTTTTTCAGATGATAAGCTTGTGCTGGTTTTTTCGGCCATGGGCAAAACCACCAACGCACTCGAAAAGCTGTTGCATGCCAGCCGCGCAGAGCAAAAAGCGCTCAAAAACGTTTTGCTTGAGCAACTCAAAGCATTTCATTTCAACATTGCTGCCGAGCTATTTCCTACAACATCATTTAAGCCGTTAACCCAAAAGCTAGGATTACTTTTTGAGCAGTTAAATACTAATCTTAAAATGATTACACTTGATTATGACCAGCATTATGATGCTACGGTAGGTTATGGCGAGTTATTTTCAACAGAGATTATCAGCTACTATTTGATGCAGAACGGGCTTCCGGCAAAGCTTATCGATGCCCGCAAAATAATCCTTACCGACAATTGCTATAGGGCGGCCAATGTCAACTGGGAAAAGAGCTGCGAAAGCATCCAAAAGTTAGCCGCAGAAAATAGCAACAGTCGCTTTTTAATTACGCAGGGGTTTATTGGCGGCACGCTAAAGCACGAAACCACCACGCTTGGCCGTGAGGGTTCTGACTATTCAGCGGCCATCATCGCTTATTGCCTGGGCGCCACCGAAGTTACCATCTGGAAAGACGTTCCGGGCTTGCTCAATGCTGATCCTAAACGGCTTACGCATACCAAGAAAATTGATCATATTTCCTACGCCGAAGCCATTGAACTGGCCTATTACGGCGCAACGGTGATTCATCCAAAAACGATTAAACCACTGCAAAATGGTAAAATTAGGCTGAAAGTGCAGTCGTTTTTAAATCCGGATTTGACACCTAGCTTAATCGACTATGCTGACGAAAGCATCAGACCAGTGCCTTCTTTTATCATCAAAGAACAGCAAATTTTGATGAGCATCAGCGCGCGCGATTTCTCGTTTATGAACGAAGATATTCTGCATAAGCTGTTTGGATATTTTGTTGAGACACGTATTCATATCAACGTGATGCAAACTTCTGCGCTTAGTTTGTCTGTCTGTTTTGACGAAGACAACCAAAAGCTTGAAAGCCTGATCAACGGATTGGAAGCTGAGTTTTCTATCCGTTATAACAGCCGGCTGACGCTTTTTACGATTCGGCATTACAACCAGAAACTGGCTGACGCTATCACGAGCAAACATGAAATTTTACTCGAACAGCGCAGTCGTACAACATTGCAAATTGTTGTCAAATCGCTGGATATTCCGCTGATTGATGCCGCTTTGCGGGATGGATAACGTATCTTTTTAGGTTTGAAATAATGAACCCGCTCCAAAAAGTCAAAAACAAAAAAATACCACTAAGACTCTACGGCGCTGTGAATCACTATGTGTATACTATCAACATTAAAGGCCTCGTGAAATCTTTGTGTTTTCGCACCCCTTCGTGGCAGAATATTACTTTTCGGAGGAGGCTCAATAATTAAATTTACATATAATAAAAAAAGCCCTGAACATCACGTGTACTCAGGGCTTTTATTAGTGTTTAAGGCTTGCTTATTGGATAAACAGTCTTACTGTTTTATTCAGGTTTTCGGCCTGCAACTGAATCAGGTAAACGCCTCCGGCATCAGGTGTAAAGTTGATGCTTTGGTTTTGTACATTGTTTAATGCTGTTTCCATAATCAGCTGTCCGGCGGCATTGGTAACCGATATTTTCATGTTTTCAAACAAGCGTGTTGATTCCAGGTTAAGGACGCCATCGGTATAGTGCAGTTTCACTTCGCGCTCGTTTGATTCGGCAACGCCAACAGGACCCCAGTCTTCTACCATTACCTGATCAACAAACATTCCCATACCGTTTTCGGTATAAGCCTGGAAAGCAAAGAACATATGTTCGTCCGTTTCAGGAATGATCAACGCATTGCCCAAGAGCCAGTTTGGATCGCTAAAGGCAGGGTTATCGAAAGCAACATTGGTCAGCATTTCGGTTGTATCGGCATTATTGCCCCAAATTAGCCTGAGTGCTTCCGGAGAAGCCGGCGAGAAGCTGCGGTATGCGAAGCTCACCATGTATTCTTTCCCTAATTCAACAGCCATAGGCGGACTAATCAAGAAGTTATTTAAAGCGTCAGGCTGTCCGTTGCTCGTAAAACAGGCAAAAGCCTTATTACTTTCGTAGCCAATCAAATTGGTTGTTTTCCAATGCATGCTGCTATAATCCATAGACTGCCAATGTGTTGGCATGGCCGGATGATCAGCGCCTTCAACATCCTGTAAATAAGGATATTCTGTTTCAGCATCCATCGTTGTGAAACTATAAATAATGTTGCAGTCATTGTTCACACCGAGGTTATTACGTGGCTGAACCATCAAATAATACGTAGTAGAAGGCATGAGGTTACGCACGAAGAAATTATCAGGAGTTGTTTCGCCATTTATGATATTGGTCGGCGCAGTCGTACCACCGCCATCTGTTCCAAAATAAATATCGTATCCTGATGAGAAAGCAGCTGGATTCCAGGTGATGATCTCATTAAGGAAAGCGTCATCAAAGCCATCGAGCGGATTTAACAAACCTGCAGAACACTCTGGAAGGCCAGTAAACTCATCAATACCGCTGATGATGATTGAGAAAATCTGTCCGTTGCTCATAGTACCATCATGGTCAACCCGTATAGTATAAGTTCCGGCTGGAGCATCAGCAAGATACACCATCTCCACATTATCTCTATTATTTTTGGTATTGGTGGTAGCCGCCGCTGAAGGGTTTTCAGGATCGAGCATATAAGGGAAGAAAATATTTCCATCTTCGTCCTCAACTCTGAGGTCGAGATCATTTATAAGTCTTGGTTCACGCGGGTTTAAGGAAGCCGGTGGCACATTTCCATGTGGGTCAGTCCAGCTGATAGTAACCCGTAATGGATTACCACCCGGAACTGTCACTTCGCGCACATATTCGCCATTAACAGGCAAAAGCACTTCGTCAATTGAGTTTTGCATCACACCATCTTCGAGAATGATGTTAGCAGCACGTTCGGCGTTTACGAGTCCCCAGCCAAAGATATAGTCAGGCCCTTCATGTTGACCGGCTTCGTCAGCGGTATGAATTACCAAGCCTTTAAGGGTAGAGGCGCGCATCGGATCGTCATGTGTTTCCTGATAAAGCTGTTGTAAAAGCACTAAAGTTCCGGTAACATTAGGTCCCGACATGCTGGTGCCGCTCATCGAGCCATAAGAAGTATTGCTTGTAGATGTGGAAGAATAAACATCAACGCCTTTTCCTACTACGTCGGGTTTGACACGGCCATCATCGGTTGGTCCCCAGCTGCTGAAGCTACTGATAGAGACACTGGAAGGACCGGTATAATTGAGTACTTCATAGGCTGCACCAACGGTAAGGGTGTTTTTAGCATTACCAGCACCGCCAATACAATCGTAACCATCAGCTCCACCATCTTTTTCAGGAACACCAGGAGTCCCGGCATTGCTTGGGCCTTCGCCGCGGTCGTTGCCTGCCGATTTTACCATAAGGAAATAGGGTGCATTATTAGCAATAATATCCCAGGTTCTGGCCTGTGAGCTATAAAAACCAAAACTATAATCTTCAACCGGAGAAATAGAACTATTTCCATTCCAGTTCCAACTGCCATTATTGTAATCCCAGCCTAAAGAATATCCCCAGGAGTGATTAGAGATTTCCATTCCGGCAGCGGCGGCGTTACTCATTTCGCCTTCTACACTATTCCAGTCGTGAGTTTTAAGCTGTGCCAAAGGTGCCATGCCATGCGCATTGTTCTTGACACCACCCGCGATGATGGTACCGGCAACGTGCGTAGAGTGCGCTGACAAGGTTGAGGCATTGTCTCCTAAAATAATACGTGAGCTTCCTGTTTGGTTAAATTCTTGGTGCGTGTTGCGCACTTTTCCACCATCCCAAATACCCACTTTGTCGTATCCTTCGCCTTCGATAACAACGCCGACACTGCCACCTGTCCAAAGTTCATTGGCACGGGTGGTTATGGCTGCACCAAGGTTGTCAGTTTTATAATATACAGGCAGACCATCAACTACGTCAACAAGTTGAATAATAGTTCCGTCTTCTCGCTCCTGACGAATTTCTAGGTTGTGTTCGCGGGCATAATCCTGTGCCCGTTTTTCCATTTTCTTCCATTCGCGATTTTGTTCACGCGCTAACTGTTGAAGAGCTGCTTTGTTAGTCCCATATTGAGCCATTGCCGGCATAGCAAAGGCAATTATTAGCAAGGAGGCTAATGCAAAGTTTTTAAAATTGATTCTCATGTAAATAATTATTTATTGTAAATCTGAGCTAACAAAAATATATATTTTTCATCAGCTATGGCCAAAAAGTAGTGAAGAGACCTAAAATAGCTATACTATTAAACTGATTTTAAGGCCGATTGTTCAATAAATATTTTGACCTAATCTACCTTTAATTCACTGATGCAATGATAATTAAATATGATTTAAACCACGAAAAGTTGTTTTTGGCAAAAATTTTCAAGTACCGCAACTTTTTTGAGATATTAAGTAAGACTGTATCTTTGCCCAAAATATTTCAATATGCAAGCATCTATAGTTATTTTGGCCGGTGGCGGACCTGCTCCGGGAATTAACACCGTTATCAGCACAGTAGCCAAAGTGTTTTTGAAGTCGGGTTACAAAGTTATTGGGCTTCACGGCGGCTACCAAAGTCTTTTTGCTGACAATCCAGAGATAGTTTGTTTTAATTTTAAGCTTGCCGACGACATTCAAAAGCAAGGTGGATCAGCACTTCGGATGAGCCGTTATAAGCCAAAAGACAGTGAATTCAGGACTAGCTTTTTTCTGGAACACAATGTGAAATTGCTAGTAACCATTGGAGGCGACGACACGGCTTCTACTGCCAATCGTATCTCACAATATTTGGCCAATAACAAGATTGCTATCCAAAACATACACGTTCCAAAAACTATTGACAACGACTTGCCATTACCGGAAGGATCACCTACTTTTGGCTATTATTCTGCTAAAGATGAAGGTGTTAGAATAGCACAAACAGTGTATGAAGATGCGCGTACCAGCGGCAACTGGTTTGTGGTTTCTGCCATGGGTCGCGAGGCCGGTCATCTGGCTTTCGGCATTGGAGCTGCCTGCCATTTGCCCATGATTGTTATTCCTGAAATGTTTAATAAAGTTCCTGTCACCTACGAAAGAATTATCCGACTCATCATTTCCTCTATGGTGAAACGTAAATTGCTGGGTATAGAATATGGCGTAGCTATTGTGAGTGAAGGCGTTTTTCATTTTATGACTAACGAAGAAATTGAAGGCTCTGGTGTAAATTTCACTTATGACGAACACGGGCATCCTGAGCTGGGCAACGTGAGCAAGGCACATATATATAACGTGATGTTGCAGCACAAGCTAAAAGAAATCAAGCTGAATATCAAAAGCCGTCCCGTAGAGATTGGCTATGAGGTGCGTTGTGTTAGCCCCACAGCATTCGACTTGATGTATTGCGGCTTGCTGGGATATGGCGTAAAAGAGCTGTTTGACCAAGGCATAACCGGTGCTATGGTTACCTCGAACCCTACGGGTGACGCATCACCGCTTTATTTGAAGGATGTAGCCGACGAATTTGGAAAAGTTAAGCCCCGCCTGGTAAAAATGGATGGTGAAAAAGCCAAAATGGTTTTCTACAACGGCTTGCAATACCTTTCAGAAGAAGATTATGAAGCTGCCAAAAAATACCTGGAAAATCCTGAAGAATATGACTTTAAGAAGATTTTGAATTGGGAGTGATTCAAAGATTCAAGATTCAAAGATTCAAAGATTCAAAGATTGAGCCTACTCCGAAAAGTAACATTTCGACACTAAGATACGAAATCAGGAAAATTGAAAAACATTAAACACTTGATATTCAAATTTTTAAGAATCATAATTTCTTGTGTATTAGTGGCATTCTTTATCTTTTGACTTTTCGGAGGGGACTCAAGATTCAAAGATTCAAGATTCAAAGATTCAAGACCTGCCAGCTGCCTGCCTGGCCGTCAGACAGGACCGCAGCAAGGCAGGTTCAAAGATTGAACCCACTCCGAAAAGTATTATTCTGCCACAATGATACCAAGTCACGAAGAATTCACAAAGATTTTAATGTTAATAATCAACACTTTGTGGCACTTAAAGCCTTAGTGGCATTTCTTTGTTTTTGACTTTTCGGAGTGAGGCCAAAATTCAAAGAGAGAGGGGAATTGATCGATGTGGGTTGGGCGTATGGGTTCACGAGTTTAAGAGTTGAAGTAAACTTCTTTACCCATCAGCAAATCAGCAAATCACCACAACAGCAAATCACCACATCAGCAAATCAGCAAATCAACAAATCAGCAAATCAGCAAATCACCACAACAGCAAATCAGCCCATCAGCTCATCAATCTTATCCACCAGCACTTTCGATAGTTTGTAATGTGATTCATGCGTCCAGCCTGCGATATGCGGGCTTAGCAGCACATTTGGCATAGCAAGCAGCTTCTTGAAAGTTTCGGGCAAGGTCTCGCTGTTGATGGCTTCGAAGGAAAATTTTTCATATTCCAGTACATCAAGACAACAGCCCAAAACACGGCCAGCTTCCATCGCCTCCACAAGATCTGCTGTATTTACATTTTTACCACGTGATGTGTTGATGAGGTAAATAGGTTTCTTAAACTTTGCAAGAAATTTGTTGTCAATAAGATAATTAGTCTCTGCCGTCAGTGGGATATGTAGGCTCAGGATATCAGCTTGTTCAAAAATTTCAGTCATAGCCACCTCGCGCACAAAGTCATTTCCAAAACCGGTTTTATATTTATCGTAAGCAATGATTTGGGCTTCAAAGCCGGAAAATTTGCGGGCAATTAGACTTCCGGTATTGCCGTAACCAATCAGGCCAATGGTTTTGCCCTTGATTTCTGTGCCACGATTTTCAGCACGAAGCCAAATGCCCTGTCGCACCTCGCTGTCAACATGTGGAATTTTATTGAGTAGCGCCAACAACATCCCGATGGCATGCTCACCCACAGCATCGCGGTTTCCTTCGGGAGCGTTCAGGCATACTATTCCCAGTTTTTGAGCTAAATCAAGGTCAATATTTTCCATCCCGGCACCAACACGCGCTATAAATTTCAGCTTTTTGGCCAGCGGCAAAATTTGCTTATCCAACGGAATTTTACTGCGTACTACAAAGCCGGTATATTGATCGGCAATTTGCTGGTAAGCAGCCAAATCAGCTTCAGCAAAATAATCACACTGAAAACCCATCGCTTCAAGACTATCCTGCAAAACAGGATGTGCGGTATCAATAAAGAGTACTTTTTTTAAGTTCGACATGCCTCCGTTTTTTTAGATTTACGAAACTTATAAACCCAACATCAGCGCAATGGTTTTGTTGAGTTTTATCGCGGCATCACTTACCAGCGAATGGTCAGCGGGAAAAGGCAAAGCAGGTTTTTTCACCAATTCTGCTGTGGCAGCGCTATACGCTTTTTCATTTCCTGCGCCACGTGCAAAGTTATAGCTAAAAACGGAAGACACATCAAAAGGAGCGGTATAAACTTCCCGCTTTTCCGAACTAAAGACAAAGCTGAGCTTTCCGGTTAAAGCCGCGGATTTGCTGAGGCTGTAGTCTGTGATCTGTGCTTCGCCACTGCTATTTTTCTCAACGAACTTTACTTCTTCACGTTTTTCCGGCGAAATATCAATATCGTTGAGCTGAATAATAAGCTGGTAGTCGTATTGCTTAGCGGCTTGTGGTTGCAAATCCACTTGGGGAAAACCAGCGGGAATGCTGTCCAAATTAAACGCCAGCACTTTGTCGGCGAAACCATCAGGCAAAATAACGCCGCTACTATTTCGGAAGCCAATCAGCACTTGGTTAGCTGATTTCAGCAAGGCTTTACGCATGGCAGCATCCAGTCCAGGATAGCTGCTGTTCAGGTTTTTAAGTGCCGCGAGATATTCAAAAGCAGCTAAGGCATCCTGTTTTCGATCGGACTGCAACAATACCGAAGCCAGTGTAAAATAATAGTGCTCGGCTTTATTTTTTGCCGCCTTCATTTCGCTTTCTATATCAATCGTTTGGATATTCATCTGGTTGACTACAGATTTAGGTAGCTTTTTGGCCAGCACACTTCGGCTGTTCATGGCTTTGTAATGCTGATAAACCGCTGACCAAATATCAGGTTTCCCACTGGCCTTCAACGCCATAATACTATCATGATCTTGTTGGTTAGCAGCATGGTAAGAGGTCACAAAACTGTTTATGAATTTTATTGATTCTGAACCTTGCTGCAATTTATTGTAACTTTTTACGAGGGCTTCGTCATAACGTTTCTGATCCACCAAATGCTGTGGTGATGCACAGCCTAAAATCAGCACTGTCAAGGCTAAAAAGCTTATCTTTATTTTCATAACACAAATGTTTTTAAGCACTTACAACTCATGATTCACAGTCTAAAAATCGATGATCAGAGTTGCAGTTACAATTTTTTTATAACTTATTCATTACAAATTTTGAACCAGTTTTTTAAAATCAGGAATATTATAGTAATTTCGGCACGCCAAATAAAACCAAGACCGCTATTTTGAGGGGTCTTCTCAAGTATAATTTCAAAATAATGTGGACAATACTCACGCGATTTATTCTCAGAAACCGACTTGCTAATTTAATTGGAATCCTGTTGATTACGCTTTTGATGGGCGGTTTAGGCTCAAAAGTAAAGATGTCCTACGAAATGGCACGTATGCTGCCCGAAAGCGATTCTACCTTTATTGCCTATGAACGTTTCAAGAAGCAATTTGGCGAAGACGGCAGCGTGATGTTTGCGGGCATGCAGGACGACAAGCTATTTGATCTGGAGCACTTTCAGGCCTGGTACACGCTCACTAATAAGGTGCGACAAATTGAAGGCGTAGAAGAAGCCATTTCGCTGGCACGTATTTTCCAACTGAAGCGCAACGATAGCCTTAAGAAATTTGATTTTGCACCCGTCTTGGCCCGAATGCCCGAAACACAGGCCGAGCTTGATTCCATCAGAGAAATAATCTACGGCCTGCCTTTTTATGATGGCAGGGTCTTCAACAGCAAAACAGACGTGAGCATGATGATGATTACGCTGGACAAAGAAGTGCTGAACACCAAAAACCGGGTAGCACTGATACATGAAATTGAAGACGAACTCAACAGCTTTTCAGAACAATACGACATCAAGCTTTATTACTCAGGTTTGCCTTATATCAGGACGATTACCTCAGAAATCATTCAAAAAGAACTGGTGCTTTTCACCTTTTTATCGTTGCTGATTGCCGCCATCCTGCTTTATGCTTTTTTCCGATCGTTCAGGGCTGTGACTTTTATCATACTTATTGTACTGATTACGGTGGCCATTATGTTTGGCACGCTGGCACTTTTCAACTTTAAGATCACCATACTTACGGGAATTTTGCCGCCTTTATTAATCGTTATTGGTGTTGAAAACTCCATTTTTCTACTCAATAAATACTACAATGAATTCCTCATCCACGGAAATAAAATTAAGGCAC
Organism: Bacteroidales bacterium; assembly: GCA_023229135.1. GTDB lineage: Bacteria > Bacteroidota > Bacteroidia > Bacteroidales > F082 > UBA5536. The sequence goes on from JALNZT010000016.1 coordinate 50,861, forward strand.
TAAGTCGTGTCATCAGACGTATCGGGGCAGCCAATATGCTGACCAATGCTACTACTGCTGCCGGTTTTGCAGCTTTTACCATCACAGGAAATTCGCTGCTCGTTGAATTTGGCATAATCGCCTCAGTCAATATTCTTATCGCTTTTGTGGTGAGCCTGTTTTTGATACCTATTATCTTTAGTTACCTGCCCAATCCCAAGCCGCAGCATATCCAACATTTTGAAAAAGGCAATGTAAATAAGCTGCTAAAAAAAATCGTTTGGGTTGTTCTGAACCGCCGCAGCCTGATCTACGCAATCACTATTACCGCCATTGTTTTTGGAATTTTTGGCGTTACCAAACTCAAAACCACCGGTAATATGGTTGACGACATTAGCACCAAAAGCACTTTATACAAGGATTTGATGTTTTTCGAGGAACATTTTAAAGGTATTATGCCTTTTGAAATTATGATTGACACACGCAAGAAAAAAGGTATTTTGCGTGCATCAACCATGCAAAAGATTGACGAATTGCAAGATACGCTAGCGCATTATCCCCAGCTAAGTATGCCTGTTTCTATGGTTGAAGTGGCCAAGTTTTCCAAGCAGGCATTTTTCCGGGGCGATCCCGACTATTATAGCCTTCCCAACAACCAGGAACGCAATTTCATTCTTTCATACCTGCCAAAACTCGATGGTACCGGTCAAAAAAGCGTTTTAAATTCGTTCGTGGATAGTAGCCTTCAAAAAACCCGTGTTAGTGTGCAGATGGCCAATATCGGTACCACCGAAATTGACAGCCTGCAGCAATCGTTAGCACCAAAAATCGACCAGATTTTCCCTCCCGAAGACTTTGACGTTACCATTACAGGAAGCAGCGTAGTGTTTTTACAAGGCACTAACTACCTAGTTTCCAATCTTATTTCATCACTACTATTGGCGCTGTTAGTGATTACCATTTTGATGGCCCTGATTTTTTCTTCTTTCAAGATGGTGGTTATTTCTTTGATACCCAACCTGATACCGCAGCTACTTACGGCGGCCATGATGGGCTATGCCGGCATCCCGATAAAACCCTCTACGATTCTAATTTTTAGTATCGCACTGGGCATCAGCGTTGATAATACCATACACTTTTTGTCGCGCTATCGCCTACAGCTGTTGATGAACAACTGGAAAATTAAAGAATCTGTTTTGGCAGCACTATTGGAAACCGGTTTCAGCATGATTTATTCAGCAGTAGTTTTGTTTTTTGGCTTTGCTATTTTCATCCTTTCCTCGTTCGGAGGCACAGAAGCCCTGGGCTACCTGGTCTCGTTTACCTTGCTCACAGCGATGCTCTCCAATTTATTTGTACTGCCATCGCTGCTGCTAACTTTAGACAAACGCCTCACCACCAAGGCATTCAAGGAGCCTTTGCTCGAGATATTGGAAGTAGAGGATGATGACATAGAACTTGATTATTTGGAGATTGAATCAGAAAAAAAGCCCTAAAATATTATATATTTGTTAGATTAACGAACAGCACAATTCCTGATTGGAATCGCAAAACACCTCAACACTATGAAAGGTATAATATTAGCCGGTGGATCCGGCACCCGTTTGCACCCACTTACGCTAGCCGTGAGCAAACAGCTGATGCCTATTTATGATAAACCGATGATTTACTATCCGCTATCGATTTTGATGATGGCCGGCATTCGAGAAATCCTGATTATCTCAACGCCACACGATTTACCACATTTTGAACATCTGCTGGGCGATGGAAGCGCATTGGGCTGTAGCTTTAAATATGCAGAACAGGCCGTACCAAACGGTTTGGCACAGGCTTTTGTGATTGGCGAAATGTTTATCGGACAGGATAATGTCGCATTGATTTTGGGCGATAATATCTTTTACGGACGCGGCTTACAGCAATTATTGGTTGAAAATATCACACCCGATGGCGGCGTTGTTTTTGCGTATCATGTATCTGACCCTGAACGCTATGGCGTAGTTGAATTTGATGAAAATCAAAAAGCTATCAGCATAGAAGAAAAACCAAAACAACCAAAATCAAATTTTGCTGTTCCAGGCTTGTATTTTTATGACAACTCGGTGGTAGAAGTGGCTAAAAATATCCAGCCCAGCGCCCGTGGTGAATATGAAATTACCGACGTAAACCGTTATTATTTAGAAAAAGGGCAACTAAAAGTAGGTGTATTAGGTCGTGGCACGGCCTGGTTAGATACCGGTACTTTCACCTCACTGCTCCAGGCTTCTCAGTTTGTGGAAGTGATTGAAAACCGGCAGGGACTTAAAATTGGTTGCATTGAAGAAATCGCGTTTACCAAAGGTTTTATCGGTGCAGAACAGTTAGAAAAATTGGCCGAACCGCTTCTCAAAAGTGGTTATGGTCAATATTTGATGAATCTGATCAAATAAAACAAGGCATGACAAAAATTGAGCACTTTCAGCAGCAGATCAACGACTTAATCAAAAGTCAGCAATTTGATGGTAATCCCAAGGCCCTTTATGAGCCTATCGCTTATACGATGCATCAGGGCGGCAAGCGCTTGCGGCCTTTGTTGGCTTTGCTGGCCTGCGATCTGTTTGGTGGTGATACAGACAAGGTATTGTATCCCGCTTTGGCGGTGGAAGTTTTTCATAATTTCACGCTGGTACACGACGATATTATGGACAAGGCACCACTGCGGCGCGGCAAGGAAACCGTTTATAAAAAATGGAACTCAGATATCGCCATACTTTCGGGCGACACCATGTTTGCGTTGGCTTACCAATACACGCTGAAAACCGATACCGCGCTGATTCCCGGAATCTTACAGGTGTTTAGTAAGGCAGCTATCGAAGTTTGCGAAGGCCAGCAGATGGATATGGAATTTGAAACGGACAGTGAAGTGACGCTGGTGGACTATCTGGACATGATCCGGTTGAAAACAGCCGTACTTTTAGGGGCAAGTTTAGAGATTGGCGCGTTGGTAGCCTCAGCAAAAAAGCAGGATGTAAAGGCGATCTACGATTTTGGGATAGCCCTCGGAATGGCTTTCCAGCTTAAAGACGACCTGCTGGATGTGTATGGCAACCAAGATGATTTCGGTAAGGTAAGCGGCGGTGATATTGCGGCCAACAAAAAGACTTTTTTATTACTGAAAGCCCTTGAAATAGCCGATAAAGCAGACCATGACCAGCTGACTAAGCTATACAACAGCAAGAACCCCATTGCCGAAGCTGAAAAAATCAGTGCCGTAAAAGCGATCTATGAAAAGCTGGAGATAAAGCAAACGGTTGAAGCAGCTATGGAAGATTATTATCAGCAGGCAATCCGTTTTTTGAGGAATGTAGATGCCTCCGAAGATAAAAAGGAAGACCTGGCCAGCTTTGCTAGCTTTTTATACACTAGAAATTATTGATAGGCCTTGGTTTCGGCTTCCAGCGTTTCTTTTTCGAGCTGTTTGTTCTCCCAATCGTTCATCAAAGTGCTTAGCTCTTTTTTGATAAACGCATATTTTTTGTACCACAGTTCATCTGTTACCTCCACTGAACCGGTAGGATTGGCCAATACGCCATCCATCTGAGCGATTAAAGTTTCCTGCTTGCTGATGGCCTGTTCCAGGTCTGAAATTTCTTTGTCCACTTTACGAATCTGCTTGTCGATTTGCCTGCGCAAGGCATAATTTTGCTTGTTTACGGAAGCAGGAGCTGCGGTGATTTTTTCTGTCGCCTGTTTTAGCTCCAGCTCCTTCAGATGTGCCAGGTTTCGCTTTTCGAGAAAATCGAAAATATCACCGTCATAAACTTTTATGTTAGGCTTTTTAAACTCAAAGACCTTGTTGCTAAGCCCTTGTAGAAAATCTCTGTCGTGCGAAACGATCAGCATAGTGCCGTCATATTGCAGCAAAGCCGTTTTTAAAATATCCTTCGACATCATGTCTAAGTGGTTTGTGGGCTCATCAAGGATGAGCAGATTTACCGGAAACAGCAGCATTTTGGCCAACGACAGCCGGGCTTTTTCACCACCGGACAGCACCTTTACTTTTTTATCGATGGCATCGCCGCCAAACAGAAAAGCGCCAAGCAACGACTTGATTTTTGTCCTGATTTCGCCGACAGCCACCTCATCTAACGTTTCAAAAACCGTCTTTTCCTGGTCTAACATTTCGTGTTGATTCTGGGCGTAATAACCCACTTTCACCTGATGACCGTATTTTAGTTCGCCTTCGTAATCCAGCACACCGGCAAGAATTTTGGATAAGGTAGATTTCCCTTCGCCATTCTTTCCGACGAAAGCAATCCGTTCGCCACGTGTGATCAACAGGTTAAGCTTACTGAGCACCTTTAAGTCGCCATAAGATTTGGACAACTTATTGGTTTCCAAGGTAATTTTCCCGGAATGGGGCGCAGGAGGAAACTTAAAATGAATAGCCGCTTTGTCCATATCGTCAACCACCACTTCTTCCATCTTTTCGAGCAGCTTAACACGCGACTGCACCTGCTTTGATTTGGTAGCTTTGTATCGAAAACGCTCAATAAAACGTTCTATTTCTTTAACCTCTTTTTGCTGGTTGTTGTAGGCCGACTGCTGCATGTCGATACGGCTTTCGCGCGCTTCAACATACTGGCTGTAGCTGCCTTTATAATCGTAAATACGGCCATTGCTGATCTCGACAGTTCGGATGGTGATATTATCCAAAAAAGTTCTGTCATGCGATACCATCAGCACAGAACCATAGTAGCTTTGCAGAAAGTTTTCAAGCCATTGAATCGCCTCAATATCAAGGTGATTGGTAGGTTCGTCGAGGAGCAATAGATTGGGTTTGCTGAGTAGTATTTTGGCCAGCTCCACACGCATCTGCCAGCCATTGCTAAATTCGGTCATCTTACGTCCCATATCTTCATGCACAAAACCCAGTCCGATAAGGATACGTTCTGCCTCGCCTTCGATGGCATTGGCGCCGAGCAGCGCGATGCGTTCATTATAAAAACTCAGTTTTTCTATCAGCTTATGGTAGCTGTCCGATTCAAAATCGGTACGCTGTTGAATTTCTAATTCCAGCTTTTTCAGAGCAGCTTCCATGCGGTGAAACTCCTCAAAAGCGGTGAGTGCTTCGTTTAAAACGGTTTGATTGCTGAGCAGCTCCTTTTCCTGCGGAAGATAGCCGATGCTAAGGTCTTCAGGCACTATCACCTCGCCTTTATGAGGTTGTTCAAAACCACAAATCAAGCGGAGGAGGGTAGTTTTTCCGGCACCGTTTTTTCCTACCAAACCAATGCGATCTTTCTCACGAATCATAAAGTTGATATCGGTAAAAAGATCTTCACCGGTGAAGTGCATCGAAAGGTTTTGAACAGAAATCATAGTTAAATTTGATTAGCGGCAAAAATACGGAATTAAAGATTCAAAGATTTGAGAAATTCAAGGATTCAATCGAAGAAGCGAGATGGGAGGATTTGAAGATTTGAGGACCTGCCTGCTGCCTGCCTGGCCGTCAGCAGGTTTGAAGGTTGAGCTTCCTCCGAAAAGACAATAAATGAAGAATACCACTAAGGCTCAAAGGCACTAAGCATCACAAAGTGTTGATTAAAATCATTAAACACTTCGTGCTATCTTCGTGATTTGGTGTCGCTTTGGCAAGCTAAGTGCATCACTTAGTGGCAGAATATTACTTTTCGGAGGAGGCTTAAAATAGGGTAAGGCGGAATGACGAATTTGTTCGCGAGCCAATTTTAGGTTTAAAAAAGCTGAAGAATAGTTCAGGATAGACTCTTTTTATAGGTTTTACATAATTTTCATAGATAAATATAACTCCTGCAAACGTACTATTTTCCTAAATTGGGACAAAGCCACCTATTGATGAAGTGCTTTTTCGTGCTGTTTTAAAGCAAGAAAGTCAATGAATACCAAGCAATTAGCAAGGAGTTGCACATCTCGGCACAAATATTGTTTACTTAGTAAAAAATACGAATATGAAAAAAATAGTCTTAGTAATCCTACTTACACTTCCTTTGTTATTCACGGCTTGCAAAAAGGATAATAATTCACCTGTAAATCCATTGCCTGACTCCACAGAGGAGATAAAAGTCCCAAACGATTTCAAATGGAAGACTTCCAAAGACATTCAGCTTACTGTAAAAGGGAATGCCGATGGGATGGTGCAGGTTTTGTCGTCAAAAGGCAAAGTATACTGGAAAGTTTTTATCACAGCCAACAAAACGGCCAGTATCGGCTTAACTATCCCCACATACGAAACTAGCCTACAATTGAAATATCAGGGTCAAACGGTTAGCCTCGAGCTTACTTCAGACAAGTTGAATCACGAATTTCAATAAAATATATTGGTCTTTTTCGCCTAAATAAATACTATCATGAAAATAAAACCTACAACTTTACATTTTAAGATCTTATCAAAAAATATGCTGGTGCTTTCTTTTGCGCTGATTTTTCTTCCTTCGTTTTTGGGATTAAATAAACTTGCGGCACAGGAAAGCCTGAAGGTGTTAATTAGTGCGCCAAAAGTGCTTACTTCCGACGCTACCGGCGGCACTTTGATAACAGAAACATTTGAAGGTTTTACAGCTTTACCTAATAACAACTGGGCGCCGCTACCTAATGGATACAACTCAACTATAGGCACTTACAAACAAACAACGGGTGTTTCGTATGTAAAAGCCGACGACCAATATGGTACAGGATCGCCTCAGTATATGTCGATCAAGGTGGGAGGTAAAGTAAGCCTCAAATTTGATGAGCCACAAACCTATTTTGGTTTCGCATGGCCTGCCGGCGACGGAAAAAACACCATTAAAATTATCAGACAAGGTCAGGTGATTGGGACTTTTACTACCAGTGATGTAATCAATCTGATTCCCAATACAAACAACCACAAGATCACAGCCATTAACGGTACTCAGTATTTTACCAAGAACTATTACGGCAAACCCGGCACAGGACAAAACACCAATGAACCATATGGTTTTCTGCATTTTATGGCTACTCCGGGGATGGCTTTTGATGCCGTTGAACTTTCGATGGGAGCCGGCGGAGAGTTTGAGAACGACAACCACACCATTATGATAAACGGTACACCAACGCCTAATGGCTCTTGGGTGGATCTTATCACGGTAAACACACCAAACGCCATTGATGACGCAGACTCGGGTATGCCCGGCCAAAGTGTAACGCTTGACGTGCTGGCAAATGACATGCCCGGCGACGCGGCTTTGGATGCTACAACCGTTCAAATTGCCGGCACAGCAAGCCCCGGTGCTTCACTCACTGTTGCCGGCGAAGGCGTTTGGTCAGTAAACCCAACCAATGGCAAAATCACTTTTACGCCAGAAGCTGGATTTCTTGGCAACCCCACTCCTATTCAATATTCAGTGAAAGATGTGAATCATTTCGTCTCCAACCTGGCTACCGTCACCGTTACTTATCCCACCGGCCCCACCGCTGTGGACGACTTTGCCACAACCGATGTTGACGTTGCGGTAACTATTGATGTGTTAAGCAACGATATAGCCGGCTCAACACCAATTGCGATTACTTCGTTGAGCTTTGTCAACGGCACAGAACCAAACGCAGCCACTGTTGGTGTGTTTACCTTAAACGCAACAACAGGCGAAGTAACTTTCACACCCGCCACCGGATATGTAGGCATAGCCACTATCGATTATAAGGTATGCGACGCCAATAACTTATGCGACATTGCAACTATTGAAGTTACCATTGTGGCCGGCACGATAAACTACTATCCAGCCTTGGGTCCCGGAACGCTTGCTTTTGAAGACCTGTGGCCTTACAAAGGCGATTACGACTTCAATGATTTGGTGCTCGACTATCAGTTTGAGATTATCACGACCACCACAAATCATGTAGAAAAAGTGATTGCTACCATGACGATCAAAGCTTTTGGTGCTTCCTTTGAGAATGGATTCGGTTTCCAACTCTCGGATGCCATTGACGCCAGCAAGCTTAGCGTGAGCGGATACAGCCTTACCGAAAGCTATATCACGCTCAATGGCAACGGCACAGAAGCCGGTCAGTCGAAACCTACTATTATCGTGTATGACAATAGCTATAGCCAGATGGAACATCCCGGTATGGGAATTGGCGTGAACACTGAACCAGCTGCACCTTATGTGCAACCAAAGACCTTTACGATAACTATTGATTTCCAAGCAAATACATACACCTTGAACCAGCTCGATATTGCTAATTTCAATCCTTTCCTGATTGTAAACAAAGACAGAGCGGTTGAGGTACATTTACCCTATTATCCGCCTACTGACCTAGCCAACACAAACCTTTTGGCCAGCGGTGATGACGATAGCGATGCAGGCAGCGGAAAATATTATGTAACAGCAGCCAATCTGCCCTGGGCCATCAATATTTATGAAACTTTCGACTATCCCATTGAGAAACAAGACATAGTACGTGTTCACCTGAAATTTGCAGAGTGGGCAAGCAGTGGCGGTATTTTGTTCCCTAACTGGTACCAAAACCTCAGTGGCTTCCGCAATAACGCCCTGATTTATACCGCACCTTAAAACATTCATTGGTTGAATATTATTATAATTGGTAAAGCCGCTCAATTCACTTGAGCGGCTTTTTTTTGGGGGTTAAAATCCAAAAGTTAGGCGTTCGGAATGCAGGAGAGATTCAAAGATTCAAAAACTCAAAGATTGAGCCCGCTCCGAAAAGTCAAAACAAAGAAATGCCGCTTAGACATTAAGAATCACAAAGTACTATCCATCGACACTATAGCCTTCCTGAAATTTTCGTGTTTTCATTCCCCTTCGGCTTTTTCAACACATCGCTTTGTGACAGAATATTACTTTTCGGAGAAGGCCCAAGATTTAAAAATTCGTGCTGATAACGGTTGCGGGTAGCAGCGGATGCTGCAGGATAATTCCACGTAGTTCCTTATGCACGAGACTACGCGGAACCGGGATAGAAGATACTCAAAGGACCTGCACTGCTGGCAATGGCGAGCAGCAGTGGATGCAATGCAGAATGGAAAATATTCAAAGCCCCGTGTCAGCGAGCGAAGCGTTTTACGGCAAGTCAATTTACTATGCTTGCATAGCAAAAGAAGTTTAAATTTGTAAAAAAATTAAATATGTACACGAAGCAGTTTGAAATACGCTGGAGCGATGTGGACGCCAACCGCCATTTGCGGAACAGTGCCTATATTGACTATATGAGTCATACACGAATGAGTTTTTTAATGGAACATAATTTGGATCAGAAACAATTGGCTCGCTTGAATTTAGGGCCGGTGGCATTTTATGAACACATGTATTATTTCCGCGAAGTTTTCCCGGGAAAGCCGGTAAATGTTTCCCTTCAATTAAAGGGAATGTCGGAAGACGGTATGTATTTTTTATTCCTGCACGATTTTTATGATGCAGACGGGAAAAACTTTGCCCGCTGTGAAGTGATGGGAAGCTGGATAAATTTGGAGACACGAAAACTCACGGGCCTTCCGAAGGAGCTTTTGGAAAAATTTAACGATTTTGAAAAGTCAGACGATTTTACAGTTCTCACAAAAGAACATACGCGTAAATTCGGCACACGACCAAGGGATTTGAATAAAGCTTAGTGTCTTTTCAGAAATAACACCCCTTTTGTCAGCTCTAAATTGTGGCTGTGGGTTTTTTATTCAGAAACCCAATCTTGAAACATTTTTTTCTTCTACGGATTAGCTCAAAACTGTATTACCCTGTATAACAAGATAATACGGTTTTGTGTATTGGTGATGTTGTGCTTAAATAATCCATAGTGATAGTTTTGTTATGGCATTATTTTGACGAAGTCGATTTAACAAAACTACATTTGCCCCTAATGATCATTTTATGAATAAGAATGACATCAAAAACCCAAAACTCTTTAATCTAATGAAAAAAATTACACTTCTTTTAAGTTTTTTACTTCTGGTTGCGGGCATCAATGCTCAAAACCCGGGAGACTTCGACACTAGTTTCGGCATCGATGGCATAGCTATGACAGCCATAGGCAATAATTTCGGCATGGCTTATGACATGGCAGTTCAAGCCGATGGAAAAATTATTTTGGCAGGTCAAGCCCGTTTCGGAAGCTATAAATATGCCATGGTACGCTACAACACAGACGGAAGCTTAGATCAATCTTTCGGCGAAAACGGTATCGTTACCACATCTATTGACATCTCAGATTTCGGAAAGTCTGTTGCCATCCAAGCCGATGGAAAAATTGTTTTGAGCGGGCATGTTCAAGACGCCACTAGCTATCATGCAGTGGTTGTCCGGTACAACGCCGATGGCAGCATCGACACCAGCTTTGGCACTAATGGCCTAAGCCACTTAAACATGGATAATAATGAAACAGTAGTGCTTCAGGATGACGGGAAAATAGTGGTGGCAGGTTTCAAGAATGACAATTTTGGACTGGCTCGCCTTAACACCGATGGTTCGATTGACACCTCTTATGGCGACGCTGGTTATGTAATGACTGTAATGACAGATCCTGATGGCTCCAATATTACATCCTATGCTTTTGATTTAGCCGTTCAGGAAGACGGAAAAATTATTGCTGCCGGTTTCTCCTACAGCTACAATACTCATCATGATGTGGCTGTGGCACGTTATACGACCGATGGAACGCTGGATGCAACTTTTGCTGATAATGGCGTTTTCAAAGCAGACCTTGGTGGTTGGGCTGATTTTGGAACCGCGGTAGCTGTGCAGGATGATGGAAAAATTGTAATTAGTGCCCATAAAGAAATGGGTACGCTACCTGGCACACCTACTTATGATGGCGCGATAATCAGATTAAATGCAGACGGCTCTTATGACTTAACTTTTGGTGAAAGTGGTGTGGCATCTTTCCACCTGGCGGAGCATGCCACTTATCTGCAGGATGTTGTTTTGCAAGATGATGGAAGCATTTATTTTACCGGCCAGGCAGTTAATTATGCAATAAACGCTTATGATATCTTTGTGTGTAAAATCCAAAGTGATGGTACGCTAGATCTCACTTTTGCCGATGACGGAGTAAAACACATGGATCTTTATGGAACTGATGATAATGCTTCCAGTATCGCGCTGCAGACAGATGGTAAAATTCTCGTGGGTGGTTTTTCTACCGCACCATCAGGCGTTTACAACTTCACGGCTGTGCGTCTTCACGGTGATCCTCAAACCGAAATACCAGCAGTTGATGTTACTTTTGCAAATGTTACAACCACTACACTGGATGTTACTGTTACACCAAACGAGCTGACCGAATCATTCTATTTCGTTATAATGACACCTGAAGAATTGGCTCAATGGCTTCCTATGTACGGCACAGAGGCTGAGTTGATCAAAGCCTTCGGTATTCACAGCTTTGAAACAATTACCCACCACTTTACAGGATTAATGCCTAACACAGGATACGATGTGTATTCCTTAAGTGTTGGTTTTGACGGCGTTGAATCTCCTTTCCAAATGGATTTCGTGCAAACAGAAGCAGCAGGTGGTAGCGGCGAAGCAGTCGCTACAATTGAATTATCGGAAATTACAGCCACTTCGGTAAGAATGACGGTTACACCTAATAGCGAAACGGCCTTGTTCCACGACGGCTTGATAACTAAAGCTTATTTTACTGAACTTGGCGAGGAAGCAGCTGTTGAGCTTATCAAAGATAACGGATGGCCGCTATATGATACCGATGACTGGGTTTGGATGGACTTAGAATCCAATACTGCTTACAAAGCTATTTCTATTGCACAAAACGCTAATGGCGAATGGGGCCCTGCTACCATTGAAGATTTTACAACACTTGTAACCTCAATCAACAGCATCGAAGACAATCCATTGGCCATATTCCCTAACCCAAGCCAGGGTCAATTTGAAATTGAAGGCGAAAACATTCAGGGCGCAAGCCTCAGAATCACAGATATAACTGGAAAAGAAGTGTATTCAGCAACTATCATCAACAAGCTTACACCCATTGATATCAGCCATGTCAACAGCGGATTATACATTATTGAGATTGAAAAAGACAATGTGCGCTCTACTTCAAAATTCCTGAAACAGTAGCACACTAAAGTATTTTCAAACTTAAATATTCCAACAAATGAATGTATTGAATAAAACAATTGCTTTTCTCATACTCTTAGCAGTAGCATTGATTCCAAATGCTGCCCAGGCACAGATTACTTCTCTAAGTAATACCGTGCAAAAGCCAGCAGCAGAAAGCTTTACGCTTGCTCCCAACGAATTTTCGTTGGCAGCAAGCGTACAGGCTGCCGTACCGATGCAGTCCCGTGAAGTAACTGATTGGATTGCAATTGGCACCAATTCCTCTCCTTACGGTTCTTATAACTATCCGGTTGATTTCTACATGAATACTTCGGTTACCCAAAGTATTTATACTGCCGAAGAAATTGACCACGGCCCCTGCTCCATTGAGCAAGTTAAATATATCTACAAAACTGTATCCTCAAACTATCCTGATATAATTGATACGGAGAGTTTTAAGGTGTGGATTGCTAATACCGATCGTTCTTCCGTGTCGGAAGAGGCCGATTATTGGATTCCTTTCGAGAGTTTTACACTGGTATATGAAGGAGGTTTGGTACTGAATGCTGGAGTAGATCAGGAAATGCTTTTTGACCTCGATACCCCTTTTGTGTATAATGGCTCCAATATTTGCATCATGGTTGAGCATACCTTTAGCACAAATACCTTCGAGAACCACTTCAACTTTAATGCTACTACATTGGCTTCAGGTGATGTACGGGCCAGGCTTTATGTAAGTTTTGATACGCCTTTTGATTTTACACTGCCTACCACCGATCCTTCCCAAACAGGAATGACTTTGAGTGAACTGGCTGATGTTCAATTAAATATCAATACCGCCGCTGAAGCCAGTTTGTCAGGCACAATTACCAATCCTGCAGGCAGCCCCATTGCCAATGCAAGTATTTCACTCGCCGGCACTGATTTGCAAACCACTTCAAACGCCCAGGGGGAATACACCTTCTCTTATGTGGCACCGGGGACTTATACCGTGAACTATGTAGCTTTTGGTTATATAACAGCTTCAATGGAAACCGATATTACGGGCCCAACAACCCAAGACGTCGAATTAGCATACCTTCCCGAAGCTACAGTTGAAGGAACCATTTTGGATAACGACAACAATCCGATTGCCGATGCTACCATTCAGATGAGTGGTTACAACACTTATAGCGGCACATCAGATGCAAGCGGGAATTTTAGTATTTCAGAAGTGTTTTATGCTGACGATTATACAGTTACGATTTCAAAAAACGGTTATTATACCGAATTGATCGAGCTGGATATTGATAGCCCGATAGCGGATATGGGTGATATTTACCTTAACGATAAATTGGAAAGCCCTTCGTATGTGCAAGCTGTTAAAAATGATGCAGCAGCTGATATAAGCTGGCTTTCTCCCTACGAAAGGACTGTTTATCGTAGAGATGGCGGAGAACTAATCACTCAGATTGGGCATAACTTTGCAGGAAATCTTGCTGTATTTGGTCAGGTTTTCAGAGAACCAGCCGAATTGTATCAGATGAGCTGGTACCTCAACGAAGTAGATTATCCGCATGAATTTGTGAATATATACGTGTTTAAGTTGAATGCACAAGGAAACCCCACAAATACAATACTTTTTGAGCAAGCCAATGTTCCAAACGTGGATTTACAGTGGAGCACATTTATTTTCCCGGAAACCATCACTGTTGAAAACGGATTTTACATTGCCATTAGTCATCCAGAACGCCTGGAAATCGGTATTGATGCAGGTACTGATCCAGAATACCCTTTTGAATATACCGTAAACTGGGTTTCGGAAGATTATGGCAGCAACGAATTTATGTTGATGGAAGACCTCGGTTTAGGTGACATTCCCGGCAACCTGATGATCAGGGCAGAAGGCTATAACACGACTACCGGTAAAAAACTACAGGCAGCTGTAGCCGCACCATCCAGGTCATTAAACACCTATACCATTTCCAGACTTGAAGAAGGTCAGGAAGATACACCAGAGTTGTGGACTATCTTAGCTGAAAATCTAACTACAACCAGCTATACAGATGATGATTTTTCAGCTGTTGACCCGGGTTGGTACAAATATGCCGTTAATGCGGTTTACTCCGGAGAAATTTCTTCAGAAGCAGCTTTCTCTAACCGGATTGAAAATCAGCTCTCAACACAGGTTACCTTTAATGTTACTACAAACACACCTAACAACGAAAGTTTAGGTGCCCATATATTGCTGTCGAGCAATACCGGAAACTATGTTTATACTCAAAACGTTGAATCAGAAGACGGTGTAGTTGTTTTCAATGGTGTCTTTAAAAACACTTACTATGTAAAAATTACGCACGAAGGTTTTGAGGATTTTGTGATGTCGAATGTCGATTTTACAACAGAAGCCACTTATGAAGTGGATGTTGAATTGATAGAAGCTTTGGTGCAGCCTTTTAACCTGGAGATTCACGTCAACGATGATTTATCTTCCGTATTCAGGTGGAACCATACCTCCCCTATCGTAGAGGATTTTGAAAGCTGTATCGATTTTGAAATTGCCCCGCACGGGGTTGTTGAGTGGAATTACATTGATGTGGACAAGAAAAACACCATCGGAATTGAAAATTTCACCTACCTGAATGAGAATGAGCCGGCTTCCTTTATGACCTTTACGCCATCTCAGACAGAACCTCCGATTGATGTGGAATTGAATCCAGGCATTGCACCACATAGTGGCAATAAATTCCTGGCCAGCTTTGGCGTCAATAGTGGTTCAAATGATGATTATTTCATTTCTCCTAAATTGAATTTCGGACAAGAATTTACGTTCTCCTTCTTTGCGAAATCCTTCTCAAATACACCTTCACTAAATAAGATAATGATTGGTTATTCTACGACAGGATTCTTGCCTTCAGATTTTATCTGGATTACCGAAACAGCCATTGCACCAGCGATGGACAGATGGACCAGATACGATTACGATATCCCCGCAGAAGCAACCTATGTTACCATTCGTAACGTTTCTGATGGTGGCTATATTCTGATGGTTGATGATGTTGAAATATCTGTAGGAGCATCAGCACGGGAGTTGGTTAGCTATCAGGTTTATCTGAATGATAATTTGATGGGCGAAACGACCGAATACACCTTTGATTTTTCTGCGGACGATATTATCTTCAACGAAATAAATGTAGCCGGCGTAAAAGCTATCTATTCCAGCGGTGAAAGCGAAATATCAACCATCGAATTTATGGGTGTATATACTGATATGCCTGAAAATCAAGCAAAAGCTGAAATGTCTGTTTATCCCAACCCTTCTAATGGTAGCTTTACCATTGAGTTGGATGGAGAATACGAAGTTTCTATTCTAAATAGCTTAGGCGTAACGGTTTACAGCAAAACCATCTCCCAACAGGGACATATAGAGCTGGAAGATCTCAAACCCGGGATGTATATTATCTCGGCCAAATCAGAACAAAAAGCTGCTTATAGCAGAATTATTGTACAATAAAAATTGGTTAGTAAAATTGGTTGGTTAAAGGCCTTTGACTCTTCGGAGTCAAGGGCTTTTTTTTTGTGTGCTAAATTGGGAAACCTCTCCGAGGTTTTTTTTGGTAACATTGCTTAGCACCCAGATAAATCTGGGCGTTATGCAAAGGGAAGTCCTACGGACTTTTTCATTGTCACTGCTGGTGCAGGTTTTCAGAGCAAAAAACCTAAAAATGAAAACACAGCATTACATAAGAACGCTGATACAAACCTTTACGCTGTAAGCGTATCCTGTGCATAACCCCCGAATTTATTCGGGGGATTGTAATAATACCTGTACATCCAGAACTCCGTTAGGAGTTTCCCAGCCTGTGGTTGCTACTTTGGGAAACCTATCTGAGGTTTTTTTGGTGGCATTATGCGGCGCCCAGATAAATCCGGGCGTTATGCAAAGGGAAGTCCTACGGACTTTTTAATTGTCGCTGCTGGTGCAGGTTTTCAAAGCAAAAAACCTAAAAATGAAAACACAGCATTACATAAGAACGCTGATACAAACCTTTACGCTGTAAGCGTATCCTGTGCATAACCCCCGAATTTATTCGGGGGATTGTAATAATACCTGTACATCCAGAACTCCGTTAGGAGTTTCCCAGCCTGTGGTTGCTACTTTGGGAAACCTATCTGAGGTTTTTTTGGTGGCATTATGCGGCGCCCAGATAAATCCGGGCGTTATGCAAAGGGAAGTCCTACGGACTTTTTAATTGTCGCTGCTGGTGCGGGTTTTCAGAGCAAAAAACTTAAAAATGAAAACACAGCATTACATAAGAACGCTGATACAAGCCTTTACGCTGTAAGCGTATACTATGCACAACCCCCGAATTTATTCGGGGGATTGTAATAATACCTGTACATCCAGAACTCCGTTAGGAGTTTCCCAGCCTGTGGTTGCTACTTTGGGAAACCTATCTGAGGTTTTTTTGGTGACATTGCTTAGCACCCAGATAAATCCGGGCGTTAAACAAAGGGAAGTCCTACGGACTTTTGAGATATTTTAAAGCAGGAGAAATCTCCACGGCAGCGCTTAATTAAGCTGGCTAAAAAACTCCTGCAAACTCAAACTGCTGTTAGTTAAATTGAGTTTCTTGCGCAGTCGTGTTCGTGCCACCTCTACACTTTTGAAGTTAGAATTGGTGATGGCTGCTATATCTTTGGTCGTCATATTTAATTTTAATAGCGCGCACAAACGTTTTTCATTGAGGGTGAGATTTGGAAATTCTTTCTCCAATTGTTCATAAAACTGTGAATATACCTGTGAAAAATACCAGAAAAATTCTTCCCATTGGTTCTTGGTTCCGCGCATACGCAGATCTCTGGTAATGGATTCAAGCTGTGCCCGGTTTTTTTGCGATAAGCCAGCCGAAAAATCATCAAGCAGCTTAACGGTGGTGTCTATTAGTTCATTCTTTTCTGAAATTTTTAGCACCTTTTCAATAATTTCACGGTTCCTGAGTTCGATATCTTTTTCAACACTAATTACTTGCAAGTCAGCCTTTTCTTTTTCAATGCGATCCAGTTTTCGCAATTGAATTGTCCTAAAAAGCAATAGTATTCCGATTAAAACAATAATTATTAATCCGAGAATAATTAGGTAAAATATAAAAGTAGTGCGCTTTCTTTGATATTGCTCTTCTTCAAGAAGTTGCTTTCTTTCTAATTCCTGAAGCCTCACTTTATGGTCAAACATCAGCTGTAGCACCTGTTCTTTAGCTACGTATGCACTAATACTATCAGAAGCAAGCTTATGCATATTGGCATATCGGTAGGCTTCCTTGAAGTTTCCTTCCTTTTCATAAATCAATTGCAGCAATTCAGACGAGCTGCTCATATCCTCATATACTTCAAGCTCTTCGGATAGCTTAAAGGCCCTTTCCAGGAAAGTTTTGGCTTTCACATTTAAACCTTTTTCAAACAAGGCATTCCCAATCAAACCCAGAGTTCTTGTTATGAGCATCTTATCATTAAGCATCTCGGCTTTTGCCAATCCTATTTTATAATAATAAATGGCGCTGTCGGCGTCGTCCATCATTTCTTTAACTATGCCGATATTGTTCAGGGCGACAATTTCAAGCTCGGGATTCACGATGGAATCACTGGCAGCAAGCACTTTATTATAATACATCAAGGCAACATCATATTTTCCCATCATTTTAAAAATATCCCCGATATTGTTATGCGCCACTGAAATACGGTGCTTATTCCCTTTCTCTTTCATGATTTCCAGGCCTTTGTTATAATAATTATAGGCCTCATCATATTCCCTTTCAACAAAGAACACAGCACCAATATTGTTATACTCGTTCTCCTTGTCTAAGTTTTCGGAGTACTTCAGCGCCAGCAAAAAATTATCCAACGCCTTACTGTTCAAGTTTTTATTAAAGTAGATTACACCTTTGTTCAGGTAGCACTCTCGTATCATTACGGAATCATTTTTGGGAAGGCTATAATCTATGCAAAGCTCATAGCTGCTTATGGCTTCTTCGTAATTATACACCTGAAAATACAAATTGCCCAACAAACGGTAATTGAAAATGAGGCCTTCCACAAAGCCTGCTTTTCTCGACATTTCAATGGCCTCCAACGCGATCTTAATGGCTTCCTCCGGGTTCTCGTTTCGCATCTCAAAGGCGTTGGCGCTTAATGCGCTTATCATCGAAACACCGGAAGTTTCCTGAATAATCGACAGCAACGAATCCAGACTTGATTGTCCATAACTACTTATTACCGACGAAAACAGCAGGAATACTGTAAAAATCAACCTGTTTAAACTGTTGAATTTTAAGCTCTTAGTTTTCATAAATAGTTTTAGTGGTTTCAAAATCCGGGTCAAGTTAAATATGGCTGACAGCAATTAATCTGTAAATATAGGATATTGAAAGCTTACCTAAATATAATTTATGCGGCAGTGCAGAAAAATACATCCCTTAGCTTTTTATTTCAGGGGCTCTCAACAACCAAAAACATAGCTGCAATGTTATGCAATTTTTTGGAAATTTGACAGCCTAAAGCTCAAAAAGTATTTCAGGAACATCAGGATTGACTGGTCTTTGGGAATGAATAACTAGGTTTTATAGTTGTTGGTTTAGGTAGCAAAAGCAGTTTTTTCTCATCCTAATTTACATCACATTAACCGGTAGCGAAAAGGACAAATCTATTGTTGATCCCCCTACGTAAAGTCAAGAAATGAAGAAATGCCACTGAGCGCCTCACTGAGCACTCGTGGCAGAATAATCCTTTTCGAAGGAGGCTCAACCTTTAATTCCTCCAACAACCAAAAAATGACAATAAATTGATTTAATTTTGCAACAGAAAAAATTCTTTCTATTGATGAGAGCGCTGGTTATTTCACTTATCTTCAGTCTTTTATTTGCCAATCCGACGCAGCTGACGCTATTTTCGGCTGAATCAGATTTGGGCAGAAACACTACTGATTATGAGCAGGTTATTCTGCAATACACAGCAAATCAGGCTTTGCCGGCTACCGAGAACAGCGAGCAAGCAACGGCCAAGTTGCTGTTGACTTGGCTCAGGCTTTCACCGGCGATAAGCCTGCTTATCAGCGGAAGCTTTCCTTTTGATGGTCAGGAGTATATCATCCAGAAAACTATACTGTTCAAAAGCCTTCCCATCAAGAATAACCAGCTAAACTTTATCTATCCTTTTATGGATTATTGGCTTGATTAGCAGCCCCTCAGCGATACGGCATTTCTGCTAATCGCTTTGCAATTTTATACTATTTTATTTTTTAATTCAGGCAGTCAGCACAAGCCTTAGTTTGTGTTGTGCTGCACTGCACAACATCATTAAATCATGGAAAATCTAATCATATTCCTCGGCATAGTGGCTGCATTTGTTTTGCCCATCGTAATCATGCAACAAAAGAAAAAGAGAAAAATCAAAAAAAAGATAGAAGAAGTGTCGTTACTGGCGCAGCAAAACGGATCGGCGCTTGGGCAACACGAGGTCGAACACAAAGTCCTTATCGGCCTAAGTGAAAATGGCGGTCATGTTTTTTACTACCCTTTTAAACACAAGGACATGGAGATACAAATGGTGCCACTTGAAGGCGTCAAAAACTGCCGGGTAAACGTTGAGGGTCATGCAGTCAGTTATGGAGGTGAATCGCGACAAGTAACTGACAAAATTGAACTGCTTTTTCTGCCAAAAGAAAAGCTGAAACAAACACATAGCCTGCGACTTTACAACTCAGATCAGGATGGACTCCAATTGAACGGCCAGAACATGCTCGCCGACAAATGGGCCAAAATCATCAACCAGACGCTTGAAAAAAACAGTAAAAAATAGGTCAATGATTGATGTCTTTTATCTGATAATTAAAGAAAGAAAACCCGGTTTAATAGCCGGGTTTTTTTGTTTTTAATCTGTCTCATCGCGGATATTTGATAAAACTAATTTTTCACCAAGGCATTTCCACATAACTATATTAAGTTGAGCTTTTAGCCAAAAAAAGCCTTAGTTAGCTTTTAGGAAGTATATTTGCCCAACTATTGCAGGTGGTTTCAAGGCTTGATATTGGAAGCATTTATTATGCAGCAATCACCGGGTTTAAGCACAACTTTTCCGGATAAATAAACTGTTTATCCCACAACTTATTGGCACAGATGTTAAAACACTTATTAGGCTTTATTTTTATTTCCGTACTCTTTTGCCTCCAGCCCATAGGGCTTTCTGCACAGAATAATTTTGAGGTGCGTAAAATAAGCTTAAAGGGAAATAAAACCCTCAATAAAGACTTCCTTTTGGAACGCATGGCGATGAAAGAAGTTTCGTGGCTTCAGAAAAAACTTACTAAAAAAGAACCTTATCTGTATAGCGTCGAATTGACAAAGCTTGATCTGGAAAGATTGAAGCGCCTCTATCAAACCGAAGGATTTCTAAATGTCGGGGTTAAGCTTGGCCCACTGGAAATAAACGAAAAGAAAAAAACCGTAAAGCTCACCATAGAAATTGATGAAGGCGAAGCAGTTAGCGTTGACAGCATCAGCTTTGAATTGACTGCCAAAACAAAAAATGTGAAAATGGATTCGCTGAGCAGAAAAGTTTTACGCCAGGTTGAAATGAGACAAGGCGACCGTTTTAGAGATCAAGCCTTGATGGATGATATCAAGCGGATAGAAAATGCTTTCAAAAATTTGGGCTACGCCTACGCCTCCGCTACTTATGACTTATTTGTGAAGCCAACCCAAAAGCTTACCAGCATTGAATATCAGATTAGCCCGGGACAATTGTCGCATATCGGTGCTACCCGTATTGTTGGCAATAAGCATGTTGCAGAAAAATTTATCCGCAAACAACTAAAATACGAAGAGGGCGAAATTTATAACCGTTCCTTACTTGAAAAAACCCGCAAAAACCTTTATAAATTACAGTTGTTTCGGGTGGTTTCGGTATTGCCTCAGATGCGTGAAGATTCATCCAACAAACCCATTCCCGTTCGGCTTTACGTGGAAGAAGCACCTCGCCTAAATGCGCGGGTTGGTGCGGGTTACGGCACAGAGGATAAGTTTCGCAGCTTTTTAGACCTTACCTATCTCGGCTTTTTGGGCGGTGCCAGGCGGCTCAATTTGCAAGTAAAACATTCTGCCATCCTGCCCTATTCGGTAAGCCTGCGCTGGATTCAGCCGCGCTTGTTTGGTGCCAACAGCAATATCGAGATCAATCCATACCTAAACCGCACCAAAGAACCCGGATACGACACCCGAACTGTTGGTTTGAAAGTACCTGTAGGCTACGAGTTTAACCAATATTTGAATGCTTCATTAACCTATTATTTTGAAGATGTAGAACAAACGGTTGAACCAAACGACCCTGATTTTAAAGAACAGAAACTGGATAAATTTCCTTACAATAAATCAGGTGTAATTTTAGGAACTGCTTACAACGATTCACGGCCACAGTTTTCGCCTACGCAGGGCACCAATGTTTCAGTAGCTTTAAAGGTGAACGGCTATTTTTTTGGTGGCGATTTTAGTTATACCCGCTTGTGGGGAACCTACCGCACCTATCGCCAAATTGGCGATTTTACCCTGGCTTTTAAACTGTTGGCGGGAGGAATCAAGTCGTCAGATTCCAGCAAATTTATTCCTGTTGAAGACAGGTTTTATTCGGGCGGAAGCACTTCGGTTAGAGGCTGGAACCGCGATCAGCTTGGCCCAAAGCGCGAAAGCGGAAGCCCCAGAGGTGGAAGCAGCGTGCTCGAGAGCAGTATTGAGCTGCGGCTACCTTTATTTTGGCGACTTAGTGCGGTCGCTTTTTTAGACATCGGAAATACCTGGGAGGAAGAATATACCTACCGCCTTAATGAACTTGCTTATGCCGTGGGACCCGGCCTACGCATAGAAACACCTATCGGACCGGTGCGCTTTGATGTGGGGTTTCCGGTGTGGAACGAGAAAAAAAGCCCCCAGTTTTTTATCAGCGTTGGACAGGCGTTTTAATTTTTAATGGAAAAAATATACGATGAAAAAAGTCATTACAGCTTCCTTAAAAATTCTCGGATGGACAATCCTAAGTCTGGTAACCTTGTTGCTATTGGCGGCGCTGTTGCTCCAAACGGCCTTTGTCAAAGAAAAAATTGCCCGCTTTGCCGAAAATCAAGCCGGTAGCTTTATCAATGGCGAACTATCACTCGGAGAAATTGATGGAAACTTCTTCACAGGAATAAGCCTTAAAAACATACTTATTTTGCATGATGGAGACAGTTTGGTTCACCTGAAAGAAATAAGTGCAGCCTATAATTTATTGGCGCTGATAGATGAAACACTTGCTATACAAAGTCTTGAACTGAGCAACCCGCAAGTTTTTCTAAAACAAATCAATGATTCTACCTGGAATGTTCAGCAATTGATCAAAGCCTCTACCGACACAACTACAACAGATACAAGCAGCAGTAATTTTGTGGTAAAGCTTGATTTGCTGCATCTTACTGAAGGAAAAATCCGCATCAACTCGCCCGATACGCTGATTCCACGCGAAATTAATCAGTTTAAAATCAAACTTTCAGGAACTTATAGCGCTGATGTTCAAAGCTTAAAGATGGATGAATTCTCATTCAACACACAACAGCCGGCTATTTCGCTCGAAAACTTAGCTTTCCAACTTCAACGCGACACGGAAGCTATTGTATTATCAGATTTTATTTTAAAAACTGCCAAAAATCAATTGCAGGGCGGTGCCGATTATGTAGAAGCACCCAATCGTGCAGGCAATGCCAAGCTCAAAACAGCACCGATTATGCTAAGCGAGTTTCAGTTTGTGCTGCCCGACATACAGCTTCCGGCCAAGCCGATTTTCACACTTGATGCCAGTTTGCAGGGCGAAACAGTTAAAGCGATTGTTGAAATTGAAGATAATGCGCAAAAACTGCACTTCGATTTAAGCTCAGAAAACTTGTACGCCTACCTGTTCAATCCCGAAAATACGCAGCTAGCTTATACTGTGGATGGCCGCCTTCAAAATATTGACATCGCCTATTGGCTGAATGATTCATCACTTAATTACGTGATAAATGGCCAACTAAATATTAAAGGACAAGGAATTGATCCGGCCACTGCAACCGTAAATATAAAAGGTGATTTTCGGGATTTGATGCTTGAAGAACGTGCTATTGAGCAAGTTGTTCTGGAGTTTGATTTTGTGCAGGGCGATCTTACGGGCATTGTACGCGGAAAAGGAAATTTCGGTCAATTTGAGCTGCTGTCGAAGATTCAGCAGATTCAAACCAAGCCTGTATATCAGCTTGACCTCAGCACTCAAATGCTTGATTTTGCTGCCCTTACCGGAAACGACAGCCTGCAATCGTCTATCAATTTACACGCTAACATAAATGGCCGTGGCTTCGATCCCGAAAAGCTCTCTTTTTCTGCCAGGCTGATGATCAGAAACTCCTCGCTCCAACAAATTGAATTGGACACCTTGTTTGCTGACGCGAAATACAGCAACGAAAATGTTACCATAGACTCACTGTTGTTGCTAACCCGTTCGCTGGTTTTAAGCGCGCAAGGAAATTATTCGCTGGAAGGTAGATCAGATTTGGATTTAAAAGCACAGTTTAGCAGCCTCGAAGAGTTTGAAGGTTTTATCCCGCTTGATTCGCTGCAAACCAGTGGCAATCTGAAGGCTTCTATCCGCGGCACACACGATTCGTTGAGCCTGCACACACAGCTGCACCTGGCGCAAACCAGCTATCCCGGCTATAACTTAGACAGCTTGAATATGAATCTTCAGGCATATATTGCTGATGCAGATACCAATGCTTACCTATCTATGCAAGCGTTTATGCTAAGTAGCGATGCGCTAAGTTTTGAGCGAATTAATGTGGACGGACGAGCGTCAATCGCCAATGCCGATACCAACGCGGTAGTGAATTTGCAGGCCATTAATCTGCGCAACAGTGCCCTTGATTTAGATTCTATTGTGTTTGATGTGGAAGCCGGAATGGATTCTATTTATATAGCTGGTCGCATAAAAAATCCTGATTTGAGCAGCAGTATTAAAGCAGGAATCGTTCCCGGAGAACTGCTGCGCATCACCCTTGACGATCTAATTTTCGACTACAAAGATCAGCATTGGGCGCTGCAATCGCCTCCGGCACGCCTAAAGATCGCACCGGAGCAATATATCGTTGAGAATTTTAATTTCGCGACAAGTTCTGCCGATAGCGCACAATCCATAAAAGCATCCGGCATTATTGACCGGAAGGGAACAGAAGACTTCTCACTCGAAATAACCAAAATTGATCTGAAAAAGTTAGCAGAGCTGGCCGAAGAAGACCTGGATGTTTCAGGCTTGTTTAGCATGACTATTGGGCTATCCGGTGAGGCCGATAATCCAATACTAAAAGGAGATTTTGTTATTGATAAGGCAGAGGTAAATGCGTATAAACTCCTTGAATTTGATGGTGGGTTTAATCTTGAAAACGGGAACTTAACCATTGAAGCACAAGTAATTCCACAAGATAATGGTCGGGTAGAAATAAGCGGTGCTATGCCAATTAAATTACAAATGGACAGCCTGAATGTAGCATTTAACCCTGCTGATTCAGTGAAAGGACTGATAACAATTGAGCGGTTTCCATTGGCTGTTCTGCAAACTTTAGACCTAACAGAGACCATCTATGGCTATGCAGAAGCAAAAATTGAGGTGGGCGGAACCCTTGAAGCGCCAAAGCCAAACGGCCGGTTTAGGTTAGTAAATGCCGCTTTAAAAATACCTGAATATGGAGTTGACTATCAAACCATTGCCTTGAATATTCTGTTTGAGCCGGAGAAAGTGAGTATAGACACT
This sequence comes from Bacteroidales bacterium, assembly GCA_023229135.1. GTDB lineage: Bacteria > Bacteroidota > Bacteroidia > Bacteroidales > F082 > UBA5536. The sequence continues at coordinate 75,715 of JALNZT010000016.1, forward strand.
TTCAATATTAAATCGGCAAGCGGAAATATGAAAGCCAGAGGTGAAGTAAACTTTAATTCAGACTTTTATAAAGGTAATATTAACGATTCAAAACTCACGATTAACTTTAATAAGTTTAATCCCGTAAATCATAAACAGTTTAATATGCAATTGTCGGGAAATGCCAGTTTACAGGGCAAAACGGGCGATGTAGTTTTTGAGACCGACCTTAAAATTCCGAAGTCAGAATTTAATTTGCCGGCTATAATGCGTTTGTTTGGCAAATTAAATACGCCCGAAATGCCGACGCCATTGCTGCTGCGCGAGTTAGCTGAAGACGAGCAGGCTAACGACAGCATCCGCATCACACAAAGCACTCAAAAGACAGATACGGCAGCAAGTCCCGATTATTTTGACCGGCTCAGAGGCAAGGCGCATATCACTATCCCCCGAAATACCTGGATAAAAAGTGAAGATATGCGCATTGAGCTATCGGGGGATTTGGAGCTGATCAAAAATGATGAGTTTTTTGAGGTGTTTGGCACGGTGGATGTGGTGCGCGGACAATATGATTTGATGGGCAAAACTTTTATAATTGATAAGGGCAATATTACTTTTCAAGGAGGAGAGGACATGATGCCGCAATTGGATATTGTTGCTGCTTACAATTTCAGGAACGCACAACGTGAGATGCAGAAGCTAACAGCCAATATCAGCGGTGATGCCGAAGAGCCTAAAATAGAATTTACCCTCGATGGGGATGCGATAAACGAAGGAGATGCGATTTCGTATATCCTGTTTGGCAGGAGCTTAGATGAACTTAGTTTGTCGCAGCAGGATAATGTGCAAGTCAAAGGCAATTTGGCCAGCAATGCAGCGGCATCACTGATCTCATCGCAGCTGACGAAGTTTCTGGGTGATAAATTGAATGTAGATTATATTGAAGTAAATAGTAGTGGTAATTTTGACAACGCAAGTATTGCTGCGGGTAAATACCTGACTAACAATTTGTTTATCAGTTATGAGCAGCGTATTGGCCAATCTAATGAAGATGATTTGACGGACTATGAAGTGAAGCTTGAGTATGAGGTATTCCGCTTTCTTTTCTTGCAGCTCAATAATTCTGACCGGGATAGTGGCTTTGATGTAATATTGAAGGTGGAGGTAGAGTAAATGCTGATGTGCTGATTTGTTGATTTGATGATTTGATGATTTGATGATTTGATGATTTGATGATTTGATGATGTGATGATGTGCCTTCCTGCGGTTCTGTCTGACGGCCAGGCAGGCAGCAGACAGGTGTGATGATTTGATGTGAAGACTTGAATATTGATTTGTATTGGCCAAAGAAAATCCAGGGTACTATCATGAGGCATTGCTGGAAAACACAGAAAGACAAGGCGCGACTATAAGGCTATGCTGCAGAGTAACGGTCTGACTGGCAAATCGCATAATGCAAAACCCCCAAAGTTTTTCGAAAAACGTTGGGGGTTTTAATGAAAAAAGGAGCACCGTTGCCGATGCTCCTTCTCTGTTTTGAAGTTCTAATAACTTCTGTGATTTATTATCTGACGATAGTCAAACGTTTGGTTACTACACCTTCGTTGGTCTCGATGCGAATCAAGTAAATACCGGCTTCATAAGTGCTGGTATTCAGGTCATGACGTGTCTGGCCTTCAATAGCGCGATCAAGAACTACTTGTCCTAAAGCATTCATTACGGTTACGCGATTCATCTTTGCAGATTCGATCACTACGTTATTGTTTGCAGGGTTAGGATAAACGCGGGTATTGTTCAGGTTGAATTCCGATGTATTTGTAACGAATACATATACAAAGTCATCTTCCGGATTAACCAGTGCCATGGCTGGAACGGATTCACAAGTGCCATTAGTATAGCTATAGAAAGCGGTTACTTGGTAGTAATAACCTACCTGAGCTTCTACATCTGTATCAAAATAGCCATAAGCAGTTACGCCTTCTTCAAATGGAACGTTAGCAACAAGTTGATAGTTGTTATTACTCAATGAGCGATACACATTGAACGACTCAAGTTCGCGGCCTTCTCTTGATGTTGCATCCGGGAAGAATGCCTGGGCACTTGGTTTGCCTGTAACAACGAAGCTTTCGCCAGTGTTTGAAATCTGATCAACGGGTTTATCCATTGGCAGCGCAGCGGTAGCACCGGCTACAGTAGTTACAAAACCACGCAGGTTCCAGCTATAAGGTAGTCCCAATGTGTTGAGATGTTCCCATGTAGCACCACCGTCTTGTGTAATCAGGTCGCTATTCGGGTTGCCTGCATAGTTAGAAACACCGGCAGGATAGTTAGCACCATCAGTGGTGTAAACTGCAATCCAGAGTTGTTTCGTTACATCAAGCAATACCGGTGAGGTCAAATCTACTTCTTCATATACTTCAACTCCCAGACCACTTAATGGCTGTGAATGGAGTAATGTAGCAGCGTTTGTTCCTTCGTAGATACGAAGCTCATCAGTTGCACTGGTTCTATTGTAGATCATGATCTTGGTCAACGAAGCACCACCGAGGTCTGCCAGTTGTGCCGGGTCAAATTTAACTGCCCAGGTAAAGGTAGCTGGACCACCAATGCCGTCAACGTTAACACCATCATCATAGAACAACCATTCTGAAATAGCATCTTGTGGGCCGTTCCATTCGATCATTGAACCCCAAGCTTCTTCTGTCCAGAGGTACTGGCCAGCAAGTTGTTTTGGAGGATCACATGGGAAGGTAACTTCTACATCAACGCATGATTCTGAACAGGATTCAGCACCACTTTCGTAGACGTAATGTACGCAGTAGGTGTACATGCCATAATCAACATTCTGATCAACATAGAAGGTATCTGTTACCATTTCGGCAATCAGCAAACCATCGCGGTAAACGTTGGCACCAAGGAGTTCTCCGGTTTCGAAGTCGCCTCCGCCACCACCGCCACCAGCATCTTGTGATTCACCTACAACGGCAAAGTCAAGAGAGCTGAAGTCAACACCTAAGCTACTAAGGGTTACAAATCCACCTGTTCCACCAAACAAGCCGGCTATATCGTTAAGCATAGCAGGGTTTCCGGGAGTTGGAGAAGGATTCCACATATATTGATTCCATCTACCTCCGGTGGTTCCGGTAGCATCTTGATAATATGCATAGAAGGCTACCCAATATGTACCTTCGGCTAAAGTGATTGGTGCATCCAAATCAATTTCTACCAAATCAGGATTATTTGCGCCGGCGTTGATTTCTTCGTAAAGAACTGCGCCAGGAGCACCATTTGCATCAGCAAAAATAGTATAGCCAAATCCTTGAGGAGCAGGAACACCAGCCGATAAGAATCCACGAGCCCAAAGGCTTGAAACCACCCATTCTTCGCCGGCAGGAACAGTAAAGTCGTCTGCTGAATAAGTAGGAGCTCCAAGGCCACCATAGTAAGTGGAAATAATACCATCGGTAGAGGTTTGAGGATCTTCCCAGTTGTTACCCCAAAGAACGCCAACAGCTCTGTTCATAGTGGTTTCCCCACTAAACGCTTTGGAATCAACCAAAAGTGCCGCCATTGCTGGATCGAAATCTGAATTATCATGACGTTCGATAGCAGTTACATTACCATCACGTGCATACATGTCACGGTTTGTGGCATTGCTTTGCTGTGTTAAACTTGCAGCATCGAAGCGGAGGGTTCTGGTTGGCGAACCAACAGTGATATTGTCAACAAACCAGATGTACCATAGTCCTTGTCCGTCGCCATCAACAGCATTAAACGCCAGTTTAATGTCTTGTCCTGCATAAGCAGCAAGGTCAATGTTGTATGGGCTAGCGTAATAGTTCCAGGCATTGCCAGGTAATGTAGAGGCATCCCAAATACTGGTCCAGGAAGTGCCACCATCAGTAGAAACTTTTACATGGTAATGATCACCATTTACACTGCCTTCGTAAACAGCGCTCCAGAATTCCATTGTTGCACCGGCATCGCAGGTAAATTCAGGTGTAATCAACCACTCATCTTGGTGTGAATAATCCCACCACATTCCGGCATGGTATGTACCAAATGGAGATACATCAGCACTAACATAGTTATTAACTGTCCAGAAGCTTGGAACTCCACCAGTTGAAGTAGAAGTATTGGTTTGAACAACCGACCAGTCGGCAGGTAGCGAACCGCCTTCAAAGTCTTCATCAAGTCCGTCGCCTGATGGAGGTGGTGGAGGTCCTGCTGAAGCACCCCATGTTAGGGTAACGTCTTGTCCACTTGCTGAACCAGCAAGGTTTTCAGGGCCGGGATAGTTTTCACAGCTGTAGTAAGTCCAGGTATAATCCATCTTAGCTGACATACCGTTTGAATAAACAGCAGCCACTTCAGAGTAATACTCTTGTCCTTCTACAAGTGTAGTAACGTCATACTGATAGAATGTGTTTGGTGTATCGGCTTTATAGATGCCATCCAACCAAACTTTATAGCCTTGAAGCTCACGGGAACCGGGAGTGTAAAGCATAACATCATCAATATTCCAATTGAAAATACCAAAGGTATCACCATAGAAAATCCAGGCAATTTTGAAGTCTGAAGCACCAACTCCGTGAGCGGCAGTCAGATCATAAGTGAATAAACCAGCAGGGATATCTGATGTTACAGGACTCCATTCCTGGATAATATGTTCGACACCGTCAGCTATGGCTACAACTTTTACAGAATAAGGATACGAGCTGCTGTAATGCCACAAATAGGCATTGAAGGAGAGCGTAAGTTCAGTCTGTCCGATGGTGCTCATAGAAGGAGTCATCAGTGCGAGTTCGCCTTGATAGGTAGGTGAATAGTAGAACTTCATCTCAGGAGCAGTACCACCGGCAGCATTTGTGTTAGCTACACCCCAATGTGCTGTCTCAGGAGATTTTGTCCATCCTTCAGGCACTTGACCAACTGCTACGTCATCAAAGCTTTCGATAAATGGTTCGAAAGGAATCACGCCACCATCACGCCATGTAGCAAAACCGGTTGGTGTTACATACAAGTCAGAAACAGGAAGCAATAATTCTTCAAGCAACCAAACGAAAGCTTCAGGACCGTCGATAACATAGTCTGAAATCTCAATAGCGCCGAAACCAAGCTTTTCAGCATAGATGTCGTAAGTGCCTTTGCGGAATTCTTCCCATGCAAAGTAGCCTGTTTCATCCAGTTGTGTTTCGTAAGTGAGTTCCAAATCGGGTTCTGAAGTATTAGTAAACGAAACATTAGTTCCTTCAGGGCCATCGCCACTGTTGGTCGTAACGGTAACGCTTACGGTTGTAATCATGTCTTTGTCAAGACAGTTAGAGAAGATTGTTTCAGAGGCATTGTCTTCATCATACAAAGCAACAACACCCCATTTGTACATACCTGATGGTACAGCACCCCATGTATTGTCATTGAATAAGGTATCCAATGTTAATCCAAGGAATTGCAAAGCACCGGTTTCGCAGGTTGTGCGATATACTTCGTAACCAAAGAGACCGCGCTCAGGTGCTGGCGTATTGGTCAACACTGGAGCTCCATTACGGCCTACAGCATTTGTAATAGCTACGTTATCAACTGCCCAGAACCATGACCAGCTAGAAGCATCATAATAATGGAAACGTACCTGGAATTCTTCGTTGGCATAAGCCGTCACATCAATCATTTGATGATTGGGTGCAGTCCATGAGCCAGCTGTTGCTGTTTGGTTAAGAATAGTTACCCATGTTGATCCGTCATAAACATCAACATTACCATAGGTTCCTGAACCAAGGTGACGATAATACTGATCAAAGCTGAGGATGAGGGTTTCAACAGCAGCTGCATTTACAACTGGTGAGTATAGCATTTCGTCCATCGCGGCACTGCTACCGGCTTCGTCAGAATCAACATAAGCGAAGTTGGTTCCATCTAATGAAGCACCGGATGTTTGCGGATTACCGGCAGGAGTTTCCATATACCAGGTATCGGCACTGTTGCCACCAACTACTACTGTCCAGCTTGAAGGAATACCGGCATCGAAAGTTTCGAATACAGGCTCAAATGGCGCAAAAGCCGGGCTGTGCCATGTAATCAACACATTGTCGTCGGTGATTTCTTCTGCTTGAACAAGGATCGGAGGATAAGGGAACTCAATAAGTTCGAAGTCGTTGGTAACTGTAGCATTCAGCGCAATTACAACATCTTCAAGCATTTCTGAGGTATACCCTGTAGCATTTACCACATAGTCGTAAGTGCCAGCGATAACCATGCCTTCGTAAAAACCTGTAGCATTGGTAAAGAACTCGAACATAATGCCGGGATCATCTACATTAATAAGTACTACAGAAGCACCTGATACAGGGCCGCCACCAAGATAAGCAGCTTTTGTAACCATACCGTTAACGCCAGCATTTCCGTCGATTTCAATTTCGTCGGAGCAGGTAACACCCTGGCAAGTTTCAGCACCGCTGTCATAGATATAGGTTACACAGTAAGTGTACATTCCAAAATCGAGGGCAGCATCGGTGTATGTATTCACGGCTGTAGTCTCGAAGTCGAGTGTTTTATACAGTTCGCCGT
>JALNZT010000091.1 GCA_023229135.1 Bacteroidales bacterium
TGTGATACTTTGTGCGTACTTTGTGATACTTCGTGGTTAAGTTTTTTTTACCACAAAGAGCACTAAGGACATCACTAAGGCGCACTAAGGATTTTTCCTTTGTGATACTTCGTGTGTACTTTGTGTTCCTTCGTGGTTAGCTTTTCCTTCGTGGTTAAGTTTTTTTTACCACTAAGAGCACTAAGGATGGCACTAAGGAACACTAAGGTTTTTTCTCTGCTATAAACTTTTTCCTTTGTGATACTTCGTGTGTACTTTGTGTCCTTCGTGGTCAACTATTTTACCACAAAGAGCACTAAGGATGGCACTAAGGAACACTAAGGTTTTTTTGAAGTACTTTGTGAACGACTTTTTCCTTTGTGATACTTCGTGTGTACTTTGTGTTCCTTTGTGGTTAATCTTCTTCGTGCGCACTTTGTGTTACTTCGTGGTTAATCATCTTTGTGATACTTTGTGCGTCCTTAGTGTTACTTCGTGGTTAATCTTTCTGGCAGTATAATCCTCTTAGCTCAAAAGGTATGGCCACAGCTACCAGAACTATGGGGAAACGGCCAACCGGAAACCGATGAAGTAGATGCGGCCGACGGGCGTGAAAATGAAGCGAAAGCCAACCCGGCAGTCCTGCGCGGCGTCGAGCCAACTGCCGCCGCGTACCACGCGGAGGAAACCCGATGCCGCCCCCTGCGGATTAGTGCGCGGGCTGCTGCTGTAATAATTTAAATCGTACCAGTCGCTGCACCACTCCCACACATTGCCGCTCATATCATATATTCCCAATTCATTCGCTTTTTTTTGGCCGACCGGGTGAGTTTTGTAGCCTGAGTTTTCACCATACCATCCAACATCTCCCAAATTATTACTGCCCGCGTATTTATATCCCCTGCTTTGTGCTCCTCCTCGTGCGGCATATTCCCATTCGGCCTCGGTGGGTAAACGATAGTTTTTATCAGTCTTTCGGTTAAGCTTTTTGATGAATTTCTGTATATCATTCCAGCTTACTACCTCAACAGGACAATTGTCGCAGTTTTTATTATAGCTTGGGCTCTTGCCCATGATGGCTTTCCATTGTTGTTGGGTAACTTCGTATTTACCTATATAATAATCGCTCACCGTAACCTGGTGGGTGGATTTTTCTTCATCATCGCAATCATTTCCCTGCTCGTTGGTGCAGCCCATCTTAAAAGTGCCGCCTTTAACCAAAACCATTTCAATGCCGTAATCTGCTTCACTTCCCTTTTCAAGAGCAATGCTTTTATTTTGTTTCTCGTTGGCTTTTAAAACCAGGCTTTCCTCGTTGGTTTTATAGCCTTCAGCGGTTATCTTTAGGGTGTAAGTTCCCACAGGAATATCGCTGAAAATTTTCATGCCCTGCGCGGTGTAGTGTTCGCCGGCATCGCCGGTGAGTTCGATGTTGGCATCAAAGGGGGTAACGGCTACCTGGAGGGTTCCTGTTTGGATATCAGGATACATATCCAACACGATGTCGTCCTCTTTATTAAGTACGATTTGCTGTTCCTGGTCAGCCGACTTGGGCATGGTAACTTTTATTTTTACCAGTTGCGGCGTAAGTTTTACCTTTTTGGGGTTGGAAACCTTTTCGCCGTTAAAATAAACGGTGGCCTCGGGGCGGGTGTTGATGGTGAGGAAGCCCACATTTTCTTCGAGGGTGTAGCTTTTGCGTGTTTGTGGCAGTTTTAATTCAAGGGTTTCATTTTCAATAGTAAGATAGCCCTCTTTGGAGATTTTTATGGGATAGGTTCCTGGCGGATAAAAAACCGAAATAGGAGTTGTACCCAAATTTATGCCATCCAGGTAAAAGCTTGCACCGGGAGGATCGCTCTCAATCATCAGCGCAGCATTTGACACTTCATTGAGTTTGAAAGTAAAAAACACCTTGTTTTTATCAACCTGAATGCTTTGCTGCAAAGTTTCATAGCCCGGCATTTCAATTGTAGGCTGATGTTCACCTTCTGCCAGCTGATGGGTTTTTGTTTGCGTGTTTACCTTGTTTCCATCAATGCTCAGGCTGGCGTTTTCAGGCGTGGTAATAATGGTTACCGGCAAAACAGCCAGCTTTGGTTCAGGCCTTATCACCTCCAGTTCAAGCAAATAGGTTTCTCCTGACTTGGGTCTTATCTCGAACAGGTACTCGATGGTTTTGATGCCCTGCTTGAATATCTTTAAATTACGTGCACCGGCTGAAACATAAACGCGGTAATCTCCTGATTTCCATTCGGTATTGCCCACAATGCCGCTATTCACCTCAAAACCAAGACCCGTTTCGGCAGTGCGCACTAAAATAACCGCACAGACTTCGTCATTGTCGTCAAGGCGTTCTTCTACACGCGCCAACAAGTTGGTTTGCTCGTGGGTGAAGGATTTTACCTTGAACTCAGGATCCTGAGCCAGAAGTTGGGAGGACAAAAGAAAAAAGAAAAAAGTTAAAAGAAAATACTGTTTTGGAGTGTGCGGTTGCTTCATCGCTGATGGCTTAAAATTGCTTTTTCAAAAATAGGAAATAAACTGATAGGTAATGTGTTTTTTTACCACAAAGGTCACTAAGGATGGCACTAAGGATCACTAAGGATTTTTTCTTTGCTATAAACTCTCTCCTTTGTGATACTTCGTGCGCACTTTGTGATACTTCGTGGTTAGCTCTTTTACCACAAAGTCGCACTAAGGATGGCACTAAGGTGCACAAAGATTTTTTCTTTACTAAAACTCTTTCCTTTGTGATACTTCGTGTGTACTTTGTGTTACTTCGTGGTTAATCTTTTTTACCACAAAGAGCACTAAGGATGGCACTAAGGAACACTAAGCTTTATTTCCGCCTTTGTGATACTTCGTGATTTTTTTTACCACAAAGTCGCACTAAGGATGGCACTAAGGAACACTAAGGTCTTTTCCTTTGTGATACTTTGTGCGTACTTTGTGTCCTTCGTGGTTAAATCTTTACTTCGTGGTTAACCTTTTTTACCACAAAGAGCACTAACCCAAGTTGAGCAATTTTCCCCCAAAAAACATCAAAATCAATCAATTTTCAACTATTTTCATGCATAAACACTTGATAATCAGCAGTAGCATTTTGAAAACTCATTTGTAGTCCCAGAAAACAT
>JALNZT010000017.1 GCA_023229135.1 Bacteroidales bacterium
ATCGACCTTATGGTGCGCAAATATTTCGGCACAGACGGTATTCGTGGCAAAGCCAACGAAGGCGCGATGACGGCGGAAACCGCCTTGCGCGTCGGCATGGCGGCTGGCCGTGTCTTTCGTCGCGGTGTGGAGTGTCTATATTTGTTGTGACAATTTTTTTTAGCCCGAAAAAGATTAAATTTGAATTATGGCAAAGACGTATGAAAATGATTTTAAAGTTCTAATTGTAGAGTTAGTAAAATCTGGAAGACCAGTAAAAGAAGTTAGTAAAGAATATAGCTTAAATGACAGTATGATTCGACGATGGCGAAGAGAATATGAGGGTAAATCAGGAGATTTTACCAAGAAAAAAGAGCTTTCACCAGAGGAAATAGAATTAAAGGCGCTTAGAAAAGAGCTTCGTGATGTAACCATGGAACGGGATATATTAAAAAAGGCAGTGAGCATCTTCTCCAAGAGCGACAAATGAAATATCAATTCATTTTAAATAACTTGGATAATTTCACTGTTGAGAGGATGTGTAAATGCATGAAGGTTAGTAGAAATGCCTATTATAATTGGATAGCTACAAAGGATGATGTCGTAGAGAAAGAGACACTTGTTTTATTAAAAGAAAGAATTCGATCGATTTTCCAACGAAGTAGACAAATCTATGGTAGTCATAGAATTCAAAAAATGCTGGAACGAGAAAGCTTATTTTACAGCCGTTCGTATGTGGCTTGTTTGATGAAAGAAATGGGCTTAAAAAGTATTTTGAGAAGAAAATATATAGTAACCACGAACTCAAATCATTCATTCGAGGTTGCAGAAAACAGGCTAAATAGAGATTTCACTAGCTCAAAGCTTGGTAAAAAATGGGTATCTGACATTACCTACATCAGAGTTAATAATGATTGGAATTATTTAACCACAATCATTGATCTTGCTGATAGAAAAATCATAGGTTGGTCATTAAGTGAGGATATGACTACCGAAAATACAGTTCTGAAAGCTTGGCTTCATGCCAGATCAAATAGATCTCTGAGTGGTGATTTTGTATTTCATTCTGACAGAGGCATTCAATACACTTCAAGTAAGATGGTTCATCTTTTTTCTTTCAACAGAAAAATCACCCAGAGTATGAGCAGAAAAGGAAACTGCTGGGATAATGCTGTAGCTGAAAGTTTTTTTAAAACAATTAAAAATGAGTGGTTATACCGTTTCAAATACACCTCTTACAGTCAATTATACAGGTCTGTAGCAGATTATATAAACTGGTATAACACTGAAAGAATACATTCATCTCTAGGATATCTTTCACCTCTAGAAATGGAAATTAAATTAAGAGAAAAAGCAAATGAAGCGGCTTGAAATATTTTGTCTCAAAATTAGTAGGAACTCCAGTGACCACCGCCATCGTGTCGTGATCGGCAAGGATACGCGCCTGTCGGGCTATATGCTTGAACCCGCGCTCACAGCCGGTTTCACCTCGATGGGCATGGACGTATTCCTTTTTGGCCCGCTGCCGACAACGTATAGGAAGAATAAATTATCAGCATACCACGCTAAATATTTTGCCTATGATTTAACAAGGCAATTACCTGCCAATGATATTGGCAAACTTACCGCATCCTTACAGGATGCTCAAGTGGACTTAAACCCTCATCAAGTAGAAGCAGCACTTTTTGCTTTTAAATCACCATTATCTAAAGGTGCTGTTTTGGCTGATGAAGTAGGTTTAGGAAAAACCATTGAAGCTGGTATCATACTATCACAACAATGGGCAGAAAGAAAAAGGAAATTGTTAATTATTGGTCCTTCCAACTTGCGTAAGCAATGGAACAGAGAGTTAGCAGATAAATTCTATTTGCCTTCCGTTATTCTGGAAGCAAAGTCATTTAACAACTCGATTAAAGAAGGTAATCTAAATCCTTTTAATCAGGAAGATACGATTATCATTTGTTCGTATCATTTTGCTAAAAACAAAGCACCTTATCTAAAACACATCAATTGGGATTTAGTAATTATTGACGAAGCACATCGCTTACGCAATGTTTATAAACCCTCAAATAAAATAGGCAACGGCATCAAAGATGCCTTAGACCATTGCAAAAAAGTGTTGCTAACCGCAACACCTTTGCAAAATTCTATTTTAGAGTTATACGGCTTAGTCAGCCTTATTGACCCCTACATTTTTGGCGATTTAAAAAGTTTCAAAAGTCAGTTTAGCAGAAATATTGATGAAGAAAACTATACAGATTTAAGAAATCGTTTACAACCCATTTGCAAGCGTACTTTGCGAAGACAAGTTTTAGAATATATCAAATACACCGAACGTAAACCTTTAGTTCAAGAGTATTTCCCCAATGAAGATGAAACAACGCTTTACAATTGGGTAACGGACTATTTACAACGACCAAAACTGTATGCTTTGCCTTTCAGCCAAAGGCAATTAATGACCTTAATACTTCGTAAACTTTTAGCATCATCTACTTATGCCATCTACGGTACTTTAGATGCTTTAGTCAAGCGTTTGGAAAACATCATTACCAACCACAATGCAATTGAGGAAGAAGATGAAATGACCATTGATTTTGAAACCTATGATGAAATTCAAGACGAATGGGAAAGCGAAGAAGAAGATGAAAGTGAAGCCGAAGATAATTTTGAGGAAGTTGTTTATACAGAGGAGGAAATTGAAGAAGTTAAAAGTGAATTAGCCGACTTAGAAAAGTTTAGAGCCTTGGCTCAACGCATTAGAAAGAACTCAAAAGCAGAACAATTATTCACTGCCTTAGAAAGAGGGTTTACAGCCTTAGAATCATTAGGTGCTAATCAAAAAGCACTAATTTTTACAGAGTCCAGAAGAACACAAGATTTTATTTGTAACCTACTGGAAGCAAGAGGATATGCAGATAAGGTAGTTAAGTTTAACGGAAGCAATGCAGATCAAAAATCAAAAGAGATTTATGCAGCTTATCTTAAAAAACACAAAGGCACAGATATTTTAACAGGCTCCTTAACTGCCGATAAAAGAGCTGCCATAGTTGATTATTTTAAAGATGAAGCAACTATAATGGTGGCAACCGAAGCAGCTGCCGAAGGTATCAACTTACAGTTTTGCTCTTTGGTTATCAATTTCGACCTGCCTTGGAATCCACAACGTATTGAACAACGTATTGGAAGATGCCACCGTTACGGTCAAAAATATGATGTTGTAGTTATCAATTTCCTCAACAAAGCCAATGCGGCTGACCAACGTGTTTATGAACTCTTAGACCAAAAATTCCGCTTATTTGATGGCGTTTTTGGGGCTTCTGATGAAGTTTTAGGAAGCATTGGCAATGGTGTTGATTTTGAAAAAAGAATCGCTACAATATACCAACAATGCCGAACCACAGAAGAAATACAAACGGCTTTTGATGATTTACAACAAGAATTAAAGCCTGACATTTCCGAAAAAGTACAGGAAACAAGAAAAGTATTGATTGAAAATTTTGATGAAGAAGTAAGAGAGAAACTCAAAACCAATCTTTTTGAAAGTACCGAAAACCTTAACCGCTTTGAAGAACGTTTATGGGATACTACAAAATTCTATCTAAACAGCTCAGCCCAGTTTGATGATGAAAACTACACGTTTACCTTAAAGAAAAATCCATTCCCTAATGTATCTATTCATCAAGGGCCATATATGATTTTGAAGCCCAAACAAGGGCAACGTAAATCAGATATTGATGTTCCTGATGACACTAATATTTATCGTGTAGGCCATAAGTTAGCCAAAGAAATTTTAGGAGCTTGTAAGCGACTCAATACAGCAACAAAGGAATTAACCTTTGATTATTCCAATACCCCTACCAAAGTAACCGCATTGGAAAACTATTTAGGGCAATCGGGTTGGTTACAGGTAAGCCATTTAGAAATCAACTCTTTTGAGTTTGAAGATTTTTTAATCACAGCTTGCATTACGGATGATGGCGAAACCATTGATAATGAAATAGCTCAACGCTTTTTTTCCATTCAAGCTACGGAAGGGCAAACGCTTTATGCTCCTGATGATATTAAAAAGACCTTAGAAGAAGTATTGTATAGCGAAACGCAAAGTGTTATTTCAGATAATGCCAACCGTAACAAAGACTTTTTTGATACCGAAATGGATAAGCTCGACCAATGGGCAGATGATATGAAATTGAGTTTAGATAAGGAAATAAAGGACTTAGATGCAGAAATCAAACTCCGTAAATCCGAAGCGAAAAAAATGCTTAATCTGGAAGCCAAAGTTAAAGCCCAAAGAGCCATTAAGGATTTAGAAAAGAAACGAAGCGAAAAACGCCAACACCTTTTTGAAGCCCAAGACACCATAGACGACCGCAAGGAAAACCTATTAGACGAGATTGAAAGACGTTTAAAGCAAGAAATTAATACCACTGAATTATTCACCATAAAATGGAAGATGATATAGTATGAAAGACTTAACACAATCTGCGATAGACAGACAAAATATACTCAACAACACAGAGGCAATTGAGAAGATACAAACTCATATTGGTTTAGTAGGTCTTTTATATGATGGGGAGTATCTATTTACTTCCAAAATGGTTGCTAATTTTTTTCAAGTTGATTTAAGTACTATTAAAAGAGCTGTCGAGAAATTTGAGGATGAAATAAAGCATAACGGTTATCAAGTTGTAAAAGGGCAAAAATTAAAAGAGTTTAAAGCATTGTTTGGTCCTTTACTTACTGAGGATGATGACGATTTTTCACAGAGGGGCATTAATGACCCTCTGTCAAAACAACCTACTGATAGTCAATCATTTAAGCGTCTTAAAAGTTTGGCGGTATTCAATTTCAGGGCTTTTTTAAATATTGCAATGCTTCTCTCCGAGAGTGAAAATGCCAAAAGGTTAAGAAGTAAGATTTTAGATATTGTAATTGATACACTTAACCAAAAAATTGGAGGGTCAACTAAATTCATAAATCAACGGGATGAGGAGTTTTTAGTAGCCATTACCCGAGAACCTATATACAGAAAAGAGTTTACCAATGCTCTTAACCTGTATTTAGAAATGGGAAATTACAAATATGCGGTTTACACAGATGCAATCTACCAAGCTATTTTTAAAGAAAATGCTAAAGAATACAAGGCAATATTAAATCTTGAAGAAAAGGACAATCCAAGAGATACAATGTATGCCGAAGTATTAAAGCTAATAGCATCTTTTGAGGTTGGTATTGCTGATGAAATGAAGGAAAAAGCAGAATCTTTAGGCAGAAAACTTACACCCTCTGAATTGAATGTCTTAATAATGCGATTTTCAAAGAAAAGGCATTGGATACCACAAATAGAAGATGCCTGTACCAAAATGGCTTCTCGTGACTATGGTTTGCGTAACGTTATTCATAAACGCCTTGAAAACTACATTGGTGCTTTAAGCAAAGAAGATTACAGCCGTTTCCTTGGGGATAAGAGTAAATCTTTAATAGACAGGGTAATTGAAAACCCTGAATTGTTAGAAGTTTTTAAACGCTTAAAAGATAGATAAAGATGGCGTTTCGATACTTTACAGTTGAATTTACAATTGAGGTACACGATAATATTATTCGTGAATCAGGTGGCTTTATGGGTATTAGAGATAATGGGTTAATTGACAGCACGCTTGACCACGTTCAAAACGACTTTTATTACCCAGAACTGGAAGATAAAGTAACGCATCTCATTTTTTCATTTAATAAAAATCACTGTTTCAATGATGGCAATAAAAGGTCATCAATTGCTGTGGCAGCTTATTTTCTTACCATAAACAACCTTCAAGGTTTAGTATCTAAATTCATTTTAGAAATGGAAAACATTGTGGTAGATGTTGCAGATAATATTATAGACCGAGATTTATTAAAGGAGATAGTTACTTCTATTTTATATGAGTATGACTATTCAGAAGAATTAAAAATGAAAATAATTTACGCTAAGATGAATCACTTGGCTAATCAAAATATAAACGACAATGAGCAATAAAAAACAACTCCAAAAACTCGAACTCACTTGGATAGGCAAAGGCGAAGAACCTAAGCTCGAACCTCGTATTCTTATAGAAAACCCAGAGTACAGCTATGGCGACCCCAATAGCCCCAATATGCTTATACACGGAGACAACCTACTTGCCCTAAAAGCCCTTGAACAAGACTATGCAGGCAAAGTAAAGTGTATTTATATAGACCCGCCTTTTAATACAGGTGCAGCATTTGAGCATTATGATGATGGTGTAGAACATTCGATTTGGTTGGATTTAATGTATAAAAGGCTAAAAATCCTGAAAAACCTTTTATCCAAAGACGGTGTAATCATTGTCCATTTAGACGATAATGAATTTCACTATTTAAAGGTTGTAATGGACGAAATATTTGGTCGTGAAAATTTCGTATCTACTATAGCTATAAAATCTTCTACACCAAGTGGTCTTAAAACAACCCATAAAGACAAAACAATAATAAAGACTAAAGATCTTATTCTTGTCTACAAAAATTATGGTCAGATTTCAATAAATCCTTTGTACACAAAAAGAGATGAATGGGATACGCATTATTCAAAGTTTCTTGACAAGGAAACAGATACAATACATAGTTTGATTGATGTACTAATTAAGGAGAACATAGTTCCTGAAGGAACGAAATTAAAGGATGTTAAGCTAACCGATAAGTTTTATAAGTTCTATTCTAAATACAAAAATAACATATTTCAAACTCAGCCAGTTATGCCAGCTGAACACAAACAAAACTCTCTTGACCAAAGGGATATTCTCTATAAATATGAAAGTGAAGGTGGTACTAATTATGCTATGAATGGTAGAAGATTTGCATTTCTATCAAATTCCTTAAATATCATAGAAGACGATACCGAAGATTTAGGTATCCTATTATGTGATTTTTGGAACGATATTGACTTTCAAAATACCCAAAATGAAGGTGGCAATTCTTTCCCTGCAAGTAAGAAGCCAGAGAAACTTATATTTCGGTTTTTAAAAATGTTCACCAAAGAAGGTGATTTGGTAATGGATTCCTTTTTAGGTTCAGGGACAACAGCAGCTGTAGCTCATAAAATGGGAAGGAATTATATAGGTGTTGAACTTGGTAACCACGCATATTCTCATTGCTATACAAGATTAAAAGCCGTTGTTGATGGTGAAAAAAGTGGTATATCTGATACTTTGAAATGGCAAGGTGGTGGCGGTTTCAAGTTCTATACACTTGCACCCAGTTTATTAAAGCAAGATAAGTTTGGCAATTGGGTTATTAGCCAAGAGTACAATGCCGATATGTTGGCAGCAGCAATGGCAAAGCAAGAGGGCTTTAAATACCAACCTCACGAAAGCACCTATTGGAAACAAGGGCAAAGTGCAGAGCAAGATTTTATTTTTACCACTACACAGTTTCTTACTGTAGAAGCCTTAGACAGCATCAAAGACGAAATGCAACCGGGCGAAACATTGCTCATTTGTTGTAAGTCTTTCCAAAAAGAATGCAAAGGCAAGTTTAGCAACATCACCATCAAAAAAATTCCTTTAATGCTTTTAGGCAGATGCGAATATGGCAAAGAAGATTATAGCTTAAATATTATCAATATGCCAGTGTCAGAACAGGATTCAGAGGATTTTCAAGATGGACAAGATTTAGAAGATGTAAGTGTTCAAGAATTGGCAGATAAGAATGTAAAGAGCAAGAAAACTAATAATCCTTCATTATTCGATTAATTATGGATATTAATGATTTAACGCATAAAATTATTGGTGCATCAATGCAAGTGCATAGAGTGCTGGGAAATGGTTTTCAGGAAGTCATTTATCAAAGAGCCTTAGCCGTTGAGTTCAATTATATTGGTATCAGCTACGAAAGAGAAAAAGAAATGAATATATTTTATAGAGACGAACAAGTAGGCACTCGAAGAGTAGATTTTTTTGTCGAAGATTCCGTAATGGTAGAATTGAAAGCAGTTTCAGAATTAGAAGAAGCTCACAAAGCCCAAGCCATTAACTACTTAGAAGCCTATGGCATTGCCAATGGCTTACTTATCAATTTTGGAAAAACAAGCTTAGAGTTCAAGAGAGTTTACAACAAAAAATTAGTAAACCCTGCCAATCCTATTAATCATAAAAATCCTGTTCAAGACTAATATGAATACAACAGCAAACAATATAAAACAACGCTTATCACTTCGTGAACCGCTTCAAGATTCACTCGATATTGTGGCTCAACTTTGTCAAGAATTAGAGCTAAAAAAAGAAGTTGATTTAGCAGAAGAATTAGAAAAAGTAAAAGCTCATTTTCCTACCTGTACCGATTTTGAAAGAGACTTTGTTTCCATTGCTTTTTCTATTGCCACAGGTGTTGGTAAAACCCGTTTAATGGGTGCTATTGTAGCCTATTTATACTTGCAAAAAGGCGTAAAAAACTTTTTCATTTTAGCACCTAACTTAACTATTTATGATAAACTCATAGAAGATTTTGGCAATCCTGCTTATCACAAATATGTTTTTAATGGCATATCAGAATTTGTACACAACAGACCCGTAGTAATTACAGGCGATAATTATACACAGCAAGGAGCATTGTTTTCAGATTCCGAAATCCGTATCAACATTTTCAACATAGCCAAGTTCAATTCCGACAATAGAGGTACAAGACAAGGCGGAGTAAGTTTAGCCCCCAAAATCAAAAGACTATCCGAGTATTTAGGGCAATCTTATTGGGAATATTTATCAGGTTTGGAAGATTTAGTTATTCTAATGGACGAAGCACACCGCTACCACGCAGATGCTTCTAAAAATGCCATCAATGAGCTAAAGCCCATTTTAGGCATAGAAATGACCGCAACTCCATTTGATGAAAAAGGCAAGCAATTCAAAAACATAGTTTTTGAATATTCCTTAGCCCAAGCCTTGTCAGATGGTAAATACGTAAAGAACCCGGCTATTGCCACTCGTAAGAATTTCCAAAAAGGCTCTTTAAGTGATCGTGAAGTAGAAATCATTAAATTGGAAGATGCCATAAGCATACACCAAGACACGAAAAACGAATTGGAAATCTATTCCAAAAACAACGAAGTGAAATTGGTAAAACCATTCATTTTAGTGGTTTGTAAAGACATTGCCCACGCCAAAGAAATATACGAACTCATCAATACAGATGGGTTTTATGATGGGCAATACAAAGGCAAAGTATTACAAATAGATTCATCAACTAAAAAGGAGGAAGATATTGAACAACAGTTTATTTCATTAGAAAGTCCAGATAATGAAATCGAAATTGTAATTCACGTAAATATGCTCAAAGAGGGGTGGGATGTAACCAACCTTTATACCATTGTGCCACTTCGTGCCGCCAATGCAGGTATTTTAGTAGAACAAACCATTGGTAGAGGGTTAAGATTACCTTATGAGGGCAAAAGAACAGGCGTAGATAAAATTGATAAATTAACGGTAGTAGCTCACGAAAACTTCAATGCTGTTATTGAAGCAGCCCAAGACCCTAATTCGGTATTAAACAAAATGAGTTTTGTAGAAATAGCCGAAGAAGATTTATCTACCAAAACCGTAGTAGTTACCTCTCAGCCAGTAATGGAGCAAACTTTTGTAAAGGAGCAGGAGAAAATCAATGTTATTGTCAACCCACAAGACAAACAAAAGGCACAAAACAACTTAGATGCTAAAAAAGCAATAATCAATGTACTTCCCGATTTTGGTAGTTTACCCGAAGTAAGACGAGTAGAAGATTTAAGCAAAGAGGAAGTAAAGCGTAAAGTAATACGGCAAGTAGAAAAAAACCTATCCGAAGGACAAGGGAATCTATTTGCAGCTCAAATTGTAGCAGAAGCCAAAGAGGTGTATGATACAATGGTAACTGAATACAAAAAAAATATCATTGAAATACCACGTATGGACTTGGTGCAAGGCGAAACAAGAGCCGAGTTTAAAGACTTTGATTTAGATATTACAGGATTCAATTTCCAAGCCTTAGAGCAAGAGATTATCCGAATGGGCTTAAAAGATAAGCAAGTAGAAACACTCAAAGCAAAATCAAGCGGTTCGTATGGCAATCCTATCAAACTAATCATTGCAGAATTAATTGATTACCCAGAAATTGATTATGATGAAAATGCAGAGTTGTTGTATCATTTAGCCACCCAAGCCTACGAAGCGATAAAAGCCAATATAAGCAACGAAGAAGAATTGCCTTCGGCAATCTTCCAATTCAAAGCAGCAATAGCGGAAAAGGTATATAATCAAATGAAACAGCACTTTCAGTTGCATTCAGCAGATTATGTTGCCCCAAGAGTATTTCCTTTTATTCGCATAGAGCAATGGAGTTTTTCTTCATTGGTAAATGCAGGTTACAAAGACTATCGAGATATTGTAAGTCCAACTAATTTGATACCTAAATATGTATTTAGAGGATTTGAAAAAGCTTGTCATTTCGAATACAAGTTTGACAGTAAAGCCGAACAAGATTTAGCCTTTGTTTTAGAAAATGATGCAACAGTTATCAAGTGGTTAAGACCAGCACCCAACCAATTTAGAATTTATTGGGATAACAACTCAAAAAGATATGAACCCGACTTTATTGTAGAAACAGAAAGCACCATTTATATGCTTGAAGTCAAGCGTTCCGACCAAACCGAAGAAGAAACCGTATTAGCCAAAAAAGTAGCAGCAGAACGCTACTGTAAATACGCATCTGAATACACAGCAGAAAACCAAGGCAAACAATGGTTGTATTTAATTTTACCACATAACGAAGTAAGCAGAACAGTATCTATGAATTATTTAGCAACGAAGTTTAAAGGGTAGAATATGATAGAATTTAAAGGTTCAAAATGGTACAAATGCGACCTGCATTTACACACAACAGCAAGCGAATGTTTTGCTGATAGAGAAGTTACACCCGAACAATGGGTTGATAAAGCTATTGAACAAGGTTTGCATTGTGTAGCAGTTACAGACCATAATACGCCTTTAGGTATAAAAGCAATTCAAGAAGCCGCAAAAGATAAACCGCTTACCATATTCCCTGGAGTGGAGATAACTTGCGATTCAACGAAAATTCATTTATTGATTTTATTTGACCCATCTAAAGGAGAAGAAGAAATCAAAAGTTTTTTAAGCAAATGTGATATAGAACATTCTGTATATGGCGATCAATTGGCTTCAACAAATAAATCAGTTGTGGAGGTTGCAAATATTGTAAGAGATAAATGTAATGCCATAGTTATTCCTGCCCATATAGATGAGTTTTCTGGAATATTTAATTTAAGTCATCAAAATTTAATTGATTTTTATGAGCGTTCTGATATTACAGCAGTTCAAGTAGTTCATAAGGCTTTTTATGAAAATGAAGTTCCTGCTGATTTTCACAGTCAATTAGTTAGCTATTACGGTAATACTAAGAGTACCATTGATATAAATGCTTGGAAAAAACCAGTCGATTTAGCCAAAGAAAAAAATATATCTATCTTAACATTTTCGGATAACCCTCATAAAGCAGGCGATTCTAAACACGGTCTTTGGGGTATTGGCTCTCGTTTCACTTGGATAAAAATGGATGAAACACCATCATTGGAGGGTTTAAGACAAGCATTTCTACTTCCTGAACATAGGGTAATAAATGATTTTGATATTAAAGAAACCGACCCTAATAAGCAACCCGATATTTGGTTTAAAAGCCTTAAAGTAAAGGGTACTGAATTAACCAAAAAGCAAGATTTAGAAATTGACTTTAATCCGCAACTAAATACAATAATAGGTGGTAGAGGTAGCGGTAAATCGAGTATTTTAAGGTTCATTAGAGGGGTTTTCAATAGAGGAGTAAATC
Organism: Bacteroidales bacterium; assembly: GCA_023229135.1. Classification (GTDB taxonomy): domain Bacteria; phylum Bacteroidota; class Bacteroidia; order Bacteroidales; family F082; genus UBA5536. The sequence goes on from JALNZT010000017.1 coordinate 11,839, forward strand.
TTGCAGATTTTGAAGACCTTTTAAAGGAGCAAAACTTATTTTATAAAAAAGCAGATACATCTCACAAAAAAGAAACGATAGGTGTTTTCGACCTTGATACATCTGTTGTTGAAATAGAAATAGTCCGTAAAGAAGTACTATATAAAATCGTAGCAAGTAAAATAATTTCCGCTTCAAGCCAATTTATAGAAGTCTTTAAATGGATTGATGGTTCTTGGGCTTTAGTAAAAGATGATGATAAGGACCTTTTAGAAATATTTGAATTTGAGCAGTACTCACAAAAACAAATTTATGAGATAGCAAAAAACCCAAATGCTTTACGTGAAAGGATTGATAACGCTATTCCTGTGTTACAAGATGTATTGGAGCGAAAGAGTAAAATTGCTAATGAATTTTTAGAAGCAAGAACAAGCCTACGAACAAAACAAGGGGCAATTGGCGGTAAGACTAAAATTAAAACCGACTTAGAGGACATTAACAATACCCTCAAAGCCATAGATAAATCAGGTATAACCACTACCATTAAAAGCACCGATTTATTTGTTGAAGACCGCAAACCAATTAAATCATTCACTGAAACAATTGACGACCTAAAATTAGCCTTGGAGCAGGTTAAGGAAAGTTTTACAATTCCACCTTTTGATACTGAAAATATTCAAGATTCACACAGAGAAGAAATAGAAAGTTTAATAAAAATTGCTACTCAATCAATAGTTCAGCAGGAAAAGGAATTAGATAAAATAATTTTAGAGATTGCCAAAGTAAAATCAGCATTCGATTTAGCCATTCAAAATTCTGACTGGCAGAAAGCACTTAGTTCACTTCTTGATGAAATAGAAGAAAAGAAAAAAGCACTATCTGAATCTGAAATAGAGGCTCTCTCTAAGTATCAGCAGCTAAAATTAGTTGTAATTGATAAACAGCAAGAATTAAAGGCGATTGAGGCTATTGAAAAGGAAATCATTGACATTAATGCTAAATGCACTAACCTACTAAAGGAATATGTTGATGTTTGTAAAGAAATAACAGAAATCCGTTCTACATTCATATCAGACCATATTACTGCTGATAATATTAAAATTGAAATAAAAGGTTTTAGAAACCAAGATGATTTTGAAAGTCAGATAAGATCCATAATAAGTAATGATTCTTCATTTGGTGACGATATTGAAAAATTAAAAACCTTATGCTTTACTGGCATAGTTGAGAATAAAATAAAAGATTGTAAAAAGGCTATTTTAGATGCTCACTACAGCGATATATCATCAGAACATTTTGGCGGTCACTTCAAAAATGCACTACGGAAATTAAGCCCAAGTCAGATAGATAATATTGAGCTATTTATGCCCGAAGATGAGATTATCGTAAAATACAAACCTGAAGGTTCAACAGGTTTCAAACCATTATCAACCGCATCAGCAGGTCAAAAAACAGCAGCTATTTTAACCTTTCTCCTTTCGTTTGGCGATATTCCATTATTACTTGACCAACCCGAAGATGACCTTGATAATAGATTAGTTTATGATTTAGTAGTAAAAGGCTTAAAGAAAGCAAAAGAGAAAAGACAAATTATAGTCGTTACCCATAACGCTAATATTCCAGTAAATGGTGATGCTGAGTACATTCTTTCAATGGATTCAACAACTACGGACATTAAAGTCCTTCATTCAGGAACAGTAGAAAACAGTGCCATTAAGAAAGAAATTTGTGATGTAATGGAAGGAAGCGAAAAAGCATTTCAACTAAGGTCAGAACGCTATAAAACAATATTCTCGTAAATAAAAAATATGATTGCAGCAGGATTAAGATGTACACCGCATAAGGTTTTTTATGCCATTATAGAGTTGAAAGAAGATGATTCATTTTCATTGGTTAATCAAGAATTGATTATCCCTAAGTCATTTGACATTCCTAATAAGCTAAAATATATAAGAAAGACTTTGTTAGATATATTCAAAGAGTATAATGTAGTTCGTGCTGGAATACGTATTACTGAAAACAATGCCCAGTCCCCTGACTTATTTAGAATAATGTTAGAAGCAGTCATTCAAGAATTAATAGCAAGTAGCAATGTAGAGTATTATTTTACTGGTGTAAAAGGGTCTATTGCTTCCAAATTAGGTATTGGTAATGATGGTGCAATTGGTTTGTTTATTGATGGCTCGCAAGATTATAATAATATTACTGATTGGAAATTATTTTCAAAGGAACATAGAGAATCAATATTAGTAGGCTTTGCTTCAATAACTTTATAATATAAATTTATGCTTGATTATACCCAAACATCATTACACTTCAAAATATTAAAAGATATAGGTCAGGAAGGTAAGAACTCAACCGTTCACATTGCTCACGATAACCAGTTAGACACTGAAATTGTTGTTAAGAAAATCAATAAATCTGATTTTAAAGATGATTCATCATTCTTTGATGAAGCAAAGATGTTGTATAGTTCAAACCATCCTAATATCGCACCAATTCAGTATTCCTGCCAGGATGAAGAATATATTTATATTACAATGCCTTTATTTCAAAAAGGTTCATTGAACAGCATTATAGATCAAAGACCTCTCACTGTTAGTGAAATTGTAAAATATAGTATTGATTTTTTAAGTGGTCTACATCATATTCACTCAAAAAGACTTGTGCATTGTGATATAAAGCCAACGAATATTTTGGTGTCGGATAGCAATGATGCAATCCTCACCGATTTTGGCTTAGCACATTACCTAAATGAAGATGGCTTAACCTTGATTGATAAGTTTTATCATTTTCATAGAGCACCCGAAACAATCCAATCAAATGAAATAAGCCATCACAGCGACATTTTTCAAGCTGGTTTAACAGTATATCGCTTATGCAATGGCAACGGTTTTTTTAAGGAGCAGTTAAACAGGTTTGTAAATAAGGAAGGAGTGTTTGATAATGACAAGTTTCTTAAAGCCATATTTGAAGGAAAGTTTCCTGATAGAAGTGCCTATTTGCATCATATCCCACAAACACTTAGAAATTATATCCGAACAGCTTTACAGCCTAATCCTGAGCATCGTTATCAAAATGTATTAGATTTTTTAAATGACCTTGCTAAAATTGAAATTTCTCACAACTGGCAAATGATTCCATTAGAGAATGGTTGCACTTGGCAATGTGTAAAAGACGATAAAGAGTATAATATTTCTATAATAGGTAAGGATGATAAAACAGCTGAATTAAAAACTACCAAAAAAGGCTTATTGAGTGCAAAGGAACGTCAGATAAAGGATTATTGCGTAAAAAGCACTACATTTGAAGATGCTTATTCGCTTGTTAAGAAAGCATTAAACAATAATTCGATTTAATTATCGTTAGCTATTAAGATGATGCCAAAGCAGTTAACATATAACAAAACACCTTTAAAATCAAGAGAGGAAAACTCTAATTTGATTAAAGGAAGCGTGTATTCTGCTAAAGTAAAAATTCCCAAATCTTTCGATTCAGCCAAAGTATTAAAATCAACTGATTTAGGTAATGGGTATCATATTTTTACCGAACAAGGTAAGAAGTAATAAGTCCCACCCAGCCAACGCACAAACACGGCTTATGCACTGCCAACGCACAAACCAACGCTTCAGTGCATACTATAGTACTGCCGCCATTTTTAAACTGTCATACTTTTTGTGTGGGCTGTTCCCAACGCTATACAGCACATTGCTTTTTTGTTTAAAGCATATATTTTTTAGCGGTATAAACAAAAAAGCAAAGAGCTGTTGCCAACCCTCCACAGCCCAAACAAAAAGCCGCTACACTCCAACCACCACCACCGTTCCGCTTATGCCAGTATTAAAAATGTCGGAAGCTAAGTTACATAATGTGGCATTATAGTACAGCCTCTTCCCCTGCTTGTGCAAGCACCCAAACGCACAGTCTGTCCTATAATAACATTATGTAAAATAGCCAGCACCATAGACGCTCCCAAAAAAATATTCCCCAACGCAAAACCCAACGCAAATATTTTTTGGTATCGTAGCCGTGTTTTAACCAGCCGCACCCACCCTAAGAGCCACAATTCCCCACCACCCTTTCAGCGGTCAGAAAAAAAATAAACTATGATGTTTAGTGTCGGCTTTTAGTCGGTACTATTCCGTTTCTCTACATAGCACCCACTACAGCCTAATTTGCCAGCAAGAGTAGTGCCTTCTCTCCATTCCACGATACCCAACGCACTATTTCATTACGCAATCCGTATGCTTTCCCCAACCCAATAAACTTTGCAGAAATGTAAAGATTGCAAAGTTTGCAACCCTGCAAAAGCATACAGTATTGCTCCATTCCATACCCAAGCAATCGTACCATTCCGTTCAGTCACCACACTTGCCACGCACAAGCCATCGCACAAATAAGGTGTAGTTTATTTTTTTCTGGAAGTGTTTACCCCATTGGAATTGAAAAGAAGAAGTATCAATTAAGATTAGAGTTTAAAAGAGATGTTTTAACAAAAAGAATAAAAAAGGAAGCAAAAGTAGGTGGTTACAATTGGCCCTTCAAGTTCAAGCCCTGCGGGTTTTCAAAAAAATCTCCACCCTATCGGGTAGTATTTTTTCAAAAAAACTTGCTTGTCCAATCTCCACCACCTGATGAGATGGCTTTCTTTTTTTTTCGTTTTTTTCTTTGTCAAAAAAATTTTTGTCAGAGGGGATTTCGGAAGCAAACAAAATCATCTCAAAATGGCAAAATTCTCACTTAAAACGTACAGCCCAAAAGCTCAAATAAATGAGCCACATTTTTACATCCTATGCAAAGGAAACAACAGCGGAAAACCACTTTCAGAGCCTTGCCCGAATTGCTTTGTTTTAACCGCCAAAACCGAAGAGGAGAAGCAGTTTTTTTACTCGCTTTGTTTCGGATTATGGAAGGCAAAATCATTTGAATATTTCTTAAAAGGTTCTGTTATTCCATTCATTACCATTGGCGATTGTAAACAAGCTATAAATAACGGATTAGAGCAAGCCAAAACCGATTTAAAAGGCTTCAATAAGTCAGTAAAGGCATTAGAAATTTTAGAGCATCAGGAGAAAAAATACAAAGAAACCTTGCTACTTATCAATGATGCAAAAAGAGCTATTTTTTACCGTTATATCAAAAGGAAGTAAAAAACCTTTCCTATGGTTGTCTTATGGTTTAGGCACACTTATTTAAACCATATTTAACCATTATAGGAAAAAAGGTGCAAACGAAAAAAGCCCACTCGATTTGAGCAGGCTTTCCCGATTTTCCGAAATCATCTAATTCACTGATGAAGAATTAGAATATCTTAGCTACTTTCATTGCATTTCCTTGCGAAAATAAATAGTAGTTTGAGTTTACTTCCTGATAAAATTCTACTGCCAACACATTCACAACCGACACATCCGCAGAAATAGTAGGAGAACCGGGCAATGTGCTAACAACACTAATCAAACCAGTTGCAGCATTTACAGGTAAATAGCCTGAATCTTGCACATCTGTCAAGCCATTTGTAGTACCGTCTTTTGGCTCATAAACTCCGGTAGTACTGTTATATTCAAAGTCAGACAAAACAGCAATAGCATTGATGATTTTGAAGTGAGTAGCTCCAGCAGGAATATACATTCTATCCAAAGGATTAAACGAAGGAATATCCAAAGTTGAACTATCTCTCGCAGGTGTTGGAGTTATGGTATAAGGAGCGTTAAAAGCACCATTAAGAGAAGTGAATTTGTTAAACTCAAACCCTTCTAAGTACTGAGGTGCAACCGTTACCAAAATTGCTCTTTGCCCTCTTGCCTCCGAACCATCTTCCAGATTGATTCTTTTCATTATTGCGGTTATCCTTCCAGTAACTTGGCTATCTCCATTGTTACGAATTAAACCTGCAATACTTGTTCTTAGGGATTTACCTGCAATTGCACTTCCGCCAAATTCGTTCATATTCTCACGAGTACGAACAAAGGCTGGATCTGATGCAATTTGTTCAGATGATGGACCTCCTTTTAAACCTGCAAAGTAGCCATCATTACCTTTAATTTTGAAGTGTCTAACTTCTCCGAGTGTTCCGACATATTTTATATGTCCTTTTTGTCTTGCCATAGCTATGGGTATTTTATGTTAAAAATTTATTGTAAATTTACGACATAAATAGCTGTAATTCAATTACTTAAATAGTGCAATATGAAGCAATTAGATGTAAAGAGTCAGACCATAATCAAAACCAACTACGAAATAGTAAAAGTTGTAGATGGTGACGGTATAATCGCAAAGAATATAATCTCAAATAAAGAGGAAGAAATACGTTTTTATGGCATTGATGCACCAGAGTTGACACCTTGCAAGAAACTAAAGCAGGACGAAAGAGAAACCCATTTATCAGGTAGATTCTTGATTGAGCTTGCACACCAGTCTTATGAATTTTTAAGAACTAAGGCAAAGATTGGAAAGCAGATTACATTAATTCAAGAAGTAGGCAACGAGCAAGACCCATACGGCAGAACTTTGGCTTATGTGGTATTGCCTAACGGCAACACCTTAAACGAAATAATGGTCAAGAACGGCTTTGCAAAGCCTTATGATAAACTTTATTGCTCCGAACTACCCAAGTATCAAGAACTCAATTTGAAGGCTAAAGCAAAGAAAAAAGGCTTATATTTGCTCGTAGATAGGTTCTAATTCAACAAAGGCATTTTCTCTTATTTGCCACCAATTTTACAGTTTTTGTTGCCTATTTGTTGCCCAATCTACATAAATCATTGATTATCAAGTAAAGTTACTTTTTGTATTGGGAAGTGATGCTTGATTTTTCTGGCTATAGTTTCCTGAAATTGATCTATCATGGAAAGAAATAGGTATTGCTTTGAACGTATACTTTACTAACTTTAGTCCGATAAATGGAATAATTCAACTACTGAAAAATTAGCATTATCCCCCTCACCTATTCTTATTCAACTCACCCGGTGCTTCGCCAAAAAGTTCTTTGTAAGATCGGTAAAAATAGGTTCGGTTATTAAATCCACACATAAAGACGATATCGCTGATACTGTATTTGTCTTCGAGGATCATTTCGCGTGCTTTGTTGAGGCGGAAATGTTTGATAAGGCCGTGAGGCGTCATGCCGGTGAGTGCTTTTATTTTGCGATAGAGCTGTGCCTTGCTCAACGCCAGTTCATCAGCAAGTTTGTCAGCATTTAGCTCCTCACTAAAATATTTTTCTCCAATAAAATCAAAAGCCTTATCGAGCAGTTTACGGTCGCGCTCCGAAAGATGCTGTTCTACCTCTTCTGAACGTTTTTCGATATTTTCTTTAAAGCCACTGGTTAATAATTCCCTGATATGCAGCAGTTTATCTATGCTTAGGTAAAGGTGTTTCGGATGAAATGGTTTAGTGATATAACTATCGGCTCCGGTTTCTAAGCCTTCAATAAGCTGTTCATTAGCCGCCCTGGCTGTAAGTAAAACAACGGGAATATGGCTGGTAGCTACATCTTCTTTAATTGCACGGCACAATTCAAGCCCGCCCATCACAGGCATCATCACATCACTCACCACCAAATCAACGCGTTTTTGCTTGAGCACATCCAGCGCTTTTTGGCCGTTAGTAGCAGAGATGATTTCATAGTGTGAAGATAATAATTCCTTGAGCAGTTGCAGCAACTGCCTATCGTCTTCTACAACTAAAACGCGGTATTTGTTATTGCTTCGCGCTGTTTTGGCAGCTGTGTTATTTTGCTCTAACACATAATCCTGTTGCTGAAAAAACTCTTCGGCAATGCTTTCGCGAAACCGCTCGTTGAGACTTAAAAGTGATTTTGTATCCTGCCTTTTGTCTTTTAAATCGGCATTTTCAAGTGGCAAGCTTACCGTGAAAGTGGTGCCGATATTCACTTTGCTTTCAACTGAAATTTTTCCCTTGTGCAAAGCTACTAAACTATGTGCGTAAGCCAGGCCAATTCCGGAGCTTTTGGGTGCGTTAATTTTGTCGCTGCCTTCGGGATTGTGATGAAAATACCGCTCAAAGATATGCGGCAGAATATCGGGTGGAATGCCGGTTCCGGTATCCTGAATATCAATAATAACGGATGTTTTAGTGGATTTTAGACGCACAGCGACAGCACCACCTGAAGGGGTATATTTTATGGCATTGCTAAGCAGGTTTAACAGGATACGTTCAATTTTATCGCCGTCAAAAGCCGTTAAAATTTCCGATTCTTCGGGTTCAAAAGTTAACTCCAACTCTTTTTCGGTGGCATAATGCGTAAACACCTCTATAATGCCTTCTATAAAACCTACTAAATCTCCGGACTTTAGTTTTATTTTCTCTCGCCCTGTATCCAGTTTTTGGAATGCCAACAGCTCATCAATCATGTGTTGAAGTCTTCTGGCGTTAGCATACACATTGCGAATCATAGCATATTGGCCGTGTTCGCCATCAATTTTTTCCAACAGCGTAGCTGCCGAAGCAAAAATGAGCGTTAAAGGCGTGCGAAATTCATGGGCGAGATTGGTGAAAAACTCAAACTTATATTGATTTAACTCTTTCTCCTTTTTACGGTTAAATGCTTCAAGGGCAAGTGAATGACGTTTTTTAATACGATTTGATTGGTAGCGATAAATCAAATAAATCAACAGCAAAAAGAGCAAGCTATATACCACGAAAGCAGCGTAAGTGAGATAAAATGGCGGCCTGATAATTATGGAAACAGAACGGATATCGTCCGACCAAAATCCGTCTTCGTTGGTGGCCCTGATCAATAGTTTGTAGCGACCAAAAGGTACGTTGGTGAAGTTAGCCGTGCGTTGTGTGCCGGTTTCTACCCAGTCCACATTAAAATTTTCAAGTTTATAAGCGAAGTTATTCTTGGCTGCATTCCTATAATTCAGTGTTGTAAATTCCACGCCGAAAAAGTTTTGATCGTAGCTGAGCTGTATCTCGTCTGTGAAATCGAGGCTTTCCAAAAGTATTCCACTTTCGTCGCCGGGTTCAATTTTCTTATTGAAAAGCAAGAAAGCGGTAAGTAAAACATTCGGATTGGACGCGGAAATTTGAATATCCTGCGGATAAAACCAGTCGATACCATTAATTCCACCAAAATAAACTTTCCCAATAGAGGTTTGATGAAACGCTGCACCGTCAGTGTATTCATTGTTAAGCAGTCCATCGCCCCGGTTGTAGTTTATAAAACGCGACTCATTTTTTAAGTAGCGACTCAGGCCTTTGTTGGTACTCATCCAAATATCGCCTTGCTTATCTTCTATAATGGAATGTATTGTGTGATTGGGCAGGCCATCCGACTCACTAAAATGTCTGAATCGTATTTCGGGCTGTGAAAGATTGGCCACATTGAGGCCGCCACTAGTACCAACCCATAACTGTTTGTCTGTGCCAATCTTCAGACTCAGCACATCAGAATTACTTAAACCGGCTACTGTATCAGAATCTTGTTTAAAGTATTGTATTTCACGTGTTAAGGTGTTGTAGCGATGCAGTCCGGCCATGCGAGCGCCTATCCACAAAATATTTGGTTTTTCTTCCCGAATGGCAAAAACCACATTGCTGCGTAAATCCTGCGGCCCGCCATTCCCGGGCAGATGCTGATGATTTTTTAAGGTATAACGTTCATTTTTATAATCTAAAGTTAGGCCATAAACCCCGCTCCCACTTGTGCCAAGCCAAACGCTGCCATAAACATCAACGCAGATAGTATAAACTGAGCTGAAATCTAATTTTTCAGCACCTGGAAAATCGTTAGGGAAATGGCTGACTTTGGCAGTTTTTGGATTAAGCACATCGATTCCTTGTCCGTCAATGCCGATCCAAATATTTCCATGCAAGTCCTCTGCCAGCGAAAGCACAGCATCATTTGAAAGGCCGTTTTCGGTATTATAAACCTGCGTCGGATCGCCATTTGCAGGAATTTTATTGAGCCCGCCGCCTCTTGTTCCAACCCACAAATTTCCCTTACTGTCTTCATAAACCGCCCGAACTATTTTATGATTCAGTTGGCGTGCCTCGGGCAGACCTTTACCTATATTATAGAAAGGTTTAGGTTGCATATTTGCCTGAAAAACGCCTTCACCATCAGTACCAATCCAAAGCATTTCGCCAGTTTTGAGGATAGACCATATTTTTACCTTTTTACCTGACAGCAGCGGAATATTATTATTGAGCGATTGTAAATCATAGCTTTCATCCATCGCCATTTTTAATAGCTTGCCGTCGTCAGTGCCAAGTAATAAACTGTTATTTTCGGCATCCGCAAAAAGTGCTGTAACCGGTGATGGGAATGCATCTTCCTGAATTAATTCTACTTTTTTGGTGCTTAAATTTACAAGCCGGATTCCACCATCTAAGCATGGAATTGCAAGGTAAGCCTGGTCGTTTAACTCAAAAAACCAGTTGAGGGTGGAGCTACTACTCTCAGGGCTTGCTTTGCGACTTATGGCAAATTGATCGACGAAGCTGCCGTTTTCGTCTAAAACAGATAACTGAAAATCATCGTGTAGGATATACATCTGATTAGCAATAGCATATAACCCAATTACCGTTTTCTGCCGCTCATCCGGCATGCTCGGAATTTGAAGCCGGGTGAAATCAGAATCAGCCGGTGAAAAGCGATAAATCCCCACACCATAAATGGCAAGCCAGGTGTTTCCAGTAGGGTCGATGGCCGCACGCAAACTATTCTCACGCGAATACTTTGGCTCATTGTGCGCAAACCAACTCTGAAAGCGGTTTGTAGCGTAATCGTAGCGATTTATTCCGCGCTCTGTAACAATCCAAAGCCCGTTGCTGCTGTCCTCCAGCATTTTCCAGATAATATTATTGCTCAGACGATTAGGTAGCAGCATATCAGGATAATGTTGCACGATATTATTGCCGTCGTACTGATTGAGGCCATCCCAAGTGCCAAACCACATAAAACCCCTGGAATCTTTAAAAATGCTATTCACAGCGCTGTTGGACAAACCATCTGCATTGGCAATCTGACGAACTTGCCAGAAATTTTCTGCTTTTTGCCCAAAAGCAAAATTCGCCACAAACAGCATCACCAATAATCCTGTATATAGAATCTTCTTTTCTGGCTTTCTCAAATAGCAAGTTTTTGTCATATTTTTCCAACAACAATTATGCTGTAAAATTAAGGTTTTTGTGCGACAGCTTTTTCATTCTGCCGGTTTAGCCCTTGTTTTTGTTTAAAAGAGGGCTAATTGCGAATACTGTTCATCTTTATGAGAACAGGATTGACAGAAGGGTGATTTTATTAAATTACTTTAGTGATTCAAAATTTACGCAGATGATGAAGCCAAAAAACCTGTTATACGTTTCACTTTTTTTACTTATTGCTATTTTTGTAATTCCGCTCAAGGCACAACAAATTAGCATCTCGCGCATCAATGAAATGCCTGACATGCCGCAACCTTTCCTTATGCGCAATTGGAAAAAGGTGGCACAACTTTACGATTCAACAGTTTTTAACCAAGATTGGCAAGGTGAGTATTTGCCTGTTGTGTTTTTTAGGGATCAATCGGTTAATTATCCCGGTCAGCCATCTTTTGGGCTGCATACCACCATCGGCACGGTCAATCCCAATTCGGGCGAAGCCATTAATGTAATTCCCGCCGTGGTAGGCGCCAGCCTGGCCGGAATCGACAAATCGAACCAGTTTGGCCACAACTGGGCTGCCATGTGCCAAGATTATTTCAACAAGCGCGAGGCCGAAAATATTTACCTCAACCACCCTTCATCCTCTTCAGGCAATGACTGGTGGTACGAAACCATGCCCAATATTTTCTATTTGCAATTACGCTGGCTTTATCCTGAAATTGCTGTTTTTGATGAACAGCTCGAAACGATGGCTTCGCAATGGATGCGGGCGGTTTCCGGGATGGAAGCTTCGGCCACACCCTGGACAGTTCCTTATATGAATTACCGCGCCTGGAATATGTCAACGATGAGTCCGTTAGATGCCGGTGTGCCAGAACCTGAAGCCGCTGGTGCAATAGCCTGGATTTTGTATCAGACTTATAAAAGTACTGGAAAAGAGGAATATAGGATTGCAGCAGAGCTTTCCTTAGACTATCTCAATAGCCTGGAAACCAATCCTTCTTATGAGTTGCAGCTTCCTTATGGCGTTTATACTGCGGCACGTCTCAATGCCGAAAAAGGCAGTAATTACAATATTGAGAAGATGATAAACTGGGTTTTTGACCGCGGCCCATTGCGCGGCTGGGGAACCATCGCCGGTAAATGGGGCGACTACGATTGCCACGGTTTAGTTGGCGAAGCCAATGATCAGGGCAACGATTACGCCTTTATGATGAACGGTTACCAGCAGGCCGCAGCACTTTTGCCTATGTTGCGCTATGATGACCGCTTTGCCACCGCCATCTCGAAATGGACTTTGAACCTGGCCAATGCTTCCCGGCTTTTTTATCCGGAATTTATGCCCGAAAACAGCCAGGACAATTTCGACTGGGCACAGCAAAATGATCCTAATTCGGTGATTGCTTATGAAGCCCTCAAAGAGAAAAAAAATGGTCAAAGTCCTTATGCCACAGGCGATGGTGTTGACGGCGGATGGTCGCAAACAAATTTGATGCTTTATGGAAGCTCGCATGTGGGCTACCTCGGATCGCTGATAGAAAAAACCAATGTTGAAGGCATTTTGCAACTCGATCTTTTAAAAACTGATTTTTACCACGACACGGCTTATCCCACCTATTTATATTATAATCCGTATGAAACAGCCAAAAGCGTTATACTGGAACTTCCACAAGGGAATTATTCCGTTTATGATATGATTTCCAATGGGTTGATTGCACAAAATCAGTCGGGAAGTGCTGAACTGCTGCTACCTGCCAAAGCGGCTATAATGCCGGTGATTATTCCTGCAGATGCTGTATTAACACAGCAAAAGCAAAGAACATTGGCCAATATGATTGTTATCGACTATAATAATGGAGTGCCGGTAAGTAATTTTCCACCACGGATTCGTGCGCTGATGGCAACTGATTCAGTAATTGAGATAAATCAAACTAACCGTGTTTATTGCACAGCAGAAGATATTGAATCTGAAAACCTGACTTACTTCTGGTGGATTGACGGGCAAGGTGTGGATGCTGCCACGCATTATGATTTTAGTGGAAATACAGAAAAAACCTACCTCATTTCCTGTAAAGTAACAGATGGTGAAGGTCTTTCGGATAGCACTTCAATCAGTGTTAAAGTTGTTGATAAAGTGGCTGTTGCGCCTGAAATTAAGCTTCTGAAAGCCCATCCGCGCAAGGCGAAACCAGGAGAAAGCGCTGAACTTACGGTCTTAGCCGAAGATGCCAATAATGATGAGCTGAGCTATGAGTGGACAGACCTTTTAGGCAATGAAATTGGTCTGGAAAGCAGCGTATTGTATCAGGTTTCGGAAAATTCCGGAGACTATTGGCTGTACTGCAAGGTGACGGACACAGACGGACTTTTTGACCGCGACAGCCTTCAAATTATGGTTAGAGCGCAGGAAATAGTGCCATCCGGCGATATAATTGCGCAATATTTGCTCGAAGGCAATGCCGATGACCAGAGCGTAAACCAGCTTGACGGAACACCAAACGGAGGTGTAAGTTGGGTGATTTTTGAAAACGATCCTAACACGCAAACTGCTTGTCTGAACGGAAGTACAGCAAATATCGTGCTGCCTGCCAGTCCGCTTTTTGACTTTACGGAAGCAATAAGCATCAGCCTGAGGTTTAAAATTGAAGCCGCCGGAGCTAATGAACAGTTTTTGGTGTCGCACGGAAGCTGGCAAAACCGTTATAAAATCAGCCTTAGCGACAACAGAATCAGGTTTACACTGAATACAACTGATGGCATTGTGGATTTGGATAGCGAAACAAAACCGGAAATTGGAACATGGTACAATTTGGCTGTGATTTATGATGGTGCTGATATGGAAATATGGCTTAATGGTGCTTTGGATGCTTTCACCAATCACAGCGGTGCTATCAGTTCGACGGTTTACCAGCCGGTTTTGGGACAGCAATTCCCGAGGACACCGGCCTACAACTTCAACGGCTGTCTCGATAATGTGAGCTTTTACAATTATGCGCTTGACAGGGATCAGATTTTTGAAGCGCAATATGTTGGCATAGAATCTTATACGGTAAGCAATAAACCTCAAATTTCATTATTTCCCAATCCGTTAAGCGGAAAAGTGCTGTACCTAAAAATTTCCAATTTTACAGCGCAACCGATTTCGTTAAGCATCAGCGATGCAAAAGCACAGCTAATTTATACTGAAACAATTGATCTACAGGCTAATAGCATGGCCAGAATAGATCTAAAAAAACCTTTACCAGCGGGGATATATTTTTGCACAATCAGCAGCTCCAAAGAAACGGCTATTAGCAAATTCATTTCCATTCATTGAAAACAGATTTTGTAACAAAAGGACTGAAAACATTGAAAATACTGCAATAAACACTCAAAATGATAACCCACTACACCTTTTTGCAAACCCTGTTCACAACTTTAGCATGTATTGATCGTATTTTTACACATTCGATTGCAGAAAAAGTCAGTCACTAAAAATCACTGAAAAATGGATATCGCAAAACGATTTGAAAATAATCCTATTCTTCGGCCCGCCGACATCAAACCGAGCATGCCAGGCATGGAAATATTATGCCTCTTAAACCCGGGTGCTTTTACTTTTGACAACAAGACCTGGTTGCTGTGCCGTGTTGCCGAACGCCCGCCACAAAAAGAAGGTACTATTCAGGTGCCGGTTTTCAATGATAAAGGAGAAACAGAAATACTGACTTTTCATTTGAGCGATCCTGATTTGGATGCCAGCGATCCGCGTGTTATCCTATATAAAGGTGTAAATTACCTGACTTCGCTTTCCCATCTGCGCCTTTTGTGCAGTGAGAATGGCGTAGATTTCTACGAACCCGAAGCCTATCCCCCACTTTTCGGGATGGGAAAACTGGAAACCTTTGGTATTGAAGATTGCCGCGTGACGCAACTTGAAGGCCGCTACCACCTTACTTATACGCAGGTTTCGTCTATTGCTGTTGGCGTAGGCCTGATGCAAACTTCTGATTGGCAGCATTTTGACCGGCAAGGGATGATTTTTCCGCCGCACAACAAAGACTGCGCCATTTTTGAGGAAAAAATCAATGGAAAATACTACGCTTTTCATCGGCCAAGCAGCCCCGAATTAGGAGGTAATTATATCTGGTTGGCCGAATCGCCCGATATGTTGCATTGGGGAAATCACCAATGTGTGGCTATCACCCGACCCGGAATGTGGGACAATGTCCGCATTGGCGCAGGCGCTGCCCCCATAAAAACTGACAAAGGCTGGTTGGAAATCTATCATGGTGCAAATACCGACAACCGTTATTGTTTAGGGGCTTTATTGCTCGATTTGGAAAATCCGGCAAAAGTAATCGCGCGTAGCCAACAGCCTATCATGGAACCCATTATGGAATATGAAAAAACCGGATTTTTTGGCAATGTAATCTTCACCAATGGCCATATTGTGGATGGCGACGAGCTCACGATATACTACGGTGCCAGTGATGAAGTGATCTGCGGAGCTAAGCTATCTATCGCTCAAATCCTTGATTCACTGGACTTATAGACTATTTTTATAATGAAAAATAAACTAAAGAGCGAATTTGACTTTTTTATGACCATGCCGCGTGATATGCGTCTGGTTCTCATTACCAATATGATTTATGCATTTGTATTGCCCATCATTGATATTTTTGTTGGGGCTTACATTATGCGAAGTTCCAATAATCCCTCCATGGTCGCTGTTTATCAGCTGTCTGTCTATACTGGTATTCCTTTCACATTTTTGATTAACGGTTTTTTACTTCATCGGGTTAATATTTCACATCTATATAGTTTTGGGATGCTGTTAAGTGGCATTTCGATGATCTTTATGATGACGCTCAGCGAAGTAAATATGGTGGGTGTTTCAGTAGCAGGTTTAATTATGGGTGCATCTTTTGGTTTTTTCTGGGCTAATCGCGACTTTCTAACGCTGGATACGACCAACGATAGCAATAGGAATTATTATTATGGTGTTGAGACCTTCTTTTACACACTAACGTTTATAATTGTTCCGGTGGTTGTTGGCTGGTTTATTGTTCAAAGCGGAAAACTTGGCTGGTTTGATGGAAAAATTAACGGAGCCTATCAGGTTGTAACCAGTGTTGTAATTCTTCTTACAATAATAGCTAGTGTCGTAATTCATCAGGAAAAGTTTAGAAATCCTAAAGAGAAAAAATTTCTTTATTTACGGTTCGACTTGCTCTGGAAAAAGATGCTTGCACTTGCCTCATTAAAAGGCATGGTTCAGGGATATTTGGTTACAGCACCTGCAATTTTAATTATGACTTTAGTGGGTGATGAAGGAACCCTTGGAACTGTTCAAAGTGTGGGAGGCGTTATAACGGCATTCATACTATACATTCTTGGAAGAACCACAAAACCTAAACACCGGCTATTGATTTTCACTACCGGTATGGTGATATTTCTAATTGGAGCGCTTGCCAATCTAATATTATTCTCGGCAATTGGCGTTATTATTTTTGTGCTGTGTAAAGTTTTATTTATGCCACTGCATGATATTGCTTATTTTCCTATTCAGATGAGAGTAATTGATGCGTTGTCAGTGAAAGAAAATCGAAGTGAATATGCCTATATCTTCAACCATGAATTTGGACTTTATATTGGTCGTTTTTTCGGTCTTGTATTGTTTATTGTTCTCGCTTTTTATGTTTCTAAAGATTTTGCACTTAGGTATGCACTAGTAATTGTAGCTCTTATTCAATTGGTATCTATTCCTTTGGCAAAAAATATAATTAAGCATGTAAATAAAACTGTTGGCGAGGTAAAAAGAGACAATCCTGATTTATCGGCCGCCAAACTTGACTATTAAAAAATAAGCTGTAATTATGGTAAACTATTCGAAAAAATCTCTTTTGCTGTTAGCCCTTTCAATAATAATTTCTGTATTGTTTTCTTATGGCTGCGCCAATGAAAAATCGACACAACAAACTTCTATTGATCGCATTTCAGCAATGCCCAATGATCCGCAACCTTACCGTATGTTAAACTGGCACGAGCTAAGCAAGGAGTTCGATAAGTATGTATTTGATTTTGAGCTGGAAGGCGAATATTTACCGTTTATTTGGTTGGATGATAGCAGAAGAAATTTCGACCAAACTACCTTCGGACTATATACCGCCATCGGCGATGTGCGCCAGGGAGCTGATAAGAATAATGGTGAGTTTCATGAAGCTATTGGAAGTCTGGGCGCATTGCTAAGCGCTGGTTTAAACGGTATCGACAAAACAGATCAGGATGGTTTTAACTATGTGAAAATGGTTCAAAACTATTTTAACAGCGAAACAGGTTGGAATATTATGATGAACAACACCAATCCTGAAGTGGCGATGCTTGGTGGTGGTTATGCCCGCGACTGGTGGTACGACGCCTTCCCAAACGTACTGTATTATGCTGTTTCTGATGTGTTTCCGGATGTGGAAAGGGCTGATAGCCTGCTGTTAATCATTGCCGATCAAATGTACAAAGCCGATTCTACCCTAAACGGAAATTACCATTACTCCTTCTTTGACTATAGTACGATGCAAGGCGTAAAATCGCATATCCCCTTGCAGGAAGATGCCGCTACAGCCCACGCTTATGTCTTGCTATCGGCTTACCAAAAGTTCGGTGATCCAAAATACCTTTCTGGTGCTAAATCGGCAATGGATGCGCTGCTTTCCCAAAAGGAAAGCCGCTTTTATGAAGTTTTACTGCCTTTTGGTGCTTATGTTGCAGCCCGGCTCAATGCTGAACAGCAAGCGCAATATGATGTAAAACAAATTATAGACTGGTCTTTTGATGGGACACACGCCAAAGATGGTCGCTACGGCTGGGGTGTTATACGTGATAAATGGGCTGATTATGATGTTTCTGGTTTGGTTGGCAGTTGGCACCACGATGGTGGTTTCGCCTTCGCGATGAACACTTTTGATATGGCCTGGCCGCTGGTTCCGCTGGTTCGTTATGCTCCTCAATATGCTGATGCTGTTGGGAAATGGATGCTCAACGCGGCCAATGCAGCACGACTTTTTTATCCGCACGAAATCCCGGACAGCAACCAATGGCTGCCCGAGAAAAAAGCCATCACCCGTAATGTGATTGCCTACGAAGGCCTAAAAAAGACCAACCATGTACCAAAAGCCTCTGTGGATAATGCTACGCCTGTTGCTGTTGGCGATGGGCCGCTATGGGTAGAAGGCCAGCCTGATGAGTCGGTGTTTAGTATTTATGGTTCTGCTCATGCAGGAATCTTTGGAGCAATTATCCGCGAAACAAATGTGCCAAAAATCCTAAAACTGGATTGTCTGGCAACAGATTTTTACCGCAATGCCGCCTATCCTACTTATTTGATTTATAATCCTTACAAAACCGAAAAAACAATTGATTACCAAGTCGCAGCAAAGGAATCTGTCAAGCTTTTTGATGTGCTTTCAAAACAGGAACTGACAGCCGAAGGCATACATAACTCTATTCAAATTCCAGCATTATCCTCACGACTAATTGTGGAGGTGCCTGCTGATTTAAAGATTCAAAAAAAGAACGGCCAATGGCTGGCTGGCGATGTAATAATTGCGTTTTAAACATGAATAAATAACAATTAAAACCTCAATAAAATGCGTTATAAATTACTGATTTTGTTAATTTGCCTACCATTCGTTTGGACGAATGCATCGGGCAATTTACAGGCGCAGCAGCAGGAAAAACTGGTGAGCGGTACGGTTACTGATGATGAAGGCTTACCACTTCCCGGCGTCAATATTTTTGTGCGCGAAACAACCATCGGAACAACTTCTGACTTCGATGGAAATTACGAAATAGCCATTCCTACTAATATCTCTAATCCTGTTTTGGTGTTTCGCTTTGTGGGTTTTCTGGAACAGGAAATTCCTGTTGGCACAAAAGCTTTAATAAATGTGAGCTTAGAGTCTGACGTTCAATTGCTTGAAGAGATGGTTGTTGTGGGTTACGAAATACGCCGTAAAGCTGACCTGATCGGTGCCGTGAGTAGCATTAAGATGGACGAACTGAATGCTTTGCCTGTTAGCAGCCTCGATCAGGCCTTGCAGGGTAGAGCCTCAGGTGTAAACATCACCAGCAATACCGGTATGCCGGGCGAAGGTGTGAAAATCAGGATTCGTGGCGTAGGCTCCATTAATAGCAGCAACGAACCACTCTATATCGTGGATGGAATCCCGACAGCTAACGCACTTGACGTGCTTCATCCTAATGATATTGAATCTGTTGATATCTTGAAAGATGCATCTTCAACGGCAATTTATGGTTCACGTGCTAATAACGGCGTTGTGCTTATCACCACCCGTAAAGGCGTGAAAGGGAAACCACGCATCGATTTTAGTTCGCAAGTTGGTTTTCAGCAGCATGGCAAGCTAACCGAAATGGCCAACACCGCCCAATATGTTGATATATACAATGAAGCAGCGCGCAACGACAATGCCTTTATTGAAAATCCGCGCCTGCAACGCAAATATATTGAGCCTGATTTTGCGGCTACGCTGCCTGATGTTGATCAGTTGGGAGCTATTTTTCGTAATGGCTTTATCCAAAACCAAAATCTCTCGGTAAGCGGTGGCGATGAGAAACTGACTTACCTGATTTCAGGAAACTTTTTTAGCCAGGAAGGCATTATTATCGGCAGCGATTACGAAAGAATGTCGGGCAAAGTAAGCCTGAGTTCAAAGCTGTCTGATGTAATTAAAATTGGGACAAATATCAACATTTCTAAAAGTGATAACAACCGTATCGGCAGCAGTGGCGATGGTTTTGGCGGTAACGGAGGCAGTGTGGTCAGGTATGCCATGTTCCGCACGCCTGCTATTCCAATCCGCGATGCTAAAGGAGAATTTGTTGACCTTCCCGAGCGTCAGGATTTGCTTGGCGATGGCTACAACCCTGTTGGCCTGGCCACTTATATGTCTGATAATATCGGGGAGAAAAGGTTGTTTGGCGATGTCAATCTTCAGGCCAAGATAATGCCCAAGCTAATTTTTACCAGCACTTTTGGCGGTGATGTGCTGATAAGGCAGGGAAGGCGTTTTGACCGTAACTGGGGAACCAATAACCGCATAAATAATCCTAACAGACTTAGCATTACGGATGGTACAGATCAAAGCTGGACTTGGAGTAATGTGCTGTCATACAGCAAATTATTTGGCGAAAAACATGATTTTTCAGCTATTCTTGGTTCAGAGGCCATTAAAGGCACGGGGTATTACCATAGCAGTACACAACAAGATTTCCCGGATCAAACAGATATACTGGTGTTTCTGGGCAACGGACTTGGCAACACCATGGTAAACGAAGACCGCTGGGGTTATTCTTTGCTTTCTTTCTTCGGAAAAGCGAATTACACCTACAACGGAAAATATTTATTATCGGGAACACTTCGCCGCGATGGATCGTCCAGGTTTAGCACCGATAACCGCTGGGGAACTTTTTACTCCTTCTCTGCCGGCTGGCGATTAGACAGGGAAGGCTTTTTGGCTGAAGCAGACCAAATCAATATGCTCAAGTTACGCGTGGGTTATGGTGCTATCGGCAACCAGGAAGTGGGCAATTACGCCTACTCTGATCAGGTTGGTTATAATTTCGATTATCCCTTTGGAGATATCTTAAGCCGCGGATACGCCATTACCGTGCTTGGTAACCAAAACTTGCAATGGGAAACCAGTGAACAGTTCAACATAGGTATCGACCTCGGTTTGTGGGAAGACAAGCTTACCGCAACGCTTGATTTTTACAACAAAATTAACAGTAATATGCTTGTTCGCGAGCCAATCCCGCCTTCAGCAGGCTATGCCGAACCAGCCTGGGTAAACAAAGGCAAAATCCTGAACAGAGGGGTGGATTTAGAACTCAATTACCGCAATACTTTTGGTGAATTTTTCGTGGAAGTTGGTGGAAATGTTGGCTTTTTGCACAACGAAGTGCTTGAGCTGCCTTCACCAATTTTGAACGGTCGTATTGATAATGGTGTGTTTGCCACCCGCAGTGAAGTTGGTTCGCCGGTTGGTTCTTTCTACCTCTACGAAATGGATGGGATTTTTCAGGATGAACTCGAAATTTTCACCAGCGCTTATCAGGGCGTAAATGTGCGCCCGGGAGATGTGAAATATGTTGACCAAAATGGTGATGGCCTTATTGATGAAAAAGATAGAAAACATGTTGGCAGCTCTATTCCAACTGTTACAGCAGGATTGAACCTGAGTGCTGCCTACAAACAATTCGATTTAGGCATGTTTTTCCAAGCCGCCACAGGACACCATATTTATTATCAGGTGGCCACAGATATTGAAGGCTTTTACCGACCATTCAACGTGACCGAACGCTATTATGATGAACATTGGACTGGCCCAGGAACGAGCAACACCCAGCCGCGTGCTTCATGGGCTTCAAAGGCCAACAATACGCGTCCTTCCACACGCTTTTTGGAGGACGGCTCTTATGTACGGCTTAAAAATATCCAGCTTGGATATACTTTTAACACGGACGCTACGGCGCGTTTTGGCATCAAAAAGCTGCGAATTTATGTGAATGCTTACAACCTGCTCACTTTTACAAAATATCCCGGCCTGGATCCTGAGATGACCACCAGCAATAACTCAGCAGGTGAAGGCGATGCTGCCGCCGGCATCGACTGGGGAACTTATCCGGTAGCCAGGTCCTATAATTTTGGTGTACAACTTAGTTTTTAAAAGATACGATCATGAAAAAATTAATCATACTTACACTTGTCGTCTGGAGCCTTGCAGGCTGCACAAAATTCCTCGATGAAGATATGCAAGGCATTTACACCAGTCAAACCTTTTTTCAAACCGATGACCATGCCACGCTGGCGCTTACTGCTGCTTATCAACCGATTGCGTTTACAAGCATTAACAACAGCTTGTGGGTTTTTGGTGATGTAGCTTCTGACGACGCTATAAAAGGTGGAAATCCAGGAGACCAAAGCGAGATAGAATTTATAGAACAGTTTACTTATACCCGTGATAACGGTTTTCTGCTGAATATCTGGAAGCGCTATTACGAAGGCATTTCGCGTGCAAATGATGTTATTCATCGCTTGGGCGATGGCGTTTCCGAGGAAGTAAAAACTGAAGTAGTGGCTGAAGCGAAATTCCTGCGGGCGTACTATTATTTTCATCTGGTGAATATCTTCGGAGAAATCCCGCTTAAAATAACGCCAGCTTATACCACTGCCGACTTACAAGTTCCTGTTTCTACTGTATCAGACATATTTTCACAAATAGAAAAGGATTTGAATGAGGCCGCCGAAGCACTTTCTCTCAGTTCTGGGAGCAAGATCGGACATGCTACACAGGGTGCTGCTTATGGTTTGCTGGCCAAAGTTTATCTGTTTCAGGGAAAATATCAGCAAACCCTGGATGCCATTCAACTGCTTGATGCCAGCGCGGCATACAGCCTGATGGAGGTTTATAGCTATAATTTTGATTTTGCCCATCAAAATAACAGCGAAACTGTTTTTGCTGTGCAGCATTTGAGCGGACAAGAACCTTTTGCCGGAAACGTACTCAACCAGTGGTTTGCGCCACAGCACGAGAATGGTTATTTCTTTAATGCGCCAACGCAGGAATTTGTTGACGCCTTTGAAAAAACCGATGACGATATCTATGATCCACGACTGGATTATACGCTGGCACGCGAGGGTTCGACCTGGATTAATGGCCAGGCTTACGATCCAAACTGGTCGCCTACAGGCTACACTTTGCGTAAATATCAGCAGCCGCTTAGCCAAATACCGGTGGGTACTAAAGGCGATGGCGACCTCAACTACAACTTTATGCGCTATGCCGAAGTACTGCTGATGAAAGCCGAAGCGCTGAATGAGCTGGGAAGAAGCAGCGAAGCGTTAGCACCACTGAATCAATTGCGCAAAAGAGCCAGAGAAAGCTATTTATACGATGAAAATCTAGCTGGTTTTGGCACTGTTCCCGCAGGATTGCTGCCTGACATTGAAACTACTAACCAAAGTTTGCTGCGCGAGCTTATTCGCAATGAGCGGCGTGTAGAGCTGGGCTTTGAGTTTCACCGATTTTTTGACCTGATGCGCTATGGAAAAAGCTATGCCGAACAAAAGCTGTCGGGTACTTCATTTAATTATGAGAATAATCGCTATTTTGATATACCTCAAAATGAATTAGATATAAACCTTGAAATCAATTAAATTAATTAATCACCTATTTATTCACTAATCTATTAAATAACAATTATTATGAAAAAAGTTAAATCAATTTCAGTCTTAATGCTCATGGCAATGACAATTTTTGCCATAACATTTACAGGATGTAAAAAGGACGATGACGACGAAGAAGTAAAGGTTAACAAAACTGAGCTTCAAGCCAAAATCGCCAATGCGGAAACCATCTACAATGCCGCTGTAGAAGGTACTGCCGACGGACAATATCAGTATGGATCAAAAGCTGATTTTATGGCAAAAATCGAACTAGCTAAAGCAGTAAACAATAATGCCGAAGCCACTCAGGTAGTAGTTGACAATGCTGTTATTGCTTTAAATCAGGCTATTACTGATTTTGAAGCCAAAAAAGTAACGCCAATTGCACCAGAGTCTATCGTGGGCCACTGGACATTTGACGAAGGAACTGGCACTGTTGCCAATGATTATTCAGGAAATAATTTCAATGGCACGCTGAAAACCGGACATGAATTTTTTGGCGCTGGCTTCCCTACATGGGCTGCTGACCGATACGGCAATGCCGGAAAAGCCCTTTATTTTAACGAAGGTGCTAACATTGAAGTTCCTTACAATGCACAACTTAACCCACAGGAAATTACCATTTCGTTGTGGATTAAACCAGATGTGCTTGCCGAACCTTGGGCCAATAACTATATGGTTTCTATGAAACGTTGGGATGGCTACAAACTGCAATTGCAGGACGCACCAAAATTATTCTTTACAGCAAAAACACTTGTTGATGGAGATTTTGTGTATAATGACCGCGACAATGAATCCCCAACTATTAATTTAGGCGAATGGTATCATGTAGCTGTTACTTTCAAGAATAATGAAATGGCATTCTACTTTGATGGAACACAGGTAAAACTGTGGGACAATACTCCCGGAACCCTTGTAACTCTTGATTCACCAATGAATCTTGTATTTGGACAAGATTTGCCAACAGGCGTTTACACAGGCCCTGATGGTGATTTCAACGTAGAGTGGGGTGGATTCTTCATAGGCGTTATGGATGATATCCGCATGTATAAAGCCGCTTTAACCTCGGCCCAAATCCAATCTATTTATGATCTGGAAAAACCGTAAATTTTAAGTTTAAAAATGCAGCTAAACTTGTTCTGGCTGCATTTTTAACCTGTCTTTGTAATAAAGATCAGGATCGTTTGTTAATAGTGAATTGAAAGAGTGCGGCCTCTTGCTAATTTTCATAAGGTTAGTGAAGCAAGAGGTCGGCTCTTTTTGTTTTAAATAAAATTCCAATGAGAAATCTAAAAGTATTACTATTCTTTTTATTGGTTTCCTGTTTTTCTTTCGCACCGGCACAGGCTCAAAACAGTGAAAAGGCCTGGTGGAAAGAAAGCGTTTTCTATCAAATTTATATGCCTTCGTTTCAGGATAGCAATGGCGATGGATACAGTGATTTCAACGGCATGACCGCACGGCTCGATTATTTGGATTCACTTGGAATTAAAGGTGTCTGGCTTACACCTTTTCTTAAATCACCCAAAGTGGATAATGGTTACGACATTGCCGATTACACCCAAATTGACCCCACTTATGGCAGTATGATCGACTTTAAAATATTCCTTACAGAAGCCCATTCACGCGAATTAAAAGTGATTATAGACATGGTGCTCAACCATTGTTCCACAGATCATTATTGGTTTCAGGAAGCCCGGAAATCAAAAGATAATCCCTACCGTGATTATTTTATCTGGCGCAATGAACCCAACAATTGGGAATCGTTTTTTGGTGGATCGGCCTGGGAATATGATTCGTTGACAGGTCAATATTATTACCACAAATTTGATCGCCGCATGGTTGATTTCAACTGGCAAAACCCGGCAGTTGTTGAAGAAATGCAACAGATTTTACGTTTCTGGCTTGATTTGGGCGTGGATGGCTTTCGGCTTGATGTAATAAATTTTTTGACCACAGATGGAGTTTTAGCCGATAATCCAACAGAAAATGGCGAACAGCAGCACCTCTACGACATTGACCAGCCGGGATTGAAAGCCGCCCTGAAAACACTTCGCAAAACAGTTGATGAATATCCCAACCGCTTGTTGGTGGGCGAAGTAGGCAGCGATAAGCTGGAACTACTCAGTCAATACCAATCTCCTGAAATGATGGATGTAGTATTTAATTTTAATTTTGGCAGTATCCCTGAATTTGATGCGGCACGTATCTTTAAGGAAATACAACAGATGGAAAATCAAATGCCCGCCTACCCTACCCTTTTCTTTGGTAGTCACGATAACCCACGCTTGATGAGCCGTTTGGCGGATGATGATCCAAAGCGTGCATTGGCACTCGCCAGCCTGATGCTGACCGCACGTGGCGTTCCCTTTATCTATTACGGAGAAGAAATTGGTATGCAAAATATTTTGGCTGAAACACCTGAGCAAATTGTTGATATACAAGGTAAAACACAATATGCACTGGCACTTGCCAAAGGCCAAACCGAGGCAGAGGCTTTGGTTTATGCCAACAAACATAACAGGGATAAATCCAGAAGTCCGATGCAGTGGGATAGCAGTCCTAATGCGGGTTTTACGGAAGGCAAGCCTTGGATCGGGCTGCATAAAAATTACCAGGAAACCAACGTGAAAGCTGCATCCGAAAACCCGGAATCCATATTTAACCAATATAAAAAATTAATCAGGCTGCGCAATAGTTTAAAAGCCTTACAATATGGTGATTACACGGATTTACGCTTTGAAGATGGACTAATATTTTATACCAAAACTATTGAAAACCAATCAGTTAGTGTGGTCATCAATTTTGGCTCGAAAACTACGATTTCCATTCCCGATGAGGCAAAAATACATTTTGGCAGTAAAGTGTTGGAAACAAATGGGTTTGCTATTTTTGAGCAATAAGACTTGATTATACCACTGTCACTGTTTTAATCCTTACTTACCCCTTGCGCCGATCTACTAAATTCCTTCCGAAACCAAATCACTCATACTCTTAAATTTCCCCTACTTTTGTTTCCTAAATAACGATCTATTCAACACTATGGAGCAAAAGCATATTCTACTGGGTCATGGCAGCGGCGGAAAACTTACACACGATTTAATCGAACACATCTTTTTAAAACATTTTGGAAATCCAAAGCTCGATAAGCTGGGCGATTCGGCGGTTTTTGAAATTTCCGGCAAACGACTGGCTTTCACCACGGATTCTTTCGTGGTTGACCCGCTTTTTTTTCCGGCTGCGAATATTGGCAAGCTGGCTATTGCCGGAACGGTAAACGATTTGGCCGTTGCCGGAGCCGTTCCAAAATACCTCAGTGCTGCCTTTATCCTGGAAGAAGGCCTTCCTATAGAAACACTGGAGAAAGTTGTGGTAGCTATGGCAGAAGAAGCGAAAAATGCTAACATCCAAATTGTTACCGGCGATACCAAGGTGGTTGATCGCGGCAAATGCGATAAAATTTTCATTAATACTGCAGGAGTGGGATTTGTTGAGGAGGCTTTTTGCAATTTAGATAACGCAAGCATAAAAGTGGGTGATAAAATCATCATTAACGGAAGCATTGGCGATCATGGCATGGCGGTGATGGCTGCCCGCAACCAGCTTAATATACAGGCACCGGTACAGTCGGATTGCGCCAGCCTCAATGGACTTATTCAGTCGCTAAAAGCCTTTGCCGAACACATCCATTTTATGCGTGATGCCACCCGTGGCGGACTGGCAACGGTGGCTTCTGAGATATGCGCAGACAAGGATTTTGGCGTGGAGCTATACGAAGATAAAATACCTGTAAACACCGCTGTTAGCGGAATGTGTGAGTTGCTGGGATTTGATCCGCTTTATGTGGCCAATGAAGGAAAGGTGGTGCTGGTAGTTGATGGTGATCAGGCGGATGAAATTCTCGAAAAAATCAAACAACATCAGTTTGGAAAACAAGCTGCCATTATTGGAGAGATCGTATCAGGAAAAGCCGGTCGCTGTATGCTGCAAACCAGTATTGGCGGCCACCGTGTGGTGGGTATGCTGGCAGGTGAGCAGTTGCCGCGCATTTGTTAAATACCTACAAAAACTTACTGATATTACTTATCAGCTGATTCTTACTTAGTAAACCTGATTCCCGCCAAACAATCTCTCCTTTTTTAAACAAAGCAAGGGTTGGCACAGCGCTAATATGATATCGCGTGGAGACCAACCTATTGGCATCAACATCAATTTTTATAACACGCAATTTATCTTTCAATGCTGCTGCAACTTCTTTAATAATAGGTGCTTGTACTTTACAGGGCTGACACCATTCCGCATGGAAATCAACCAATACCGGCAGTTCTCCGTTAATTAGGTTGTTGAAATTACCTTTCATTTTAAAAGCTCTTTTTATTCGCAATAGCTTAAACAAACAGAATACCAGTTGTAAAAACCTGAAAATATGTCAGAAGCCATATTCAAAATAAAACTTTGAAAGCTCTTGCGATATCTCTTGAAACACCAAATGATGATTGGCACAACCGTTTCGTGAGCAAATACGTATCTTTCCTCCGGCTTTTATCACCATCGAAATAAGCGGCGCGCCACACACCTCGCAGTCTTCGTTAATACTTAATTCTTTATTGCAGTGCGGACAAAATACCGCAGCAATTTCACCATCCTCTATTAAAACATCGGTGGTTTTTGAACTATTGCCGTAAATGCAGCAAAGCCGCAATACGCCTCGATCATGCTCTGTTTCAATATTTACTTTTACGGAAGGTTTTCCATAAATGGGATGACGTTCGTCCATAAATGAGCTATCGCACAATGGACATTTTACGGAGAGTGATACTTCTTTTTCCATGACAAGCTTTTTTTTAAACTGTTGATTTACACTATAAAAGTACAACAATTTGAACCAAAAATCAAGTGTAAAGCATTCATTTCTATTGTATTATTACGCTGATTTGAGCTTTAAAGCCCCACAGTTAAAATGGATTACATTTACCAAGTTATTAGGCTTTTATTTCAATTAAGGAGTAAAATTTCTTATTTTTGTCCATCAAAACTGGAACTATGCACGAACTTTCTATCGCTATGCAAATTGTAGAAATTGTGGAGGAGGAAGCCAGAAAGCATGACTCAGCGCAGGTTTCAGCGGTTCATCTTGAAATTGGTACGCTTTCCGGTGTTGAGCCGGATGCTTTGAAATTTGCCATGGAAGAGGCTGTGCGGCATAGCATGGCGGCCAAAGCTGATATTTTTTATCACTTTATTGAAGCAGTTGCTGTATGCGAGGAATGTTGCCACGAATTTAAAACGCAGGATTATTTTAAAGTTTGTCCCTACTGCAACAGCATAAACACCGGTTTTTTGAAAGGCAAAGAATTAAAAATCAAATCTATAGATATTCAAACCAATTAAGTAAAGATAGGAGATTTTATTATGTGCGGAACATGCGGATGTGGCGAAGACGACCATATTACTTACAGCCTGCCTTCTAAAGAAGGAAAACCAGGCGAATATAAATTGTTTCACAGCCATGAACACGCGCATGGCGGCGCAACTCATTCACATGCTCATGAGCACAGCCACGTGGATCACGGACACGATCATTCACACGATGAGGCACATAGCCACACGCATAGCATTTCGCTGGAGCGCAACATTTTATCCAAAAATGAGCTGATTGCCGAGCGAAACCGCGGATATTTTGAAGGCATGAAAATCGTTGCGCTTAACCTGGTAAGCTCTCCCGGGTCGGGTAAGACCAGTATTTTAGAACGTAGCATCACCGAACTTGGCGAAAAGCTTAATTGCGCTGTGATTGAAGGCGATCAACAAACTTTAAACGATGCCGAGCGCATTCAGAAAGCCGGTGCTCCTGTCATTCAAATTAATACCGGAAATGGCTGCCATTTAGACGCTTTAATGATAAACAAAGCCATGAAATCTTTAGATTTAAAGCAAAACAGCATCTTATTTATCGAAAATGTAGGCAACTTGGTTTGTCCCAGCTTATTTGATTTGGGCGAAACAAAAAGAGTTGTTATTATCAGTGTTACCGAAGGCGACGACAAGCCGGCCAAATACCCGACCATGTTTGAGACCTCCCATCTTTGCCTGATCAACAAAACGGACTTGTTGCCTTATGTAGATTTTGACATAGAAAAAGTGAAAGAAGCCGCACTCAAAGTCAATCCACGCCTCGAATTTATTGCCCTGAGCGCCAAAACCGGTGAAGGGATGAGTGAGTGGTATACCTGGATGCAAGCCTTAAACGGATAAAATTTACACCTTTTTTGCTAAGATAACTTTCCATTTATTGCAGAAGCATTGTCGGGTTTTCATCTAAAAAGAATTGAGCTGAAACAGTTTTTTTGGCTTTACAGATCAAAACTTTTATTGATAATGTTTCACAATGTTAATTTTTTCACAAAAAAACTTGTTAAGTATGGGCTATGGTAGTAGCTTTGCTGTTTAGTAATTAACAATCATTCTGAATAGCCATTTTAATGCAGCAATGAAACATCTACCGCACAAAACTATCGAACGCCTAAGTCAGTACCGGCGTGCACTTTTAATTTGTCACGAAACGGGCAAATCCCATATTTATTCACATGAAATAGCTAACATCCAACACATTACAGCAGTTCAGGTACGTCGCGACCTGATGCTGATTGGTTATACCGGCACACTCCGTAAAGGCTATAATGTAAAGGAATTAATTGATCTTATCGGCAGTATCATCGATAGCGACGAAGGAATACATGTGGCTATCATAGGGATGGGCAACCTGGGACGTGCGCTGATAAATTATTTTGACGGCAAACGTTCTAAACTGAATATTGTGGCAGGTTTTGACACCAATCCGGATAAAATCGGTAACACCATGTCAGGTGTTCCATGCTATGCCAACGAAGACCTGGAAAAAATAATTCGAGAAAAAGACATCAAAATCGGCATACTTACTGTACCTGCTGACCATGCGATAGAATCTGCGGAACTTCTTGTTAAAGCAGGAGTTAAAGGTATTTTGAACTATACGCCAAAACCTATCAACGTACCAAACGACGTGTATCTGGAGGAGTATGATATGATCACTACCCTTGAAAAAGTTGCATTTTTCGTTAAACTACAAGAGATGGTAAAATAAGGAGTCTTTTTGAAAGACAGGCCTCGACTGATAAGCATCGCTACACAGTCGCAGCCTGACTGGGTTCGGAAAACATACGCTATTTTTAAACAATCGTAACTTTCGTTCCGCCATTTTCAGAAGCAAGAAACTTAGACTCCGTGATGACGGTTTCTTTGCCGCTACGCTCAACAAAGTTGATTGCTGCACGCACTTTTGGTGCCATACTGCCTTCGCCAAAGTGGCCTTCTTCCAAGTATTTTTTAGCTTCGGCAATGGTCATTTTGTCCAGTGACTTTTCCTGTGGGGAATTATAGTTGAGGCAAACTTTTGGCACATCAGTAAGGATAAACAGTTTATCTGCACGCACTTGCGAAGCCAATAAGGAACTCGCTAAATCTTTATCGATAACCGCATCAATACCTTGAAGCTTATTGCTTTCCACATAAAAACAGGGTATTCCACCACCGCCCACAGCAATGACGATATGTCCTTCGCGGGCAATTTTTTCGATAGTTTGGCGGTTAAAAATCACCAAAGGCGTAGGCGAGGCAACCACTTTACGCCAGCCGCGACCTCTGGCATCCTCCTGAAATACCGTCTTGTTGTCTGCGCTAAGCTTATCGGCTTCTACTTTGGTATAAAAAGGCCCGATGGGTTTGGTTGGTGACTGAAAAGCGGGATCGTCTTTATTGACCAAAACCTGCGTGATGATTGAAATAATATCTCTGTCTAAATCTTTGGCCATCAATACATTTCGTAATTGTTGCTCAATTACATAAGCGATAAAACCTTGCGAATAGGCTACGCTGATATCCAGCGGCATATCTGGAAGTCCGTAAAGTTTGTTACCGGCTGTGTTTGCCAGTAAAATATTTCCCACTTGGGGGCCGTTGCCGTGTGTAACTACAATATTGTAGTTCAAATCTAACAGCTTGGTCAGGTCCTCGCATGCTTGATAAGCATTGGCTTCTTGCTCATCTATTGTACCTTTTTGGTCACCGCGCATTAAAGCATTTCCGCCAAAAGCTACTACAGCTAGTTTTTTCATTATTGGTTTCTTTTTTATGAAAGTTTACAAAAATAACGAAATATTCCACTTAAATACTAGACTTGTGATTATTTTCACAACCAAAAATAGCGGTCGTTGCACAAATTATTAAGTTAGTGTTGCAATGATGCTTCGTATTTGTGTAAAAAACAACAGATTAAAACTTGAAAGGTAAATCAACTTGCGATAAGGGCTAGTTAGCTAACCTAATTCACAAAAAGTAAAATCTTATATTTCTTAGCGAAAAACATTTCAGCCTGAATTCATATTTTATAAACAGCTGCTTCTACTATTTTCCTGAACAATATGCAACAATTGATTGTTTTAGCCATGTACTTAAAATCTTCAACTATGAAAAAATCAACTTATTTTTTGCTTTCTTTTACCGTAATTTTCGTGTTTTCGCTTTCGGCTCAGGCGCAAAATATGAAAGGCAAAAAGGTGAATCATGAATTTCCAGAGCTGCCTTATGCCTATGATGCGCTCGAAAAAGCTATCGACAGTGAAACCATGAATATCCATTATAACAAGCATTTTCGTGGTTATTATGATAAATTCCTTAAAGCCATAGAAGGATCAGCGCTTGAAATGCTAACACTGGAAGAAATTTTTGCCAACGTAAGCAGGTCTAATGCTGCGGTTCGCAACAATGCCGGCGGATTTTATAATCATGCCATGTTTTGGACGATCATGTCGCCCGATGGCGGTGGAAAACCCGGCCCTAAACTCGAAGCAGCCATCAACAAATCCTTTGGCTCTTTCGATAAATTTAAAGCCGAGTTTGAAGCAGCTGCAGCAAGTCAGTTTGGTAGCGGTTGGGCCTGGTTATCAAAAGATGAGCAAGGAAATTTGTTTGTGTCGTCCACACCTAATCAGGATAATCCACTGATGGATGATGTTGCGAAACGTGGTTATCCCATCTTGGCACTCGACGTATGGGAACACGCCTACTATTTAAGGTATCAAAACAAAAGAACTTCTTATATCGGTAACTTCTGGGAAGTTGTGAACTGGCCTGAAGTTGAAAAACGTTTTAATAGGTAGCATTGAGCTGATTTAGTCAGTTAATAATCAACTTATAAAAGTCCAGGGCGATTGTCTCAGGACTTTTTTTTGTGTCAGGGTAAGACTAATCCGGCGACAAACATCAGTCGCGCCCTGACTCTAACCCGGTCAGGCTGCGACTATCTTGCGACAAACATCAGTCGCGTCCTGACTTCGCAACCCACTTAAGATTTTCCATACTTCACATTTTAACGATTCCATGCTCTTTCCCGCCATTGCGAGGTCAGACGACGAAAAGTTAAAGCTTATTTAATTCAGACTTTTGGAAGTCCTATTATCAGGGTGTTGGGCTGTGCGCTAATCATAGTTTGATGTAGATTTCTGATGCTAAAGTAGGTGTTTTTTGGTTGGGTGCGTGGACACCGATTGTAAAATAACAATATTTGGACGACGTAGTCGGAGACTACGCCGAGCGGGGGTTACTTTATAAAGACATTCGTACTGTCAGGCTTTGGGGAAAACTTTTTAAAATGGTAAATCTCATTTAATTTTTGTTCTTCCTTACCATTGGAGCGTATAGATTTCGTTATTAAAAAGGTTGTATCATTCAAAATCTTCCCTGAACGTCTATGAGCAGGAAAAGGGCCTCCTGAAGATGGATACCATCTTTCAAAAACTATTGAATCATTCTCAATCATGAATAACCCCCAATAAGCTTTATAGCTCTTAACCCCATTTAGCCATACATCCTTAGTAAATTCTTTCTCATGTTCGATAAATTCTTTTTTCGTAAACCCGCCATCACCATAGAGAAGGGTTCCATCTTCGTAGAAGAAATAAATCGAATAGTATTTTTCCTCAAATTCTTCGTAATAGTAACCATCTAATCTCAGTTGATTTCCTGTATAATTCTGCTTTTGCAAAACCAGTTCATCATCTTTCATTAACTTTTCACAAGAATTTGAAAAAGAAAGTACTCCAGCCAAAAAAGTTGATATTAATAGCTTATTTGTCATAAATATTATTTCTACCATAGTGTGTTAGGGTGATAAGTTCCAACTGAAAAATAATTTGTGGGCTGTATATCCAGAACTTTAAAGTAAGGTGATTTTCCACCCATCATTAAATCATGAGCAAATTTATTTTGAACATGGTTTCTAATTCCTTCAGAATTTCTACCAAACCTCATATTACCATACCCAACATACCCTACACCAGCTCTGTATTTGTTAGGATTGTCTCCAAATCGATTCGTTTTATAAGTAGCCTTGCCATCAATCATCTCGGTTTGACGATTGGCCCCATTTAACCCTGGGTCTCCTGTAAATAAATTAACTCCAGCAGAGAATTTCCCCCAACTAAGTTGTGCTGCGGCAGTACGATATCTATCTCCACCGTCAGCAGGAAGCCCAAACATGTAATCATTTTGATAAGTAAGTGCAAAATCATTATGCCTTATACTAAAGGCTCCAAGTTGTTGAGATGTTCCTCCACTAGAATAATAAGATGATGAATATGAAATACCGGAAGTTCCGTTATCATAACCTAATGCCCAATATTCCATACCTTCAACTCCTCCACCTCCATAATTAGAGCCATAAGACATAAAACGAGTGCCAAGTGTGGCACTGAAACCTTCATATTGAAAAGTTCCACTAACATTAAAACCTATGCCTTTTTGGACTGACCCAAACATAATTGCAGGGCTGACAGAAAGAGAAACGTTATCGTTAATAGGCATATTTAAAGAGGGCATAAATGAAGATACTGCGCTTGCTGCCACCATATTAGCACCATAACCAAGCGCCATTGTGTTTGCGCTACCTTGCATTCCGGCTGTTGAAGCAATGTTAGCAACACTTCCTGCACTAGTGGCACCACCGGAATAGTACCCTAACAGAAAAGTCCCTGCTCCAATGGCACCAGCTCCAACAGCATTCCACCCCCAATCTCCATTTGATAGCCCATAGGAAACATAACCGTAAACAAAACCAATGCCGCCGACTATCGCATCATCCCAACCAGCCCATTCGCCATCAGGATCGGTGTACTTCAAAGGATTGTTAAAACAATAGCTATACCTGTTAAAGTTCTGTGAGAAATCAGGCGTTTGCACGTAGTTATCGGGTGCAAGCATACGGCTTACAACGGGGTCGTACATTCTTCCGTTCATGTTAATCAATTGAAAACCATCCAAATGCTCATGCCCGGTAAATCCACGATCAAACAAAGGAGTCTGCATTGCCATGCCAGCGTTTGTCCAGGTGGAGGGGCTACGCCTATTGCCCCAGGCATCGTAACTTTGCTCGTTCACCACCTCTCCGGCTTCATCGCTTACTGCTGTCCAACTGCCAAGGTGATCAGTGTGCAGATAGCGTATGCTCTCGCTCTCATCAGGATTGATAAGGTGCAAGGCATAAAGCCCGTCGGGTCCGCTCAGGTAGGTGAGGGTGGTGGTTTGGCCGTTTCTGGTGATGTACTCACAAGCTCCCGCCCACTGTTTGAGTGTAACATGGTACTGGTTGAGGTATCTCTGGCTTATGCGTTGGTGATGGTGACCGTAGTTTATGAAAAGGGTTTTACGGCCTTGTCGCATTTCTTTCAACTGCTCAAAAGAAGTGTATTCAGCGGTTTGCGGATCATCAGGAAATACGTTTCCAGCTGGAGTGGCCGATGAAATGGCATGTGGGCCGTGATTGCCTTCGCCATATTCGGCATTGCTGTAAATTTGTTGCCCGTTGGCGGTTTTGGACGTGATATTGCCCAGCCCTTCGGGGTCGTAATCGTGTCCGCCAGTTGGCTGACCATTTAATTTGATGTCGGTAAGCCGATTCAGGTCGTCGTACCAGAATTCTTCTTTCAGAAACTGGTTATTAGCTCTGCTTAGCCATTTGATGCGGTGTCGCATATTGCCCAGCGTATCATACTTATATTCAAAGTCCTGCAAGCGTTCCAGACTGTCATTAATAACGAAGGAGCCAGTCAAACGCAGGGTTTCGGGCTCGTACTGGTTTTCAGTAAACAGCCCGTTGCCGGTTACTGACCGGCGTAGCATGCCAGGTGCGTAGTAGTTTTGTGCTTCCCACAGCAGGCTTTGGTCGTCAGCATTCCTGATTTTTTTCAGATAGCCATGGTTGTTGTAGGTGTTTTGCTCTGCAAAACCCGAAGGATGGGTGATGGTTTCGGGGCGACCAAAGTGGTCGTAAGTATAAGCGGTGGTGTAATCCTGCTTGTTGATGTTTTCGATTACTGTTTCAGGACGAAGCAGTTCGTCGTAAGTGTAGGAGGTAATTTGGCCGAGACCTTCGATCCTTTCTAAAGTACCCAGGAAGCCGGGGGTGGTGCTGTAATGCCAGGTGGTTGTGCCTTCGTCTTCGATGCGGTTTGTTGTGCGACCCAGCTTGTCGTAGGTGTAAGTGGTTTCAAAGCCGCGCGGCGTGGTCTGATTTATGAGTTCGCCAAAGGCGTTGTAGGTGGTTTGCATCAGCCCGTAATTGGGATCGCTAAGCGTGCTGCGCTGTCGGCGGCTGTTGTAGCTGAGTGTGATCAGGGTGTTGGGTGCTGTGGCAATCATCGTTTGGTGTAGTTTTCCGTCGCTAAAGTAACTATAATTTACTTCGGTACCAAAGGCATCGGTGCTTTTTGAGAGCCAGCCGGCTGCGATTATAAATTACAGTCATCATGGGATTTATAGCTTTACAAATCTATGTGTATATATAGATTTATTGGTGATTACTTTGACAATATAAGTTCCACTTAGTAACCCAGATACATCAAAACTATTGTGACCTGAGCAATCAAATGTTTTATTCATAACTAATTGGCCAACACCATCGAATATTCTTATGTTTGCCTGAATGTCTTTTATCCCAACAAATAGAAGAGTAAGTCTATCGTGAATGGGGTTTGGATACAAGCGTATTTCTGATTTTTCATCAGCAAAGAATTCAATATCTGGGTCAGGTATAGATTTTAATTCATCCTCAACTTTAACTTTAATGGAATGATAATTCTCATCCTGAACCGATGTAGAACTTTTATTCAATAATTGATTTCCTGTAGCACAAATAATGGTTTCCGGATATTCAATTTTAGCTAAAAAATTATTTTTTGCATTAAATCCATTTTTTAACTGAATTAAGTTCCCAGCTTTAAACACAACATTGCTATTAGCAAGTATAATGACATCGCCTGGCGGCTGGTTTGTGGTGATATCCCTGCCTGCGGTAATGCTGTTCCTTGCAGAGAATTCAATGTTGCCCGACAAATCAACATTTTGAATGAAAACATCGTTTGGGAACTTTAGTGCGGTTATCAATGGCTCAATAACTTCAAAAGGCACCTCGCCATGATAGTAGGTAGAAAAGGGTAAAATTATCTCACTAAATTTAGTAGTATTGTTATTGCTATAATCAAGCGAACTCTTATGAGAGATAAATGTTGGATCGTTTAGTTGAGTTATTGTTACCGTACCCCACCAAATACCACCCAATATCCTTATTGTATATCTTTCACTGTTCATGGCCGGAAGAAAGGATCCTGCCACTTTTTCCTCAGGTGATAATACAAAACTCTCTGGGGGAAGAATTGGAGGATCAATTTCGAGCCAAACTCCGCTATTTGGATTAGGTAGCTCCGTTGAAAATGAAACACCGATGTTGTTTGTCAAATGAGGGAATCCATCACCATTCAAACTAAGTAGGTCATTTTGAAAAGCGGATCGCATTATGCCTTGTTCATCGTAAACATTTTTTGTAAGCATAATTTTAGCAGCATCATTTTCTAACGCATATCTATCAAATGGTGCATTTTTCATTTGTTTTTTTAGGTATGATTGAAGATCCTCGCTTATAATAGCACCTTGATGAGGTGCGTCTAATGATATCCATGTATTAACCGGCAATGGACTACCATCGTTCTCAGCTTTAGCAAGGGCATATCTGGAAATCAACCCACCCATACTTATTCCTGCTGCAATCACATCTTGACCATTGTAGTAATTATTAGATACATAATTAATAGCGGAGGAAAATACAGCAGCATTATTTCTTAAATCCTGAGGATTAAACCTATAATACACAACATAAATGTCATATCCATTTTCCAACAAGCAATTAAATAAATCGTTTCCTGCTGAACGGTAATACTGTTCTGGCTTGATGTTATAGGCATCGAATCCAGAACTTAGTACAATAGGTGTAGAGTTAGAATTTTGACTTTCCCATACCCTCATCGTGTTTAAGTATTGATCACGATACAACTTTGATGATTCTGGAACGACAATAATATTGTAGTTACGATAATAGATGACAGCCAAATCCATAAATTTGACAGTAAGGCTATAAGAGCCTTCTTGATTAAACACATTCGAGCAATCCCAAACATAGTTTAAAATAGCAGATCCTTCATAAAGTTCAACGAAACCTGTATTATTTACATTAATTGCAAGATAGAACATTAAATGCGAAGCTCCTCCCTCAGCTGTTATCCAATGATTAAAATCAATTTTTGCATTACCCGCTTCAACATAGATATTCACATCCTCTCCATCAGGAGCCAAATTTATTTGTACCCCTTGAAAGTCATTTTGTAAATATTGCCATGAATAAGCTGAGGCATCGGCAGGTGTTGAAGCAATTTCAACAAACTGCCTAACTTGAAACTTCCAATCGTCCGTCTGGCAATGAATAAGCTGAACTACTAAAATTAACACAATTGTCATGAAAATCTTTTTCATCTTTTTAGTTTTAAATGGTATCCGATTCTTATATCAAATTGATAGCTCAGATAAGCACCTGAGCCTCCGGCATACAAAATGCCACGTCTGTATTGAATTAGTCCTAAATCCTCTCTTTCTACTGACGAGGTAGAATAAATATAACCAGGACCGATTCCGGCAGAAAGTTCAATTAAAAAATTCGACTTGGAAAGTACTTGATAACCAAAATTAAGATGTGTTGCCACATCAAATCTGTTAACAATCGTTTTTCTGACTGTCAAGGTAGCTTCGGTATAAACCCCTTTTGCGTCTATTGAAAGATAAAAGCCATTTAAAACATCTTTATTTTTGCTAATGTACTTTTTTAATTCTGGTCTAATGGTAATACCAAATACTCTATCGACAAAAATAAAAACCATTTCTTTATCAAGATTATTATCCGGCAGGATTAATCCAATGCCTTGTTGAAAACTATAATTGTTACTGAGGGGCTTCTCTATTATAAGGTTTGGCGACCAGCTTCTGGTAACGAAATCTCCTCCCAGCAATTCAACTACAGAGGTTTTTATTATAAACCGATCAGTATTTTGCCCTCGAACAAAACTTGCAACCAACAATAGTATTGTAAGGATGATAGTTTGTTTCTGAATTTGAGTATTGCTTTTAAAGGCTAGAATTGCTAGTTTACTTTTCATTATGGATTATTATTTTTCAATTCTTCTATCTCCTTTTGCATGCTAATAATATATAGAGTAAGTTCTTCAATTTTTTGAAGCAGTTTAATTTGCATATCTCCTAATTCAATGCCATTCTCAAGCATTTCCTTCTCTGATGGTATATCTGGTAATCGTTGATTCTTGTGGATAAAAGCCTCTAGTTCAAAAAGATTCTTAAGTTGATAATCTCCATTAAAAACAAAGTCAGCTCCAGCATCAATTGTTACATTTATTTCGCGAGCATGAATTCCTCCGGCAACAGTTAACATATAATCAGGATTTAACGTTCCAACTCCCACATTACCATTGAAATATGCGGCATAAGAATAAGGGCTGCCATCCGAGCAAGCCTCAGCATAAAGGGCGTATGATTTTGGGTTTCCTTTATTAGTTTCGCCTGCTATAGCATGAATTGCGATTGCTGGAACATACGTTCCAGGAGTCCCAATCGCTCTTCCTCCAATAACTTTAAGCGCTACATTTTGAACATTTACTTGGTTGGTTGTGTTTTCGATGTGGACTATTGGATGTATCCCAGAGGCAATTCCACGCACCCCGAGCAAACTATTTGTAGTTTGCGTTCCAATGCCAATTTTACCTTCCTTCGTAATAACCATTGCTTCATTCCAGTTAACCGTAGAGCCAGCACTGCCACTTTCGGCTGACTTAAATGCCATATTACTTTCAGAAAAGGAAATCTGGTATGCCGGGCCTGCTTCAGAACGTTTTGTTACAGTGTTCGTAGCATCATACCAGGCATTGCTGTTAATTCCCTGCGAGCCACCAATATGGAAATGTATGGGTCTGCCATAGGGAGAGTCAATTGATAAGCGTTCTTTCGGCTCCATGCCAATTCCCACAGCATTGCCATAATAGATGTTATTGCCGCTTGGCAACCAGTAGTTATCGCCGCCACCGCCACCACCAGACGGCGCGGCCCAGGTGCCGTCGGCACTGAGAAACTCGCCTGGTTTGCCGATAGTAGTTGGCAGGCTATAAGCATTATTTATCCGTAAAGCAGGCATATTAACCTGGGTTCCGGCAAAATTAAACACATCAGCCGCGAACTGCATGTTGCCGAGGTCTGTAAACAGCTCCAGACCGCTTCTCGCGCCCACCGTCAGGCCGCTGTTGGCATCGAGCAGTTGAAGATTGGCCATATACATCTTGGGATTGGACGGCTCGAGCAACAGGCTGGCATCTTCATTGTCATCAGCAAGGATGTGGAGTTTGGCTTGGGGATTGGTTATGTTGCCAATGCCGATTTTGCCGGTAAGGTTTTTGCCCCATGCATCACTAACAGTCAAGGTTGGAAGATTTGAATTGAATCCTACCATAAAACTGTTAGGAACGTTGTTTATCAAGGGGTTATCAATGTCGAATCCAGTTCCAATCACAATAGCTGGTGAAGTATTAGTTCTTACAAATCGACCTAATGCTAATGAACTGGCACCTGCTGCTATTACGCGATTGCCAAAAGCGAAAGATGCCGTCCCTTCAGCTGAAGAGTTAAATCCACCAACAAATGAATAATTCCCTGAGGCTGTATTGCCATTGCCAATTGCACTTGCATTGAGTCCAGGTGTTGATGTATTGCTACAGTCAACACATTGACTTTTTAATTGTACAGACGAACTCAACAAGATAGTGCTTGTTACTAAAATTATAAATGAGCATTTAACCCATGTAGTTTCAATTAGATTTTTCATTTTTTCATTATTTTAAGATTCTCAAAAACATTTCCGTTCTGAATAATTACACCTATATAAACACCTGATTCTAGCAGACCAAGTTTGATTATATTGTCGCCTATATTTATTTGATAGCTGGCTAATTGTCTTCCTACCAAATCGTAAATTATAAGTTTTGAGGGTTTCTGTATGTTATTAATATTCAAAAAATCATTGACAGGCACAGGGAAAACCTTGGTTTTGTGATCAAATTTACTTTCGCTGACTTCTGTTAAAACATCATCTGGCATAACCTTAATAAAATAGCAATTAGCAAAATCTGATCCCTCGAATTCAGGAATTTGTCCAGTCAATAAGCAACCTCCATCGCTTGTCGCAAGCAGATCCCAAAACCAATACCTTGTATCGCCTCCGAAAACTTTTTCACCCTTCAGCTTTAGATGCTTGTCAAATACAAAAAGCCTGAAAACTTCGGTACCCATTATACCGGTTTCGGGTATTCGTTCAAAAGTTGCAACCCATATATTATCTTCATTTACATAGCCTAAGCCTCTTAAATTAGGTATGCACACCCTTTCATCATGATTAATTATGGTATCTTTTATTAAATTAAAATTTTCATCATACAATCGCATTTCAAGGTCACTATAATCTGACCCAGTAATTTCAGTGCTTCGATTTGCCAGTATAGCATTTCCATTACTCAACCTTACTGCCGAGATAGGATCAAATAAAAAACTTGTATTATTCTCAAATTCACCACTTTCAATCACATTAAGGTCAAGTCCAAACTTTATATAGTTCCTGTATGCAATATCATGAGTCAATCTACCAATTAGAAAAAAAGCAGTACTATCGACATCATAGAACAATGTACTACCAATATTATGATCCACACAATTTAGATGGGAGACAAAATCTACCTGGTTGCCATTTAGGTCGTACTTTGCAAAAAAAACAAAATTTGATGAACCATACTGTTCAAGTGTAAATTTGCCCTGCAATAATATCAAACCATCAGGAGTGATAAGCGTATTTTCCATTTCAATTCCACTATAAGGTGAATCAAATGGAATTGTATCCATTTTTTCCCAAACAACCTCAAGGTTTGACGTCAATTCACATACATAAATTGTGTTATGCCTTGAATCTTGATAATGTTTTAGATAGCCTAAAACTAAAAAATTACCATTTGGTTTTGGGTGCGCATAATGAAAACCATACATGGTGTCCTGTTTAAAAAAACTGCTCTCTTGCACCATCACTCCGTCCTCACCAATTTTTAGTACAAGTGGTTCTTGGATGTTTGTGTAATAATTAGACCTGTTACCAAAAGAATAATAATATCCATCTTTTTCGAGTGTGAAACCCGTGGCATCATAAATCTCAGATACTCCATGAATCAACTCAAAACTATATTGAGCAGTAACATGAATAACCATGAAACTCATTGTTAGGATTAAAAAATAATACTTCATTCTTGTGAAATTAATTTGTTGCTGAAAACTATCGGATTAATCAATGGCTACGGGAAAATCTATCTCGCCGACATAGTGTATTTTAATACCATAATTGAATAATCCTTCATGGTAATATTCCCTTAGGTTGTTTGGGTAGTTTTTGTAGGTACCTTGGGCATTTGTTACGTTAATAAGGCTGTAATTCAATTGCCCAAACTCTTCATTTGGAATTATATTAAGTAGCAACTGTCGAAGAAAACGGTAATAAGTATTCATAACGTTTCGATTCAAGCACAAATCAACATCTCCTATCTGCTCATTGCCATAAAAAAGATAATAATCATAGATATTGTCGGGTGGATTAGGGTCGGTTTCCCTTCTTACATTAGGTTCACCACCTTTTCTTGAAATATTAACAGGGTGAATCACGTAAAAATTACCTTCCGGGTCGGGTAAAGTTGCATTCATTGCCAACATGAGTTGTTGTGCAGCATCTGAATCTAATAGAAATTCATCGCAACGTCCTTCCATTTCCCCATACCACCAATCATCACCTTCCTCAAAAGGGCCGTCAAGTACAGGAGAAGGAGGCACTTCTCCTCTTTCGCCCGTAACAACCTGCACCGTAAAATTAAGTTGGTCTTCGGCTACTGAGGCTTCTTGCAGGTTCACCAGCGAAAGGCCTTTCTCGCCAAAATTAACAGCTTGATAGGTGGTGCTGACATCCTGAATCATCTCGTTGAATTTATCCGTGAGATCAGTCATGTTCACATCGTTGCCGGACAGCAAAAGGCTAAATGATAAAGTGTCAACAACAAAAGATTTGTAAAACTCGTTGGGGAAGCCATAACAGTAGTTAAAGGTGGATTCTAAATACCACAAAGCCGAATCTGCCGAAATGGTTTCCAGGCTTTTTAAGTCGGGATATTCTTTGTGATACTCCACTTTGCTGATAAAACTGTTGATGCTGTTACCCACTTTTAAATCATAAGCAGAGATGGTTTTTTCCTCTCTGATTGTGTCGGTGTCTTTGCTGCAGCCGGCAAATAACAATACCAGGGCGCAAGAAATTAATAAAAAATTAGCTTTCATAATATTGATGGTTTTCGTGAAAAAATTGAAAGAATTGTTTTGACTTGGGGTTTTTCTCCCGTGGTTTGAAGTTTGGTGTTGGTTGTGTTTATACATTATAATTGGTTTTGGTTTTGTGCTAAGTGGGCGCAACTTTTTTTATATGGCGTAAGCTTAAAACTTATACAAGGATATGCAATTATCAAGCCGATATTTTAAAGCCTTGCATGTCAGTAATATACAGTATTTCAAAATAAAATTTCAGCCCATTAGCTATCCGAAAACGTAGTACACTATCCGATTCCGGATAGGCTGTTGTTAAATAAATTTGGTGAATTGCAAGACACAGGTTCGGAGTACTGTGCCAGTCGGCGAAAGATATAGCTTTTAGTAAGTGGTTTGGGTAACTAAACAATGCAGACACTCTGCGGAACAGGGTGTCCTCTAAAACGAAATCAGGCCATTGGAGGGCAAATTTTATCGCTACTTCTTCTGCGATAAGTTTTCCTTTCACGGCTAGCTTGTACCCTTTTGTGTCTGAGATGTCTATACCAACATTATTGCTAAAATATATATCGGTACCATTTGGCAGCCAGTAAGTTTCGCCTCCTCCTTCTGGCGCGGCCCAGGTGCCGTCGGCACTGAGAAACTCTCCTGGTTTTCCTGCAGAAGTAGGCAGGCTGTACGCATTATTTATCCGCAAAGCAGGCATATTAACCTGGTTTCCGGCAAAATCAAACACAGTTGCCGAAAATTGCATGCTGCCGAGGTTTGTAAACAGCTCCAGACCGCTTCTCGCGCCCACCGTCAGGCCGCTGTTGGCATCGAGCAGTTGAAGATTGGCCATATACATCTTGGGATTGGACGGCTCGAGCAACAGGCTGGCATCTTCATTGTCATCAGCAAGGATGTGGAGTTTGGCCTGGGGATTGGTTATGTTGCCTATGCCGATGCGTCCGGTATTATTCATGCCAGCTGATTGCCCTACAAAAAAAGTAGGTTTAGTTGAGCCGAAGCCAATCATTAAGGAAGGACCATGTGTGTTGACCAATTTATTAACATCATTGTATCCGCTTCCTATGGCTATTGTATAGGGAAATTGAGATGGTATTTCCAAGTGCTTACCAATTGCTATTCCACCCTGCGATCTAACTATACTTTCAAAACCTATTGCTATAGAACTATTTCCAAGTGCTTGATTTCCATATCCCAAAGCACTGACACTAACTCCGGTAATTATTGAATTTTGACAATTCGTACATTCCTGAGTAAAAACATCTGCTATACTCACAAATAGGAATATAAGCATTAAAAAACTGGAAATAAGGTATTTCTTCATCATAGTAAGTTTTAATATTTAACAATTTTCTGTCTTTGGCTTTGCTTGTTTGTAAGTGAATGTATAAAATAGGTACCGCCA
The DNA here is from genome assembly GCA_023229135.1 of Bacteroidales bacterium. Taxonomy (GTDB): domain Bacteria; phylum Bacteroidota; class Bacteroidia; order Bacteroidales; family F082; genus UBA5536. The sequence continues at coordinate 56,389 of JALNZT010000017.1, forward strand.
GGCAAAGCGCTCAAATTTATTTGATTAAGTCCTTGTTTCAACTGACGCTGGATGACCAATTGGCCACTTGAATTGTAAACCATTAATGAACCTTTTTGCAATGATTTAATATGGATATGGTCTGCTGTCGGGTTGGGGTAAACAACTAACTCTTGCTGTTGCCTTATTTCGTTTTCAAACCCGACTGTCCCATCCGGGTTATATTTCACGATCCAGGCAAAACCGCGGGTTTCCGGAAAATTGAGGTCATAGCCATAACCAGATACAATAACTCCCTGATCTGATGTTGAAGCTATAGCAAAAACGATGTAATGACGGTCACCTCCGATGTACTTTTCCCAAATAGTATTTAGATTCTCATCTAGACGGGCCAAATAAATCATTGTAGGTGTACCTGAGAAAGGATGACCTTTATAATTATAGTTTGAAGCAATATATATACTCCCATCTGGTGCTAAACTCATCGTTTCCAAAAAAGCCGATTGACTTGAGGTATCTGGATGTGTAAGATAAACACTTTGCAATGGCTCGAAATTGCTGCTGTAACTAAAAACTCCAGAATGTTTATACATTTGCATGGTTTCCCAGTCAACCCATTTAGCTTCTCCACCTATATAAATATTTCCATTGGGATGTGACATGGCTTTCGTATCTAGTGAATACAAATGGGTATTCAATGAAAATAATGTATCACCGCTTAGCTCATACTGATCGTCTAATCGCACAATAATATTGCTATATTCAGACCAACCATCAATTGTATAATGTAATAACATACTGGTGTCGTTGTGCGTATAAAATAACCCTTCGACACTCCAGTTTGAAGGTACGGTAATATCTTTCAGAAAAAGGCTATCCCCGGTTAGAGCATTCAAGCAAAACAACTGATGACTACCCGTATATTCTGATGACCAACCAACAAAACAACTATCAGTACCGGGCTTAATTACCGGGGGTGTTGACCAATAGTATAGATCATCATTATTAAAAGTTCGAAACTTTTTTAAATATTGAAGATTGAATGTATTATCTGATAAGTCAAAAAATGAAATTTGGGATCCTAATGGTTCAAATCCAAAATCAGAATTAAAAAATCCATACATGCCAAAACATAATAAACCGTTTTCTCCTATTGGCAATAAATACTTAAGAGAAATAAAAGTATCATTTTGCATTATACTATCTATTGCAAGCACCTCACCTTGATTACTTATTAAAACAAGCGATAGATAACTTTTGGTATAATTCTGAGCAGCTTCTATTTCTCGTGTCAAAGTTGAAACATACCTGTTATTACCAACCTCAGTAATCCTGTTACTTTTTTCAAACAGGTTCAGTTCATCAATAATTAATTCAAAACTTTGTTGTGCTATTAAATGGCCTCCTGAAAAAAGAAAAATGCAAGACAAAGTAATGATTCTCATTAGATTCGATATCATATTTTACGCATTAGAATATTCGTAATATTTAATAATAGTCTATAATTCAGTTGGCAAAATAGAACAAACTAACAAACGAGTCGAAGCAGTAAATAGCAAATCATGTTTAATAGAATAATACTCGAAATCGTTAATTGCAAACCAGAAAACTGAACCGTCAAAAGAACATCCAGAATAATACTTATTCGTTTCATTTTGAAAATCTTCAATCAAATCAATATATTGCTGCCTGTAAAACTGAATTTCATCCGAATAATCCATACATTTAATAGTATCATGTAAGTCTCCCTGAGGTGGATTATTATAATAATCTGACGCGAAAAATATTTTGAAATCTAAGTAATTGTCAGGTGTGTTGTCCAATTGATATTCTTCTAACCAGGGTCTGTTAATTGGCTTACTTACTGGATTTACATAAACATATCTGCAATTAGTAGGGGGTTCAGGTCTGTTAGTGATGAAATGGTAATGAACCATGCTTTCCAATCTTTTTGCAGCATCAGTCTCAAAAACAAAGCTGCCGTCACAAGCTCCAAGATTATCTCCGTAGTAATAATCCTTATAAGGAAGCCTTCCATCGCTTTCTATACCAATAAGTGTTTTAATATACAAGGAGTCAGTTGCCGGTGAAATCATAAGCGTGGTTTGAACAAGATGTTTACCTTCTTCAACATAGGTCGAAAGCTGCTGTATAATTATATTTTTCACGGATTCATCAAAGGCAACCACCTCCTCTGCATTCATCAGGTCTTCCAAATCATCTTTTGGCAATGGTATTACTCCTTCCTCCAAATAAAAATAATCTACTTCCTTATTGGGAAACCCATGAAAAACATTAATCTCTGATTCTATGAGCCATTTAGCATCACTCATACTAAGTACTACATCGCTTTTCAATAGCTGACCAGCCTTAATTTGATCAAGTGTCTCCTTGAAGCTCACGATTTTATTAAGCATTTCTTGATTTTCCGGACTGTTAACTTCAATGGCCTGTTCCTCGGAGTAATTTTTAGAAACCGGGTCTTCAATTTGTTTAGTGCATGAAGAAATGATCATTGCTACAATTAAAGCAAAAGCTAAAGTGCTAAATACTGAATTTTTCATTGTGATTTGGTTATTTGTTGAAAAATTAAAAAAGTTATTTTCATTTTAAATATATTTTGCTACTTTTTATGTTTTATAATTTGGTTGGGCTTGATGCTTATGCAGTAAACCATGGGATTTTTTTTAGCGACCGCGTTCGGCATAGTCTGCGGCTATGCCGAGCGGAGCCGCAAGAAATTAATAAAAAATTTGATTTCATAACATTACAATTTTTGGTTTACACGAATTATATACTGCCTCTTAAAGAGGTTTTTTTAAACTTTTTTAAGGTGGTTGGCCTTATCAAATAACTACATGATTCTAAATTAATTCCAAGTTAACAGGAATTGATACAATGAACTGTGACGACAAAGATAAGCACTGGACTCTCTAAGATACTTAGAGGCCTCCATATTTCTGCATTTTTTCTTCAATCAGGTAATACGTTTTTCTGCCGGTGCAGTATCCTATTTGATGCCCCTCCTCGCGCAGAAGTGCCAAATAGTTTTCAACAGTAGCCAACGAAACACAAAGCCTGTCAGCTAAATTAGTTGCTGTTCCGGTATTTTTATTTTCAATGATTGAGTGCAATATTTCGATTTTTTCCTTTTTTTCAAGGAATCTCATAGCGGTAGGTTTTAATTTTTATAAATAATTGGTTTCGATTACACTTTCTACTTCGTTTTTGGTTTTCTACATTTTTTACTGGCGAGGAAGTCAACAGATGCTTTTTTGATTTAATTCAACTCGACATGCAAAAGCCTTCCAAAACTATCTCCCCTTCACTACTAGTATGTCAGAAAATCGAAAAACACATCAAAAAATATTAAAAATAATTTTAATAAATTTTTAAACTGCTGCTATTCAATGTTATATAATTAAAAAAATTGAAAGAACTTCAAAAACCCCAAAAACATTATGTTAACTTTCAATTTTTTATCACCGCAAATGACAAGGCTAAATTCCTTCAAAAGATAGGACATAGATTAAAGTGTTTAGCAACTTTATGTTTTTCAAAATCCTTATGAAAGCTTCAAAAAAATGAAAAATGATTTTTAAAAACCTTATAAACACTACAAAATGCTGGAATAGAAACATATTAGCTCCTGCTAACTATCAGGATCATTTTTTAAGGCAAGATTTTCCGCCAGTCAGGCTGAGACTGATCCAGCCACAATAAACAGTCGCGCTCTGACTATAAGCTTTGTTCCAGTCAGGGGGCGACTGATTAGCGAGGCCTTATAGTCGCACCCTGACTTTCGGTGCATGCAAGTCAGGGGGCGACTGTTTAGCGAGGCCTTATAGTCGCACCCTGACTCGCAGAACACTGTCGCGCTTTGGCTCAATAACTCAAAAATCCTTAAAAATCCTTAATACCGCAAATATTTTGGTTCGTTTACTTGCGAACTAAAAAAATAATAGTACTTTTGCCATAAATATTTTCACAATGACAACAGAAGAAAGAATTAATTTACAAAGGCAATTGGTTGAAACTTTGGGCCGAATTAATGAGCACGACGGCATGCAACCGGTTGCGGGTCGGATATTCGCTTTACTCATGGTGATGGATAAGGAAAATTTTACTTTTGATGAAATAGTTGAAGAACTTAACATCAGTAAAAGCAGTGCCAGCATAGCTATTAAAATGCTACAAATCAGAGGTTTAATTGAGTATTTTACTTTACCGGGTGACCGCAAGCGCTATTTTAGAATCAAGCGGCACGAACCATTTAAATTATTTGAAGAATTCAAAAATAAGATGGTGGAAAAGCATAAAAACTGGCAGCAAATTATTGCGCTCAAGGCTGATCCAGAATCTAAAAACAGCAAGTATTTAAAGGAACTTTGTTTTATACTGGAATTTTTTCAGGAGAGTGTTGAAAAGCTCAGGGTTCAATATGATCAATTAAAGAAGTAATATTTAGTTCGTAAAAATCTAAACTTAAAACATTAAAATGAACTACAAAATATTCATTGTAGGCGCCTTGTTCTTGGGTTTTAGCTTCTCAGCCAAAACGCAGGAAAACACCTACACAGTTTCAATGAAAGAGGCGCAGGAATATGCCCTGGATCGCAACAAGCAATTACAAAACGTACGTAATGATGTACAAATAGCAGCCGAACAATTTAGGCAAGCTCGCGGACAAGGGTTGCCACAAATCAATGGCAGCCTGGATTATATGACAAACTTCAACTACGAAGCCATGCTGAACTTTGGCGGAGGAGGAGAGTCAACCCCACCCGATATCAACTACGGCCTTCTCGATCCAGGTGATCTGGAGATTTTGAAGCTCCTGCAAAAAATGAATGCTCCTTCGGCTACTTCCATTAAAATGACAGATCAGTCAAATGCGCAGATTCAGGTTTCACAATTAATTTTTGGCGGGCAATATTGGATTGGGCTGGAAACCGCCAAAATTGCTCAGATTCTAGCACAGCAGAATGTTAAACTGACGGAGCTTGATGTGCTGGAAAATGTGGCTAACACTTACCAACTTATTCTGGCAACAGAAGATATTATGAAGGTGATTGACCGCAATATCAGTAACTTGGAAGACATAAAACAGCACACTCAAAATATGTATGCTGCTGGTATGGCTGAGCAAACCGATGTGGATCAAATCAGTATTAGCTTGTCCGGACTTAAAAACCAACAAAACGCTATGCAACGTAGCATCAGTCTCAACTACAATATGTTAAGGTATCAGATGGGTATTGATTTTGACAAAGAAATCGTACTGACTGATTCGCTCAACACTATTATGACTGCCTTGGAAACCAGTACCGGACTTACGATGGAGTTCAATATAGCTCAAAATCCAAGCTATCAAATTATTGAAACACAGGTAGAAATGCAGGAAAAAATGATTAATATGGAGAAGTGGGCCTATGCTCCTACCCTCACCGGATTTTACAGTTACACGGAAAAACTTATGACTTCCGGTTTTGACATTAGCCCAAACAATGCTGCAGGTTTAAACCTGAGTATTCCTATCTTTTCAAGCGGTGTGCGCAAAGCAAACCTGAGCAAAGCCAGAATTGAACTTGATAAGGCAAATCGTTCTAAAGAAATGCTATCCGAACAGTTACAACTGCAAAATAATCAGTTACGCTATGAATTGGCCAATGCTTACGAAAACTACAATACCCAAAAAAATAATGTTTTAGTAGCCGAAAGGGTGCTTTCGAGTATTCAAAATAAGTACAAACAAGGATTGGTATCCAGTTTAGACCTCACGCAGGCCAACACAAACTACCTGCAGGCCGAGAGCAATTACCTCAATTCCTCCATTGATTTAATGCAATCCAATCTGAAATTAGAAAAATTATACAACAATTTATAAATCTATCACAAAGATGAAAGTCACAAAATTTGTCACGCTCGCGCTCTTTTTAGCAACTGCTGTTACGGCTTGCTCACCAGACAAAAGCAAATCTGAAAGCATTAAGGCAGAAAAAGAAGTCCGCACGGTAAGAACAATGCGCGTTGAAAATAAAGCTATAAACAGAACATTAAGCTATACAGCTACTCTTATTCCATTTGAAGAACTGAACTACGCACCTGCGCAACCAGGTCGTATCAACAAGATTCATGTAGAAGTTGGCGATCAGGTGAAAAAAGGCCAAACGCTGGTCGAGATGGACCGCACACAACTCACCCAAGCCCTGCTACAGCTGGAAGATGCACGTACCATGTATTCACGTATGGACACACTTCGCAAGCTAAACAGTATTTCGGAACAGCAGTACGATCAGGCCAAAACCGCCTACGACCTTGCCACTTCAAATGTTAAACATTTGCAGGAAAACACCACTCTGACAGCACCTTTTTCGGGTATCGTAACTGCCAAATATTATGAAGATGGTGAGATTTACTCCGGAGCACCTAACCCGCAGACGGGCAAAGCCGCTATCATCACACTGATGCAAATAGAGCCAATGAAAGCCATGGTGTATATTTCTGAAAAATATTATCCAGATTTCAAAAAGGGTATGAAAGCTACGATCACTTCTGATATTTATCCAGACGAACAATTTGAGGGCTCAGTTTTCAAAGTTTATCCAACTATTGAGCAGAGCACCAGAACTTTCGTAACCGAAGTTAAAATTGCAAACCCCGATGAAAAACTGCGTCCAGGCATGTTTGTGCGTGTGGCTTTAGAACTCAAAACAGACAAAACTATCATGATTCCTGCCATTGCCGTACTTAAACAGGAAGGAACAAACAACCGCTATATTTTCATTAACGAAAATAATGTAGCACGCCGTATCGACGTAACGATTGGAGACCGGGTGAATGATAAAATTGAAGTTATCGCCGATGATTTTACGGTAGGTAAGGAATTAATTATTGCTGGCCAAGCCAAACTGATGGATAACGACCCCATAACAGTTGCCCGCCAATAAACTCTGAATTAACCTAACATTTTAAGACTAAGACTATGAGTATATATGGCAGTGCAGTAAAAAAGCCTATCACTACTATGATGGTTTTCATAGCAGTAATTGTTTTTGGCCTCTATTCGCTTTTCCAACTTCCCGTTGACTTATATCCCGAGATTGAGTTTCCGGCCATCACCGTAATCACAGCCTATCCGGGTGCGAGCGCTAATGATATTGAAATAAATATCACTCAACCCATTGAGGATGCGGTAAATACGGTGGATGACTTGAAGGAAATCACTTCGGTTTCGCGTGACAATATTTCCATGGTTACCATGGAGTTTGAGTACGAAACCGACCTGAGTGAAGCAGCTAATAATGTACGCGACGCACTCGAAATAGCTAAGAATCAGATACCTGATGAAGCGGAAGATCCTATGATTTTCAAGTTTAATATCAGCATGTTTCCCATTCAGATGTTTGCCATCACAGCAGAGGCAAGTTATGAGGGATTGGAAAAAATGCTGGAAGAAAAGATCATCAACCCCTTGAACCGTGTTGATGGCATCGGTTCGATTCGGTTAATTGGAGCGCCTACGCGCGAAGTAGCCGTTGAGCTAGATCCACGAAGGCTGGAAGCTTATAATATGACTATTGAGCAAATAGGTGGTATTCTGGCTGCTGAAAACCGCAATACCCCAACAGGAAAAGTGGAGATGGGCGAAATAGACTATGCCATGCGGGTGCAGGGAGAGTTTAATAACAGCGACGAAATTGCAAACACAATTATTGGCAGTTTCAACGATCAGGTGGTTTACCTAAAAGATGTGGCTACCGTGCGCGATTCCATCAAAGAAATGACGAAGGATGAAAAAATTAACGGCAAAGATGGCGTTCGGATGATGGTGATGAAGCAGTCGGGAGCAAATACTGTTACCGTTTCTAAAGAGCTAACCAAGCGTTTAGAAGTTCTGAAACAAAACCTTCCGGGGGATGTGGAAATGTCGCTGATATTTGATTCGAGTGAGTTTATCACCAGTTCAATCAACAACTTATCGCAAACCCTGATGTACGCCTTGATTTTTGTGGTGCTGGTGGTTTTGTTCTTCCTCGGGAGATGGCGCGCCACTTTTATCATCGTAATTACGATTCCAATCTCGCTGATTGTTTCCTTTATTTACCTGCAAATTTCGGGCAGCTCTATCAATATTATTTCCTTATCAGCCCTGGCTATCGCCATTGGAATGGTGGTGGATGATGCCATCGTGGTGTTAGAAAATATTACCAAACATATTGAAAGGGGAAGCAGCCCACGTGAGGCAGCCATTTATGCTACCAACGAAGTTTGGCTGGCTGTAATCGTTACCACACTTACCATTGTTGCTGTGTTTTTTCCGATGACTTTTATTAGTGGGATGACTGGGATTTTGTTCCGTCAGTTAGGCTGGATTGTCACCATAACAGTAGTTACATCAACTTTAGTAGCCATCACGCTTACACCGATGCTTAGCTCTAAAATGCTGCGCCTCAGGGAAAAGAAAGCCAAACCTGGCCGCTGGAGCTACGACAGAACTATTATTCCATTGCTCGACAAACTTGATGATTTCTATGTGAAAAGCTTAAGCTGGAGTTTGACACATAAAAAAGTTATCATTTTAGTTTCTACCCTGATTTTAGGTGTCTCGGTTTTTTTGGCTACAAAGCTTCAAACTGAATTTATGCCGCAAACGGACGAAAGTCGCTTCTCTATAAAAATAGAGTTGCAGTCGGGAACAAGGGTTGATAAAACCATTGAAATTGCCCGCCAGGTTGACAAAATACTCCTTACCAACTTTCCGGAGATTGAGCTTATCGCTACCTCTTCCGGTGCAGATGAGGAAGGTGGAATCTCCTCTGTTTTCGAGTCATCAGGTTCAGGTATAATCAATTACAGCGTACGCCTGGTTGACCCCGAAGACCGAGATAAATCTATCTGGGTCATCGCAGAAGAGGTAAGACTGTTGATAAAAGACATTCCCGAAATCATTAAATACAATGTTTCCACCTCGGGTGGCTCTATGATGGGAGGCAATAATGTTGACGTTGAAATTTATGGATATGATATCGATCAGACAACGATGCTCGCCAATCAAATTGCCGACAGTATCAGGCTTATAAAAGGGGCGCGTGAGATCAAGATTAGCCGTGAGGACGAAAAGCCCGAGCTGCGCATGGAGATCGACCGTGAAAAAATGGCTGCCAACGGCATGAATACAACGGCCATTTCATCTGCACTATATAATCGCATTGAAGGGTTTACGGCAACTAAGTTCCGCGAGCTGGGCGAGGAATATGATGTCGTGGTGCGTTTCAAAAAAGAATACCGGAATAGTATTTCTGCCATTGAAAATATCGCGCTGCAAAAACCTTCTGGCGAATTTGTCAGACTGGGCGAACTGGGCGAGGTAAAAGAATATTATTCACCACCAAATATCGAACGCAAACGCCGCGAACGTGTGGTAAAAGTTTCTTCTGTGCCTTATGGTGTCAGTATGGGATCATTGGCAGCTGAAATACAGAAAGCCATAAACAAAATTGACCTTCCCCGTGAGGTAATGATCGAAGTGGGCGGTGCATACGAAGATCAGCAAGAGGGTTTTATGGATCTGGCAATGCTCTTAGGACTCTCACTAATCCTCGTTTACCTGGTGATGGCTTCTCAATTTGAGTCGCTCAAAATGCCATTTATCATCATGTTTTCGATCCCGTTTGCATTTTCCGGCGTAATCATAGCGCTTTTGATTACCAATACCACCCTGAGTATTATTGCCGGCGTAGGTGCGGTGATGCTCGTTGGAATCGTGGTAAAGAATGCCATTGTGCTGGTGGATTACATCAACCTGATGCGCGACCGCGGCTACGAACTCTCGGAAGCCATTAAACTTTCGGGTAAATCAAGGTTGAGACCGGTATTGATGACCGCACTGACGACAATACTCGGTATGCTGCCACTGGCTATTAGCACGGGCGAAGGCTCGGAAGTGTGGAGTCCGATGGGGATCTCTGTTATTGGTGGATTGGTTGCCTCAACGGTTATCACCATGATCATTGTTCCTGTCATTTATATGCTCTTCGCTAAAAAGGGCGAACGCAATAAAGAAGAATTGGTAAGGTCAAAATTCAAGTTCTTAGATTAGTGAAAAACAAAGTGCCGGCTCGCTGAATTTGCGGCTGGCACTTTTACGAAATCTAACTTAAAGAATCAAAAAATCAAACAGATGAAATCAGTATTTATAGCTTATAACCAAGCACATACCGAAAGGATAAATTTTATTTTCGATCGACTCAAAATCAAAGGATACACGCAATGGGACAATGTTTCAGGACGCGGATCGGAAACTGGTGAACCCCATTTGGGTACGCATACCTGGCCCGAGCAAAACAGTGCCGTACTCACTATCGTTGAAGATGAACAGGTGCAGGAGCTTCTGGAGGCCGTCAAAAAGTTAGATGAAATAAACAAGGATGTAGGAATCAGGGCCTTCGTTTGGAATATTGAACAGGTGTATTAACCCTTTTCGAGACTATCTCGAAATAAGCCTTTGCTTATCAATGAATTGGTAGACATCAAGTTTGGATTTGTTTACTATAGATCTTCGCTTGACTGGATTGGTACGCATAGCCGTAAGGCTGCAGGTCGAAGTGCCAGTCTGGGTGCAGGTCGGAGTGCCAGTCAGGGTGCGACTATCTTGCGACAACAAATAGTCGCACTCTGACTTTGTAATACTTAACACAATCCAGTCAGGGGGCGACTTCTTCAGCATCGCCGGATTAGTCGCACCCTGACTTGCAGCATACACAGTCAGGCTGCGTGTCGAAGTGCCAGTCAGGGTACGACTATCTTGCGACAATAAACAGTCGCGCTCTGAATTTGTAATACTTAACACAATCCAGTCAGGGGGCGACTTGTTCAGCATCGCCGGATTATTCGCACCCTGACTTGCAGCATACACAGTCAGGCTGCGGGTCGAAGTGCCAGTCAGGGTGCGCCTTTCTTGCGACAACAAACAGTCGCGCTCTGACTTTGTAATACTTAACACAATCCAGTCAGGGGGCGACTTGTTCAGCATCGCCGGATTAGTCGCACCCTGACTTGCAGCATGTTGCGTTCTGACTCAAACCGAACTAAGTCAGCAAGCGACTAACAAGACGATATTTTTATTTAGGGTTATACAACTAGTGGTTGGCCTGGGACTGGAGACCCGCGCCAGCGTTGAAAAAAAACAGCGCGTCCGGTTTTAACCAAACAAACCTTTGACTAATCCGCCATCATGGCTAAAACTTTTACCTGTTGTAAAACCTGACAAAGGCGAGAGCAACCAAGCTGCTAATACGGCCATTTCTTCGGCTTTTCCCATTCGTTTTACGGGAATACTCTGCTCAAAGTCAGCTTTGGCCTGGGCTTCAGAAATATTCTCAACTGCCGCTTTTTTCGTGAAAAGACGTTGCATAGCCGCTGTATCGTGGTAGCCTGGCGATAAAATATTCATGGTTATTCCCTGCGAGGCCACTTCCTGCGAGGCAGTTTTCACAAAGCCCGTTACACCCGCACGCAACGAATTGCTCAGCACTAAATTTTCGACGGGTTGCTTTACTGAAACACTTTCTATAAAAACCATCCGGCCATAGAGTTGCTTCTGAAAAATCGGAAGTATTTTTTGCGTCAGATCCACTTTCCAGCGCATAATATTTGAGTAAGCCATATCCCAATCCTGAAGCGTGGTTTCCATAAAGGCTTTTGCCGGCGGACCAGCTGCGTTAATCAATATCCCACTGACTGCTCTGCCGGCAATTTTCGAAAGTAGTTTGTCTAAGCTTGCCGCCAAAGTAATATCAGAAGCCATAATTTCGAGTCGCTCACCTACCTGCTTTTGGAAGTTATGCAAAACGCTTTCTGTGCGCGCAATCGCCAGCACCCTCGCTCCTTCAGCTATTAATAATTCAGCAATCGCCCGTCCAAAGCCACTTCCAGCTCCCGTGACAATAAAAAATCGGTCTTTTAATTGTAAATCCATTATTAAAGGTATTTGATTTATCACCGGCTGACTATCAAGGCCTCTTTTCCGGCGCAAAACTTTTGCTACAAAGGTATTTAGTTAAACAGGTTAACACAAGTTTTTCTCGCTTTCGGGTCATACTGTCAACGAAAATTATTTGTTGCACGGCGCTTTTATGCAAATTTTAGATGGAAAACAGCTTAAACCCTTTATATTTCAACGCCCTAATTTAGGTGTAAAATAGGCGGTTTCAAAGGCTTGAAACAGCCGATTAATTGTGTATTTTTGCGCCTTAATTGAATACGATGACAAACATTGAACGATCCACGTTAATCAAAGGCTCTGCTGCTATTGCCATTTCTGCTGTTCTGTGGGGTGTGGATGGTGTGGTGCTTACTCCGCGACTTTTTAATCTTGATGTTGGTTATGTGGTGTTCATTTTGCATGCCTTTCCGTTTTTGCTGATGCACTTGTTTTTTGCCAAACAGTATCGTTTTATCGGTAAGATGCCAAAGCAAGATATTATTACTTTTTTGCTTATCAGTTTGTTAGGTGGTGCGTTAGGGACTCTGGCTATCGTAAAAGCTTTGTTTTTACTTGATTTTAATCATCTTTCTATTGTTGTCCTCTTGCAGAAGTTGCAGCCTGTTTTTGCTATTTTATTGGCCCGGACTATATTAGGAGAGAAACTAAAACAACGTTTTATTCAATGGGCTGCACTGGCCATTTTTGCCGGTTACTTTCTAACTTTTGGATGGGCTCTACCTGATTATAACGCTAACAGCAATACCATTTATGCAGCTTTGTTAGCCTTGTTGGCCGCCTTTTCTTTCGGAAGTTCAACGGTACTTTCCAAAAAAATACTGGGAAACTACAGTTTTGTTACCTCCACCTTTTACCGCTATGGCTTTACCAGTTTAATTATGTTGGTTTATATGATATTCCTTGGGGATTTTGGCCAGTTTCAGCAAACCACTACCAGCAACTGGATTTTTATAATCATCATCGGACTAACAACGGGTTCGGGTGCTATATTCCTCTATTACTACGGTTTACGTAAAGTAAAAGCTATATTGGCAACCATAAGCGAGCTGATGTTTCCGCTCTCCGCGGTTATTTTTGACTATTTTATTAACGGCAGCGTTCTCTCTTATGTTCAATGGATTGCTGCAGCGCTTATGCTTTTTGCGATTTTCAGATTAAACGCAGAACCCGAAAAAATCAGCTAAACTTTTTCTGTCATTTACTGTTTTGTTTCGTATCTTAGCCTAACAATTAAAAACATAAAACTATGTCAGATGACCTAAAACTTATTTATACAGGATCGGTTATAGAAGCCGGTTACCTGGCTGAACTGTTGGAAGAAAACAAGATTACAAGTATTTTACGGGATTCGCTCAGCGAAAGCGTGATCGCAGGATGGGCTTCGGGTTCGCCGGAAGATGCTGGCCGCATTTATGTTACATCCGAGCATGCTGAAAAGGCTAAGATCATTATCGAAAAATACCTGGCATCAAGGTAAAATATGGACAACTGCCTGCATGCTTACTTTGTTCGAGATAAAAAGCTGGTTAGCAGCTGTGATTTCAATGCTGATGTGTTTGTAAATCAAGGATATGTGTACGAAGTCATTCGAGTTATTGATGCTATTCCACTTTTTTTAGAAGACCACCTCCAAAGAATGTGGCATTCCTTGTTAATGGCTCAAATTGAACCTACAATCGATCAAGACTTTGTAAAAACAAGCCTGAGTAAACTTATCAGTATTAATAAGGTTGATTTTGGCAATATAAAAATCGTTGTCGGTAAGCCGCAAAAAATCAATGCACCCAATTATGCAGCCTGGTTTCAGCCTCACTCCTACCCAACTCAAAAAACTTATGATGAAGGAGTTAGCATAGGTTACCTCAACTATGTGCGAGAATCGCCCACGGCAAAAATTTGGCGTGATAATTACCAGCAATTGGTTGCTGAAACCAAAGCAAAGCACCAGCTTTTTGAAGTGCTGCTCAGCGCGAATGGCAAAGTAACAGAGGGCAGTAAATCAAACTTTTTTATTGTAAAAGATGACCGTCTATTTACCAGCCTCCAAACAGAAGTCCTCAACGGAATTACCCGCATAAAAGTGATTTCGCTGGCTCGTGAACAGTTGATTGAAGTTGTTGAAAAATCGCTGAGCGAGGAAGATATCGCCGCCGCAGATGCCCTGTTTTTAACGGGAACTTCGCCCAAAATACTTCCTGTAAATAAACTTTATCCCGAAAAAACATTCGACACTCAAAATAAATTGATGCGCAAGCTGATGCAGGTATATGACGAACTGATCGCCCAATATATCATAGAAAACAAGCTACAATAAACACTGTTTTATTGCTAAGTTTGTTCCAAAATAAAACCAATAGCATGTACAAATTTCGCTATTTATTGATTTCAATTTTATTGCTTTCTCTGAATATCTCAGCTCAAATAGTTGATTATGAAAATGTTTGCCTGGATGCTGATGAACAAAAGTTGGCTAAACTTATCAATGATTTCAGAAAAGAAAACAAAAAAAGCCGGCTGCCGCTTTCAAAGGCGTTAACAATTGTAGCTAAAACACATGTAGCGGATCTTCAAAACAATAAACCTGACACAAGCATCTGTCTAACAGCGAGTTGGTCGAACAAAGGAAACTGGACTTCCTGCTGTTACAATAAATATATTTTGAAAGAAGAGTGTATGTGGGACAAACCAAAGGAATTGACTAAATATCCTTTTCGGGGCTATGAGTTGAGTTATTTTGAAGAAGGCATCATACAGATTGACAGCCTATTCAGCATCTGGATGAGTAGCGACGAAACCAAAGATATGCTGCTTACAAATGGAAATCACAGCTCAAAAAAGTGGGAAGCGATGGGTTTGGCTGTGGGTGAAAATTATGCCAGTGTTTGGTTTGGCCAGCGGGCAGATGCAGCAGGAAGTCCGCCTGGATGTGAAACTATAAAGACTGTAGGAATTGCCAAAACTGAAAAGTCAGACAATATAAAACAGCAAAAATATTATCTCATTTACGGCAGCTTCACCCTGGAATCGGATGCCAAAGAAGCCGTAAAACGCTTTAAAAACAGCGGACTTAAAGAAGCTGAAATACTTGCGAGCGGTGATCGTTTCCGGGTTTCACTTAACAAATTCGATAACCTGAAAGATGCCATGTCTTTTAAAGAAAAATTGACAGCTACTTATAAAGATGCTTGGATATTAAAGGAATAGAAATTTATACCGGTGGCTAAAAGAAACAATTAGTTCTGCAACACTTCTATTATCTCTTTCTCAAACCATTAATTTCAATGCTTGATCAGACTTTATGAAAGAAAAAATTGTCCTTTTCTGGTTCCGGCGCGACCTGCGTTTGGACGACAATCGCGGACTTTTTGAAGCCTTGCAAAGCGGCCTAAAAGTGCTGCCCATATTTATTTTTGACAGGCTTATTTTGGATAAACTCGAAAACAAACAAGACGCACGCGTGCAGTTTATTCAGAATCAAATCACACAGCTCAACGAGCAGCTGAAAACCTACAAATCCGGCATACAGGTTTTTTATGGCAAGCCAGAAAATATATTTCAGCAAATAATTGATTTATATCAAGTTAAGTCAGTTTATCTCAACAAAGACTATGAGCCTTATGCCCGTGAACGCGACGTACAAATTAAAGCTTTGTGTGGCAAGAATACTATCGAATTCAGAGCCTTTAAAGATCAGGTTATTTTTGAAGAAAGCGAAATTGTAAAAGACGATGCCACACCTTATACTGTTTTTACGCCTTTTTCAAAAAAATGGAAAAAAGTATTGAATGATAGCTATTTAAAGGCTTATAACTATCAACCGTTTGTTGAAAATTTTTATCGTTTCAATGCGCAAATACCCTCTTTGGAGGCTATTGGTTTTAAACCCTCAGCAATTGAAATTCCTGAACCAAAATTAGAAATCGAACGCCTGCAAGCTTATGCAGATAATAGAGATATACCTGAAAAAGATGCCACAACAAAACTGGGGATTCACCTGAGATTTGGTACGGTAAGCACGCGTCAAATGGTAAAAAAAGCCCAGGCCACCAGCGAAACATTCTTGAATGAACTTATTTGGCGGGAGTTTTTTATGCAGATTTTGTATCATTTCCCGCATGTTGAAAAAAGAAATTTCAGGTCAAAATATGATCAAATAGTCTGGCGCAACAACGAGCAGGAATTTGAGAAATGGTGTCAGGGAAAAACCGGCTACCCATTGGTTGACGCAGGAATGCGTGAACTTAACACAACCGGTTTTATGCACAATCGGGTGCGTATGCTAACGGCTTCTTTTTTAACAAAACATTTGCTTATCGACTGGCGTTGGGGAGAAGCCTATTTCGCTGGAAAGCTGTTAGATTATGAGCTGGCTTCCAACAACGGAAACTGGCAGTGGGCTGCCGGTACAGGCTGTGATGCAGCACCTTATTTCCGTATTTTCAATCCAACAGAACAACAAAAAAAGTTTGATCCACAAGCAAAATATATCAAGAAATGGATTTCTGAGTTTGATGGTTTAGGATACCCACTTCCGATTGTCGATCACAAAATGGCCCGTGAGAGGACTTTATCTACCTACAAAGCAGCACTTGATACAAGCTAATGATTTCTCAGTTATTTTTCGTTTTTTTGCTCTTTTATTTACAGAATCGCATAAATAGACTATGAATAATTTTATCCTAAAAGAGGTTATTACATCCGACGAGAAAAAAAAATGGCTGGCTTTTCCGGCACAACTCTACAAAAATGATCCATTTTATGTGCGTCCCATTGATGCAGATGTAGAAAAGCTTTTCGATCCAGAAAAGAATAAATTGCTACGCAAAAGCCAAGCTATTAGGTATTTACTCTTTGATGATCAAAAAAAAATTGTCGGTCGTATCGCTGCCTTTATTGATCCTAATACGGCTAATAACAACGATCAGCCTACAGGCGGATGTGGTTTTTTCGATTGTATCGACAATCAGGCAGCGGCCAACAAACTTTTTGATAGCTGCAAAAACTGGCTCAAAGCCCGCGATATGGAGGCAATGGATGGCCCGGTGAACTTTGGCGACCGCGATAATTTCTGGGGCTGTCTGTACGATGGTTTTACAGAGCCTTTGTATAATATGCCCTACAATTTTGGCTATTACAACAAGCTTTTTGAAAACTATGGATTCAAAAATTATTTCAAACAATACACCTATCAACGCATGATAACCGCTGGTGGTCTGAGCGATAGTATTAGAGATAGAGCGGAAAGGATTCATCGAAATCCGGATTATGAATTCAGGATGGTTAGCTGGAAAAATATTAACCAGTTTGCGGAAGATTTCATGGTGATATACAACAAAGCCTGGGGAAGTATTCCCGGCGTGAAAAAGATCACGCAAGTGCATGCCATGGCTTTGCTCAATCAAATGAAACCTATACTCGACCCGCGATTGGTACACTTCGGCTACTTTAAGGGCGAACCAATTGCGTTTTTTATCATGATGCAGGATTTGAACCAAATCATCCGAAAATTTAATGGAAAACTTGGCTGGATTAATAAGTTACGGCTGATGTTTGAGCTTAAAGTCATGAAAAAGACTGACCGTATCATCGGACGGATTTTTGGTGTTGTGCCGGAGCATCAGGGGAAAGGTGTTGATGGCGGACTTGTAATTGCCTTTCAGAAGGTCGCCACTCAAAAAAGATTCCCGTATAAAGAGCTACAAATGAACTGGATAGGTGACTTCAATCCCACGATGATGAGGGTAGCCGAAAGCATCGGAGGCGAGATTTACAAAACACATATCACTTACCGCTATCTTTTCGACCGAACGAAGCCATTTAAAAGAGCTACAAAAGGAGTGTAAATCTCTGGATTAAAAAGTGATCTCTGGTAGGGAAAGTGTTTTGATTTATTGACGGATGGCTTGAAGACTCTTTTAGCATTTTTGGATAGAACTCAAGCCCTGTGAGAATGTCATATATGCCTGAAAGTCAGACATCCTGGCTCATTAATAGATTTTCAGTTTGTTAGCAGTTTTCGTTCGTAAAATACAATTGTCGTAGAAATTAAAACTTCGTAACATTTCATTTAATAACTTCAAAAGTCCATTATGATTGACGTCGAATGTATAAGAGCTGGAATTTTATTATTTTTGAAAAGCTATTTGAGACCCTCGTCTTTATTTGAAGGTGTCAACAGCCCAACTTTCGGTTATCGGGGAAATACCCCTTTTATTTTGCCGCTCCAATTCTTTCTCCCATTTGAACCTCGGTTTCATAACCTTCTACAGTATTCATCAATAAGTCGTCATCAAGGCAAATGCTGTTTTTTTTAAACAGCAGCACTACCGTGGATCCTCCGAATTTAAAATATCCCTTTTCTTCTCCTTTATTTACAACGCTTCCGGTATAAGTCTGCACGATGCTTCCCACCATAGTTGCACCAACCTCGGCCACGACAACATCTCCAAACAAAGGGCTTGTAAGGATGGTGAATTCCCTTTTGTTCAGGCAGAATATTTCAGTCATTTCGCGCAATGCAAGTGGGTTAACTGAATAATAATCACCGTCAATCCGGGTGATGGGTGATAAAACACCACTTATGGGAAAATGGAAACGGTGGTAATCCGGCGGAGCAAGCCGTAAAATCACCAGGGTGCCATCGAGGTAATTTTGAGCAAGTTCGGCATTGTTCAAAAATGATAAAACATTGAAGCGGTGACCTTTGATGATGAAATCGCTCTGGCTGACATCGGCATAGGCTAATAATTTTCCGTCGGCAGGCGACACTACAACAGTAGCATTGGTATCCACCGGTCTTGCATTGTTTTTTAGTCTCCGGCTAAAGAAATCGTTGAAAGAGTTGAACTCCTGTTTTTGGAAGGAGCTCCTATCGATATCAAACGCTTCAATAAAGGTCTGTATCTTTTTGGCCGATGAAGGACGATCCATCCGACTGCCATAAATAGACGAAACCAGCTTTCTTTTTACGAGTGTCCACAATGTTGCTTCGCCCAGCGGATTATTATACAGCCATACCAACAACTTTTCTGCTGCCACTTTTTCAGTTTTCAACAAGCCACTATCCCTATCGTAATATTGAATGGGGCTTTGTGGCGGTAACGGGTAAAAAGCAAGTATGGATAGGACGACCAATAACAACAAAATGACGCCCCACCATTTTTTAGTTTTTGTAATTTTCATAGATAGCTTTTTATTTTGTGTCATTATGCAGTAAGGATTTTATCGTTGTCGATTGTTTTTGGCTTGTGAGTGACGGTTTTGGTGTATGAAGCGTTGGGCATTTCAACGCTCCAGCCTTTCAATAGTACACTATGCTTCTTAATTATTATCATCTTCATTTTTAGTCAATTTGCTACTTGGTTTCTGCCGTACGTTGGAATAGGAACACGCTTTGCCAAGTTTTGGTTTGTGTGTCAGCTTGTGCGAAACGAAGTTCACGAACACCAAAATGATGTATTCATTCGTAAGTAATTGCAAAAGTGCTGTTTGCGTGTTGGCTTTCCTTCATTTTTTAGTAGCAAATTGTTTTATAAGGTCGGCTGTTTTTTCACTTGGCGGCAACGGGAAGCATATACTTTGTGGCGGACTTTGAAAGACAAATCTTTCTGCCCGCAACGATTTATATTTGAAACTAAAATGTTCATATGCAGACCTAAACCCGCCATAACGGTAAACTGTAAATTTCGTGGCGGTTGCGGTGAGCGGTCTTTTCAGCCTGCACTGAGGTACAGGCGAGAGATAAACGCCCGAAATCGCACTGTGCCCGCCATGAAATTTACAGCATGTTATGGCACCATGTTTTTCTTAATTTCCTCTTTTAAGTTTCTTATAGTTAGGATTTTTGTTTTTTGTAATTGTATTATTTCGAGCAGGTCCTTGTCTCCTGTAACGAGGAAGTCGGCCTGACTGTCTGCGGCCAGGTTCAATAAAAAATTATCTTTTCTGTCTCGACAAAGCTCTAATTCAGTAGTAACTTTTATTAAATCTCCGTACCTATCAAAATAAAGAAGTAACCGTTCCACATCTCTGTCAGTAAAATACCTTTTAAACTTGGGTCGGGCAGTAACCTTCAAAAATTCTTGTATTAACTCTTCAGAGAAAACGAGTTTTACTTTCCCATTCTCAATATACTTATCTAAAAAGCTATAATCGTTAGAATAAGAAAGCTAATCCAAAGATTCGTGTCAAGAATGACCTTTTTATTTTTCATGCCGGCCTTTTCTAACCGATTCAACTTCTTTAGTGATTTCTTCTAAAGATGGGGCATCGCCGGATTGACTTCTCAATTTACTCAGCAGTTCAGAAAAATCAGATTTCACGTTCTCTTTTTTTATCCTGATTAATTCCATGTCGGCCAGGTTTTTAAGCAATCGCTTTGCTTTTGGATTTATTATTTCTATTCTTAAAGATTCCATGACAATTTATTTTTATCAAAGATACAAAAATCAGGAATAGCTCTTACTTAGTTTCGGTTCTGTTGTGTGTAACGGTTTGCAGCTAAGAAACGTGGGGATTTTCGAAGCAGTTTCCTGTCCGCCCGTATCAATGATAGCCACTAAGAATGAACTTTGCGGAAACCACTGACCGCCCCATGTTTTCTTAGGTGCTGTTGAACTAAATCCCTTCGGGATAGCTTTCTCTAAAAGAGGGACTGGGAGGAAACCGCTCAAACGTAACCAAAACATAAGGATTTTGCCCTTGAGAAAAATAGTCATCCGCAAAAAACAAAGCAAAACTGGCTAAAACCACGTAACCCAACTTTGGTAAACGCCACATTAAACAAGCAAACCCTTTTCTAAGCACATACTAAGGCAGGATGTAGCCTGCCTGGCGTGCCTTGGCAGACAGGTTCAACATTTATATTGAGCGAAGCCGAAGTATGGAGGTCGTCAAAAAACATTGATTTTTAGCAATAGATTTCCTGTAGGTGAAAAAAAGTACGTTTGTTAAAAGCTTTTTGACGACCCGCTTAGAGTCCTATTTATTAGCAGTATTTCATTGCATTAAAAATTATACCCTGCGTGAAAAATTATTCCAAAGTGCCCTTTTAATCCACTTTCCGTGCCTACGAAATCTTGCGATTTTTTGTCAGGATAATAGTTTACCCCAGGTTGTAGGTTTACTGATAGAGAAAAGTTCTCAGATATCTTCATGAATGCTCCAGGCTCTATTCCCAAGGTCATAGTTTGGATTTCATCAAGTCGATTATATGCGTAAGTGTAAAAGACACCTAATTGAGGTTTAAGCCAAAAGTCGTCATCAAAAACACTTAAAAAATATTTGTTCATAACCAATGTTCCGCCAACCTGGCTAAAGCCATCTTGATCTTTTAGAAACCGATAGTTTAGTATTGGACGAATTTGAAAGCCGATATCGTTTTCATTTCCTATTCTAAATTCATAGAGAAAAGGGAAAAAGTTTACTTCAATTGCGTTGATTGTATCATAAGGTTCAACAAGGAAGGAAGGTATTAACCCGACATAATTACTTCTTAATGACTTATGCTGTGCTGCTAGATTCCCATACATGAGGAAAAGGAAAATGACAAGTAAGAGTGAATTCGTTTTTTTCATCTATCATAGGTTACATTATTACTGCTAACGGTCGAGGCTATGTGTAGTGCGGGATTTCAAGGCACTTCACTTTCCGTTTAGCAGTTAGTTTATTTAATGTAATTACTTTCATATCAGCACTTTAGTCCGCATTACGTATAGCCATTGTTGTGCGGTCGTACTTTCTTTTTTTCGTCCATGCGTGGGAAAAGACACACTTATTGACAAGCTTTGGCTTCTGCGTTGGCTCGTGGGGCTTGGCATTGTGTGTGGCTTTGAAGCCTTGGCATTTCTGTCCGATTATATTGTTTTTAGTTTCAGTTCTTTTAAGTATTCGTTGTGTTCTTTCGTCTTCGCTTCAATCCGCTCGTTTATTGAAGTCAGTTTTTCGTTGACCTTGTCCAAGTCAATTACAATTTCGTCTTCTGCGGTACTTACATAGCGAGAAATGTTCAAGTTGTAGCCGTTCTTCTCAATTTCGTCCATAGACACCTTACGAGAATAGCGCTCAGTCTCCTGGCGGTACTTGTAGGTTTCTACAATGCTCTTGATGTTGTCTTTATTCAATGCGTTTTGCCGTTTGCCTTTTACGAAATGCTCGCTGGCATTGATAAACAAAACGTCATCATCTTTTTTGCATTTCTTCAAAACGAGAATGCAAACAGGAATCCCTGTTGAATAAAACAAGTTAGATGGCAAGCCAATTACTGTATCAATATGATTGTCTTTGAGCAGTTTGGTGCGGATGCGTTCTTCTGCTCCGCCGCGGAATAATACGCCATGCGGCAAAATGATGGCCATGGTTCCTTCCTTGGCTAAAAAATGAAAACCGTGCAGTAAGAAGGCAAAGTCGGCTGCTGATTTTGGGGCTAATCCATAACTCTTGAAGCGAAAATCTTCTCCCATGGCTTCATTGGGTTCCCAACGCAAGCTGAAAGGCGGATTGGCTACAATCGCATCAAATTCTGTTTTTTTTGATGGGTTCATTTCGTTCAAAATGTCCCATTGGTTTTTTAAGGTGTCACCGTGGTAAATTTCAAACTCGGTATCTTTCATGCCGTGCAAAAGCATGTTCATACGAGCCAGGTTGTAGGTGGTGATATTGTTTTCCTGTCCGTAAATTTTACCAATCGTGCCCTTGTCGTTGGTTTGCTCTTTCAATTGTGTTTTAACATTCAAAAGCAATGAGCCCGAACCGCAAGCAAAGTCCAGCACCTTATCCAACTTCTGTTTTGGGCCTGTGGATGGGTCTTGGCTATCGAGCGTTACGATTTTTGAAAGAATGGTTGAGATTTCCTGTGGCGTGTAAAACTCACCTGCCTTTTTTCCTGAACCGGCGGCAAACTGACCAATCAAATATTCATAAGCATCTCCGAGTGTGTCGGTATCCGTTGAGAACTCCGCAATGCCTTCCGAAATCTTTTGAATGAAGGTGCAGAGCTTTTTGTTCCGGTCGGATGGTGTTCTGCCTAGTTTTTCAGAATTCAGGTTGATTTCAGAGAACAAGCCCTGGAAAGAATTATCAAAGGATTCGTTTTCGATATAGCGGAAACCTTCTTCCAAGGTAATGAGCAAATCAGGGCTTTGTGTTCTTGCCAGTTCAGTGATGTTGCTCCACAAATGTTCGGGCTTGATGACGTAATGCACCTTTCTGCGCATCTGCTTTTCAAAATCAGAAATATCTGATGCATTGGCTTCATGCCAGATGGCTAAAGCGGTTCTGCCATCTTCTTCTGACAATTTGGGGTAGTCTGAACCCAATTCTTTTTTGGCCGATTCTTCGTAGTTGGCTGAGAGGTAGCGCAAAAACAAAAACGAAAGCATATAATCGCGGAACGAATCCGCATTCATGGCACCACGCAAATTGTCTGCTATTGCCCAAAGGCTGTATGTTTGTAAAATCATAAGCCCACTAAGATTTTGTAATTTAGATTTTTCAAATTAATCATCACAAAAAAATAGTAGGCTTATGAAAACGAAAGGTACAAAAATTCGATTTGACGG
>JALNZT010000059.1 GCA_023229135.1 Bacteroidales bacterium
AAGAAAAAGAGCTAGCAAAGGCCGAAGAAAAGACAAAGCCAAAGAATCTGCCGACAAGACTACGCAAGATCGTAGACAAAGCTAGAGAAACGGTAGCGAAGCTAAGCGGCATGCTGGGCAAAGCAAAGAGCAGGCTAAGCTCTTTGTTTGAACGTTTTAAAGACAAGGTAAAGACCGTATTCGGCTGGGATGAATGGAGTGGTACAGATGGGTTACCAGCTGGCGCGACGATTGTTGATCCAGAGGGGGAAGATAGAAAAAGGGCTGAAGAGCATGCAAAAACGTATTATGGGCTTGTGCGAAAGATGAAAACAGATGTAGTCCGCATTGCAAATAATACAGGCTACAGCTATAAAGACATTTTACGGATAAAAGAACATTTATTCTTGAAAGAACATGACCTAGAGGAATATGGCGTTAGATGTTTTTTCCCAGATTTTAGTATTGCTCAATCTTGGCAACGCCTCATTGAGGGAAGAGATATCAAGCAACACGACTTGACTTTGCTAAAACATGAGCTAAAAGAAAGAGAGCTGATGATGCAAGGCATGTCGCAAGCTGAAGCGCACATCGAAGCGTCAAAACAGTTTGATTATCAGCTTGAGAAGGATAAGTATTATGATGACCTTAAGCAATATAAAAAAAACAGATGAGTGGATTGAAGCTAATTTATACAACCATGATTCAAAAAAGAGTGGTTATCTAAAACTTTCTTTAAATGACTTTGAAGATATTGAATACAAAAAGGTGACTGGTTATGGTCCTGCAAGACAAGCTATGATCGGTCTTTCCAAGCTTGATACTCTTCCAGAAACATACACATTTTGCTGGTACTAGCGCCACATCGAACCAACCCTAGCCCTGCTGCGTAAACGGCGGGGCTTTTTTGTGCTTTCAAAACGTCAAAGTTTGTGGTAGAAAAACTGGAAGCATGCCGTAAAGTTCTTTGATATACCGAGGTAATAACCATGTTTAACGCGCTAAAAATTGACGGCCGTTCTTTTTACGAATTAAAGATTCAGTCTATATCTGATTATTACCCTGCTTGCCCTGCGGGTGAGGAGTTATGCTACGTAGTCTTTGACCATATGCCAATAGAAAGACAAACGATCGATGGGCTATGCAAAGTGGAGGTTTCCGCTGTCTTTTTTGAACGCATCACAGAGGCTTTCTTTAGTGGTAAGACTTTGTTTGTCGCCTTTGATGAAAACGATAAACACAGGGCGAGAATAGATGCCGTATTGCCAAAGATCGTTCCCATTGAACGCAAACGGAGCTAGCATTTTGCGCCTTGCAACACTCCCCCGTCCTTGCTACAATGATTCTTGGCGGGAATATCGCAGTCGTTAAATGGAGCCAAAGCCCCCACATAGGGGCAAGTAGCGGGGTACTGACGAACCAGATATTACCAGAAGCCGCCTCTTTATTTAGGATTAATAGCATGGCAAATGTTATAGAGCTTAAACACCGAGATGAAGTCATAGAATTGCACCCTTATAGGGTTTTGGCCATGAGGCGCCTTGAGCAAGTGCGTTATGGTGCTGTGTTTGAAGCAGAGCTGTGTTATGAGCAGCCACAAATTCGTGATGATGTCGTTGAGCAAAGGGCGCTTTCTGCATGTTTAACGGATTCTGGTGATTCTATACCGTCGTTTGTGCTCTCTGAGCTTGAGGAACTTGTACTAGGCAGCTTTGCAACGGGCAAAACCATTTAC
Source organism: Bacteroidales bacterium (assembly GCA_023229135.1). Taxonomy (GTDB): domain Bacteria; phylum Bacteroidota; class Bacteroidia; order Bacteroidales; family F082; genus UBA5536. The sequence goes on from JALNZT010000059.1 coordinate 1,715, forward strand.
TTGGCAATAAAGTCTAAGCCAGCATTTGGAGGAAGATACATCGTGGCTGCTATTCCTAGCATAGAGGCTGTCTTTGCCAAAGAACCAGCTGTTCGTTAATCATCAACAAGAAACCAAAGCATTAGCCGTAAGCACGTTCAATAAATCATGCTGCTTGCGGCTTTTTATGTATATGGCAGTACTTTTTGTTTTTGCGCCTCTTCATCGCAGTAAAGTATCCACTGCTTTTGCGCCCAATCGCACAGACCAATTCTGTCTATTAATTCAAGCGATTGCAACTTTTGCACAAGTTCATCTTCAACAATGCCTACAGTTTCATACTTCGAGAAGCGACGGAAGGCTTGACGTATGCTCTCAAAAAGAGATGAAGCTGCCCAAAGTATAATGTCTTGACCAGAAATCTTGCGCCCCTTGATGATTTTTATAATGAAGTTTAGCTCTTCGGCGCTTAATACTTCACGCGCATTGTCAAGACCATAGGCTAATATAGACCAGTAAGCGTCAAGGTCTGATTCCACTTGTTCATACTTATATTGGAACCCAAACTCACTTCGACTGTCGATCTTGTCTATGTAATCGCCCTTTAGGTGGAAGGTTGTTTTGATGCGTTTGTTGTCCATGCTACACCTTGTGCAAATACGCCCAATAGTATATATAATTAAGAACTTCTTGTTTGTCTACAAAAGCATTATAGTTTTTGCAAAAGCTGGCTTTTAACTGGCTATCTGCAAGTTCTTTGCAAGTAAATACATAAGTTCTATTCATACTGTCTATAATTATTATAGCCGCATAACGCGTGCTAATTTTGGCCTGTGTCTCTGTTAGGTCATTAGCTTTACACAGGCCATTTACCTTATAGAGAGTATAGATAGTATGACGAAAGAACAATTGCTAAAACTTGGGCTTAGTGAAGATCAGGCAAAAGCAGTATTGCAGCAGCTTAGCCATGGCGCTGATCCAAAGAATGATGCGCAGGCTCTGGAGATTACGAAGCTAAAAGAGGCTGTAGCACAACGCGATGCGCAAATTGCATCACTAAAGTCTTTTGAGGGCGATGCGAAAACTTTAAAAGAGCAGGTCGAGAACTTGCAAAAAAAGAATGCGGAGGAGGCGAAACGCTACAAAGACGAGCTTTTGGTGGAGCAAAAGCGTTTTGCAGTGAAGCAGGCGCTGCTCTCTGGAGATCGCAAACCGCATGATGTCGATTTGGCCGTGGCGCAGTTTGATCTTGCGAGCATTAGTATCGATGAGAATGGCAAAGCCATTGGTGTCAAAGAGCAACAAGAACAGCTTCTGGCAAAGAAGGCGTTTTTGTTTGCTGAGGCAAAAAGCGATGCGTCTGCTGCTCCGATCATACAGGGGCTAAATGTGCATCCAAAGAGTAATGAAGCAGTGAAAACAGGCGCTGCAACACAGGATTTTAGCAGCATTGGCAAGAGCGTTGCCGCTCGCAGTTTATCGCTATTAGGCGTTGCGCCTAAAGCCTAACAAAGGAGAGTGTGATGGGAAGTTATTTTGAGGAAACAAAGCATGGTGGTGCCAACGAGGTGCGTTTGTACGGCGATCATGACGTACGCATCCACGTGACATTGCCCAAAGCAGTGGCTGGAAACCTTGGCCTAGCAGTGCTCGATGGCGAGCGCTACGTAGTTAAAGCAGGGACTATATATCCCGCAAACGACGCTACAGCCGTCGGGGTAATTTCAGCGGACGTAGACGTTAGTAAAAGCGATGTAAACGCATCGTTAATATTGCATGGAATTATTAACAGCGCAAATTTACCAACACAGCCAAGTGCAGAAGCTAAAGCTGCCCTTAAACTTATTATGTTTGTTAATCCCTAAGGAGAGCGATAATGGATTTTTATAATTTTTATAACGCACATGCGTTGTCGGCTTATTATGCAGATGTAAAAACGGCACGTGGCCAACTTTTGGGGGAAACCCTCTTCCCCATCGCACGCACTACCGAAATGAGCGTGTCGTGGGTCAAGGGCTACAATGCAAAGAACATTGTATTACAACCAGCTGCCTTCGATACCAAGGCGGTAATTCGTTCGCAACGTGAAGGCGAGCGTGTACAAACGGAGCTTCCCTTATTTAAAGAGGCGATGGTTTTTACAGAAGAGCAGAGACGCACGATTATCAGCAATATTAGTCGCTACGGCGAAAAAATTGCCTTGGATTTAATGGTTCCTGTTTACAAGCAATATGGACAGCTGGTTGACGGCGCAATGATTCAAGCAGAGCGTATGCGCATGGCGCTTTTGAGCCGAGGCCAGTTTGTGATTGAAGGCAATGTTTCCTTGAACGGAAATAGCGTTAAATACGATGTAAACTACGATCCGAGCGGTGCATGGGCGGCTAACAATAACTTGGCTATACAGGGTACGTCACAATGGACAGAGGCAAACAAAGACACATCAACGCCAATTGATGATTTGCTAACAGCACTTCAATCCCATTCCGAGACCAATGGCGGCGTTGTGGGCAAAATTCTCATGAATTCAACGACTTTGCGTGCCATTATGACTAGCGAAAGCATTAAGCGTTACATGCGCACGCCCATTTCGGTGATCCCCACAAGAGCAGAAGTACTTGAAATCATTGAACGAGAAACTGGCGCAAAAGTTATTTTGTATGACAAATTCTTTACCGATGAAGCTGGCATTACACAAAAGTTCTTCGATGATGCCTACGTGAGCTTGCTGCCATCTGCGGCCGTTGGGCAAACCATGTGTGGGACGACTCCCACGGAGTTTGACTTGCTCAACAACCCAGAAACTAAACCCAACGTGGCCGTAACCGACGAAGGCATTGCCATTCAAACACTACTCATTCGTGACCCCGTAAACATTGAAACCATCGTGTCTGCAACACTTATGCCCTCGTTTGAGGGGATGCAGAGCGTCTTTGTCATTAAGGGGTACTAGTATGGCTGTAGTAAAATTTACGCAGAGCATCAAATACAACGGCCAGTTCTATGCAGCCTACCAGAGCTTTGAGGTGCTCGATAAGGACCTCGAAAGCCTTGTGGACGCGGGCGCTGTCATTGTGAGCCAAGCGCAAACTAAGGCTACAAAAGAGCCAAAAACTGGCCAAGAACTCGATACACAAGACGAACAAGAGAATAAACCCAAAAAGAAACGAAAGTAGGTAAACCATGGACGCGCTCGAAATATTAAGGCACAAGGTTTCAGACACCAACGCTAGCGAATTCAACATCAAACTCGCCCTTGAAGAGGCAGAGCAATATATTAAAAACTATTGCCATATTTCGAGCGTTCCCAAAGAACTACGATTTACACACGCAAACATGGCATCAGACTTGATCCACGCTCAATTTGGATCTCAGTCCGAAGCAATTAAACCACACGAAATTGTGTCCATTCAAGTCGATGATGTGAGTATACATACATCACCAGACGCGCGTGCACATAAAATTAACCTTGACGATCTCTTTTATGATTACAAGGCTCAACTCAACAAATATAGGAGGCTTCGGTGGTCTTAGATCTTTCGGCTTATAGTGCAAGCTTTAAGTTTTTGTACTCAGATCTATGCGACGTTTATCGCTATATCACTACGCTCGATGAGCACGGTGCAACGCGCAAAGAGCGTAACGACGTTCCCATTTACCAAGACGTCGCTTGTCTTATTTCACCAGAGCAAGCTGACGATGCAAACCCGCGTACGATATCAAACATCCCCCTAGAGCAGTTTATTAGCATCCATACGACGCCTGACATCAAGCTCGTAGCTGGAGACTACCTAGTGCTCAAAAAGCTCTCTAAGGGTCAAATTTTGAGGCGCTACAGGGGGACAATTGGCGAACCCAAAGCCTACCCTACCCACATCAAAGCAACGCTCAAACTAGACAAAGCAGAGGATTAAGATGCACAACATCTTTAAAAAAGCTGCGCTTAACCATGCCTTGTACAAAAAGCGTTTTAGCATGTTTTTTGACGACTTCTGTAAGGAAGTTTTTAAAGAGCTTTTAGCAGCGATTAAAGAGCGAACACCTGTAGATTATGGGGCGCTAAGGCTGGGTTTTGATGATTCAAATGCCAAGAAAATAGGCAATGTTTACAAATTTAATATTGAAAACACGGCGACATCAAAGGGAGCAAACCCCGCGCTTTACGCTGCTCACATTGAATGGGGCTATAAGCAGAAGCCAGGCATGATTTTAAAGATGCGTATGGAGAGCGGACGGCTGCGTTTTGTGGAATTTATGGGCTATTCCTTTGCCTATGGGACGGGAGACCCTACGGGTAAAGCAGAGCCTGACGAGGATGGTAACTACATCATTGTTACGCGAAAGCGCGATATTAAAGGCAAACACATGGTGAAGGATTCTTTGTATGAATTGGCGAGTGAGCTGCCAGAGCGCTTTGCTAAGCGATTCAACGCGTTTAATGAGGCTTCGAGATGGATTTAGCAATAGTACATGGAAACATGGTGAAAAACGCGATTGTTAGGAAGCTACGCGCTATAGCTGGCGATGTACCGATCTATGCAGAGCAAATCTTGCAAGATTTTGAGGAGCCGTGCTTCTTTGTTTATGAAGCATCGGTCTATGAGGAGCGCGATATTGAACCAGTCTTTTGGCAACACCGAAGAATTGAAGTGAAGTACTACACAAATCCAGACTCTAGCCAAAGATGCGCAGAAGCCCTCGCTATGGGCGAGCGAATAAGACGGACGCTTGCCTACATCGATCTTGAATCAAATAGCCAAGGCGACACCTTGCTTACACGCGCCATTGGCGCTGATTTTAGGCTGTTTGAAGATTACTGCGTATATTACGCAACATATAGGCTTAAGTGTCGAATACAGGAAGGCAAAAGCGCTCTCATGGCGCAACGCCAAGACAACTTTGAACTCTTATAGGAGATATTATTATGGCTGGTGGTACTTTTTTAGCGCAAAATAAAATTCGTGCTGGCGCTTATATCAATTTCGTCGCCGTCCCTGCGCCCTCAACGAGCATAGGGACGCGCGGCGTGGCTGCACTTCCCCTTATCATGGATTGGGGACCCGATTATGTAGAGCTGTTATCTACAGACCTTGTCGACGGGAAATCGTTGCCAAAGGTGGGCTTAGTCGCCTCGGATCTAGCCTCTTTGCCTATGCGTTTGGCCTTGTCCAACGCCTATAAACTACTCATCGCCCGCACCAACACTGACGGCCTTAAAGCTGCTGTAACGTCGGATGGCCTAAAAATAACTGCACGATACGCGGGTGTTCTTGGCAATAGACTTACGGTTATTATTAAAAAAGTGACGGGAGCAGATTTATACGATGTTATGACAGCGCTCGACGGTGTGCAAAAAGATACCCAAAGAGTAGCCGATATTTCTAAACTCGTTAACAATGATTGGGTAGAATTCGAGGCTGCTGTTGCTGGTGCAAACAGTCTAACAGAGACCGCAGCCAAGGCGCTTACAGGCGGCAGTAATGGAACAGAGAGCGACGAAAGTTATAATGCAGCGCTAAGCCTGCTCTTCACAAAGTCTTGGAACACGCTCGGTGTGATGAGCGATGTATCAACACGAAAAAATGCTGCAACAACGCTTATTACAAACGATAGAGAGCGCGAAGGCAAAAAACGACAATGCGTCCTACTAGATGCGGGCGGTGCCGCTGGCGCAAACTACGAGGGGATTATTACATCAAAACAAGGTTATATCGATGCCGACGGTCAAAGCATTACTGAAGAGCTTTTTGTTGCCTATTTAACGGGGCTTAGCGCTGGCTCAAGCATTATACAAAGCAACACTTATCATGTCATAAAAGGGGCAAAACTTATTACAGGCGAACCATTAAGCCATGAAGATATTGAAGAAGCCCTAAAACAAGGATACACTGTACTTTCGTATCGCAGTGATGGTGTCGTTGTCATCGAAAAAGATATCAATTCATTGTGTGATTTCCCTTCGACGAAGAGCTATGCATTTAGTAAGAATCGCATCATGCGCTGCCTCGATGAAATAGGAAACACCCTCGCTCTTACATGGGAGAAAACCTACGTTGGTAAAGTAAATAATGATACTACAGGGCGCAATTTATTTAAGGCCGACATGATTAATTACTTTCAACAATTAGAGTCTTTGGGCGCCATTACTAACTTCGATAAAGACAAAGATATTGAAGTTTTGGCCGGTGCCGACATTGATGCTGTCGTCTGTAATTATTGGGTTCAGCCTGTAGATTCTATGGAAAAACTTTATGCAACCGTCAATGTTAACGGATAAGGAGTAGTCAAATGGAAGCAATGAGAGCAACAGATGTTATGAATGCGAATGCTGCCGACGGTTATGCAACCATCGACGGAATAATGCACAGAATGTTTTATGCAAAATCTTTTGAGGCTAAAATTGAAAAGTTTAAACAAGAGATTCGTCTTTTAAATAGACGCCAAACCGCGCACAAAACCACAGGAGTAAAGGGGACGGGTAGCATGACTATTTATATGGTTACCCCGTATTATCGCAAAATGGTCGAGGAATATTTAAGCTCTGGCAAGGATATTTACTTTACACTTGTGGTTACAAACTCCGATCCCGAGTCGAGTGTAGGAACGAATACAACGGCCTTTTATGATGTAAATATTGATTCATCAATACTATCAAAGTTTAACACAGGCGATGAAATCCTTGAAGAGGAAGTGTCATTTACATTCGATAGTTATTCGCATCTCAGTCACTTTAATGACGCACCACAATCATAATTTTTACTGGGGGGGGAAGTGTCCCCCCGCGCGGCTGTTTGCTTCGCAAATGCGCCGCTCCCCCCTCAGCGGGGGCACAAGCCCCCGCAACGCCCCGCAGCGTGTAACTGTTTATATTTAGCATTTAAAGAAGGAACACAACATGAGTAATCTACAAGAGTTTTTACTCGACATGAATAATCTACAAGAGTTTTTACTCGAAGCATCCGTTGAAGACTGTATAAAAGAAATTTTAGTTTCTGAACGTTTAAAAGGAAACGGCTTTAAAATTAAAGCCATGAGTAACGAACAATACAAACGATTTCAAAAGCTGTGTATTAGCCAAAAAAATGGCAAACGACACTTTAATGATAGCAAAATGAAAGAAATGATGCTCATTGAGTGCGTTGTAGAGCCAAACTTTAGCGATGCCGCGTGGATACAAAAAGCTGGCTGTGCAACGCCAGAGCAACTGTTAAACAAGGTCTTACTACCTGGGGAAATTGAACGCATCGTAGGCGAAATTTCTGAACTCTCAGGCTTTGGCCAAGATTTAGAACAAGCGGTAGAAGAAGCAAAAAACTGCTAAGTGAGGATGACCGCGACACCTGGGTTGCCTATTATGTTTTACATAAGCTGCGGCGGTTTCCTCACGAATACAACGATTTACCTACTCGAGAAAAAGGGCTTGTGATTGCGCTCATCGAGGAGCGCGTCAAACAAGAAGCTAAAGAAAAAAGTAAGCTAAAGAGGTAAGACAATGGCCGAGATTAAGCCTTTGCAGGCTGAACTTAAAATTATCGACAATGCCAGCAAGGCTTTTGATGCTATCAAAGAATCGATCCTCGGTGCGTCTGCGGCCTTAGACGGGCTTATAAAGGGGCTTTCAAGCTACCAAGAACTAAGGCTAAAACCCTTGGAACTTACAGCTAAAATAGAGACCGTAGCGCTAAGCAGCGCCGTCAATGCTGCATCCGCATTGCAGGAGGCTCCCCCAGCGCCAGCTCCCGCGCCTATAGCCATCCCTACACCTGTAGCGCCCATAACTACAGAACCGTTGGCCATCCCTACGCCACCTGCTCATGCATCTGAGGCCGCCATTGCGCCAATAGACAGCGTCGCCACCTCGGCGATAAATAGCGTAGTTGCTAGTCTTGATGTGTTACAGCCCAAGATCAACGGTGTTGTCGAGAGTGTCGCTAATCTCCCAAACTCTTTTGCCGAAGGATTCGATGCTATCAACGCCGTTGGCGAGAGCTCAGGAAGCGCTTTTGAAAAGCTCGGCAGTGCAGCCAAAGGCGCGCTCTTAAGCGTTGCCCATGCTGCTACACCAGCCGCTAAAGCGATTAAGTCTGGGTTTTCGTTAGCTGGCAATACGCTTAAAACGGAGCTTGTTGTGACGGGAAGCCAAGCTTGGTCTGCTCTAAAACGCATCGGTGACGTTGCTAAAAGCGCGGCATCCATAGCGGTGGGCGCATTCTCTAGACTCAGAAACAGCTTACAGAGCATCAAAGAGAAAGCCGCTGGCGCTGGTTTGTCGCTCAAAAGCATCGGCGAGGCATACTGGGGGGTAAAGGGAATTGTAGAAGGCGCAAGGGCATTTAGCGGCATATTTAAAGCCTCCGATGAACGCGCTCGTATGCTAGCTCGCCTAGGCAACCTTAGCGAAAAACAGAGAGGTGCAGGCTTCGCTGCTAAGGCCGATGGCTCTGGATACAGCGTCGAGGAAATAGACCAGTATTTCTTGACTAAAGCCAATGAACTCGGTGTAGGAAAAGAAAACTTTGCTGCCCAGAGCATGACCTTTTTAACGGGCACTGGCGATGCTTTTGGGAGCATCGGCGAGGCAGCGCGTTTTAATGAGCTTTTATCGAAACAATTTGTATCAAGCGGCGTGAGTGCAGAGCAGGCTGCGGGCGCAATTGAGCAGATAAGGCAGGGTTTATCGAAGGGCGCTCTACAAGGTGAAGACCTCAAAAGTGTTTTGTCCAGCGCCCCACAAATAGCCGACTTAATCGCTAAAAAGCTCAATGAACCCGTTGGACAGCTGCGAGAACTTGCGTCGCAAGGAAAGATCACCACCGAGGTTTTGAAGGGAGCGATGTTTGACAATGCTGAAGAGATCGAAGGCGCATTTTCTAGGATGCCAGTGACATGGGAGTCGGTGGTTAATCGTATGAAGAATAGCTTCCTTGAAGCATCAGCTCCTATTTTACAAAAAATCGGCGAGATAACTTCAAGTGACAGCTTTAATGAAATTATAAACACTATTTTGCGATTAGCTGGCGTGATCATGGGGCTAGTCTCTAGCGCGATGGACTTTATAGCGCCTTTAGGGCCCGCTATCTCTTGGATTTTAAACGCTATAGAAACCAGTATTGATCTACTCGGCGGCGTTGCAGCGGCTATAGGCGCTATTATTGTAGCTCAAAAGCTTATGACAGCCACAAACCCATTTTTGCTTATTGTGACCCTTATTTTAAGCGCCATTGTCGCACTGCGTGAGCTATGGAACACCGATATGGATTTTCAATACTCTGTAAAATCTAGGTGGCTCATGGCTAAGGCTGGTTTTGAGATGTTTATCTTAAAAATACAAGAGATGTTTTATTACGTCATTGGAAACATTTCGGTGGGTATTGCTGGGCTTGCAATGAAAATTCAAGACCTCGTAAACTCTTTGATCGATAAGATAAATCTTCTCAAAGGTTCGGACATTAAACATGTGAGCTTTGCAGATACAGCTATGGCGCAAGGCCAAAAGTACTTGAGCGAATCGGATAGCCTAGCAGAGCAAAGAAAAAACATAGAAAAAAGCATGTTTCTAGACTTGCAGTATCTCGAAAAAGAAAAACAAGAAGCCATCAAAAGTCTTGAAGCTGCCAACGCCAAAAGCGAGAGCGCCAAAACACTGGCTTTTGGCGATTATGGCACAAGCCCAAGTAAGCCTTTGCACACCAAAGGAAGCACAAAAATAGACAAAGACAGCATTCAGCTGCTCAAAGATATAGCCTCGGTTGAATTGGTAAATCGCTACACCACCATAAGGCCAAAAGTACGCGTCAATGTGGGCACCATAAACCATGAGGCGGATGCTGATGCCTTCTTTGAGCGCTTTGCAGGTGAGATTGAAAACGCCAACGCTACCAGTCTTTCGGAGGTTTACGCATGAACTTAGAGAATAGAGATATTTACTTTGAGATTGATTCACAGATGCACAAGCTACCAGTCTTACCGCAAGATATAACATTGCAGCTTCAAAGCGGCACTGTGATTAGCGAAACGGTTAAGCTTGGTGAAATATCCATACTTCGCGATAGAAAGCTCAAGACATTTAGCATTGCATCATTCTTTCCAAGGTTTGGGGATAGATCTTTCATACGCACGCTCAATGATTTTAAAGAGCCTGAACACTATATAGACCTATTTACTAAGGTTCTAGAGAGCAAATCACCCATGAACTTTGTTCTAACAGGATTTAAAGCAAAACCATTTTATGTGTCTATTGATGCTTTTGAGTACGCATACACCGCGCAAGATGAAGATATAAACTACACACTGACCCTTCGCGAGTATCGGCATTATGGCAAAGAAGGCAAACAGCTAGACAAGCAAGAGCCGCTTTTTGAAGGCGATGAAACCAAGGCTTATGAATCTCTTACATCGACGCGCCCCAAAAATGGCTTTGCCATAGGTGACCGCGTTGTCGTTAACGGCAAATACTTTCGAGACCCATGGGGCGCCGCACCATTTGCTCGCCTGCCCATTAACCTTATGACATCGTCGCCAAAGGGACAAATAGGAAATGTTCGAGACATTCTAAAGGGCGCTAGAAATAACGCACTTAGCAATAGTGAATGCGTGATTGTCTCCATAGAACTCGATATAAATTCAAACATAAGCCACAACTTTGCACTGTATAAATACCAAATAGCAGACGCTGCAACAAAACGCGCCCTTGGCTGGGTAAAAGCAGAGAGTATGAGGCATAAGCTATGACATCGGAACTTTTGATATTGTATTATGAGCCATCCGAAAGCGGTGATTTTGATGAGGCCATAGACATTACAGATATCGTAGAAGAACTACAGATAAGTAGCTCTTTAGACTCGCAGCCTGGGCAAGCATCTTTAACGATTGTTGGCGATCAAAATGAGTATGTAATGGGGGCGTGCATTCAGGTTTTGGATGGGGACAGAGGCGTTTTTATGGGCTACGTTTTCACTGTGAGCATGAGCAATGAAGCCAAAGTTCGGCTTACAGCGCTAGATCAATGCAGGTATTTAAAAAATCAAGATACCTTCGTTTTGGAGCCCATGACGGTAGACGCTTTATTTAAAAAAATCTGCTCAGAGTGGAAGCTAAACCAAGGAACAGTCGATAGTTCATCGCATACCTGTAAGGCGAGTATACACGAGGGTAAATCCATATGGGATGTTGTTACGCAGTACTGCGAAGAGACTTTTGTTGAGACTGGAAAACTCTTTATTGTACGCGATAATTTTGGGAGCTTGGAACTACGTGATGTAGAAAATTTGCACACTGAACTTTTGATTGACGATGTTTCTGTTATCAATCAATACAACTATGAAGTCTCAATAGACAAGAACACGTATAATCAAATAAAGATAGGCAAAGACAATAAAGCAAAGAATGAACGCGCTTGGGTCGTGGTGAAGGACTCGAACACGATTAAACAGTGGGGAGTTTTACAATATCATAAAAAGCTTTCTGAAGAGACCAAAGACGCCACGCTCGAAAAGTATGCCGAAAAGCTCTTAAAAACCTATAATAGGTTTACGCAAACATTGACTTTAAATTGTCTTGGCGACTTTGCGCTAAGCGCTGGGAGCGGCATACAAATACAGCTAGATGCCATTAAAAGTACATCGGAAAATCAAAACTACATTGTGAAGTCGTGTACACATAACATTAAAAATGCATTGCACGAAATGCAGTTAGAGCTTGTCATGGATAGAATATAATGAGTCGTTCAGGTCAAAAAATCGTGGGATTAATACAGGACATTGCCACTAGGATAGCTAGGCAACATGCGCCACAACTGTTCTTTGGTGAAGTTTTGGAGGTCGAGCCATTAAAGATAAAGGTCGATGACAGGTATGAGATAACAGATCCGTTTATCGTTTTGGATTCTAGGTGCAAGGAAACGTGGATTAAGATCCCTGAAGATGGCAATCCAGAGCATACACACACAATGGAAGAGTTCTTGGTTGATGTTACAGCTACAGGGAATCTTGGTGCTCCCATTATATTCGCACCGCTTGGCATCGATGCCATGGTTCCTAACGAAAACTTTGATCACAGTAAGCCAGAGAGTGAAACAAATCCAAAAAAGATTGTAAATCCAGACATACCAAACCCTACAACACTGTCTTTAAAGCATAGGCATAGCATCAACAATGCCCTTGAAAAAATCCTGCTTTGGCGCGGTTTAGAGGCTGGTGACAAGGTAAAGATATTGCGGATTTCTACGAGTATTCATTACATTTTAGAGAGAGTGGAGGGTATAACAAATGACCCCAAGTAGTAAGATTCCAGTTATTGTGAGGGCAAAGTCACCATCGACAACGTGGTTATTAGAAAATGGTCGACTTGTAAAGCGCGTGGATGCTTTAGCTGCAATGATGCAGGCTGTAAGAAAGCTATTTGCCACAGAGCGCTATACACAGAGCATTTACACAGGCAACTACGGTGTAGAACTAGAGAGTCTCATTGGCAAGTCTAGCCCCTTTGTACTCGCCGTCATGGAACAGCGTATGCGAGAGGCTTTGCTGCAAGACGATCGCATTAGCGATGTAAAGCTTAAACAAGTTCAAACGAGTGAAAACAGTGAAAACATAGACAGTCTTGTGTTTGAGCTAGAAGTGTATACCAACGAGGGCGTCTTTAGAGAGAGCGTGAGCGTAGGCATTTGATAGGAGGTAGCAATGTCTAATCTTTACGAGAAAAACATTTACGAGGACTTGAAGAGCTTCACATTCCCAGCGCTATTGCGAGACGCACTCAATGCAGTGCAGGCGGATGTAGATAAGCGAGAAGGTTCTGTGATTTACGATGCACTGGCACCGCTTTGCGTGACGCTCGCCAAGAGCTTCGATGTATTGCATCAAGTGTCGCTACAAAGCAGGTTCCAGACGGCTCAGGGCGAGTATTTGGATTTGTGTGGCTCGCAGTTTGGGGTTTACAGGGCGCCTGCAACGAAAGCGAAATGGAAGGCTGAATTTTTGCCAAGTAGCGTGGAAGTGCCCCTTGGCCATAAGTTTGTGACGGCCGAAGGCTTAGGCTTTGAATACGAAGTTTCGGCGAATTTGGGCGGCGGTTATTACACGATTATTTGCACGCAGGCGGGTGCTGCTGCTGGCGCGGATTTTGGAGTTTTACACCCCATGCCGCCTATTGCGGGCTTAAAGTCGGCGACTTTGCACGAGTGTTTTGACCAAGGCGCTAATGTTCAAAGCGATGATGAGTACAGACTTAAGATCTGGCAAAGTCTGGGACGACGCGGTTATGGCGGGAACTTTGATGACTATTGCTACTGGGTTTTTGAGGCATTTCGCGAGGAACAAAACGATGTGGCTACGGTGGTTTCGGGCTTTCAGATCTACCCCGCGTGGCAAGGCGGTGGAACGGTGAAGTTGTTTATTGTGCAGGACTTTGGCGATGAAAAGTACATGCCAGCATCGAGCGCTACGATAGCTGCTTTGCAATACTTTTTAGACCCTGTAAGCCCTGCGGGAACAGGTGTTGTTCCGCTTGGGCACCGCGTTACTGTGGCGCAATTTGGACGTTACGGAATGGGCTTTAAAGTTCCACTCATATTGCGGTCTGGCCACAGCCTAGATGCTGAATTAAAGGCAAAACTCATAGCTGCTGTGAAGTCATATTTGGAGGGTTTGCGAGATGAGGCTCTAACAAATCTTGGCGACTCCTACCCCTCTGCTGGCTATGTAAGCAAGTTTTATATAAGTAATCTTGTGAGTGCAATAACATTGTGCGATGCAGAAAAGATAGCAGCGGTAGCCGATAGTGGTATTTTAAAACGTAATAGTATAGGGCAATATTCACAACTACAAGGAGATGTCAATATTGTAAGCAGTGCTAACTCGGCTGTTTTGCCATATCTTGACGAACTCATTATTGAAATTAATGGCGTCAACACGGGCATTTATCCAGAGGTTTAATATGAAATCACTTGAGGCATTAAAAGACGCAAAGTGCATTCATTATTTAACGCCATACTTGCGGGATGCTTTGGAAGCTGTGCGCTTGATGGGTGCCGAGGATGTGCTTTGCCAGTCTTTTGTTTTGGTTCTAGAGCGAATGTTAAATAACGCTTATGTGCAAAGCGCTGGGCATGATTGCATCGAACAGTGGGAAGCTGTGCTTAATCTAGAAGCGAGCGCGCTAAGTCTTCAAGAGCGCCGCGCGGAGGTTATCGCAAAGCTATCTACACAAAATGTTATCAACGAGGCGTATGTGATGGCTAGGATTGCGACGCTCTTTGGAGCAACGCCATACACCGCCTCGATGGACTGCCAAAGCCTTAAGCTTACGGTTACAACGCGCAATCTTGAAGGGCACGGGGCGGAGGAACTGGAGCCGTTCGTCAGCGTTGCCAACGCTATACGACAGATTATCCCTTGCAACGTCCTGCTTGAAGCACAAAGCAACGCAGACGTGAACGCTGGCTTTTACTTGGGTGTAGGCAGTACAGCGTCGTTACACACGAAAGTGACCATAGGAGAATAAACAATGATTTTTAAAAAAGCGATTTTAACGGATGTCGGTAGGGCTTTGTTAGCGCGTGCTCATGCTGGTGAAAAAATTACGTGGACAAATGTTGGTGTCACATACGTGTTGCTTGACGAAGCGGAAATACCAGGCATGAGCTCGAGCGTGGTACAGTTGAGTGCGACCAGCCTAAACGCAGTGGTGGCAAATGACGTGTGCACTTTAAGCGCTTCATTTAGCAATTCCGAACTAACAAATGGAATGTTCGCAAGAACGTGTTGCATCTTCGCTAAAATAGGCAATGAAGAACCTGTGCTTGTCGCCGCTGCCGTGCAGGACGGCTCATCTATCTACCTCAATGAGGGCGCCATTGGCGTTTTCCACTTCACGATTGATTTCGGCTTCAAGCTGTCAAACGCAAGCTCTGTGACTGTGGAAATCAACACGTCTGGCTTTGCAAGTTCAGCGGCCTTGCAGGC
>JALNZT010000092.1 GCA_023229135.1 Bacteroidales bacterium
TGTAAAGTTAATAAAGTTTGTGTTATGTCTGCTAATCGGCAAAACACTACTCACTTGTTCACTCGTTCACTTATTCACTTTTGCGAAGCAAACTAATCGTTCGTTTCTAAAAATATTAAAAGTTTTGCAAAAAAATAATCGCCTCCAAATCAGCTCTGAGAGCCTGTTTGAAAAATAGATTGAAAAAAGTTTTAAAAAAGCTGAAATTCGGACGCATATATAAGTAGAGGGGTATGATATCATTTCCACCATAAAAAACATGTAGAATTTGAACGACAAAGGGTGCAAAGAACACGAATAAAACAAAGAGCACAAAGGGTTTTTTATTTTTGCCACGAAAGACACGAATACAGCACGAATAACAATTTAGCAACGAACGACACGAACTTGAACGAACTTTCGCTCCTCCGTCGCGGTAGGGGCTGGGGTTTTATCTAATTGAGATTGGTAAATATTAAATTGCCATTGATACGATGACTGATTTTAAATGTTATATGTATTGATTTCGATACCGCAAATACTACTCACTTGTTCACTTTTGAGAAACTAACCATTCGTTCGTTGTTCTGTTTACACTTTTTTACCTACTTCTATTTCTCAAATTTACAAGTATTAACATTGTTGAGACAATTAACTCATGGGCTAAAGTGTTTCAATTATTAAATATTATGACTGTATTAAACTTTTTGCTTGACATAATTTTCCCAGCAATGATAATTGTTCGCATATACTTGAAATTGAAATAGTATTCAATTTTTTTTATATTATAAAGAGGAAGAAACAAAAATGGAGGACTTATTAAAAAACTATGGTTTATAGCGATTTTGCTATCAATGGTAGGTATCTTAATGGCTGCGCCATTAGATGAAGGTTTTGAAGGAACAGCTTTCCCACCCGCTGGATGGAGAGTTATTAATGATGGTGATTCAAACACCTGGTTTAGAAACACAGATAGCCCAATAAGCGGCTCAGCAGATGCCAAAATAACTTTCAGCAGTGACGCTCACGATGACTGGCTAATTTACGCCAAAGCTTGTCCCATCAGTAGATAATTTCGAAATTAAATTTAAAGCGAAAAATGAATCAGATTACTATATTGAAAAATTTAACGTTTGGCTATCAACAACGGGTAATGACAAAGCGGACTTTACTATTCCTCTTGCAAGTAATGTCGCCCCACCAACTACTGCAAAGCAGTACATATACGACTTAGCAAGTTATATAGGTCAAAATGTGTATGTGGCTGTACAAGCAATATCAACAAAAGAAAAGCACTTACATGTCGATGATTTCAAAGGCCCAGAAATTTACAGTGCACCCGAGCCACCCGATTTAAGTTCTCCTGCTAATGCAGCTATAAATGTTGCGTTAAATGCTTCTCTAACATGGAACGGAGTTTTAGGTGCAGATTCTTATAAGGTGTATTTGGGTACAAATGAAAATGCAACAAATATCTTAGATGGTGAAGATGTTGGCACCGATTTAAGCTATACTCTCTCAGGTCTTGATTATGAAACTGTTTATTATTGGACAGTTGTTGCAACTAACATATATGGAGACTCTGACCCAGCTACTATAAGATCATTTACCACACGTTTAGATCCTACCCGTCCAATCCCATTCTTAGAGGACTTTAATGCAAGTACAGCGTGGCCAAGTGAATGGATCAATAATGAGATGTTGATTAGTGCCACTCACGGTAACGCAAGTAATGGCGTTTATAAGAATCTATATGGCTCTGAAACAACTGGCAGTTTCACAACTTGCCCAATCGGACCATTAGCAGCAGTTTCAGAAATCAAATTTGACTATCGCTATATGGCTTACACTTTTTCATATCCAGGTGGTTCCTACGAAATAGTAGAAGGCGATAAAATTGAAGTACAAATCTCTACTGATGATGGACAAACGTTTGAAACAATTCATGTAATTGACAACACTAACCATGTTGTTAGTGCAGAATTTGCAACCCCAACAGTGCCTGTTATAGGTTATACTGGTCAAGTAGTAAAAGTTAGATTCGTAGCTACATGGGGAGCAGGTGACTACTATGTTGACTTTGATAATATTATTGTTAGAGAAACACCAACAGGCGTTCCTGATCCTGTAGTTTTAGTAAGTCCAGCAGATGAAGCTGAGAATATACTTATTACTCCGACTCTTGCATGGGCAACAGTATTAACAGGCGGTACCCCAACAGCATATGATCTATATTTTGGAACAACTAACCCACCAGCTGAAACAGATCTCGTTGGTGAACAAGCAGGAACAAGCTATACATTCACCACTGATTTAGAATATAGCACTACATATTATTGGCAAGTAATACCCAAAAACTCATTTGGCCCAGCAATTAATTGCCCAGTTTGGTCGTTTACAACAGCGGAAAACCCAATAATCTCTACGTTCCCATTTACAGAAGGCTTTGAAGCAGGTAATACTCATAACTCAACAGAGATTTTAAACTGGACTCAAATAAGTGTTACAGGTACAGAGCAGTGGACAGCCAATTCCACATTAACAAATTATAATAGAACACCAAGATCTGGAAATTTCAATGCTTTTTTACGATATGATAATAATGATTGGATGTTCAGACCTATTCAATTAACAGGTGGTACTACCTATAGATTTGAAATTTATGCAAGACAAGATGGTACATCAGGTGCTCAGCTTACAGTAAAATATGGTAATGAAGCAACAGTGGCAGGTATGACAGAGACGATCATTGCACAAACACCTATCACAAGCGGCAATTATCAAAGAAAATATGGAGATTTCACCCCAGCTGAAGATGGCTTATACTATTTGGGTATAAATGGTGAACTGAATTACAGCCCTTATTATCTCAGCATTGACGATATAACAATTAGTTTAGCACCAACCACACCAATCATCAGTATAAGTCCAGCTGAAAAGGATTTTGCAGGTATTGCTATGGATGCATCATCAACTGACCAGACTTTTACCATCACTAATACAGGTATAGGCACATTAGTCCTCAACTCTGCAAGCCTAAC
>JALNZT010000093.1 GCA_023229135.1 Bacteroidales bacterium
CTTAACAAATCGACTGTTTACGATAGAGTAAAACTCCCGGAAAAGATCACAGAGCTTCCCCTTTATAATCACAGGAAATTCCCGGGATAAATCAAGGGACAGTTGAGGCACTGTCCTTTGAAAGGTATCCTTTTGTGTATCAACAAAATACATGAAAGGAGAAGGAGAATGCTCAACATGTCCCAAATCAATTCTATCAGAGAAATGCGTAAAGCAGGATATTCTGTAGCAAAGATTGCTCGGGAAGCAAAGGTTGACGAGAAAACCGTCCGTAAATACCTAAAGATGGAAGATTTCTCGCCAAAGGTTCCAGAAGTAAAGAGAGAAGTAGCCCCAAAGCTCAATCCTTATAAGCCAACGATTCTTAAATGGCTAGAAGAAGATAAAGGTAATTGGGCTAAGCAACGCCACACTGCACAAAAGATCCACGACCGCCTAGTACAGGAATTTGATGACTATGACTGTTCATATCCTACCCTGGTTCGTTACGTACGCTCTGTGCGGCAGGAGCACATAGAAGCTCATCGAGGGACACTGGAGCTAGTGTGGCATCCAGGCCAAGCTCAAGCCGACTTTGGAGAGCTTGAATGCTATGAAGAGGGAGTAAAGGTAAGAAAGCGCTTCTTTGTTATTTCATTTCCCCATTCGAATGTAGAGTTCACTCAAATCTTTAATGGTGAAACTGCTGAGTGTATATGCCAAGGCTTACAGGATGTTTTCGAATTCATTGGAGGGGTACCCTCCACTGTTGTTATTGATAATGCCTCAGGGGCAGGTAGGCGCATCGGCTCAGAGATAACAGAAACAGAACTCTTTAAGCGCTTTCGTGCTCACTATGGGTTTTCAATACGATTCTGCACCCCAGCAAGTGGGTGGGAAAAGGGCCATGTGGAAAATAAAATTGGAAGTGTGAGGAGAAACAGATTTGTTCCGCTTCCTCACATCAATGATATCGAAGAGTTCAACAAAGCGCTTATCGCAAAGGCGATGCATGAGCTAAAGAAAGCGCATTATAAAAAACATCAAAGTTTAGAAAGCCTGTTTAATGAGGATCTTAAAGCCCTACAGGATCTTCCTTCAGCTCGTTTTAATGTTTGCAGATTCGAATTTATAAAAGCCGATACGTACGGCAAGGTGAGAGTGAGTGGAAACCACTACTACTCAAGTTGCCCTGAGTTCTCTAGGCAGGTTGTCCTTGTTGGTATACGGGCCCACTTTATTGAAGTCTATGACAAGGAACATAACATCTTAGTAACTCACAGACGACGATTTGGCAAACAACGAACTGATGAAGTTGACCCTAGTACATCGTTAGCAGTGTTAACGCGTAACATAGGGGCATGGAGTAATAGTGGAATACGAGAGGTTTTACCACCCTTCTTAAAAGAATACCTTGATAACCTTGAAAGAGAGGAGCTTAAGAGCGCCGTAAGGGCCATGAGTGCACTAAAGAACGAATATGGCCTTGAACATGCTATAGAAGCCCTTAGCACTGCCGTAACGAACGCTGGTAGCTCTCCGCTCGCTGACGCTGCAGTCTTTGCAGCACGAATGGCGGAGTTCGATCCTTTTGAAGAAATTGAGGAAGGGCCTGATTTGAACATATACGACACCTTCCTTGGTAAGGGGGTGGGCAAATGAACCAAAAACAAGCAATTCAAAACAATACGCAGTATTTAGAAATGGATCGAGTGCTTAGAAGATTTTTTATTAACCGGGATGTACTTCATTTATGCGAGGAAGCAACCGAAGAGCAAGTTGAGTTTCTTCATAGAGCTTTGCTACGAGCTGATGAGTTACGGGAGATTTCCAAGCGAACAAGATTAGTAACTCTTGCTCGTTTTCCGATGATTAAGAGCCTGGAAGGATATGATTACACTGCCTTACGCTTCCCACCATCCATAAGCAAGGATGAACTACAGCAGTGCTCTTTCATCCAGGCAAAGACCAATATCGTCTGCTATGGACCAGTAGGAACAGGAAAGACTCACTTAGCAATTGCTCTAGGGATTAGGGCATGCGAATTAGGCTTCTCGGTTCGTTTTTATACGGTTACCGAGTTGGTCCTCATGCTCGCGGAAGCGAGGAAAAAAGGCAGACTTGAAACGCTTGTTGAAAGCATAAGTAAATTGGATTTACTTATCTTAGATGAGTGGGGCTATGTTCCAGTAGACAAGGAAGGCTCTCAACTACTTTTTAGGATAATTAGTGACAGCTATGAGCGAAAGAGTTTGATCCTTACGACAAACCTTGAGTTCTCCAAATGGGGAGGTATCTTCACTGACCAGCAGATGGCCGCAGCAATGATTGACCGTCTAGTGCATCATGGGCACTTACTGCTCTTTGAAGGACAAAGCTACCGAATGAAGCACGCTTTGATGCGTAAAGGTGGAGTAAGTGATGATAATTGACAAAAAACTCTATTTTGATTCGCTGAGGTGGTATTGCCAAACTCATAACTACAAATTAACAGGAGAGCTTGTGAAGATTCTTCTTGAACGCCTAGATAAAGAAGCTGAAGACAGGTTCCCAATACGCGAAGTAGATCTTTGGCCAGAGACGTACAAGATTGTAGAACAGTACCAAAGCCCTAAAGGAAGGTTAGAGCTGTTATGGAAAGTAGATGAGCTAGAAGAGCAGCTTCATTTCATTCGCCAGGAGATTGAGAGTCAATTACAACCAGTGACATCTTGGCCACCTGATGAATGGACTGAAACGCCCTTTTAAGCTTATAGAAGTTGGATATCGGCGCCAGCTTTGGCGCTGATGATTAAACCCGGGAAATTCCCGTGATTATTTCCGGGAGCATTAATGATTATTTCAGGGAATTACTCTTGATTAAACACACATCATTATCGGTCCTTTTACGCTGGAACGTTTTTGCACACGAAAACAGGTAGAAAAACCATCAGAGGACGACACAATACTTCATGTACAAACAGTTTGCGTAAATACTATCTGTTCCTTGCCGGG
>JALNZT010000077.1 GCA_023229135.1 Bacteroidales bacterium
AAAAGGTTGCCGTATATTTGCCCCACTCTTACGCCTGGTCGGGAAATTTATTTATCGTACCGGTCGAAAATATTAAACCTATCGACGCCTCAGCTACAGAAGTGATGAAATTTATCATTTCGGCCGGTGTCACAAACCTTGATACTATAGATGACGAAAAATCAGAAAACTAAGAAACCTGTAATTCTTATCACCAACGACGATAGCTACAGCGCCAGCGGTTTGCGCAAACTTATTAAGCTGATGCGGCCACTTGGTCACTTGGTTGTGGTGGCCAGCGATCAGGTGATGTCGGGCATGGGCCATGCCATCACCATTAAGACGCCTTTGCGCATGAGAAAAGTGGCGGATGAGCCTGATTATGAAGAATACGTATGCAATGGCACTCCAGTCGACTGCGTGAAATTGGGTACACAGGTGGTGCTTAAATCAAAACCTGATTTGCTGGTTTCAGGTATCAATCACGGCTCAAATGCCTCTATCAATGTGATTTACTCCGGAACGATGGCGGCTGTGCTGGAAGCCTGTATCGACGGAATACCTGCTATTGGATACAGTTTATTAGATTACAGCCTGAATGCCAACTTTGATCATGTAAATGATTTCGTGGTGAAAATTGCTAAAAAAGTACTACTCGAAAGTTTACCGGCTGGCGTTTGCCTCAACGTAAATATACCTGCCATCAGCGACGAAATGCCAAAAGGAATCAAAATATGCCGACAGTCGCATGCCCGCTGGGTAGAGGAATTCGATTCGCGGCTGGATCCGCGCGGAGGTGATTACCACTGGCTTACCGGACGCTTTGAAAACGACGATATAGCCGAAGATACCGACCAAAACGCACTCGACGACAACTATGTTTCGGTGGTGCCGGTACAGTTTGATATGACGGCATACCAAGCGATGAAGACGATTGAAAACTGGAATTTATAATTTTGTGCCATGAGTTGGAAAAATCACAACAGTATTCTTGCCGGATTTTTGGCAGGCTTACTTTTATACGGTCTGACCTATGTTTTGCTGCTGGCTTTGTGGCAACTTCCGCAAGTGGCGAATTATTTTACCCAAGCACGTATTCCGTTTTTGATAGCACTCATCCCAAACCTGTTGTTGCTGCGTTTCTGGCTCCTGAACAGGGATAGACAGGAGAGCGGAAAAGGTGTTTTGTTGCTTACATTTGTGGTAATGCTCTTTGTTTTTCTTTTTATATAACCTTTAAAATCAGTTGTTTTGCGTTATTATATTATTGCTGGTGAAGCCTCGGGCGATTTGCATGCATCCAACCTTATTGCTGCCATCAGGCAAAAAGATGCGCAGGCCGAAATAAGGGCCTGGGGCGGCGATATGATGGAAAAACAGGGCGCAACAATTGTAAAACATTACCGTGATCTGGCTTTTATGGGTTTTGTCGAGGTGATTTTAAACCTGCGTACCATCGCCAGAAATCTGACCTTTTGCAAGAAAGATCTCCTTAACTTTAAACCCGATGTGCTGATTTTGATCGATTATCCCGGCTTCAACCTGCGTATTGCGAAGTTTGCTCACCAGAATAAGTTCACAGTCGTTTACTATATCTCACCGCAAATCTGGGCCTGGAAAAAAGGTCGCGTGCACACCATCAGGCGGGTGGTGGACAAGATGCTGGTGATTCTGCCTTTTGAAAAAGCTTTTTACGACAACTATAATGTAGCCGTCGATTTTGTAGGCCATCCGCTGCTCGACGCTTTACAAAACTACCCCTGGCAGCAGGAATCAGTTTTCAGGAAGCGGAATGATTTCTCCGAAAAACCTATTATCGCCATGCTACCCGGCAGCCGCAAACAGGAAGTGAGCCGTATGCTTAAGCAAATGCTGGCGATGGTGAAACATTTCCCTGACTACGAATTTGCCATTGCCGCTGCACCCTCGCTGGAGCTGTCGTTTTATCAGCAAATTATCGGTCGAACTCCGGTGAAAGTTGTTCATAACCAGACTTATGACCTCATTAAACACGCCCATGCCGCTATGGTAACATCCGGTACGGCCACCCTGGAAACCGCCTTGATAGGTACGCCAGAAGTGGTTTGCTATAACGGGAATCGTATCTCCTATGAAATTGCCCGCCGTATTATCGACGTCAAATATATTTCGCTGGTAAACCTGATTATGGATCGCGAAATCGTAAAAGAACTGATACAAACAGACTTTAACGAAAAACAATTGCAAAAGCAGCTAAGTCTTTTGCTACCTGACGGTAATTATCGTCGGCAGATGCTTTCCGAGTTCGAGTTGTTGCGCCAAAAGCTGGGTGGGAGCGGGGCATCGCAGGAAGCTGTCGCGCATATCATGGAGTTAATTGGGTAGCATTATTCATCAAATTATCAAGGTTTAAACCCATTCTGAAAAGTATTATTCTGCCACGAAGTGATGCACTGAGCTTGTTGAAGTGACACCAAATCACGAAGACATCACAAATAGTTTAGCGTTAATAATCAACACTTTGTGGTATTTAGAGCCTTATTGGAATTCTTTATTTCTTGACTTTTCTGAGGAAGCTCAAGTTCCAAACTTTTAATTTATCTTGCGGTTAATTTCTACACCAACTGTATTATTTATGTTCAACCGCCATAAGTATCCCTTTGTAAGACTGCTGATACCTTTTGGTATGGGCATTTGGATAGGCTTGAACCGGCTTTTTTCAATAGAGCTTTTCACTTTAAGTCAGCTAGCATTTTCATTTGTTTTGTTGGCCATTGTAAGTGCAATCTGGTTGAAATCATACCGCTGGAGATGGTTTTTTGGCCTAACCATCAGCTTGAGCTTGATTTTTGGGGGCATGCTGATTGTGAAACTGCAAAATCCGCTGAGCAATCCCCAACACCTTTCTCATCAATCTTTGTCGCCCGAAAGCCAGTTTATTGCCAGAATAATTGAGCCGCCACAAATCCGTGAGCTCACTGTGAAAGCGACTTTAGAACTTATTTCAGTTAAAAATCAAGACAGCCTGAAACCACTTTCGGGTAAATTTTTAGCCTATTTTCAACGCACAGAAAGTATGCCAGCGCTGGCTTATGGTGATATTATTGCCTTTGATAAAAAGCCGGAAAAGCTCCAAGAACCAAGCAATCCCGGGCAGTTTGATTATGGAGATTATCTCGCCAACAAGCATATCTTTCATCAGATTTATCTGCGCAGCGACAACTGGTTTAAAACAGGTTTCAGCAAACGAAATCCTGTTTATAGCCTGGCTTTTAATATGCGAGATTTCCTGTTGCAGCGTATGCGTGAGAACAAGCTAGCAGGCGATGAGTTTGGCGTTGCGGCTGCCATTTTGCTGGGCTATGATGAGTCGCTGCCGGCCTACTTGCGCAAAGGATATGTGGCGGCGGGAGCGATGCACGTACTCTGTGTTTCGGGACTTCATGTGGGTATTGTCTACCTGATTTTTAGTTTTTTACTAGGTTTTTTGAAGCGGCAAGGCTGGCAAAGTTCTTTGAAAACCATTTTACTGCTTGGTATCGTATGGTTCTACGCCCTGCTCACCGGCCTTTCGCCGTCTATTCAGCGCGCCTCCTTGATGATAAGTTTTGTGCTGATAGGTCAACTTACTAATCGCAAAGGTTTTGCTGTCAATTCCATCGCTGCATCGGCTTTTTTCCTATTGTTTATCAGGCCCGAGAACTTACTGGAAATTGGTTTTCAGCTGTCGTATGCCGCCGTGTTGGGAATTATTTTACTTCAACGACCTATCGCTTCGGCCATCTATGTCAAAAATAAATACCTAAGCAGAGTCTGGGACGTCACCGCCGTGGCACTGGCCGCTCAATTGGCCACAACACCTTTTGTGCTGTATTATTTTCATCAGTTCCCGACTTATTTTTGGCTGAGTAACCTGTTTCTGGTGCCTTTGTCGTTTATTATTATCGTTTGCGGGATGGGATTGCTTATGTTATCGTTTCTGCCATTGGTGTCCGGCTTTCTTGGTAAAATTCTCTCCGCCTTAATTTTTATGATGAACTGGATCATCCGCTGGATTGAAGGTCTTCCCGGCTCTGTCATTCAAGGCTTGTACGTCAATGCTGCGGAATTCGCGCTGCTGCTGGTTATCGTGATGCTCCTCGTTATGCTTGTCTCGACCAAAAAGTTGCGCTTGATTTTTTTGCTGCTAAGCCTTGGAATAGTGCTGTTTGCTTCCTTTGCCTGGCGGCGATATGAGCAAACCAATAGCACCAAGCTGGTGATTTACGACCTGCAAAAGCATAGCGTCGTTGATTTTATTCACGGACGCGGACACATTCTTATGACTGATAGCATTACGCTGGCCGACGATTTCGTGAAAGGCTTTCACCTGGAAGGCCATTGGGTGGAATCGGGTCTGATTACCAACCCGGCTTATTTTGAGCCGTATATTAAAAGCTTTTCGACGGATTACCTCAGAAAACGGGAAAACCTGATCAGCTTTGATGGTAAGCTGCTCGCGCTATGGCAGGATGATGGCGGCTGCGACGATTCTTTGAGCTACAGAATCCAGATAGACTGGATGCTGGTGAGCGGAAGGAAATCCGAGAAGCTCGAAAAATTACTCAACTGCTACGATCCTTCCTTGCTGATTTTGGATGGCAGCGTACCACGCTATTACGTAAAAGCATGGAAAGAAGCAGCTTTGGAAGCAGGCGTTGAGCTTTATCATACCAGTGAACAAGGTGCTTTTATTTACGAGAGGCAGCGTGATTTCCTGAATCGGAAGTAACACAAAAATATTTTTTATCAGACCACATTTTTTGTTGTAGGTTTCATAAAAGGCTTTATCTTTGCAGCACCTTAACACAAGGTATTAGTTCATTAAAAAAATGGTTCGGTAGTTCAGTTGGTTAGAATACGTGCCTGTCACGCACGGGGTCGCGGGTTCGAGTCCCGTCCGGACCGCTAAAGCCCTTGTAAATATTGAATTTGCAAGGGCTTTTTTGATTTTGAAAAGAATTTGGTACTTTATCAAGGCCAGGAATTTTCTTTTGAAATAATAAAGTCTAAAACACAGGGAGACATTTGGTTAGACTACGTGCCTGCCATCTCGTCAAAGCTTTGACGAGACGGGTTCGAGTCCCGTCCGGACCGCTAAAGCCCTTGTAAATATTGAATTTGCAAGGGCTTTTTTGATTTTGAAAAGAATTTGGTGCTTTATCAAGGTCAGGAATTTTCTTTCGAAATAATAAAGTATAAAACACAGGGAGACATTTGGTTAGACTACGTGCCTGTCATCTCGTCAAGGCTTTGACGAGACGGGTTCGAGTCGTTTAGGAACTTCTTAATAGCTAAAACCTGTTTAGTTGTATAAAATGAAGCAGTTTTTTTTTTATTATGGCACATTACACCTACATCATTTATTCCAATTCTTTCGACCTCTATTATAAAGGCGAAACAGCTGATATTGAGCATCGGTTGGCAGATCATAATGCAGATTTAAGCCGATTTACCGCTGGCAAAGGGCCTTGGAAACTTGTTTGGGCTAAGACTTTTCTAAACCGTCGAGAAGCACTTATCGAAGAAAAACGTTTAAAGAAACTCAACAGACGATCGCTTGAAAAGCTAATAAAAGAATACGTGCCTGTCATCTCGTCAAGGCTTTGACGAGACGGGTTCGAGTC
>JALNZT010000020.1 GCA_023229135.1 Bacteroidales bacterium
TAAACCGTCGAGAAGCACTTATCGAAGAAAAACGTTTAAAGAAACTCAACAGACGATCGCTTGAAAAGCTAATAAAAGAATACGTGCCTGTCATCTCGTCAAGGCTTTGACGAGACGGGTTCGAGTCCGGATCGCTTAGAATTCTTAAGAAACTTTCATTAATGAATAAAAACGCTTGTAAGACAATATGTTGCAGGCGTTTTTGCATTTATGGATATTGCGAAATTGTACTAAATGCTCGACGCTGGTGTGATAATACCGTGCATAGTCAAAAAAAACGGATCAAACCACTCACGATTTCATCACAATTAACTGCGTTTGAAAATCAATGATCTAAGAACTATATGTAGAATCAAAGGTGGACGACCGGTATCACTTTGGTTGACAATTTTGTAATCAAGTGAGCAGAATTCCCCTTTGGGAATTAAATGGAATAATACCACCCAACGAATGGTCATATTCTAACGCACTTTCAAAAGGGGTTTCAAATCTTCAAATTGTGCATTTATGTTTATCCCAAATGCTTGTGCTATCATTGAAAAATACGATTGGTCATTTTTAAGTAAAATCACTTCTTCTTTTCCATGTATTACCTTCTTTAAGTTGTTATTAAATAAAGTAATCATCCCATTTTTCACCGGGAGGGCAGCAACTCTCGCACTGACAAAAATAGAATTAGGGTTGGTGGATGTATAGTAATTTCCGTATTCGATATCTCCCGGGCAAACAAAGCTTAAGTCAAAACTATATAGGTTTCGCCATTCCTCGCCCTGTTTATGCTGAAGCATATAACCGAATATTTCATTGTCTATTAAACGATACGTATGATTTTCATGTATAATAGGTTCGTTGAAAACAAGAGGTATTGGAACCGGTGGTGATTCAGCACCGAATCCCAGGTCAAGTAACCATCTTTTTCCTTCAATAGTTACTAAGCACACCTGATGACTTCTTCCGGTTGGTTTCCCGGTTATGTGCACGCGCCCTAACAAAGGTCGTGCTTCAAATCCAAACGCTTTAAGAGCCAATAAAAGAAGCCCATTAAGCTCTAAACAATATCCTCCACGCTTATTTCTGACCAACTTTTGAACCAAGGATTCGGGATCGAGAAGGATATTTCTGCCAAGGCAAATGTCGAAATTTTCAAAAGGAATTGAGGTATGTTGCGCATGGTGTATTGCCTTCAAACACCTGAAGTTTGTAGAAAGCTCACCATCAAAGTTTATTCGTTTTAAATATGCTTCTTTAGGAAATGTGAAATCACTCATTTTGATTGTCGTTAATTGCGCTAACACCCATTAGCAAATAAATACAATTATAAATACATAACAATCAGACTAATAACTATAAATACATGTTATTGCTTTCTTCTCTGCTATGCTGTTTTTTTTCGCTTTCAAAAGTAGAAATTATTTTCAATTACTTATAGGTAGAAGCAAGTACAATGTTAGTTAACGCTACCGGTTTTTCTTAACTCAAGGCTATAACCCACGTGTTCATTCCTAACCAAAACCGTGGATCAAAATCCAACTTTGCGCGTCTAGATATATACCGGAGCGCATCTTTCAACGAAGCATACTCACTGTAATATACGCAATCATCAACCAATACTTATTATCAAAATCCATACTTTAGATTGGGATTTCCGGTAATTAGGTAGATGTTGGGCTTTAGCCCTGTCAATCACTTTAACCCAAAAGAGCCGCACTTACATAGCTTACATGTTGTATTGTAAGCCAATTTCTACAAAAGTTCATTCTCGTCAAGTCTACTGTTAAGACTTATTTTCGAAACTCTCCAATTCTCATAACTCCGCACCCCAATTTCTCACCTTCCGGGAGCTTTCGGGACTCAACCGTCAACGCGAAATCCCTTAAAAAAAGCCACCTCATTATTTCTCCATTAATCGTAACTTGCAGCCCTATTTTAAAACTTATTTGGATTCACCTTGTTTATCCGATTGCTCACAAATTTATTTTTCAAAACTGATCACTCATGGAATTTACTGCATCGCAGATAGCTGAACTTTTAGGAGGCACAGTGGAAGGAAATCCCGAAGCTACAGTTTCCAATGTTTCCAAAATTGAAGAAGGAAAACCCGGAACGCTAAGCTTTTTGGCCAACATAAAATACACCCATTATCTCTACGAAACACAGGCCAGTATTGTAATTGTTAACAAGGACTTTAAGGCCGAAAAAACTTTTTCTACCACGCTTATCCGCGTTGATGATGCCTATGCTGCCTTTGCACAGCTGCTGGATGTTTATCAGCAATACAAGAACAACAAAACCGGCGTTTCTTCACTGGCTTTTATCAGCAAAACAAGTAGTTATGGCGAAGGACTTTATGCCGGTGAGTTTGCGTATATAGGCGAAAATGTAAAGATTGGCCAGAATGTAAAACTCTATCCTCAGGTTTATATTGGCGACGACTGCATTATCGGTGATGAGACCATTATCTATCCGGGCGTCAAACTCTATGCAGGAACTGTTGTTGGGCGTTTTTGCGTGCTTCATGCCGGAGCGGTGTTGGGTAGCGATGGCTTTGGCTTTGCACCTCAATCCGACAATCATTACAAAAAAGTGCCACAAATTGGTCAGGTCATCCTCGAGGATTATGTGGATATTGGTGCCAATACCACCATCGACAGAGCCACTCTTGGCGCTACAATTATTAGAAAAGGCGTGAAGTTAGACAACCTGATTCAGGTGGCACACAACGTAGAAATCGGCGAAAACACGGTGATGGCAGCACAAACCGGCATCAGCGGCTCTACCAAGATAGGTAAAAACAATATGTTTGGCGGACAGGTTGGTCTTGCCGGTCACCTCACCATTGCCGATGGCGTGAAGCTGGCTGCGCAGTCTGGCGTGGGTACCAGCATCCGTAAAGAAGACGAAATTTACATGGGTTCACCGGCCATTCCGGCCGACGAATATAAGCGTTTATATATGCACTACCGCCGCTTAGAAAGGCTTACAAAGAGAATGGACGACCTGCAACAACAGCTCAATGTGTTAAAAGACAAACAGCCATAGCTGGTTTATTCGGTTAAATAATTTACTTTTGCCCCATCTTTTGACTATTATTAAGGTTACGTCAATAGCTTATGACAGATAATCAATGTACTATAAAAAGTGTTGTCAGCGTTAGCGGCACTGGCTTGCATACCGGACAGCACGGAACGATCAGCTTTCACCCCGCTCCGGTCAATCACGGCATAAAGATTCGGCGAATTGACCTGGAAGGAAAACCGGTAATTGATGCCGTTGTGGCTAACGTGGTGGATACAGCTCGCGGCACTACGCTGCAACAAAACGGTGCGCGTGTTTATACCATCGAGCATGTGCTGGCGGCCTGCACCGGATTGGGTGTCGACAACCTGATGGTTGAATTGGATATGGACGAAATTCCTATTCGCGACGGCAGTTCGCATTTTTTTGTGGAAGCCCTCGAAAAAGCCGGAATCCAGGTACAAAATGCAGCACGGGAATATATCGTGATCAAAAAGCCTATTCATTATTCAAATAAGGAAAAAGGCTTTGAGCTGAGCATCACGCCTTGCGACACTTTCAAAGTTGACGTAACAATCGACTACGGAACTGAAGTGCTTGGTGTTCAGTATGCAGAGCTGCATGATATACGAAAGTTTAAAGATGAAATTGCGCCATGCCGTACTTTCGTCTTTCTCCACGAGCTGGAATACCTGCTTAAAAATAAACTTATCAAGGGTGGCGATTTGAGTAACGCCATCGTGTTTGTAAACAGAAAAGTGAGCCAGGAAGAACTGGATCGCCTCGCTGATCTGTTTAAAAAACCTAAGGTAAAGGTCAAAGATGAAGGCATTTTAAACAATCTCGACCTTCATTTTGAAAATGAACCTGCCCGACATAAATTATTAGACGTTATCGGCGACTTGAGCTTGCTGGGCAAACGCATCAAAGGACATGTAAAAGCCTTCAGACCTGGTCATTATGCTAATACTGAGTTTGCTAAATTAATTATAGAAGAATCAAAGAAATCGATCATGCTTAAAGAACCTCCATTTGATTTAAACCAGGAACCGGTTTATGACATCATGCAGATTCAAAAAATCTTGCCACACAGACCTCCTTTTTTATTGATTGATAAGATTTTAGAAGTGACTGAGGATCACATCCTCGGTGTGAAAAATGTTACCATGAACGAGCCGTTCTTCGTTGGGCATTTTCCACAAGAACCTGTGATGCCCGGCGTGCTACAAATTGAGGCCATGGCCCAAACAGGAGGTATTTTCGTATTGCACGCTATGCCCGACCCTGAAAATTATATTACCTATTTCCTCAAAATTGAAGAAGCAAGGTTTCGGCACAAGGTAGTGCCTGGAGATACCTTGGTTTTTGCGCTGGAGCTAACTTCACCGATCCGTCGGGGCATATGCAATATGAGAGGTATTGCTTATGTTGGAAATAAAGTGGTTGCCGAAGCAAAACTGATGGCTCAGATCACTAAAAAACAATAGTCTAATCAATCAAATTTTGCCATGAATCAGCCCCTAGCATACGTTCATCCGCAGGCCAAAATCGCCAATAACGTGGTGATTGAGCCTTTTGTAAATATTGAAAAAAACGTTGTCATCGAAGAAGGTACCTGGATTGGATCTAATGTAACCATCATGGAAGGTGCCCGCATCGGCAAAAACTGCCGTATATATCCCGGAGCGGTTATTTCTGCTGCCCCACAGGATTTGAAATATGGCGGCGAAGAAACTATCGTAAGGATTGGCAACAACACCACGATTCGCGAATTTGTTACCATCAACAGGGGAACAAAAGCCAATTGGGAAACCATTGTGGGCGACAACTGCCTGTTGATGGCTTATGTGCATGTCGCACACGATTGTATCATTGGCAACAATGTCATTCTGGCCAATGCTGCTACACTGGCCGGCCATATCACCGTTGACGACTGGGCGATTATTGGTGGCCTGGCAGCGGTGCATCAATTTGTGCAAATTGGCGCACACTCAATGATTAGCGGCGGTAGTATGGCACGCAAAGATGTGCCGCCTTATACCAAAGCTGGTCGCGAGCCGCTTGCGTATGTTGGTGTAAACTCTATCGGACTGCGCCGCCGCGGATTTACTGACGAACGCATCAATGCCATACAAGATATTTATCGTATCATTTACCTCAAAGGAAAAAACGTGTCGCAGGCTGTAAACTATATCGGCACCAATTTTCCGGTATCGCGTGAGCGCGACGAGATTCTGAGCTTTATCTCCAACTCTACACGCGGTATTATGAAAGGTTATGGCAGGCTGCGTGAGCGCGAATAGTACTTAAAAAGTTTTTTAACTTTACTTTCAACCTTTTAGAGTCTAATCTTTTTTTTGTAAAAAAACTTGTCTTATGGCGTTTTTATTCTCAAACCGTCCTTATAATGCGCTTTTCTCAATCTGGTTGTTTATCAACAGAGTAGGTGTTTCCGCTTTTATGCTTACACACGGCTACCCAAAACTTTTGATGCTGCTTGATGGCCGCACCGAAAGTTTTTCCGATCCGCTTGGCGTGGGAAGTTTGGCCTCGCTGATTTTAGCCGTACTCACCGAAGTTGTCGCTTCCGTATTCTTGATTTTGGGCTTATTCAGCCGTTTTTCGGCACTCGCCCTGTTCATCACGATGGCCGTAGCCGTATTTGTCGTGCATGCCGCCGATCCTTTTGGTACTTTGGAAAAAGCCTTGCTTTACCTGTTCGCCTACCTGAATATTATCGTTTTAGGCCCTGGAAAGTTTAGCATTGATGCCGTTTTGAGTAAGCGGTAAAGCCGTAAATTATTTCACGAAAAGCTTCCTCTGTCCAAGTGCAGCATCAAATATATTGGAGTTATGGAGTGATGGAGTGTTGACCCATTCCTCCATCACTCCAATCCTCCATTTTCACATAGCGAAGACCAGCTTGGTCGATTAATTAGCCATTAAACTTACTTCATCGCTTTCACGGCTTGCTGTGCCGATTCAATCATAGGTTTTACAGAAATGTGTTCGCCAACAGCACCCATCATCCAATATTGTGGGATTACACGTCCTTGCGTGAAAGCGCGGTAAACCTCATCGGCAAAGTCTTTGTCTTTGATGTATTGGCCAAACTGAAACTCGATCAACTGGCCAATGGGATAGGCAGAAAGATAAAGCGGATTGTCGATCATGTGTGAGTAAACAGCCAGAATTGGTTCGTCCTTTATGCCAAAAACAGGTGCGAAATAGGTGTTCCAAACTTCTTTTGCGATGCCGTTTACAGCCAGTTTCAAGGCTTCGGCATCTGTACCCGGGTTGTCATATAGCCATTTCCAAACCCGGATATCCACCAGCGAAACACCCATAATTTCGTAGTTTGACCACAGCTGATCCAACGCTGCAAGATTGGCTGTTTCCGTGTTTTCTGTTTCCATGCCCAGCAGCTCCAAATCACGCGCCTGAAAAGCAAAGGCCAGCGCCTCGGTAAAGGAGGTGTTCGGAACGCCATTCAGCATATAATAATCCACATCGTAGAGCGAAATAGTTTGCTCCACATTGTGTCCAAACTCGTGAATCGCAATATTATAGCCTTTGTAATCCATGCCGTTTTCGCCAATTCGGGTGCGCAAACGGGCTTTATCGCCTTTCATTGCTGCTCCCCAGGCGTGTCCGGCTCCCCGAGAAGGATCAACCGCAACGCGCGATGCCAGTGAGTAGGCGCTGTCTTTGGGGAAGCCGAGCTTGATTAAAATATTGGGCAGATCCGCCTCGAAAGCGGCTTTGTCTGGGTATTTTTTCTGTAGCAAAGCATCAATTTTTTCCATGTCCAAAGAAGCCCTGGTTTTGAAACCGTCGTACCAGATATCCCACGGCTGTAGCTTACGCCCCATGCGCTTCTCAATAATTTTACCAATATCTTTCAGTACCGGACTGCGCAGCAATTCGATAAATAAATCTTCTACATCGTCCACTGGAATTTCCATGCTTTCGTCAAACTGGCGCGTGATATAGCTGGGTGCGCTGGGCGAATAGTCGTCAATGGCGCGCAGTGCTTCGTACAAACCGAGCAAATGTTGATAACGTGTGTTTGGCTCAAAAGTATAGCGCATGGTGGCACCGTCTTTTTGCAGGTTATTGGTTGCCGGATTCCACAGGTAATCGTCTTTGTTAATCACTTCCAGCGGGATTTCCTGACTGATGATGCGTTTCATCACTTCGTAAATAATGGCTTGCTTTTCCAAACCATCTTTGTTGGCGTATTGCGATTTTAGCTCGTCGCGTAGTCCCCAATGGGTAATCAGTTTGAGGTCTTCTGCAAAAAGCGGGACATTTTTGTCATTACGTAAATTACCCATAAATATATTGTAATCAGAAATATAGGCGTCGGCATTGGTGGAAAGCTGTGCATAGTTTTGAAGCAAGTTGGCGGGAACGCGCGAGGTAAAAATATCTCCCATCCGGGCATAAGCCCATTCCAACCGTGACCATTTGTCGGCCATAGCAGTTTTTTCTGACAGCGAAAAATGTGGGAAATTCAATACGGTGATAAAAGCCAGCTTGTTGGCGAAAAAGTCGCTACTCAGATGCGCTCCGGCACTGTAACCGCCAAAAATCAGGTCGATGGGCAAAACCTCGCCTTCGTCTACGTGAAGTGGGGTTTTTAGGCCAACGCTGAGCTTGTTAAAACTGCCCCAGAGTAGCTCGAAATTGTCCTGCATACGCGCAAAAGTTGCTTCCCTTTCGTTGGCGTTTTTGGCGTTGTATGTCGTGCAAAGTTTTGCAAAATCTGCCATGCTGCCGTCTTCGGGCTGCCACAATGCCGCTGCCTGTTTCACACCATTTTCAATGCGCTGATGTTGATCGGTGGCAGATTGCTGCTGGAGGCTTTTGATAAGGCTGTTAAGCACTTCCTCTTTTGTGTTTTTGTCTTGTCCGATTGCACTTTGATTGATGGCGAAAACACCGAAAACGATAATCATAACTGTAAAAATTGAACTTATTTTTTTCATCTGTTTTATGGTTTGAAGATTAAATATAAGGTGAGAATGAAAGGGTATTGATTATTTCTTTTTGATAAGAAACTTTTCGGCTACAAAGCCACCAAAAAATGCGAAAGGAATAAACAGGGCCAGACTAAAAATGATAAACCACAGTGGATGAGGGATTAACAGTACATTGACCAATCCTCCCAAAAGCAATATAAAGCCCGAAATCAATGCCAGTGATTTGAGTCGGCTAATAAATGCACTGGTAAATCCCGCGATAAAAGAGCCAAGCATATAGGCCAGTAAAACCATCAACATCGACGGCAGTGGAATCATTTCGTAGGCCAAATCGTTTGTGTACATTTCTTCATCCAGAACAAGGTTTACAGGATTTGGGAATAGTTCTTGTCCCAGGTATTCTATAGAGGCTATAGTCAGCATTCCAAATATGATACCGGCGAGTAGGGCGATGATGTTGCGTAGCATAATTCTTTTTTGCAATAATACGAAAGATTTGGTCAGGAAGGCAAGGTTTACGGGAAAGCAACTGGTTCACAGCCAGTGAGGGTGCGACTATCCGGCAACAACCAAAAGTCGTGTCCTGACTTTAAGTTGATGGGTAATATTGTGTAGATTATACAGCTTTCTCGGAGATGCGCTCAGTCAGTGTAAAATTTATCTTCCTTCCAATTGGCAGGGTTGTCAATTATATAATTCGAGATGCGCTGATATTCCGCATCATCCCGAATGATATGATCATAAAAACGTGTCTGCCATCCATTAGGAAATCCCAATCGGTTGGCATGTTTTGTTACGGCTGATTTGTAGGAACCAATTATTGATGAAACCGTGTTTTTGCCGATATTTTGAAATCGTTTTTGTCCAATGGTTTGCGGTTGGATGG
Source organism: Bacteroidales bacterium (assembly GCA_023229135.1). Taxonomy (GTDB): domain Bacteria; phylum Bacteroidota; class Bacteroidia; order Bacteroidales; family F082; genus UBA5536. The sequence continues at coordinate 8,887 of JALNZT010000020.1, forward strand.
ATGGTTGTTGTTGTTGTTGTTGTCGTTGTTGTCGTTGTTGTTGTTGTTGTTGTTGTCGTAGAGACAGGGCATGCCCTGTCTCTACATCGTCACCAATACCATCGTCACCAATACCATCGTGACCACCACCACCACCACCAATACCACCATCATCAACCCCATTTTCGTTCCCACCATCCGGTTTATCCAAAATCAATATACCATGAATATGATTGGGCATGACCACGAAATCGCCCAATTCCACAAATTTGTGATGTTGGCGCATGGTATTCCATAAAATATCGGCAATTACACCTGTTTCTGATAAATTCATTTTCTTATCTGCGATTTCTCCGAAAAAATGTTCCCGGTTTTGTGTGCAGATTGTAATATAATAGGCAGCATTCCACCCGTAATTCCACCATTGGGCGCGGGCTGAAGCAATGCGATATTTATTCTGAAAGCGCGTCATATCATGTTGTTTTTGTTCGTGTTGAATGGTAATTCTCAATCTAAATCTATCACAATAACCTCATCATTATCTTAGGAATAAAATTAGAAATAATTCCCCCTAAATCTATCCCAGCTTTTCAAATGCTATTTATCCAAAATACAAGTGCCCTGAGCTTCTTTCAATACGCTTTATAATACTGCTATTTCACGTTAAACTCCAGCAGTTTTTCATCGGCCAGAAAAAGCTCAAAGTGATCTTCCATTTTGGCTGGACCAACGCCTTCCGGCGTTCCTGTAAAAATCATATCGCCGCTGCGTAAAGTCACAAATTGTGAAACGTATGCAATGATTTGATCGAAACTGAAAATCATATTGCTGCTGTTGCCCTGCTGGCGGATTTCATCATTGATTTTAAGGCTGAAAGGAATGTTTTTTTTATCAGTGAATTGGCTGATAGCTTTGAACGAACCCACCGGCGCCGAAAAATCAAAGGCTTTCGCGATTTCCCAGGGCAGGCCTTTTTCCTTGCAGCGCGCTTGCAAGTCGCGCGCGGTAAAGTCGATGCCCACGCTGATTTCGTCGTAATATTTGTGGGCAAACTTTTCGGCGATATGACGGCCGTTTTTGTTGATTTTTATCACCAGCTCCACTTCATAATGAAGGTCTTTCGTGAAATCGGGATAAAAAAACGGATTGTGCGGGGGCAGCAAAGCGGTATCGGGTTTCAAAAAAAACACGGGTTGCGTTGGCACCGGATTGTTCAGCTCATTGGCATGGGCCACGTAATTTCGTCCAATACAGATAATTTTCATCCTTTTAAGTTTTGGTAACTAATTAGCATCAAACCTGTGTCATCTGCGGGAAATAATTCTTGATTTGGTTTACATTTTCACGTTTTTGCCCGAAAGGCGTAGCTTGATCGCGGTGATGAGTTTTTTGGTGTAAAGCGGAAACGAACCCCGCATCATCCAGTCGTAATACGAAGGCTCATCCGTAAAAACATCCTCCACCAAGCGGCCTTTGTGCTTGCCAAAATTAAACATTTCCCGATTTTCATCATCAAAAATAATCTGTCCGGCCAAATCAGCATTGCGGTGGTGGTGCGAAAAGCGGTGGAGCGCTTCTACATCATTCAGCACGGGTTTGCTTTTGTTACCCAGATTATCTTCGTATTCCTTGTCTTTGTACTTGTAGAGCATCGCCTTTAGCACATCGTAGGTGGCCACGGTGTCGGCCTCTGCCGAATGGGCATCTTCCAATTCGCGCTCACAAAAAAAACGGACAGCACCTTTTAGCGTGCGGGGCTCCATCTTCATAAAAATGTTCTGTACATCAACCAAATGGCGGTTTTTTAAATCGAAATCGACTTCATTGCGCAAAAATTCTTCCATCAGCATAGGGATGTCGAACTTAAGGGCGTTGTAGCCAGATAAATCGCAGTTTTGCAGAAAGCGTGCAATGTCTTTGGCAACGGCCTTAAATGGAGGAGCGCTGGCCACATCGGCTTCGGTGATGCCGTGAAACTGAAATGACTCGGCAGGAATAGGAATGCCCGGATTTACACGCCAGTTTTTGATCTCTTCTTTGCCATCAGGATGTACTTTCAAAATGCTGATGTCGATAATACGATCTGTGGGAATGTTTAAGCCGGTTGTTTCCAGATCGAAAATAGCAAGTGGGCGTTTCAGTTCAAGTTTCATCGGATAGAGTTTTTGAGTTTTAATGCGTGGCTTTAAAAAAATAAAGGGTTGGAAAAAAATATTTCCCAACCCTCAATATAATGGGTTTTTACTGGTTAAACTTCGCGTTTAGGGTCGAAGTTTTCCAGCAGTTCTTTCATTCTTCTCAGGAACATGCCGGCCAATGCGCCGTCAACGATACGGTGGTCATAAGCCAGCGACAAAATCATTATTTGTCTGATGGCAATCACGTCACCCATCTCGGTTTCGAGCACTGCGGGCTGCTTGCGGATAGCACCAACGGCCAAAATAGCTACCTGCGGCTGGTTGATGATCGGTGTGCCGGTGAGGCTGTCGAACGAGCCGAAATTGGTGATGGTAAAAGTGCCTCCTTGAATTTCATCAGGATTTAATTTGTTGTTCCGCGCTCTGTCAGCCAAGTCGTTAACGTCTTTGGTAATGCCGAGCAGATTTTTCTCGTCCGTATTTTTAATCACCGGGACGATCAGGTTACCGTTTGGAAGTGCGGTAGCCATACCGATATTGATATTTTTGCGCAGCACCATATTATAGCCATCCACTGAAGCGTTCACCTGTGGATATTCTTTGAGCGCTTTTGCAGCTACTTCAAAGAAGATAGGCGTGTAGGTAATCTTCTGGCCTTCACGTTTCTGGAAGCTGTCTTTTACTTTGTTACGCCAGTTCACGACATTGGTTACGTCCACATCAATAAAGGAAGTGACGTGTGGCGACACCTGTTTCGACATCACCATATGGTCAGCGATAAGGCGACGCATGCGGTCCATTTCTATAATTTGATCACCGGCTCCGGCACTCACTTTGGGTGCATCTGCTTTTGGAGCTGTTTTTGCGACGGGTGTATCAGCATCTTTCGGTGTGGTGGCTTTTTGGGTTTTGGGTGCTGCACCTCTGTTTTCGAGGAAGCTCAACACGTCAGTTTTTGTTACGCGTCCATCTTTTCCGCTTCCGGAAATGGCTTCGAGCTCGTCAAGGCTAATGTTTTCTGTTTTAGCTATTTGCTTTACCAATGGCGAGTAAAACCTGTCGGAGTCGGCATAGCTGGCGTCAGTGGATTCAACGGGTTTTTTGTCGTCAGCAGCTTTTTCTTCTGCCTTATCCGCTGTTTTGGTTTCTGCTTTATCCGCTGATTCCGGTTCTTTTGCCGGTGCTTCGGCTTCCGTCTCACCATCATCGCCGTCCATTTCTACAATAGCGATAACTTTTCCCACGGCAACCACATCACCTTCGGAATAAAAAAGTTCAATTATTTTACCCTCAACAGGCGATGGAATTTCCGAATCTACTTTGTCGGTAGCTATTTCAACGATAGAATCGTCTTCCTCAACGTTGTCGCCGACAGCTTTATGCCAGCGCGTAATTGTTGCTTCTATAACACTTTCGCCCAACTTGGGCATCACAATTTCAAATTTAGCCATGCTATTATTTTTATGAAAATCTTTTGATCAAAACTATTTAAGGCTTTTCGACTGTTTTTGTTCAAATTTGACTGCAAAATTAGGATAAATTTTCAAATTAGGATTAATTCTAACTGGTTTAAGTGCTATTGGTTGGACTAAAATGCGTTGTGAATTGATTTTTTCCTTCAATAACTAAGCATTTACAAAAGTTAGGCTGCCTGAAGTCGAAATGATTTAAAATTTCAGCTTTTTCTGCAAACGTTTGAAACCTGATAACCTTTGCCATAGCTAAGAAAAATTTAGCCGAAAATACAATGTAAAAAAGTTTCTCGCTATTGCGTGCTGAGAAATTACTATTTTTGCTTTTGAAACGTTACACGAAATAAAACAGTAAGCGAAATGGAAGATCAAGACAGGCCAATGCGGCATGAGGAATTGTTTTCGAGGGCGATACGTGCTGGTAAACGGACTTACTTTTTTGATGTCAAGGAAACCCGCAACGCGGAGCGTTACCTTACCATTACAGAGAGCAAACGGCGATTTATCAACGATCAGGGCAAGTTTATTTATGAAAAACACAAACTTTTTCTTTATAAAGAGGATTTTGAAAAATTTATGACAGGCTTAACAGACTCCATTAGCTTTATTGAAACAGGCATTACCCCTGAGGAAAATAAAGAGGCTTCAATCGATGACGCTTCAAGCGTTGATGTTTCTTTTGAAGACCTTGACAAGCTGGATGAGGAGTTGTAGCTACAAATTATCAAACGCTCCAAAGCTGCTAATAAGCAGCTTTTTGTGTTTTCTGACACCCGACAACAACACCGCTTGTTGATAATTTAATGGAGTCAAAAACGGAAGTGCCTCTTATAATAGTGTATTTTTGTATGTTTGAGATTTCAAACGTTTAACCGGATTAACTAATTATTTATGGGTAAAACCATCGCCATTGCGAATCAAAAGGGCGGAGTAGGGAAAACTACTTCGGCCATTAACATTGCCGGAAGTCTGGCAGTTTTGGAATATAAAACGCTTCTTATTGATGCTGACCCGCAGGCCAATGCCACCTCTGGTGTAGGCTACGATCCCAAAGAAATCAGTAAAAGTATTTATGAATGTATCATTGATGGCATCGACCCCAAAACGGTGATTATCGAAACGGATACGCCATACTTACATCTGTTACCCGCTCATATTGATCTGGTTGGCGCAGAAATCGAGATGATAAATCTGCCAAACCGTGAACACAAAATGAGCAAGGTAATTGAGGAAGTGAAGGATCAGTACGATTTTATCATCATAGATTGCTCGCCATCGCTGGGGTTAATCACTATCAATGCCCTGGCCGCAGCCGATTCGGTGATCATTCCGGTGCAGTGTGAGTATTTTGCCCTCGAAGGATTGGGTAAGCTGCTCAACACCATTAAAATAGTTCAAACACGGCTCAACGAAAAATTGGATATCGAAGGTATTTTGTTGACCATGTTCGACAGCCGCCTGCGCTTGTCCAAACAGGTTGTTGACGAAGTGAAAGCTCATTTTCAAAGCATGGTTTTTGAAACAATTATTAATCGAAATACACGTTTAAGTGAGGCGCCGAGTTTTGGCCAAACCATTATTATGCATGACGCCACAAGCACCGGAGCCATTAATTACCTGAATCTGGCACGCGAAATTTTGAGTAAAAACGAGATGACCGCCAGTGCCAACGATTCAAAGCCCGAAACACCTTAGAAGATGACAAATAACACCGGAAAAAATAAAAAACGTGCCCTTGGCAGAGGCCTCGAAGCCATACTGAGAAGTCCTGATACAGATATTACCTCGGCTGATATTTCTGGTAATTATGTCGCCGGTGCTATCGCAGAGATTGATGTCTCGAAAATTGATGCCAATCCTTTTCAGCCGCGCTCAGATTTTGATGATTTGGCCTTACGCGAATTGGCTGCTTCTATCAAAACGCAGGGCGTGATACAGCCCGTTACGGTGCGCAAGCTGGGTTACGATAAATACCAACTCATCTCAGGAGAACGCAGATTGCGCGCAACTAAACTGGCTGGCATCGAAACGATTCCGGTGTTTATCAGGGTGGCCAACGACGAACAAATGCTCGAAATGGCACTCGTGGAAAATATTCATCGTGAAAACCTGAACGCCGTCGAAGTAGCTATTTCTTACCAGCGATTGATTGATGAATGCCAGCTTACTCAGGAAAAATTGAGCGAGCGCGTAGGTAAAAGTCGCACCACCATCACCAACTTCCTGCGCCTGCTAAAATTGCCACCAGAAGTGCAAATTGCGCTGCGCGACGGGCATATCACGATGGGGCATGCACGGGCACTGATTAACCTGGATGATGATAACCAGCAACTGATTATCTTGCAGCAAATTATTGAAGATGAGTTGAATGTGCGTCAGGTTGAAGCATTGATGCGACAGCTGAATAATCCAACTCAAAAAATGGCAAAGCCAAGAGCAGCTAAAAATGTTTTACCTGAAAAGCTGCGACAGGATATCGTTCAACTAGAAGAAAAGTTGGAGACAAAAGTTAGCGTGAAACGCTCTGCAGCAGGGAAAGGTAGCGTTATAATAAATTTTGACAGCGATGAAGCCCTGAATCGCCTGTTAAGCTATTTTTCCTAGCTCATCCATTTGTCGCCATGAAGAGGCTTTTCTTACTAACTTTATGTATGCTTTTGCTCTTGCCCGGCCTTATGGCTCTGCAGGAACAGCCTGAAAAGAAAGAGCCGCCACATTCGGCGCATAAAGCCTCGATATATTCACTTGTTTTGCCGGGATTAGGGCAGGCCTACAACAAAAAATACTGGAAAATTCCGGTTATTTACGCGGGTTTTGGCACGATGTTTTATTTTGCTTCCAGCCAGGGTAAGCTTTTTAGAGAGGCACGAACGGCTTATGATTATGTACTCAATGAATATGACTATCCAATTGATAACCAGTTTTTAGGTAAAAATTATACCACTGAAGATTTGCAGTCTATCAAAGATTTTCATCGCCGCAATATGGAACTCAGCTGGATTATTTCCGGGCTTTGGTATGTGCTTAATATTGTGGATGCTGCGGTTGATGCCCATCTTTTTGATTATGATATTAACGACGATTTAACCGTTGAAATTGAACCAATGGCTCAACCGATGCAACTTGTTCCCGAACAAAAAATGCTAAATCAGGGTCTGCAAACAGGCTTCACGGTGCGACTTAGGTTTTAGTATTTTTGGAGGATGTGTACCTGAAGATTGAATTTGGAGCAAGAAAAACCGTTTTGGTAGAGCAGAAACTTTTAAAAATAAATAGCAATAAAACCAATTAAGCTATGAAAAAATTAAAAATTGCACTGATCGGCTACGGTCGAATGGGTAAAGAAGTTGAAGCTGTGGCGCTTTCGCATGGACATGAAATTGTTGTCAGGCTCGACAGTGAACGCGATTGGCTCGATAATTTGGATGAGCTGCTTAAAGCTGATGTTGCCATTGAGTTTTCAATTCCCGATAAGGCCGTCTCAAATATTCACAAATGTTTCAATGCCAAAATTCCTATCGTTGTAGGCACCACCGGCTGGTATCACCGCCTCAGCGAGGTAGAAAGTTGGTGCGAGGCACAAAATCAGGCTATTTTTTATGCGCCAAACTACAGCATTGGCATGAATATGATGTTTGCGCTGAGCAAGCAAATGACCGAAATGGCAGCCAAATATGACTACAAGCTCAAGCTGAAAGAAATACATCACATACATAAATTGGACAAACCCAGCGGTACAGCGATTGAATTGGCCAAAATTGTAAGAAATAACCATCCTGTTATCGAAGGTTTTAGCCTCGAAGAAAAAAACAATCCGAAAATTTTACCCGTTGACGCCCTGCGCGAAGAGGAGGTAAATGGCATGCACGAACTCCGGCTGACTTCTGATGAAGACAGCCTAAGCCTGAAGCACGAAGCATACAGCCGCAAAGGCTTTGCAAAAGGTGCCGTGTTAGCAGCTGAATTCCTGCACAACAAAAAAGGTGTATTCACCATGGCAGACATTTTTAAATAGTCTTTTCTTATCAAAGCCTGAAAAAGAGGAGTTTTCTTTCAGACACTAAATAAGTCTTATGAAACACGTTTTTTTGACCCGATTTATGATCCTGCTGAGCCTAGCGCTCACATTGGGCTGCAGCAACTCAAGGCATGCAGCCAAAACAGAACAAGCTGTCAAGGCTTGTTTGCCTGTTCAAATGGTGGAAAGCTACGAAGGAATTGATTCCGACTTTTTTGAGGTGCAAGAAGTTTTTGTTAACGACAACTGCCTCAACGTAATACTCACTTATGGCGGTGGCTGCGGCGATGTGGGTTATGAGGTTTTTTATGATAATATTGTCTTACAATCCTACCCGCCGCAGCTGTACTTGATGTTGAAATTTACCGATAACGATCCCTGTCGTGCCATCGAAATGGACACTGTTAGTATTGATTTGTCGCGATTTGAGTCTATGGCGCGTGCCGGAGGACTACAAATCGGCCTGGCAGGCACTCCCCAACAGATAACTTATGCGCTGCCATTGAGGTGATTACGAATTATTAACAAAAATTGACGGCAAGTTTGCCTTCACTTTCCTAATTTAGCCGTTTAAAATACCTTAACATGTTCGAGCTGGTTATAATTATTCCTTTACTCTTTACGGTTCCTACGGTTTTTGCCTGGAAACTTTTTTTAAAAGCAGGCAAACCAGGCTATTATAGCCTAATCCCTTTCTTTAATCTGTACGTAATGTTACAGATTATCAAGAAACCGCTTTGGTGGTTGGTGTTGCTGATTATTCCGTTCCTCAACGTATTTGTGTTTATGCTAATGCTTGTTGAGCTGGTGAAGTGCTTCGGCAAATATGGCCTCGGACAGCAGTTTTTGGCGGTGATTGTGCCTTTTGTTTATTTGCCCATCATCAGCTTTGAAAAAGATGTTTCCTATGCCGATCCCAAAAGCACCGAACAACCCAAAAAGGGGCCTGTTCGCGAGTGGCTCGATGCCATTATTTTTGCTGTAGTGGCAGCCACCATTATCCGGACTTTCTTGTTTGAAGCCTACACCATTCCCACTTCAAGTATGGAAAAATCCTTGCTGGTTGGTGATTTTTTGTTTGTCAGCAAGATTGCCTACGGCCCGAAAATTCCCAATACACCCATCGCTTTTCCTTTTGTGCATCACACCTTGCCCTGGAGTCAGACCGCGAAATCTTATGTAGAATGGATAAAATTGCCCTATTACCGTTTTGCCGGGCTGGGCGATGTGGAACGCAATGATGCCGTTGTATTTAATTATCCTGCCGGCGATACGGTGAGCGACCGCTTCCAAAGCAATGTGAGTTATTATTCCTTAATCAGGGAATATGGCCGCGAACGTGTTTGGAGCGATGAACGAAATTTTGGAAATATCATCAGTCGTCCGGTCGACAAACGTGAAAACTATATCAAACGCGGCGTGGGAATGCCCGGCGACACTATTTTAATCAAAAATGCGGAGCTTTTTGTAAATGGTTCGCCAGCCAACACGCCTGGTACTGTGCAGTTTAAATATTTGGTAAAGACAGACGGGACGATGATAAACCAGCGCCTGCTCGACCGCTATAATATTACCGAAGGCAAACGCCTTAGCATGCCCGACGAATATATTTTCTGGATAAGTCAGGAGGTGGCTGATGAGCTAAAAATGCTGCCCAACGTAAAATCCATCACGAAAGATGTAGAAATTGCTGGTCAATGGAGTCCTGATGTATTTCCAAACAGTGAAAACTACGCCTGGAATATCGACAATTTTGGTCCGCTTTGGATACCTGAAGCTGGCGTTACGGTTAAACTTACAACAGAAAACCTACCGCTTTACAGCCGAATTATCCACGCTTATGAAGGCCATGAGTTGCAAGTAAAAGATAACCAGATTTTTATCGACGGCGAGCCGGCCAACAGCTACACCTTCGCCATGGATTATTATTGGATGATGGGCGATAACCGTCATAACTCGGCAGATTCACGTATTTGGGGTTTTGTGCCACGCGATCATATCGTTGGAAAAGCCGTCTTTGTTTGGCTTTCGCTGGATCCTAACAAATCTGTCTTTAGCGGGAAAGTACGTTTTGATAAATCAATGAGAATTGTAAAATAAACAAATATATAGCATGAAAAAAGTAAAACTGGAAACAGAAAAAGGAACAATGCTCATCGAGCTATTTGAAGATGACGCACCAAAAACAGTAGAAAATTTCGTAAACCTGATTAACGATGGCTTTTATGACGGGCTGTCTTTTCACCGTGTCATTCCAAATTTCGTGATTCAGGGTGGCTGCCCCAAAGGCGATGGAACCGGCGGTCCGGGTTATAAAATCAATTGCGAACTCGATGGCGAAAGGCAATTTCATGACCGTGGCGTACTCTCAATGGCCCATGCCGGAAGAAATACTGGCGGATCACAGTTTTTTATCTGCCACAGCCGCGCCAACACAGCACACCTCGATCGCAACCATACCGTTTTCGGAAAAGTAATTGAAAATATTGATGTTGTTGATAAAATTCAACAAGGCGATAAAATGCTTAAACTAACAGTGATAGAAGGATAATGCTGCCGCTTTAAGTTTTTTCGCTTCGCGTTGTAATACCTATTACATCTCGTAACGAAAGATTTAAGGCTGATTTCCTGAAAGATTATTTCACTTAGAAAAGAACCTGGATTTAAAAGCAGGTTCTTTTTTTATTGATGCAAGTCAGGTTGCGACTAATTCGAGCACGTTAAAATAGTCGCCCCCTGACTGTTGCTTAGGTTAAAGTCAGAGCGCGACTTATAGGTGGGAAAGTCAGGGTGCGACTAATACGAGTACGTTAAAATAGTCGCCCCCTGACTGTTGCTTGGGTTAAAATCAGAGTGCGACTGTTTGACGTCGCTTTATAGTCGCACCCTGACTGACAGATACTTGCACCAGTGGGGTTTAGATAGCTATAAAGGACGATGAAAATTCACGTATATTTAGAATTCATTTCCCGATTTTTGAAACGATAAAGTATGCCTCTAAAAAATGTAACTTTGCCGATTAACTTCATGAAATTTATTTAAGTCTAATAGATATATCTATCGACATGCAAAACAAACGTTTTTTACTTTTTTCCTTATTTATTGCTGTAGCTATGATGGCTGCCTCTTGTAGCAAGGATAGTGATGATCCTCAAGAAGAAAAAGACACTGGAAAACCGGAGATTTATTTGAGTTTACCAGTCAATGGTGCAAGTAGTAATCCGGGTGATTCAATTGAATTTAGTGTTAGATTTGTGGACAACAAAGAGTTGGGTGGCTATAAAATTGATGTCCACTTTAATGATGGACACGAACATAAGTCTGTTACTAACGAAGGTAAGTGGTCCTTCGAGAAAAGCTACACTTTTGAGCCTGGAAGCACGGATGTTACCCTGATGCACGACGATGTAAGAATTCCTACAGAGGTTGATGGTGTGCCAATTTATGCCGGAGACTACCACTTTTTGGTTTATTGCACAGACAAAGCCGGCAATGAGGAGTTTGTGGCACGCAATATCATTATTGTTGACCTACCTGACGAAACCGGTCCTGTCATTGAAATTTCACTTTCGCCTGCCACAGACCAAGAGTTTACGCGTGGTGATACGATCAGAATGAATGGGAAAGTTGCTGATAATAAGCGTTTAAACAATGTATTAGTAGCTTTGATGAGAAGCTCTTCGACAGAAGAAATGGTAAATGAAACGGATGCCTTTGCAATAATTTTCAACGGTAAAGAACAGCTTAATGGGCCAAGTAATTTTAGTTTTGCGTCCTCTATTATCTTTGGCCAGGCACAAGATAACAATGTGCCGCCGCGTGATATTACCTGGGCGCGCGGAAACTTTTATTTGATTGTAAAAGCCAGCGACGATAGCGGGAATATTACATTTAGTGAAAAATACCCTGTCAAGCTGAAATAATTTTTTCCGGAAATAATCTGTTTGAGACACTTTCTTAATGATGGAAAGTGCTTCTGTTTGTCTGTTACTTTTATTAACGAATTCTTCCCCGCATTTTTTCTACTTTTGTAAACTGATGTGAAATAAATCCAGAACATGGCGAAAACCGTTAATAAGTTAAAAACGAACACTTTTAAGAAAAAAGAGGCTGCAACGAACGACACCAAAAAAACTGCACCCTCCAAAAAACCAACAGCTAAAAAATCCATCAATTTTTCTTCGGCAAAAACGAAAAAGTTGATCGGCGTTTTACTGGTGTTCCTGGCACTCTATCTCGCTATGGCGTTCACCTCCTTTTTTATCAATTGGTTTAGGCAGATCACCGATGATATGGATGCCAATATTACGGTAAGCCAGTTATTTACGGATGTAGAAATGAATATCCGCAACTGGACTGGAAACTTGGGCGCATTTATGGCGCAATTTCTTGTTAAAGAAGGCTTTGGATTAGGAGCTTTTTATCTCGCGTTCATTCTGTTAACTATTGGTATTCAGCTTGGTACTGGCGTTAGGCTGCTGAAAGTCTGGCCGATGTGGAAGTATGGATTTTTCAGTTTTTTGTGGCTGCCACTGTTGTTGGCCATGCTATTTCAATCAGACCCTTATAACATTCTTGGTGGGGTGCTGGGGAGTTATGTCTATGTTTACCTTAAAGGACTAATTGGGACAGCTGGTATTATTATTGCGTTATTGTTCACTTTTGCTGCCTGGCTTGTTACTACTTTTAACCTTACTTTTTCAGCAACTCGCGATAAGAAACCCAAAGAAAAGGCTACGACTGCTAAATCTTCTGTCCCATTAACCGACCAATACAATACGATTGAATTTGCTGTAGATGAGGAAGATGATGACGATGCAGTGATGAAACAGCTTGCGAAAAATAAAACAGCGAATAAATTCAAAGATGAGCTGGAAGACGGCTCAGTTGAGTTGGAGGTTGACCTGCCGGAAACGGAAAATGAGAGCCTCAAAAAAGAAGAAAATACAGAAGAAATAGAGTTTGATATCGTGCCTCAGAAAAAGGAAGAAACCAAAAAGAAAGGCACCATCGAACGGCAGGGACTTGATACCCATTTTGATCCTACACTCGATTTACCGGACTATCAATTTCCTCACCTGGATTTGCTTAACGATTACGGCGATGGCGGCGTGAGCGTGGAACGTACCGAGCTGGAATCCAATAAAAAACGTATTGTCGAAACGCTTTCCAACTACAATATCGGCATCGAGAAAATTAAGGCAACCATCGGGCCTACCGTTACTTTATACGAAATTGTACCATCAGCCGGTGTACGTATTTCGAAAATTAAAGGCCTGGAGGACGATATCGCGCTGAGCCTATCTGCCACCGGAATACGTATTATCGCCCCAATCCCGGGCAAAGGTACCGTGGGTATCGAAGTGCCAAATCAAAAGCCGGAAATTGTCTCGATGCGTACCATTATTGGCTCAGAAAAATTTGCCAACAACAATTACGAATTGCCTTTCGGCCTGGGAAAAACCATCTCCAACGAGAGCTTCGTAGCTGACCTCGCCAAGATGCCACACATCCTGATGGCTGGCGCAACCGGTCAGGGAAAATCCGTTGGCCTTAATGCGGTAATCGCCTCTTTGCTGTATTGCAAGCATCCCGCCGAGCTGAAATTTGTAATGGTAGATCCAAAAAAAGTAGAACTCAGCCTGTTTAGTCGCATCGAACGTCATTACCTGGCCAAATTGCCCGATTCCGAAGAGGCAATTATTACCGACACCCGAAAGGTGGTACGCACGCTCAACTCGCTGAGTATCGAGATGGACAACCGCTACGAGCTGCTCAAAGATGCGCAAGTACGTAATATCAAGGAATATAACGTGAAATTCAAAAATAGAAAACTCAACCCGATGCACGGGCACCGTTTTCTACCTTATATTGTTTTGGTGGTCGACGAGTTTGCTGACCTGATTATGACCGCCGGAAAAGAAATCGAAGGCCCGATCACGCGCCTGGCGCAACTGGCGCGTGCCGTTGGTATTCATCTGATTATCGCAACCCAGCGGCCTTCAGTAAATATCATTACCGGAACCATCAAGGCCAACTTCCCGGCGCGAATTGCTTTTCGGGTTATCTCGCGCATTGATTCACGTACTATTCTCGACTCCAACGGCGCCGATCAGTTGATCGGCCGGGGTGATATGTTACTGTCAACCGGAAGCGATCTGGTGCGCCTGCAATGTGCTTTTATTGATACACCCGAAGTGGAAAAACTCACCGAGTTTATTGGTTCCCAACGCGGCTATCCCGATGCCTATCACCTGCCCGAATATGCCGAGGAACAAGACGAACGCGTTGAGGTATATGATGCCAGCGAACGCGACGAACTGTTTGAAGATGCCGCCCGGATTATCGTGCAAACCCAACAAGGATCTACTTCCTTATTGCAGCGCAAACTGAAACTGGGCTATAACCGCGCCGGAAGAATTATCGACCAGCTGGAAGCTGCCGGGATCGTCGGCCCTTTCGAGGGAAGCAAAGCCCGCGAAGTAAGAGTGGCCAACGAAATGGCTTTGGAACAGTTTTTGAAAGACCTTAATGGTAACCTTAACGAAAATTAAAATGAAATTGATGAAATCTGCCCTAACCCTTTCCCTGATGTTGTTGTTTAGTAGTGTTTTTGCCCAGCAAAAAGCTGATGAACTATTGAAAAAAGTAATCGACAAAACAAAGACTTACAGTGCCCTTAAGATTGATTTTGAGTACCGCATGCTCAATGTTGATGCAGGTATTGATGAGGTTAAAGAAGGTGTTGTGTATGTAAAAGGCGATGCCTATAAACTTGTTATGGCCGGCCAGACTGTAATTTCAGATGGAGAGACAATCTGGACTTACCTGGAAGATTCTGAGGAGGTTATGGTGAGCGATGCTGCCGAAGGTGAAGATAATATTACACCAAGTAGCATCTTAACATCTTATTACGAAGACCATAAAATCAGTTATGTCAAAAACCGCAGGAATGAAGTTATGGGACAAGAAACCATAGAGCTAAAACCACAAGAGGGTAAAAAATTTGCGAAAATTCAAATTACCATCGACACAGACAATCTGAAAATTAAAAGCTTTTCCATCTTTGATAATGGAGGCAATGAGTTTATTTATAAGCTCAAATCTATGGAGGAAATGAAAGTAGTTAAAGCAGGTTTTTTCACTTTTAATAAAGCAGACTTTCCCGATGTGGATGTAATTGATATGAGATAATGAAATAGTGAAATAATGAGACTAGGTATTGCTGTCTGCTTATTTTTGCTGCCATACTGGCTTTTTTCTCAAGTAAACACCGAACGTTACAGAAAAGATTATGAAACGATGGGCTTTGTGTTTACCAATACTACTGGCTTTAATTACGAGACAGGAAATAATGAAGAACTCGAAATAAATGAGGCTATTCGGCTAGACTGGAATAATCCTATTCAGGATTATTACGCAATAATTGAGTATGATTTTAAAACTGCCAGTAAAATAAAAACTAAGGATAAAGGGTTTATTCACTTAAGAACTATTCACGATTTCAAAAAAAATTATTTCTTTGGAGAGGTATTTACACAGCTCGAATTTGATCGTTTCCTCAATCTACGATCGCGCTTTTTGTTTGGAGGCGGTTTTCGCCTTGATTTTATTTCAATGTTTAAAGATAATGATACTGCACAAAATAACGTCAAACTTTTTGCAGGGGTAGGGCTGATGTATGAAAATGAAGTTTATTCGAGTGAGGGGACTGTATATATCAGTCATTTACGTTCTACAAATTATCTTTCTCTTATTATGACGGTAACAGAAGATATTGACTTGGGTGCCGTATATTATTACCAGCCTGCGCTTGTAGATTTTAAAGACTATCGATACACCGTTGATCTACGACTTAGGATGAAATTGTCGGGGAAGCTTTCGCTCTTGATGACGGCGCGTCGAAAATATCGAAGTATGATTGTGGATGAAACTGATAAAAACGATTTCGAGCTAAAAGCCGCTATTGTTATTAAGCTTCCTTAAAACTCCTTACGCTAAGGATAAAAAGCATCAGCCAACCGCTAATCATCAGCAGTCCGCCAATTGGTGTTACCGGCCCGAGCCACGAAAAGTTGATGCCTGTGAGGTCTGAGGTGGACAACAAATAAATAGAACCCGAAAAAAACAGTGTGCCAAAGGTGAAAAGGTAATAAGCAGCACTGCAAAGTTTGCCTTTGAACCGGGTAGGAAGGACTGCCAGAAAAAGTATCGCCAGCGCGTGAAATATCTGATAGCGTACCCCCGTTTCAAAACTCAATAAATCAGGTTGACTGATGTTTTCGCGCAACCAATGTGCACCTAGAGCACCAAATAATACGGCCAATCCTGCAAATAAACTGCCTGTCCAGATATATGTTTTTTCCATTTGTGTTTGATTTAATGAAACTTAGCCTGAATCACCGAATTCATTGTATGGTTTAACAACAAAAAACCTGTATTTTTGAAAATCAAAAGTACAAAAATAAAGTTGGAATCAGGTTTTTTTTAATACCTATAAGTCGATGTTCAACATAAAGTTGATAGCCTCAAAAGAGTATTGTAAATTTGTTTGTAGGTAATTGTAGAGAAATAAACCTGAGTCTGTCTGATAAAAATTGTTTAACTAAAAAAATAATATTGTGAAAGTTTCTGTTGACATAAGTTATTATCCCTTACTGGTCGAATATATTCCCTTTATCAAGGGCTTTATCGAACGCCTAAATAAACATAAAAATATCGTGGCGAAAACAAACGGAATGAGTACACAGGTTTTTGGCGATTACGATGAAGTGATGGCCATTTTAACCGCCGAAATCAAAAAATCATTTGAGTTGCCCCATAGCATTTTTGTGATGAAAGTTATCAATTCCGACCTAAACCACGTTGATGGAACTAAGTGAAATTGCTGAGCTATTTTTGCAAAACATCCAGCAAACTACATTGATCGAGGTTATTGCGGTTGTTTTTGGCTTATTAAGCGTTTGGTACAGCAAAAAAATCAATATCCTGGTGTTTCCCACCGGAATCATCAGCGTACTGATTTATGTCTATATCACTTTTTTCGCCAAGCTTTACGCAGATATGTTTATCAACTTCGTGTATTTTTCCATGAGTGTTTATGGCTGGTATCACTGGACGCATCCGATTGAAGGCAAAGAGGAACGACCGGTGTCTTTTGCCAGCCGCATTCAAAACCTGGGCGGGCTGTTAGCTACCGTGCTGTTATTCGTTACGATGCGTTATATTCTGATAAATTTTACTGACAGCAATGTGCCCACTATTGATGCGCTGACAACAGCCATTTTTATGGTTGGCATGTGGCTGATGGCCATTAAAAAAGTTGAAAACTGGATCTATTGGATCGTGGGAGATATCATTTCGGTGCCACTTTATTTTTATAAAGGACTGGTATTCACGAGTTTTCAGTTTGCTGTTTTCCTGATTATTGCTGTGGCGGGCTATCTCGTCTGGCGAAAAGAAGCACAGCATGCTTAAACGTATTGCCATCACAGGGCCCGAGTCAACCGGAAAATCGTGGCTGGCAGAAAAACTTGCCACACACTATAAAAGTTGTTGGGTTCCCGAGTTTGCACGAAGCTATCTAGCTGCCAATGGACAAGATTATTTGCCACAGGACATCGAAAATATTGCCCGAGGGCAGGTGGCACTCGAGAAAAGTAAATTACTGGAAGCCAAAAAAATACTATTCACAGATACGGAAATGTTGGTATGCAAAATCTGGCTGGAATTTGTGTTTGGACAACAATCTGATTTTATAGAAAAGGCTGTTTTGCAACAAAATTACGACTTATACCTGCTCTGCGATATCGACCTCGATTGGGAACCCGATCCACTGCGCGAGCATCCGCATCAACGCCACGAATTATTCGAAAAATATGAAAGCCGGCTTAACCAATACGGGTTTAAGTATGCTATAATTTCAGGCAAAGACAATAAGCGCCTCGAAAATGCGGTTAATGCTGTAAATGAAATAGTTAAATAATGAAAAAAAACAAGCTGCATATTTTGTTTTTGGCACGTTGGTATCCCAATCGGGAAGATCCAATGTTTGGGCTTTTTGTACGCCGCCATGCCGAGGCCGCAGCTTTGTTTCAGCCAGTTTCTGTGGTTTATGTGCATGCAACTGATGGCCTGCATGCTACATATGAAGTGGAGCGTCATCAATCCGGAAATTTATTAGAATACCTTGTTTATTACAAAAAACCCGAAGCTACTCATCCGATTGCGAAACTTTTGGGTGTGTTGCGCTTTTGGAAAGCTAACCGAATAGCAGTCAAGAAGCTGGAGAAAGAGCGTGGTGCCGTTGATCTCATTCACGTACATATACTTACACGACTTGGCGTGTTGGCTTGGCTGATGGCTTCACAGCGGAAAATACCTTACTTGATTACTGAACATTGGTCTAGATATCTTCCAGTAAATGATGGCTTTAAAGGTTTTTTCAGAAAAAGGTTCTCGCGAATCGTTGTGAAAAATGCGGCACGAATTACTGTTGTCACTAAAAATCTTGCCACAGCAATGCAAAATCATAGCCTCGAAAATCCTAATTATAGTGTGTTGCCCAATGTGGTGAATATGCAAGTGTTTAAACCGCAAGAAGATAAGCCAAAATCAAAAGCTGTTAAGTTCGTGCATTTAAGCTGTTTCGAGGATAAATCCAAAAACATCAGTGGTTTGCTAAACACCTTGGCAGTACTAAAAAAAGATCAGTTGGCGTTTGAATGCACCTTGATCGGTGATGGGATGGATTTTGAACGCCTCAAAAGCTATGCGGCTGAGCTTAACTTAAACGAAAATTTACGCTTTACCGGCTTACTCGAAGGGGAGGAGCTGGCTACGACGCTGGCAACGGCCAATTTTATGGTGATGTTTAGCAATTACGAAAATATGCCTGTGGTGATTCTCGAAGCTCTGGCTTGTGGATTGCCGGTTGTTGCAACACGCGTTGGTGGCATTCCTGAAATGATCAATAAAGAAAATGGCTTGCTTGTTGGGCGGGGCGATGAAGCGGCATTAAAAGAAGCAATTAGTTGGATGACAAAAAATTATCAACACTTCGATACCAAAAAACTTCGGGCTTCAGTGGCTGATATTTATGGATTTGAAGCTGTTGGCAAAGTACTCAACGATTGGTATTTAGAGGCTATTAAGGCTCTCTGACCGTAAGCATAGGAATGCCCAAATCGAAAAAAGCATCCTTCCCAATTTTATCTTTGAAAATATAATCGATAAGTTTTCTGCGGTTGGCTATAAAAGAGGCCATACTGATATTGTGTTGCTCACAGAAAAGTACTAAGGCTTGTTTGGGCATGGTGGTTTTGAGCAAGTGAAAGCGAATGCTTTGCTTGGCAATCTCCGGCCTGAATGCCTGTTTCAGCTCTTCCATCAGCAAGCCTGGCTTGTCGTCTTCGGAATCTTCTTGTAGGTGAACCACATGAATAACAGGGTGATAATGCCGAAGCGTATCGAAAATACGATTAATGGTACTCACTTCAAACCTGCCAAAATTTGTGGCGTATAGTATGTCATCGCTTTTGTTCCATTTATAGCCTTGCGGGATCGATAGCAGGGGCACGTTAAGCTTGGTCATTACACTTTTGGCCATACTGCCTTCCAAAAAGCTTTTTTTCCCTTTACCGTGTGTTCCCATTAACACCAAATCGGGTTGTTCTTTTTCTGTCAGTTGGATAAGTTCCATCTCCGGGTCGCCGCCTTTGAGCACAGGTGTTACCTTGATGTGATGAAGCTTGGCTCCAGAAATCTTTTGCTCAAGCAGCTGTTGCTTTTCTTGCATAAACCTTCCAGCCTGTTCCTCCATTTCTATGAGTAGCTCTCTGTTGAAAAAGGTATCGGAATCCAGTCCACCCGGAAAACTGCTGTCGCCCATCAGGATTTGATCCATGAAGGCATGAAAAAGAATGATTTCTCCGCCAGCTTCTTTCAGTAAATCTATTGCGTAAGGGAAAAGCATTTCGTTTTCTGCGCTAAAATCTGTTGATAAAATAATTTTCATAGTTGTTGCCTTTCTTTGATGAGGTAATTACTTCGGTAAAGATACAAAAATCAAAAACCAAACACAATTCCCAGAACGCCGGCAATAGCTCCTACGCCAATATTAATGATTTTGGCCCAGATAAATCCTTTTGGCGTTTCGGCCAGCAAAGGCAAGGAGCCGTGGCCGTCCTGAACGATTGAGCTGGCAAGTAAGATGCTGATTGGAAGCGATCCCTGCGCAAAAAGTAGTACGAAAATATAATGTGGACCCGATTCCGGAATGATGCCAATCAACAAAGCGATTAGTAATACGATGTATAAATTGGAAGAAATCCAGTCTTGCAAATTGATGTATTGGTTCAAAAAATGGATGGCCAGGATAAGGCTGAAAGTCCATAAAAATATTTTCAGAAAATGCTTTTTAATAATGTGTTGCCAAAGATGTTCTTGCAAAAAGTGGTCTTTGGCTGTTGCCACGATATATAAAATGGCACTCATCAAAACAATTAAAGAGATACGTATCCAGTCTGCCTCGCCACCATGGTCGTGATTGTGGCCATGAGTATCCTGCAAAAAGGCTGCATTTTCACTGCTTGACATGAGCATATTCAGGTGGTGGCTTCCATCGATAATTCCGGTGGCCAGACTAACCAAAATACCTAAAGTACCGGCGATTAGCAGCGCTCGTGTAAAACTTATATTACGCAGATTTTCAATGATAAGCCGCGGGTGGTAAGTATTACAGGCTTCGTGGCGGTGGAGTGGGAGACTGGATTTATGGCTGAGGCCTACAAATTTATTTTTTACGGTATAGTGGATGATGATCCCAGTGGCAATACCTATTAAAAACAGGATAATTGTAAGTTTTATGGCCGTTACTGGAATTGTCGAAAACATTAAAAAAGCCTCGTCACCTGATGTGGCAATAAGTGTGGCAATAAGTGCCGGAAACATTACCACCCGATGCACATAAAGCGAAACCATGGTGTAAGTGCCTAAGCAGCCGGGTATTATGCCCATAAAGCTTCCCATTATAATTTGTGAAATAGGCGATTTTTGGAGCTTTTTCGACCATAATCCACGTGTCTGTATATTGATGTATTCAATCACCATCATCATGCCCAGCACAAAAGTGGTTATGATTAAGGTTTGCTGTAGGATTAGATCAATCATTTGCATAAGTTTTTCTCGGCTGTTTAATATGCAAAGATGCTAATTATTTGCTGTTTTATGGCTTTATTGAGAAGACAAAATAGCGGCATAGAATTTTAATTTAAAGCCATTCTAAATTGGGGTCTAAATCTGACTTTTGCACCCATTGTTTATGTCTAAGATGACATTTAATTGTAATTTTGGTAATTAATTACTTGAATTACTATGTCAAAAATTGTAACCCTTACCGAGGCCGCGTCTATAGCTTTACATGGAATGATTATAGTGGCTAAATCTGAAAAAATGGCTAACGTTATTCAGATTGCCGAGCTAACAGGAAGCTCAAAGCACCATGTCGCAAAAATTTTTCAGCGACTGGTTAAAGATAATTTCCTGGAATCGCACCGTGGACCAACCGGTGGGTTTACCCTAAAAAAAGCCCCTGCAGACGTTAAGATGCTTGATATCTACGAGTCTATCGAAGGGAAAATAGAGGTAACTACCTGCCCATTAGATAAACATATTTGTCCTTTCGACAAATGTATTATGGACAATGTTACCCGAAAGATGACCGTAGATTTCCGTGATCACCTAAAATCACACACCCTAAAAGATTATTTATAATCATAAATCTGATTTTAACTGCTACGAAATTGTTTTACAAGAAATCAAGTATATAATTACCCTAATTCTTGTACGGATTAAAAAAAATGCAGAATTTTGCACTGTGAAAAAAATAACAATAAAAATTTTAGATATGAAAAATATAAAAAGTCTCTTCTTCAAATTGGTTACACTTTCTATATTTCTTATGGGTATCCAGTCTGGCTTAAAAGCCCAATTTTCGTTAGACGCCCAAATCCGACCACGGGCAGAATACAGAAATGGCTTTAGTAAACTGCTAAACGAAACTGATGATCCGGCTTTTTTTATCAGCCAGCGGAGCCGCTTAAATGCCGGATTTAAGAGCGATAAAATCCAATTGGGAATTAGTATTCAAGATGTTCGTGTGTGGGGTGATCAGCCTCAATTAACCTCAAAGTCTGACCAGTTGATGCTGCATCAAGCGTGGGCTGCTTACCTTTTCAATGACCACTTAAAGCTGAAGCTTGGACGCCAGGAATTGGTTTACGATGATGCACGTATTCTTGGAAACGTGGACTGGGCACAGCAAGCCAGAAGTCACGATTTGGCTCTGCTCACATACGAAAACACATTTAAGCTGCACTTAGGAATTGCATACAATCAGCAGCAAGAACGCTTGGTAGGCACAGATTATCAAGTGAATAACTATAAAACTATGCAGTTTGCCTGGTTTCATAAAGACTTTGACAAATGGAACCTGAGCTTATTAGCAATGAATAATGGCTGGCAGTTTGATTATACAGAATTGGGTATTGATAAATCTAAAACGGTGTTTGCCCAAACCATTGGTGGACGCGTTGTTTACAAACAAGAGAAACTCGATTTGAATGCCTCAGGATATTTTTCTACGGGCAAAGATGCCAGCGACCGCGACCTTTCTGCTTATTATATCGGAGCCGGCGCCAATTATGCCGCCAATAGCAATTGGATTTTTGGACTGGGCTGGGAATACCTCTCAGGAACCAGCGAACTCGAAAAAGCCAAAGATGCCGATTATACCAATAAATCTTTTAATCCTTTTTACGGTACAAACCATAAATTCAACGGTTTTATGGACTATTTTTATGTTGGAAATCACACCAATAGCGTGGGTTTGAGCGATATTTATGCCTCCGCAAAATTCCGTCAGGAAAAATGGAATATGACCGGGACATTACATTTCTTTAGTGCAGCTAATGAAGTGCTTAATAAAGACATCATCAATGTAAATGAAGCCATGTCAAACGGTTTAGGTACTGAATTAGATCTTGTTTTTTCATATAAATTGAGTCCACAAGTTGAGTTATCAGCCGGCTACAGTCAGATGTTTGGTACTAAAACGCTAGAAATGCTCAAAGGAGGTGATTCAGGAATTACCAATAATTGGGCCTGGCTAATGATCAATTTTAAACCTCAGCTTATCAAGGAGTTATTCTAAGAAACTATATGTTGTTAAATAAATAACAGCGAAATTATTATAAATCAAATAAAAAGAAAAATTATGAGTATGTTTTGTTATCAATGTCAGGAAGCATCAAAAGGAATGGCCTGCGAAATTACTGGAGTATGTGGCAAAAATCCTGAAGTTGCAGCCATTCAGGATATGCTGATCTATGTGGCAAAAGGAATTTCGGTTTTTGCCGATGCCGGTTTCAAAAAGGGCGTAAGAAATGCAGAGGTTGACCATTTTGTTTTTGATGCATTGTTTACCACCATCACCAATGCCAACTTCGACTATGAAGCCATAAGAAAAAAAGTAATCGACGGTCTTGATTTGCGTGATAGATTTGCGAAAGAGCTGGAAAACAAAGGAGTAAGCGTTGATGTAAGTGCATACGAAAGTGCCACATGGAAACCCGTTTCTACCGATGAAATTGACCAGAAAGCACTTGTTGTTGGTGTGCTGGCAACAGAAAACGAAGACGTACGATCCTTGCGCGAACTCACCATCTATGGTCTCAAAGGCATGGCAGCTTATGGTATGCATGCTTTGCATTTGGGTTATCTTGAAGAGGATATTTTTGGTTTCACTTTTAGGGCTTTGGTTGATGTTCAAAATGACACTTTAAGTGCCGACGAACTGACCGCCTTGGTACTCGAAACAGGTAAAAATGGTGTGCAAGTGATGGCTTTGCTTGACAAAGCACACAACGACACTTATGGTAAGCCCGAAATTACAAAAGTGAATATTGGTGTAGGTACACGTCCCGGAATCTTGATTTCAGGTCACGACCTCAAAGATATTGAGCAACTGCTGGAACAATCCGAAAACAGTGGCGTTGATATTTATACACACAGCGAAATGCTACCTGCGCATTACTATCCAAAACTCAAAAAATACACACATCTTTATGGAAACTACGGCAGTGCCTGGTGGAAACAAAATGAAGAGTTTGAGAGCTTTAACGGCCCCGTTCTGTTCACCACGAACTGTATCGTGCCTCCGCGCAAATCTTCTAAATATGCCGACAAAGTTTATACAACTGGTTCATCGGGCTTCACCGGATTCCCACATATAGAAGCTGATCCTGAAACCGGCACAAAAGATTTTAGTGCCATTATCGAACATGCGAAAAAATGTGCTGCACCTATTTCTATTGAAGAAGGCGAAATCGTAGGTGGATTTGCACACAATCAGGTAATTCAATTGGCTGATAAAGTTGTTGACGCCGTGAAATCAGGTGCTATCAAAAAGTTCTTTGTGATGGCTGGTTGTGATGGCCGCAATAAAGAAAGAGCTTATTATACTGACTTTGCAAATGCATTGCCAAAAGATACCGTTATCCTGACCGCAGGTTGTGCCAAATACCGCTACAACAAACTGCCTTTGGGCGATATTGGTGGAATTCCACGTGTGTTGGATGCAGGCCAGTGCAACGACTCTTATTCACTGGCAATCATTGCGCTAAAGCTGAAAGAAGTATTTGGTCTTGAAGATATTAACGATCTGCCAATTGCTTATAACATAGCCTGGTACGAGCAAAAAGCAGTAATCGTATTGTTAGCGCTCTTGTATTTAGGCGTTAAAGACATTCACCTTGGACCAACCTTGCCGGCATTTTTATCACCCAATGTTGCCAATGTATTGGTTAACAATTTCGGTATAGCTCCAATTGGTACAGTGGATGCTGATATCGAGTTGTTTATGAACGCGTAATCAGTCTTTGCAAGAAAAGGCCAAATACTGCGTTATTCTAGTTTTTGAAACAGTCATTTACTATTGTAAATTCCTTGGTTTCAAAAACTTCGAAAGCCTTGTCTTTGGCCTTTTCTTATCAAAGCCTTAAAAAGAGGAGTTTTCTTTCTGACGCAGAAAAGTACAGTTTATTAATTTTAAACACCTTATCGGGAAATGGAGTTCCTGATAAGGTGTTTTTTTGTTTATATCCCTGGGCAATGGCAATTTGAGTAAATAATTTTTTTTAGTAATATTGCTTGTGCTTTAGCTTAGATTTCATTATATTCGTGGGTTGTAAATTATTACAAAGTAAGCATTTGCCTATTTAACAACCTAAAAATTTAGTTGAAATGAAAAAAATATGGATTTTACTTTTGCTTTGTGGGATGAGTATATACTCAATTGGACAAGTAGCAAGCAGCTACACAATGATACTTAATGATGATACAACACCATTAAATGCTACTCTTGAAAATAAAAAAATTATAGTGAATTTTCAAAAGACTGATGTGCTTACCATAACTTTTAAGGAATTAAAAGCTGATATGCCAGATAAATCTGTTGAAATCACTACCGAATCAGCTGATGAAGTGATTCTTGTCGGGACATTTGGCCGGGATGATTTTAAAGAGGACAACACCTATGTTTTAAGTGTTTCATTCAGTAATTTACAGGAGAAATTGAATAATGCTAATTCAGACGAAGCTCATACGTTATCCATAAGAGATAAAACTGGCCGTCAGAAACTATTAATGTTCAAGCTTTTATAATTAAGTGGTGTATAGGAATAATTGCTGAATAGTTATTTAGTATTTGCAATAAAAGCTCAAATACTAAATGTAGGCAAGCCCGTAACCGATAGGCAGCCAACAGCTTCAAAATGGCATATTTCGGCATGCTCAATGTGTGAAGGCGTTGTTTGTGGCCGCTCTATTTCAACGAATTAAGAGGAGGTGTTTAAATTAGGACAACTTTTATACTATTCCTGAATATGGATACACCCAGCTTGAAAGAAAACGATATCAACCAAATACCAACTTTGTTTATATTCCGGAAATTACTTTAAATTTGAGGCTATGACACACTCAGAATTAGAACAAATCCTTCAACAACTTCGCAGCTTAAAAGCAGAAACCGAAGTTGTAGAGTTTAAGGAAGCCAAAACCGATTATGATTTTAGTAAGCTTGGAAAATATTTTTCTGCTTTAAGTAATGAAGCCAATCTGAAGGGAAAACATTACGCCTGGTTGGTTTTTGGAATTGAAAACAAACATCATGGCATTGTAAATAGTCGGTTTCGCCCAAACCGAAAAGATTTAGATAGCTTGAAAGGTGAGATAGCCAACAAAACTACCAACCGGATTACTTTTATCGAAATACATGAATTGCAGCATACTGAAGGCAGAGTGGTAATGTTTCAAATACCCGCTGCTCCAAAAGGGTTCCCTGTCGCTTTTGATGGTCATTATTATGGTCGTGATGGCGAAGAATTAGTTCCACTTAATCTGGAGGAAATTGAAAGGATTAGGGCGCAGTCAATTACTGAAGACTGGAGTTCTGCAATTGTTTCTGGTGCAGGCATGGAAGATTTGGATGAAGAAGCAATAAGAGTAGCCCGAGCTAATTTTAAAAATAAATTTCCTGAAAAAGCAGCAGAAGTTGACCGATGGGATGATGCTAGATTTCTGAACAAAGTAAAAATCACAATTAAGGGAAAGATTACAAGAACTGCCATTTTGCTTTTAGGCAAAGAAGAATCGGAACATTTTATAAATCCAGCCGAAGCAAAAATAAGATGGCTACTAAAAGATTTAAACGGAAATGATAAAGACTATTTGATTGAAAGCTGCCCTATTTTGCTGGCAGTTGATAAAATATATGCTAAAATCCGAAACCTTAAATATCGCTATATTAAAGATGGAACTTTATTCCCGGAAGAAGTAAATCAATATGAACCATATTCAATACGTGAAGCAATTAATAATTGCATTGCCCATCAGGATTACACAAAACACGGTAGGATTAACGTGGTTGAAATGGACGACCAATTGATGTTTACCAATTTGGGGAGTTTTATCCCGGGGAGCGTGGAAAAAGTAGTTAAAGAAGATGCTCCTGAAGAACATTACCGTAATCGTTTTTTAGCATCTGCTATGTTTAATCTTAAAATGGTTGACACTGCCGGAGGTGGTATTAGAAAGATATTCAATTTTCAAAGAGAACGCTTTTTCCCAATGCCTGATTATGATTTAAGTGGAGGAAAAGTTAAAGTAACTATATCGGGGAAAGTTTTGGATATGGACTATGCTCGATTATTGGCCAGGAATAAGGATTTGGCTTTGGAAGAAATTATTATGTTGGATAAGGTACAGAAAAAACAACCCCTGACAGCTTTCGAAGAAAAACTGCTTAAATCTAAAAAACTTATTGAAGGTAGAAAACCCAACTATTATATAGGTATCAAAGTTGCACAAAAAACCGGACAAAAGGCATCTTATTCTAAAAACAAAGCTTTTGACAAGGGCTATTATTTGGACTTGATACGAAAAGCTATTAGAGAACATGGGCTTTTGGAAAGAGCTGATGTAGATGAATTACTTTGGAAAAAGTTGCCGGATTGGATGGATGATAAACAGAAGAAGAACAAGATTGGGAACTTGCTTTCAGAACTTAGAATGAAAGGTAAGATTCGTAATATTGGTTCATATAGTAAATCACAATGGACAATTGTAAATGAAAATAATTAGAGATGTATTAAGAGAGGAGTTAAGAGAGGAGTTAAGAGAAGAATTAAGAGAGGAATTAAGAGAGGAATTAAGAGAGGAATTAATAAACGTTTTGATGGTCAGTGAATTAAATACTAAATAGATTTTAATTAACACTTTTAATTAAATGAGTTATTAAAAGAACAATTAGAAGAAAAGTTATAAAAGAAATTAGAAGAAAGAGTTAGAAAAAATGACAAAACCTTACAACAATTTCGCGCTTTCGTTAAGTGGAGGAGGTGCACGCGGCATCTTTCACGCCGGATTTTTACAGGCACTCGATGAGGCAAAGCTAAAACCCGAGGCGATTGCCGGTGCCAGCATGGGCGCTATCGTCGGGGCTTTTTATGCCGCCGGTGTTAGTCCGCGCGATATGCTAAAAGCCATCAAAACACCTAACCTGATGCACTTCCGGAGCTGGTTAGGCCTCAAAGGCGGAATTGGTTCGATGGCGGTTATGCGAGAGCAGCTTTTTATTACTACCGGCGTTGATAATTTCGATCAGCTGATTATTCCGCTCACCGTTTCAGTTACCAATATCAATACCGGGAAAAATGAACTGATTTCAAGTGGAAATTTATTGGATGCTGTGGCAGCATCTGCTTCTATTCCAATTATTTTTGTTCCGGTTAAAATCGGAAATCATTATTATTTAGATGGTGGCTTAACCATAAATATGCCCGCCAAATGTTTAGAAAAAAAAGGCCGTCCGATAATCGGTTTGGATTGTAATTACTTGGCAGAAAATGACTTGGATTACAGCAGCTTGATGCCCGTTATTGAGCGCACATTACGCATTGCTGCCAACTACGCCATGCACGACCAAATAAAAGCCTGCACGGTATATATTTCCTCAGAAAAAATGAAGGATTATCACACCTTTGACTTTGAAAAAGCCAATGAAATATTTGATATTGGTTATGCTTCCGGGCTTCAAAAAATCCCTGAAATAAAACAGCTGCTAATTTAGTGATAACAGTGCTTTTCGAGCTTTCTATTCTAAATAGTATTGGAATTAGTTCAATAATAAGACTTTATATTTAGAATGCTTTTTAATAAGAAAACAAGTATATAAATACCTAAATAAGTATTAATTTTGCTGAAAATATAGATAAATGGCCTATTTTAAAGCAGAAGACAGCTTGTTTGAGATCACCGAAAAACATCCACAAACTATTAAGGTATTCG
Organism: Bacteroidales bacterium; assembly: GCA_023229135.1. Classification (GTDB taxonomy): domain Bacteria; phylum Bacteroidota; class Bacteroidia; order Bacteroidales; family F082; genus UBA5536. The sequence goes on from JALNZT010000020.1 coordinate 37,398, forward strand.
TGGAGCAGGGTTTCGAACAATTAGCCGACGAGCAAAAACGTGCTACGCTTGGCAAAGCACTGAGGCTCAATATAGCACTTGCAATGCGGAATATTGATGAAGCCGCCTTCGCTGAATTGCTAAATCAGGCAATCGAAGGCACAAACGGCAATAACGCAGCTGTTGATTCTTCAAAAAAAATAAATATCAAAGGCTTGCTGCCTTGCCCTGTGCGTTTGCCGTTGCAGGAAGCTCTGGATGAATTTATTGAAAACAATACCGAAGACATCCATATTAAAGCACAGCTAAAAGCGGCTTCAATGGGTTTGGACTGGATCAAAGACGAGATTTTGTCGGCAGAAAAAATCGATAGGCTGGATGATATTTATATTTCTGCCGGCTTCGATATGTTTTTTGAGGATAGCTATTTTGGGCGCTTCATCAAAAGCGGTGAATATGCTGATCCACTGCCCTGGAAACAGATTAACAGCGACTTTGATCATGATAGCCTGCGCCTGAAAGATCCAAAAAGTCGCTATGGTATTATCGCTGTTGTGCCAGCGGTGTTTTTGGTGAACACTCAAATTATTGGCGACAGGCCGATGCCACAAAGCTGGGAAGACCTGCTCGATCCCGTTTTCGCTAACAGCATAAGCCTGCCTGTTTCTGACTTCGATTTGTTTAACGCGATTTTGCTCACTTTGAGTCAGCGCTATGGAACGGAAGCCATCACGGCTTTGGGGAAAAATATGCAACAAAGCTTGCATCCCGCGCAAATGCTGAAATCTGACCGCAGTAAAAACCAAAAACCGGCAATAACTATTATGCCCTATTTCTTTACCAAGATGGCCAAGTCCGGAGGCGTAATGCAGGCTGTCTGGCCCAAAGACGGTGCCATTATCAGCCCGATTTTTGCCATCGGGAAAGCCAATCGCTTTTCGCAGATGGAAAAGCTGGCCGACTTTTTAGGTTCGATGAAGCTGGCTGAAATCCTTTCGCATCAAGGGCTTTTCCCTTCTCTAAATCCTGATATCGACAATAAAGTCCCCAAAGAAAATGCTTATATGTGGCTGGGTTGGGATTATATTGACACCCACAACCTTGATCAGGAATTTAAAAATTGTGATAAATTATTCAATGATGCGCACAACCTAAAAACGGTAAAATCATGAACTTAGTAACGATATCCGGCCCACCTTCATCCGGCAAAACTGCGGTAACTATTAAGGCAGCCGAAAACCTGATGAAAAGAGGTGTAAAAGTAGGTGCAGTAAAATTCGACTGCCTACATACCGATGATGACCTGGCCTATGAAAAAGCCGGGATCCCTGTGAAAAAAGGACTTTCAGGCAGTTTGTGCCCCGACCATTATTTTGTTTCCAATATCGAAGCCGTTACCGATTGGGGCATCAAGGAAGGCTTTGACCTGCTTGTTTCCGAAAGTGCCGGCTTATGCAACCGCTGCTCTCCTTATATCAAGGAAATCAAAGCGGTATGCGTAATCGACAACCTTAGCGGCATCAATACGCCCAAAAAAATCGGGCCTATGTTGCGCATGGCCGACATCGTGGTCATAACCAAAGGCGATATTGTTTCGCAAGCCGAACGCGAAGTGTTTGCTGCCGGCGTTTATGCCGTAAATCCTGGTGCTATAATTATGCATATCAATGGATTAACCGGACAGGGTGCTTACGAGTTCAGTACCTTGCTTTATGATGAAAAAATAAAAATAGATACTTTAAAAGGACGCAAATTGAGATTTTCAATGCCTTCGGCACTTTGTTCGTATTGCCTGGGCGAAACCCGCATTGGCGAATCATATCAGATGGGAAATGTACGCAAAATTAATCTAGACGAAAAAGCATGAACCAACAGGAAATACTGAGATACAGTCCGAAAGAATTGCTAAATATTTATCCATTTTTAGAAGCATTTTTTGCCGGTCAAAGCTGGATTTTGAAGCTGGATCAACAACAGAAACTTGGCCTGCTTTTAGAACAAGTCGATGAAGAACAGCAGGAAGATTATGCCTTTGATAAGGCTGATTTTATTGGTCAACTGAGTGATTTTATCAGCCAGATGGAAACTTTTATGGGCAAAAAGGATAAAGCAGTGGAAACCTTGATGGTTTTGCCCGGCCAAAATAAAAGCGGCGAGGCGGAGACTTTTTCTGAGCTGATTTTTAAAACCCAAACCATCACAAGTATTGTAGGGCCAACGGGATCGGGGAAAAGCCGGCTGTTGGCAGATATTGAATGGGTTGCGCAGGCCGATACGCCAACGATGCGTAGGGTGCTGATCAATAATGAAAAGCCCGATACAAGCTGGCGTTTTTCAGGCAATAAAAAACTGGTTGCTCAACTTTCGCAGAACATGAATTTTGTGATGGATTTGAGTGTGATTGAGTTTTTGGAACTGCATGCTAAAAGCCGTATGGTCGCCAATTCCGATGAGCTGATTAGACGTATTATTGATGCTGCCAACGAATTAGTAGGCGAAAAATTTGAACGCTACATGCCGATTACTTCGCTTAGCGGCGGGCAATCACGCGCTTTAATGATTGCCGATACCGCCTTGCTAAGTCAGTCGCCGGTGGTTTTGATTGACGAAATTGAAAATGCAGGTATCGACCGCAAAAAGGCACTAAAAATCCTCACCGGAGAAGATAAAATCGTGTTGATGGCTACCCACGATCCTATTTTAGCCTTGATGGCCGATCAGCGCATCGTGATAAAAAATGGTGGAATCTACAAAGTTATCCAAACCAGTGAAGCCGAAAAAGCCATGCTTGCCGAGCTTGAAAAGGCCGACCAAAAACTGCAACTGCTCAGGATGAGTTTGCGGCAGGGCGAAATTTTAGCAGAATAACCAAATTACTTTTACTACAAATATTGAATTTATGATGTCACATGACGGCTGCTCCGCCAGCTTCGAAAATGGAAAAATGGTTGCCGACAAAGTGCGGCAAATGGGCTTCGACCAGCAGATGATGCCGATGGCTTTTGAGATTGCCTGCGAAAACTGTGGTAAGGATTTTGAAATGGACTGTTTTGAATCACACTGTCCGCATTGCGATATGGTGTATGCCGTTACGCCTTGTCATGCCTTCGATCCTACAAATATCAAAGCTGCCGGAATTAGTTACTAACTGATTGAAATAGGCTTTATAACTCGCTTGGTTTTGGATAATAATGTTTATTCAGAAAAGGTGAAAATGACCTAAAACCAGACTGTTTGATGAGAAAATGGAAATGGATTCATAAGTGGTTTTCGCTCGTTTTGGGTGTTTTTATACTCCTTTGGGCGCTTTCCGGAATCGTTTTAAACCACCGCCCGCTGGTGAGTGCTGTTGATGTAAGCCGAAATTGGCTGCCCGAAGTTTATCAGTACAAAAACTGGAATAACGCTTCTATTCGCGGCGGTCTGCGATTGGGAGCCGACAGCCTGCTTATGTATGGTAATGCCGGAATCTGGCTTACCGATACGACTTTTACCAGCTATCAAAAATTTGATTTAGGTTTTAAGGCCGGAGCCGATAGCCGCAAAATCAATAAGCTTTTCAAAACTAAGGCCGGAATTCTTTTTGCCGGAACGCAATCTGGCTTGTATCGCTTTGATGTGCAGCAACATAAATGGGAACATATCCCATTCGATTTGCCTGACGAAAGGATTGTGGATATCACGGCTCGTGGAGAAAAAGTAGTGTTTCTTAGCCGCTCCGAGGTAATTATTGCCGATGACCGTTATGACGCTCCCGAATATGCTCGTTTTGAACTACCACGTGCGGTTAATGATGATGGTCGCGCCTCGCTTTTTCGCACACTTTGGGTGCTACACAGCGGCGAAATCTACGGCAAGCTTGGCGTGCTTTTCGTTGATTTGTTGGGCCTGCTATTGATATTTTTGGTGGTGAGCGGATATATTTACTTCTTTTATCCCAAATGGATCAGGAAGCGTAAAAGGAAGTCGAGGCCGACAAAAACCTGGCTGAATCAGTTGAAGTTTAACCAGAAATGGCACAATAAAATCGGGATATGGATTGTTGGCTTTCTGATTTTCAATACGCTTACCGGCATTTTCCTGCGCCCGCCCTTACTCATAGCTATTGCCGAATCAAAAGTGGGTAAAATACCGTTCTCTAGCTTAAACAATCCCAATCCATGGCATGACAAGTTGCGGATGATTCATTGGAATGAAGCCGGAAATTATTGGCTTATCGGATCTAATGAAGGTTTATACAAGGCGCAAGCGGATTTTTCAGGGAGTCTTGTGCCCTTTCAAAAGCAGCCGCCTTTGTCGGTGATGGGCATCAATGTTTTTGAACAGTTAGAAGCCGAGATATTTGTTGTTGGCTCTTTTAATGGTTTATTTTTCTGGCAGCCTGAGTCTGGTTATGTGCGTGATATGATAAGCGGAGAACTACCAAAAGAAAAATCATCAGCCGGGTCACCTTTGGGTGATTACCTCATTTCCGGCTTGATTCGTTTGCCCAATCATAACCTCATTTTCGAGTATAATAAAGGACTGATAGAACATGATATCCCCATGCCGGCAGCAATTTCCAATGAGCCTATGCCGCTTTGGAATTTTGCCCTCGAAATACATACCGGTAGGATTTTCCAGGGGATGATTGGCGATTTTTATATCCTTATTATCCCGCTTTTCGGTAGCGCTGTGTTATTGATTTTGGTGGCGGGGCTTATTCGCTGGCTGAAAAAGTATCGGAGGAAGAGAGTTATTTAGACTAGTTTTAAACTAGGCGTGCCGTACGATTTTGCTTGCCCATAACTTTACGTATAATTATATTTGTACCATAATGTAATTTAATTACTCAATTACTGAAATAGAGTACTAACATCCAATTATACTATGAAGCGGTTTATCCATCGACTTATTCCTCCTCCACAGTGGCGCGTCGCTGTCAGCATAATGATGGGAGCCATCGTGGGACTGGGGTTCTATGCTTTTTATGCGAGCAAAGCCTATTCCTACCTGTCTGAGGCTCCCGAAACCTGCGTGAACTGTCATATTATGGCACCGCAATATGCTACCTGGCAACACAGCTCTCACCGCGAACATACCAGCTGCAACGACTGCCATGTGCCGCAGGACAATATTTTTCGAAGTTATTATTTCAAGGCAATGGACGGCGCACGCCACGCCACCATGTTTACTTTAAGGCTTGAACCACAAAATATCTTTATCAAAAAGGCAGGAATCGGTGTGGTTCAGGAAAACTGTATTCGCTGCCACAGCGAACTGATTTCCGATTCAAAATTACTGGTACAGACCGATCTTTACCACCATAAATTTGAAGACCGCCTTTGCTGGGAATGCCATCGTGAAGTGCCTCACGGAAGGGTGAAAAGCCTTTCGAGCACCCCTTATGCACGTGTACCTATGTTGCCTTCGCCCGTTCCGGCCTGGCTTAATAATATGATGAACCAAAAATAAATTTGAACCAAAACAATGAATACTATGAATACAAAAAAGAGAAGCCCTTGGGTTAACTGGACGCTGTTTATCGTAACGCTGGCCGTTGTGTTTTTACTTGGCTTGCTGGTTTCCTCTATCACCGAGAGAAGGGCAGAAGCAATTTTTGCTTATAAACCCAAAGTGAAACTCAATGAATTTGAACCACGCAATGAGGTTTGGGGCAAAAACTATCCCAAGGAATACGAATCATACCGCAAAACACAGCAAACCGATTTTCGTACGCCGCACGGAGGTAACGCCATGCGCGATGTGCTAGCTGAAAACCCCGAGATGATTGTGATGTGGGCAGGCTACGCCTTTGCAAAAGATTATAACCAGGGCAGAGGTCACTCTTATGCTATAGATGACTTAGTCAATAGCCTCAGAACCGAAGGTCCATTAGCGCCGGATGAAGGCGGAATGCCAAGCACCTGCTGGACTTGCAAAGGGCCTGATGTGCCACGTTTGATGAATAGCTTAGGGGGTCCGGCCGAGTTTTATAAAGGGAAATGGGCAAAACATGGCGTTGAAATCACCAATTCTATTGGCTGTGCCGATTGCCATAACCCGGAAACAATGGATCTGGCTATTTCGCGCCCGGCACTTATTGAGGCTTTTGAAGCCCGTGGCAAAGATATTACACAAGCAACCCACCAGGAAATGAGATCGCTGGTTTGTGCTCAGTGCCACGTTGAATATTATTTCAATAATGAGGATAAAGAAAATCGTCCTAACTACCTTACTTTTCCTTGGGTTAACGGATACCAGCCTGAAGATATGTTGAAATATTATGACGATATGGGCTTTACTGATTGGACACACAGCATTTCCAAAGCACCAATGCTCAAAGCACAGCATCCTGATTATGAAGTGTATTCTACAGGAATTCATGCAGAGCGTGGTGTCTCCTGCGCCGATTGCCATATGCCGTATGTTAGCGAAGGCGGACTGAAATACTCAAACCACCACGTTACAACACCATTGAAATATATCTCACAGGCGTGCCAGACCTGCCATCGCGAAAGCGAAGGAACGCTGATGCAAAATGTTTACGACCGTCAGAATAAAGTGGCTGAGCTCAGAAAGCAAGCCGAGAAGCTGCTTACACGCGCCCATGTAGAGGCAGGATTGGCCTGGGAAAATGGGGCAACCGAAAGTCAGATGAAAGATATTCTATATGATATCCGCGTAGGCCAATGGTACTGGGATTATGTGGCTGCCTCACATGGTGGTTCTTTCCATTCACCTGTTGAAAGCCTGAGAGTTTTGGGTAAATCAGTCAATGAATCACAAAATGCACGTATCAAACTGGCGCGCCTTTTGGCCAGCCAGGGCGTGAATATGGAAGTGGCTTATCCTGATATCTCCACCAAAGCTAAAGCACAGGAGTACATTGGCTTGCCGATGGAAAAGCTGCAAGCAGAAAAAGATAAATTCCTGAAAGAGATTGTTCCCGTTTGGAAGAAAAAGGCCGAAGAAAGAGAAGCCAAATACGATATAGTACTGAACGAGTAATGATTTCCTGATTTTGTTTAACAGAATAATCCCGGGTTTTAGCAATAAAATCCGGGATTTTTTCATGGATAAGGTTTTGACGAAAGCCATTGTTTGTTTTGTCGATTTTGTAAAAGTAAGAATCAACAATTGGTGGGCTTTATCAAATTCGTGAAGTTGCGAGCATGAATTTGAAAACTTTGCACTAAAGACATTTGAACTCTATCTCCTAAAGTCTGGTTTTCAGTTCCGAGATTTAGTTTTAGAGAGATTAAAACGCTAAAATTCAAAGCCTAATGGCTACAGAATAAATCCAATTTTTCTTTCACGAAAATGAAAAATTCAGATATCCTGACCCATTATCAGATAATCAGTTTGCTAACAGTTTTTATTCGTAAAATACAATTGTCGTTGATAAAAATTTACCAGGTCTTGCTGAAGATATTATTTCGCTTTTCCTTGATGAAAAGCTAGCAAAAATCAAGTGTGTGCGAAGCTATCCTCCCACGCGCTAAAAAACAGCGGAAAACTATGCAAGGTTGGGTATAACGCAATGCCTTTATATGCTGTGCTTTGAAAATATTTTCGGGTATTAAGTTTCTATTCAAACTTTTTGTGGGCATTGCATTATACTAACAGCCTTTTGGGCTGCCTTGCATGTTTTCCTGCTGTTTTTCATCGCCCAGGCCAAGCGCACGCTCGCCGCACACACGAGGCCTCCGCTCCTGACCCGTTGTGAGCTGGGCTTTGGTTTTTTGGTGAGTGATGTTTTGTGTATTTACTTCATTTCAAGCTTCAGAGAGGCGTAATCTTTATAGAAAAGGATATAGAATACGAAAATAGAGCTCCGTAGGTTCGACACCATAACGGAAAATGTTGGCAGGGCTAAAGCCCGATTTGTCCTTAAAAACTTTATTTGTGCGACAATATAGTTCACGAAAGGTCAGGAGTTCTGAAATTAAACCAAAATAGTGTGCCATTGGAACGCTTGTTTTCTGCTTTGATACAACTTCATTGCTTGAGTTTATAGCCTCATCAGGACTCATTTTTTCTATTACAGCTAACTCAGCATTATGTAATGGTACTACATATCCAAAAAAAACCTTACTTTGCAGATAATTCAGCCCATTCGTTTGTCGCAAGGGCATCTCACGTTTTGTATAATGTAAATTAATTTTTGCTGCATGCTTCGTACTTACGCTATTTACTGTGAAAACACGCATACCGAAAAGAATTATCCTTTCGGTACCACGCTTGCTGAAATTGCTGCCGATCAGAATGTTGACCTGGGATTTCCCATTCTGGGTGCTATGGTCAATAATTCTCTGAAGGAGTTGACTTATATGGTGTATAAGCCAAAAACGGTCTTCTTTATTGGCTTTCCGCATAATGACGGACAGCGTATGTATCTGCGCTCTCTCTCCATGGTCTTATTCAAGGCAGCGCATGACCTATATCCTGATCATAAACTAAAAGTTCAGCACTCGGTTTCCGGTGGTTTGTATTGTGAGGTAACTAACCATAAAAAACCAGGCCCTTTACCCGAAATAGTAGCGCGTCTGCGGCACCGTATGACGGAGATTATCGCGCAGGATATCCCTTTTGAAAGGGATGAAATCAGAACAGATGAGGCGCTTAAAATTTTTGAAAGTTTCAATCTCGAAGATAAATGTACGCTGATGCGTACCCGGCGTCAGTTTTACAGTTCGGTATACAGGCTGGATGATGTGGTCAACTATTTTTACGGATATTTAGTGCCTTCCACGGCTTACCTGAATAATTTTGGACTGGAGGAATACTACAAAGGAATGTTATTGGTGATGCCCGAAAAGCACAATCCAAATCAACTGGTTAAAGTGGTGGATCAGCCCAAGTTGTTCGAGATTTTCAAAGAATATAAAGATTGGCTCGAAATTGTCGGTGTGCCACATATAGGCCAGTTGAATCAGTTGGTTTTGACTGATAAATCCGGTGGTATCATTAAGGTTGCGGAAGCTTTGCAGGAGAAAAAAGTGGCTCAGATTGCCGATATGGTTCAGCACAGAAAAGAGGTGAAAGTAGTTTTTGTGTCAGGACCATCCTCATCGGGAAAGACCACTTTCGCAAAACGTTTGTCGGTTCAATTGTGGGTGCTGGGTTATAAACCCATTGTGATTTCTATGGATAATTATTTTGTGGATCGCGAACACACCCCGCTTGATGCTAATGGAGATTATGATTTTGAAAGCCCCAACGCCATTGACGTTGAGCTTTTAAATGCTAACCTGAATGATCTGTTTGCAGGAAAAGAGATTGATTTGCCTAAATTTTCTTTTGTCGATGGCAAACGCTTTTTTGATGGCACAAAACTCAAGCTGGAAGATAACGCCATCTTGGTGATTGAGGGTATTCACGCATTGAACCCGCTGATATCGAAGTCTATTTTGGCAAAACGCATGATGAAGGTGTATGTGTCCGCTCTTACATCAATTCGTATCGACTCCAATAACAATATCCCCACCAATGAGAACCGCTTAATCAGACGGATAGTGCGCGATAGCAGGTATCGGGGCTATTCGGCACTCGATACCATGCGCCGCTGGCCCAGCGTGCGGCTTGGCGAAGAAAAGCATATTTTCCCTTATCAGGAAGAAGCTGATGTGATGTTTAACACTGCCTTGGTGTATGAGCTTGGCGTGTTGCGCCGCTATGCCGAGCCGTTGTTAAAAGAAGTGCCTCCTATCGCGCGCGAATATTCGGAAGCCCAACGGCTGTTAAAATTCCTCTCTTATGTGATTCCTATTGACGAAAAGGAAATACCGCCTACCTCCATACTGCGTGAGTTTTTGGATGGCAGCAGTTTTGACTATTCGTAGAAGAACGTGCTGCTCGGCGAAGTCTGCGGCTTCGTCGTTAGATACGATACAAAGCAGGCGTTTTAAAGACAGCGAGTATATTATACATTTTTAATTTTATACGACGTAGTTGTGCTTCATGCTCCGAAGACGCAGTGGCAAAAGGAATTGGCATTAAAAATGAGTATATTTGTGCTAAATTTAATTTGATTTAATGAGAATAACTGAAAGAAAATATTTTGACACATATAAGGATCTAATTGGAAATGAAATTTCTAAATTGATTAAAGATTTTGATTTTTCGGAAAATCGTGGTGGATTTGAGTATTTGACAAAATCTTCAGCTGTTTATTCATTAAATATTGAAGGAAATAGTATCGATTTGAACTCTTACATGAATTATGAAATGAACAAGGACAAGTTCAAGGTAGGAAAGGAAATTGAAGAAATAGAGGATTTAATTGAAGCATACGGATTTGCACAGAACAATAAGCTGAATGAGAAAAATCTATTGAATTGTCATAAAATATTTTCAGACACTTTGTTGATAAGAAGCAAAAGAGGAAAATATAGAATCGAACAGGTTGGAGTTTTTGGGAAATCAGGATTAGTATATATGGCTGTTGAACCAGAATTTGTAGAGAAAGAGATGAAAGTGTTTTTCCAAGACATAACTGAACTAATTTCCTCTGACCTTAACGAAATAGAAGTTTTTTATTATGCTTCATTGATTCATCTGCGATTTGCACATATACACCCATTTAGAGACGGAAATGGAAGAGCTGCAAGGTTAATTGAGAAATGGTTTGTTGCCATGAAATTAGGACGGGATTTTTGGAAACTGCCATCTGAAGAATTTTATAAGAAGCACCAAGCTTATTATTATGAAACAATCAATCTCGGGCTTAATTTTTATGAACTGAATTACGATAAATGTATCAGATTTTTGGAAATGTTACCAAAATGTCTGAAATAAAGCACGAAAGCACAGCAAAGTGTATAAATCATTGGGCAATAAGTGGTTAAAATGAAATTTAGAGCAATAAATAAAATTTACGGTAAACTGAAAGTGAAGTGTTTCGAAATGCCCAACGCTTCATACACCAACCGTATAAACTATGCCGAGCGGTGGTTTTGACTATTCGCAGAAGAACGTGCTGCTCGGCGAAGTCTGCGACTTCGTCGTCAGAAATTTATTTCGTTTTATCGTAGCTGTACTTCGCGTAAAATGGAATAAAAACAAGTGCAATTCCGGCAAGACCGACAATCAACAAAACCGTAGCACCTTGGTAGTGCAGCAGTTTGAACAAGACCGATAATACGCTAATAGAGCCAAAAAATGCTCCTGAAATAAAGGCTATTTTTTTAATCATATCTACGGGTTTTGGGATTTAGTGTTTATTTTGTCGTCTTTCCGCCCATTGCCGTGAAAACGCTGTCAACCGGTTCCCACAGCTCTATTTTGTTGCCATCGGCATCCATGATATGGACAAACTTGCCATACTCGAAGCTTTCAATCTCATCGAGGATTTTTACCTTGTTGGCTTTTAACTGTTCAACCAGCCCTTCAATATTCTGCACCCGGTAGTTGACCATAAATTCTTTTTTCGAGGGCGCGAAATACTCACTTCCATTGCTGAAAGGACTCCACTGAAGATAGTTAATCTCATTGGGCCGGTGGGCATTCCTGAACTCGAAACTCGAGCCCCACTCATTGGTTTCCAGCCCCAGGTTTTCAGCATACCATGCTTTTGTCTTTTCGGGATCGTCAGAGAAAAAGAAAATGCCGCCAATTCCGGTTACTTTGGGCGTGGAATCGTTGGTTAGCTTTGGTTGTTCCGGGGTTTTATTTTGTTCATTAATATTCATAGTGTTGTCAGTGTTGTCAATTTTGGAGTTGCAGGCTGCAAAAACGGCAAGCATTAATAAAAGCTTAAAAACGCTGTTCTTCCGGTTTATTTTAGATGCCATAAATTCAATGATGTTAACACGAAAAATTCATTAATTTTTCCTGTCTCCAAAAGTAAATCAATAATTTCAATCAGGCCGCCGATTAAGATTGGCAGTATCATTTTTTTTAGAAAAAAAGATGTCAAGCGTTTTTCTGAAATTAGTTTTTTTGCAAACGACAAAAGTTTAGCTTTGTGATTCAAATCAAATCCCATGCAGCAGATAAAAGATTTTGGTGCAGTTGTGCTTTTCATTATGACAAGCTTTTCGCTTTTGGCGCAACAAAACACCGACAACGTAAGCCAATTTCACCAACAATTATTAACCCTCGACAGCCATACCGATACGCCTTTGAGGCTGAGCCGCAGCAATTTTGATATTGGAATAAAAAATGATGCACGCGATGGCGGCGGAAAAATTGACTTCCCGCGCATGAAAGAAGGCGGGCTTGATGCGGTATTTTTCGCGGTTTTTATTGGCCAGGGCGATCGCGATGAAGCTTCCAATTTGAAAGCGAAACAGCAGGCACTGAAAATTTTTGACGATATTGACCTTGCGCTAAAAACCTATCCCGAAATGGCCTCACTGGCTTTGGCGAGCAAGGATGCCGAACGCATTAACAAGGAGGGTAAACTGGCCATTTTTATTGGCGTTGAAAACGGATATCCTGTTGGCAAAGACATCAGGATGGTGGAAACTTTATACGATCGGGGTGCACGTTATATTACGCTTTCACATTCGTATAATAATGATATTTGCGATTCCTCAACGGATGAAAAAGGCCCTGAGCATGGCGGCTTATCGCCTTTTGGTGAGGAGGTGGTGCGCGAGATGAACCGGCTGGGCATGATGGTTGACGTAAGCCATATTTCTGATGCAGCCTTTTTTGATGTGATAGCGCTTACAGAACAGCCTGTAATTGCTTCGCATTCAAACGCCCGCGCTATTTGCGATCATCCACGAAATATGACCGACGAAATGCTTTTGGCCTTAAAAGAAAATGGTGGCGTGGCACAGTTGTGTGTGTTGAGCAGTTATGTGAAGACCATGCCCGAAAATCCGGTGCGTGATAGTGCTTTTGCTGTTGTGCGCCAGAAGTTTAACGGCTTTAAAGACCTTGACGATGAACAAATGCAGCAGGCCCGCGAAGCTTGGTACGCAACAGATCAGCAGTTTCCGGCCGTGCTGGCTTCAGTTGCTGATTTAGTTGATCACGTTGACCATATCGTCAACTTGATAGGAATAGATTACGTTGGAATCGGTACCGACTTTGATGGGGGCGGGGCTTTATCAGATTGTTATGATGTAACTGAAATTGTGAATATTACACGCGAACTATTGCGTCGTGGTTATTCCGAAGCCGATATACAGAAAATCTGGAGCGGGAATTTTCTACGGGTTTTTGCAGCTGTTGAAGCGGGAGCCATTTAGGCTATTCTTTATATCACAGTTAATTGAAATATTTTCATAAGTTTGTAGAGCAGATTAAAAACAGCATACCAGATGAGGAAGTCAGCTAAAATATTTCTTGTTGATACCCACATCAATATGCTGAAGATATACGAAATTGCGTGTATATGCACGTTATGGGTAATACAAAAAGAACAGAGATAACTAAAAATAATGGAAAATATACTTGAACTAAAAACTATCAGTGAATTAAATCAATTCTCGTTTTCAATTCCTTCATATCAGAGAGGATACAAGTGGACACGAAAAGAAGTAAACGACTTGTTGAATGATATTAATGAATTTAAACCTCGGATTATTGACAATACTGAAAACAAGACATGGTACTGCCTTCAACCAATCGTTATAAAAAGTCAAAATTCAAATAGTAATTCATTTGAGGTCATCGATGGTCAACAAAGGTTAACTACTATTTATTTGATACTTCACTATCTAAATCAAGACTTTATTGAAAGTCGTAGAGAAAAATTGTTTAATATAGATTATCAAACACGAATGGGTACAACTGAATTTCTCAACAATCTTGATGAAAGTAAATTGAGTGACCATAATGTTGACTTCTATCACATTTCGCAAGCTTATCAAACTATTGCGAAATGGTTTGAAGAACGAAAAGTAAATTTTGATAAGCAAGAATTTGGTTCAAAATTTAAATATAACTCAAAAGTTATTTGGTATGAGTCACATACCGAGAATCCAATTTCAATATTTACCAGAATTAATATTGGTAAAATTCCATTGACTAATAGCGAGTTAATAAAAGCATTGTTTTTAAATAGCTCAAATTTTATAAGTGCCAACCCAGAACAGTTAAGACTGAAACAACTTGAAATAGCAACTGAATGGGATAATATTGAACATGGTTTACAGAATGATAGGTTTTGGTATTTTCTTACAGGCAATAAAGCTCAAACAAATAGGATAGAGTTTATTTTCAACCTAATGAATAAAGAAAAAGATGAAACTGACCCTTATGCCACATTTCGTTATTTCTCTAAACTATTCAGAAATAGTAATCAAGAAACAATTGAAAAGAACTGGAAGAACATTAAAGCATATTATCAAAGATTTAGTGAATGGTACAACAAGCGAGAATGGTATCATAAAATAGGTTTTTTAGTGGCTGTTAATGCAATATCTATTAACCAATTATATAGAGAATCAAGTAGCCTTTCAAAAAATGAGTTTAGTCAGTATTTGGATGAATTGATTATAACTTGTATGAAAGATATAACACTTGAAAACCTACAATATCCTGACAAAAAAGAGGTACGAAAAACCCTTCTACTATACAATATTTTGACAATGCTCAATAGTCCGGAGGATAATGCTTATTTTCCTTTTAATCTATTTAAAAACGAAAGTTGGGATATTGAACACATTACATCGATAAAAGATACCATTCCAGATAAGAATCGTGATCACTGGTTGAACGATGCAAAAGTTTTTATTGATGTGTCTCGAAAAGATGGTAAAAAGTTGTTTGCAAGAGCCGAAAAATGTAATGTGAATAATGATGATGATTTTAAACCGCTTTTTGAAGATATAGTTACCCACTTTAACTCAGAACTTGGTGATGATGCAATAAATGATATTTCTAACCTTACACTTTTGGATTCTGAAACTAATCGAGGTTATAAAAATGCTGTCTTTCCTCTCAAAAGAAAAACAATAATCAATAGAGATAAATCAGGAGTCTTTATTCCAATTTGCACTAAAAATGTATTTCTAAAATACTTTAGTGAATATCCACCGAAGATTTCATTTTGGACCGAGGAAGATCGAGAAAACTATGAAACGGACTTAATTTCTGTGTTGAACAAATACTTAACAACAAATGAATAATCAAAATCAATATACTGGGCGGATTCTCAATTTCCTTGAACTCATAAATGAGTATGAAATTCAGATACCAATAATCCAAAGAGATTATGCCCAGGGTCGAGAAAGTCAAAAAGAGATAAGAGATAATTTTCTTAATGCAATTTTAAATTGTATCAAGGAAAACAACCCAATAAAGCTTGATTTTATCTATGGAAGCATTGTTGATGAAAAACTTCAACCCTTAGATGGACAACAAAGACTCACAACCCTGTTTCTGCTTCATTGGTATGCTGCATCAAAAGAAGGGCTGTTGTCAAAGGAAGAGGTTATTCAAGCTATTGAGAGATTCTCGTATGAGACTAGAATCTCTTCACGAGAATTTTGCCAAGTTTTGGTAAGTGAATCTATCTCGGTATATAGCCAAGATCAGATTTTAAGCAAGACAATAGTTAATAAAAATTGGTTCTTCTTATCTTGGAAAGACGATCCAACAATTGATGCAATGCTTAGGAGCATAGACGCGATACATGAAAAGTTCTATGAAATAGATAACCTCTGGGATAAACTCAATTCCTCGCTGATTCAATTCTACTTCGTTGAACTTGAGAACATGGGTTTAACAGATGACTTATATATTAAAATGAATGCAAGAGGTAAGTTATTGACATCTTTCGAGAGTTTTAAGGCAGGTTTTCAAAAAAGAATTAATGATGAAAATTGGGAATATGAGATAGACCTAAAGGATAGCTTTGGAGTTAAAATTGATAATGATTGGACAGATTTTTTCTGGGAATTTTTTAGAAAAAATAACACGGTTGATGATGCTCAAATCAGATATATTAGTGCCATTGCTATGATCATGCAATCTGTAGAAAGAGTTAATACTACAGAAACACGTGTAGACCTAATAAATCAACTCCAAGAAGAACCAAGTAAAGTAAGACCTTCCCACTTGACTAAAAGATCATTTGATTTTCTGGTATCAACATTCAATATATATCACGAAAAATTGTTTCTTACAGACTACAGTAATGATCGTCTTCCATTTCCTATGTGGAGACACACTCCAAAAAGTTCTTTCCTTTCTATGATAGTTTATGAGGATAATACTGCATCAACTATTCAACGAGATAGTGCAACTTACACTCAAAAAGTCTTGTTTTTTGCAGAGGCAGTCTATTTCCTGAAAAACAAAGAAGAGAATAAAGGTTCATATGAAGATTGGATGCGCATAATAAGGAACATCATCTCAAGAGCCGACATAGATAAAGATGGCTCACGCCCTGATATTGTGCGAAGCCCTCAATCTTTTGACGGAATTATTAATTTAGTCAATGAGTTATCGGAGGGTAGCCAAAATATATATAAGTTTCTTTCTGAGCAACCTGCTCTTAAGTCTCAGTATGCCAAGGATCAAATAATGGAAGAGGTAGAAAAAGCAAGATTGATTAGTTATGATTCTTCAAACAGAGATATCATATTTAAGGCAGAAGACAATGAATTACTTCGAGGCAAAGTAAGTTTCATATTCCATGCTATTGGGTATGATTTCACACCATCAAATTTTGATGCAGAACAATTTAAAAGAATCTCAAATATTATCAATGAATACTTCGATAGTGAGAAGAGCCTTAATAATGATATTCGAAGAGCAATGCTCTCTATTGAGGTTGATGGAAAGTATGATTTTTACTCTTATTGGTGGTCATATTGGCATGTTGGTAATTCAACTAAGCGCAGGTTATTTGACAAGTTTCGGGAAATTGAATATTGCATTAATCATGAGTATTACAGAGAATATTTTAAAAAATTTGTTTTCCAACTACTAGATAAAACCCCTTCTCAAGTTGCAGAGGATTTTTTACCAGCAGAACAGTTTCCCAATTGGAAAAAAAGGTTGATTAAAGAACCAAACATTTTAAATGAAAACAATAAGACAAATCATATTGCAATAGCAGAAGACAATTCACACTGCTTTTTATTAAAAAGTAAAAGACCTCGCGAAGTAGAAGGAAATATTAAAATAATGTAATACCCATAACATTTTGTATAAGTAATGGCAGGTAAAGTACTAAAAATCAAGTTGTGTAGCCCGCTCAAACTGTGTAGCGGTTTGACAGGAAAGTGCCACGCAATCTGCCACTACTCATACAATTTACCGTTACCGCCAAGTGTAAAAAGACAGAAACAGCAGACAATTTGCTACTTTTAGAGAAAAAATATAAAATGACAAGCCAAAGCACAAAACAGCTCTTTTGGTTTTTTGCCGACACACAAAAGACCGACCCGAAAAAAACCAAAAGAGCTGTTTTCTTGCCAACGCACCGTGCCGACAATTTGAAAGTGAATTAATATGACAAAATTTAACGAAGATTCAAGAGTAAAAATACCTTCAATATTGCATTTGTGCAGACTTGGTTATAATTACATTTCGCTGAAAAATGCTGTTTGGGACACCGACACAAATATATTCACCGACATTTTCAAAGAATCAATAATCAAAATAAATCCTGACTTTGACGAGGACAAAGCAAATCGTTTATTGGTTGACACTTCCCTGCTTCTTGACAATGAAGATTTGGGAAAAGCTTTCTATGAAAAGTTAATTAGTGAATCGGGAACAAAACTCATTGACTTTGAAAATTTTGAAAATAACACGTTCAATGTTGTTACTGAATTGACTTACAAAAATGGTGACGAAGAATTTAGACCTGACATAATTCTTTTAATAAACGGAATGCCTTTGGCATTCATCGAAGTTAAAAAACCAAACAACCGAGACGGAATAATTGCCGAACGAGAAAGAATCAATAAACGCTTTCAAAACAAGAAATTCAGAAAATTTGTGAATATCACTCAATTGATGATGTTCTCAAATAATATGGAATACGACAACGAAGACATTGAGCCTTTGCAAGGTGCTTTTTACGCTTCGCCATCGTATAAAAAACCGATTTTTAATTATTTCAGAGAAGAGGAAAAACTCGACCTGACCAAAATTTTAGCGGATGAAGATGATAATTTGGAGAATTTTGTTTTAAAAGACAACAATCTTGCGGTTATTAAAAACTCACCAGAATTTCTGACAAACAAAAATACAAACACGCCAACAAACCGTGTTTCCACGGCTTTGTTCTGTAAAAACCGACTGGCTTTTATTTTAAAATATGCGATTGCTTACGTTGATGAGAAAAAAGGAATTGAGAAACACATTATGCGTTATCCTCAAATCTTTGCGACAAAAGCGATTGAAAACAAATTGGAATCAGGCATTAAAAAAGGAATCATTTGGCATACACAAGGAAGCGGAAAAACCGCTTTGGCGTATTACAATGTTCGTTATCTGACAGATTATTTTCAACAGAAAAAGACGATTCCAAAATTCTATTTTATTGTTGACCGATTGGATTTGTTGATTCAGGCAAAACGTGAATTTGTAAGTCGGGGTTTGAAAGTTCACATTGTTGATTCGAGAACCGATTTTGTAAAGTCGATAAAAACCACAACAGCAATTCATAACAACACCGGAAAACCTGAAATTACAGTTGTTAATATTCAAAAATTCAGCGAGGAATCGAATGTTGTAAAAACCCAAGACTACGACATTAATATTCAAAGAATTTACTTTTTAGACGAGGTTCACCGCAGTTACAATCCGCAGGGAAGTTTTTTGGCAAATTTGACACTATCCGACCCCAATTCAATTAAAATTGGTTTGACAGGAACGCCGCTAATTACAAAGGATTATTATTCACGAGATTTGTTTGGGGATTACATTCACAAATATTATTACAATGCTTCAATTGCCGACGGTTACACGCTACGCTTAATTAGAGAAGAAATCGCAAGCGATTACAAAATTGTGTTGAAAGATGCTTTGGACAAAATTAAAGTACTAAAAGGCGATATTGAAAATCGGAAAGTTTTTGCTCATTCAAGTTTTGTTGAGCCGATGCTTGATTACATTGTTGACGACTTCGAAAAAAGCCGACTGACTTTTTCTGATGCTACAATTGGCGGAATGGTTGTTTGCGACAGTTCCGACCAGGCAAAAGAAATGATTAAGATTTTCAATGAAAAGTATTCCGCTGAAATTGAACAGAAAGAAGAATTGCCTCAAGCTGCCGAACCCAAAGGAAAATACAAAGCCAAACTGAAAAACTCTTACAAAGTTAAAACGGCTGCACTTATTCTACACGACATTGGGACAAAAGACCAACGCAAAGATTTAGTCGAGAATTTCAAAGAAGGCGAAATTGATTTTCTGTTTGTTTACAATATGCTGTTGACTGGATTTGATGCTAAACGACTAAAAAAACTATACGTTGGTCGGGTAATAAAAAGGCACAATTTATTGCAAACGCTAACTCGTGTAAACCGAACGTATAAAAATTTCAAATATGGTTATGTGGTCGATTTTGCAGACATCAGAGCAGAATTTGACGCAACTAACAAAGCCTATTTCGATGAATTGCAAGCCGAATTGGGCGACGAAATGGAATTCTATTCCAACTTATTTAAATCGAAAGAAGACATTGAAAAAGAAATAGCTGAAATCAAAGAAGTTCTTTTCTATTTTGACACTTCAAATGCCGAAATATTTTCACAACAAATCACCCAAATTCAGGACAGAGAAAAAGTAATCCTGATTAAAAAGGTTTTGGGAAATGCTAAAAGTTTGTACAACCTGATTCGCCTTTTTGGTCATTACGATTTGCTTGAAAAAGTGGATTTCAAAAAACTTTCTCAGCTTTATCGGGAAACCGAAAATCATTTGGCTTTGCTAAATACGCAAGAGGCTCTAAAAAACAACATCGACAACACCAATTTATTGAATGTTGCCTTGGAAGATGTACTTTTTCATTTCACAAAAATATCGGAAGAAGAATTGGTTTTAGCCGACCAGCTTAAAGATACATTGCGAAAAACACGGGAAACGTTGGCAAGTAATTTCGATAAAAAAGACCCCGAATTTATTTCGCTCTACGAAGAATTAAAACGACTTTTCGATAAAAAGAATTTGGATGAAATTACGCAAGACGAAATGAGAAAAAACATTGGGGCTTTAACTTTGATTTATGAAAAAGTAAAAGAACTCAATCGACAAAATAATTTACTAAAAGACAAATACAACAGCGACCCAAAATATGCACGTATTCACAAACGATTGCTTGAAAAGGGAACAATTTCGAAAAAGGAAAGCCAACTATTTGAAGCTTTGCAATTGGTAAAAAGTGATGCCGATTTACAAGTTTTGCAAAACACAAGATTGCTGCAAAACGAAGATTATTTTTCAAGCCAAATGATGCGCTTGGTTATCGACCAATTCAAAAACAAGAACAATATTAATTTGAATACGGAATCGTCGAAGTACATTAACAATTTGGTGGTAAACGAATACATGAACGAATTTTATGGAAGAGCTATCTAAAAACAACAATAAAAAAGATGATTTACAACTCTATCAGAATTTTGTCATATTTCAGACAAAAGATGGAAAAGTGAATATCGATGTTTATTTTCAGGATGAAACGCTTTGGCTTACCCAACAACTCATTGCCGACCTATTCGAAAAAGGTCGTTCAACAATTAGCGAGCATCTGAAAAAGATTTTTTCAGATGGCGAATTAGACGAAAATATGGTATGTCGGGATTTCCGACACACCACTCAACACGGCGCTATTGAAGGCAAAACGCAAATAAAAGAGGTGAAATATTATAATTTGCGTGCAATTACAGCAGTGGGTTATCGCGTAAATTCGCACCGGGCAATTGAGTTTAGAAAGTGGGCTACCGAAATTTTACACGAATACATTATCAAAGGTTTTGCAATGGACGATGAGCGTTTAAAGCAAATTAAACATTTCGGCATCGATTATTTTGACGAGATGCTTGAGCGCATTCGTGAAATTCGTTTAAGCGAAAGACGGCTATACCAAAAAATTACTGACATCTACTCTCTCTCTGCCGATTATGATAGTAAAGCCGACATTACAAAACTTTTTTTTGCAATGGTTCAAAACAAATTGCATTGGGCAATAACGGGTAAAACAGCCGCCGAAATTATTTATACCGAAGCGGATGCCACAAAAATCTATATGGGATTAAAAACCTGGAAACAAGCTCCCGACGGAAAAATTTTAAAAAGCGATGTTGTTGTAGCTAAAAACTATTTGAACGAAGAGCACCTCAAAATGCTCGAAAGAATTGTTACTTCGTATCTCGATTTGGCAGAAAGCAGGGCAAGAAACCGAACCGTAATGAATATGAAAGATTGGGAGAAATTTTTGGTCCAGTTTTTAGAACTTGCCGATTATCCTTTGCTAAAAGACAAAGGCAAAATTAGTATGCTCGAAGCCAAATTAAATGCCGAAAGTGAATACGATAAATTCAGAGTGATTCAGGACAAAAACTATATTTCTGATTTTGACAAGGAAATAAAAAAAATGCTCAAAAAAGGAGACGATAAATAAGAAATGACAGATATAGATTTTAAAGACAAAACCAAAACACTGATTGACAACCTAAAAAGTATCAGTGCAAATTATGGTTTGGGGAACGATGGCAACGAGTTCAAAATAATTACACAGGTTTTTCTGTATAAATTCATGAACGACAAATTTGCTTTTGAGGTTAAAAAGCTCGACAGTAAATTAAAAGATGCCGAAAACTGGGAAAAGCAAATCAATGCTTATTCAGAAGATGATTACGAAATGTTGCTGCTGCAATTGGGCGCCGACACAGCAAAACTAAAACCACAGCATTTTATTTCAGAATTATTTGGCAGACAAAACGAAAGCGATTTTGCCAAATTGTTTGACGACACATTAATGGATATTGCCATTACCAACAACGATATTTTCTCTGTAAAAACCGATGGCGGCGCAAAAGTGGTTTTGTTCGACCGCTTAACCGAATACATAAGCGACGGCTCAAAACGTGATGCTTTTGCAAAAGCCATTATCAATAAATTGGTAGGCATAAGTTTTGAGCATATTTTTAATCAGAAATTCGATTTTTACGCCACCATTTTTGAATACCTGATTAAAGATTACAACACGAACAGCGGAGGTAAATATGCCGAGTATTTTACGCCTCATGCAGTGGCAAAAATTATGGCTGCCATTTTAGTAAACGAGCCCGTTCAGAATGTTACCGTTTACGACCCATCGGCGGGTTCGGGAACTTTATTGATGAATATTGCCCACGCCATTGGCGAAGACAAATGCACCATTTATTCGCAGGATATTTCTCAAAAATCATCGAGCCTTTTGCGTTTGAATTTGATTTTAAATAATCTCGTTCATTCCATTCAAAATATCATTCAAGGAAATACAATTTCGCAAGCCTACCACAAAGACGAAAACGGCGAACTGGATAAATTCGATTACATCGTTTCCAATCCGCCTTTTAAACTCGATTTTTCCGATTACCGTAATGATTTGGACAGCAAAGAAAACCACTCTCGTTTTTTTGCAGGCATTCCAAAAGTGCCCAACAAAGCCAAAGACAAGATGGCGATTTACTCACTGTTTTTGCAACACATTATTTTCTCTTTAAGCAAAAATGGAAAAGCTGCCGTTGTTGTACCAACAGGTTTCATAACTGCACAAAGCGGAATTGATAAAAAAATACGTGAAAAATTAGTTGAAAGCAAAATGTTGGCTGGCGTAGTAAGTATGCCAAGCAATATTTTTGCCACCACCGGCACCAATGTTTCCATTTTGTTTATGGATAAAAACAACAAAGAAGCTGTGGTCTTAATTGATGCTTCTAATTTGGGCCAAACCGTTAAAGAAGGGAAAAACCAAAAAACTGTTTTAACCACTCAGGAAGAACAACAAATTATTGACACTTTCAACAACAAAAAAGCCATTGAAGATTTTTCGGTAGTGGTTAAGTACAATGAAATAAAAGAAAAAAACTATTCGTTAAGTGCAGGACAGTATTTTGAGGTTAAAATTGAATATGTGGATATTACAAACGATGAGTTCACAATCAAGTTGAAAGGGTTTGAAGAAAATATAAACAATCTTTTTGAAGAAGGAAAAACACTCGAAGCTGAGATTCAAAATAATTTAAAAGAATTGAGGTATGAGTAGGAAAATGGTCTTGATGAAAGACTTAATACAAGAGATTACAATGGGACCTTTTGGCTCAGACATCAAAGTAGATAATTTTATTGCTGATGGTGTACCTGTTCTGAATGGTTCTAATGTAACAGGCGTGAAATTAACAGAAGAATCTTTCAAGTATGTTTCGGAAGCAAAGGCTAAATCACTTAAAAAGGCAAACACTAAAAGAGGCGACATAGTTATAACTCATCGAGGCACATTAGGTCAAATAAGTTATATTCCAGAAAATTCAAAATTTGACAATTATATAATTTCTCAAAGTCAATTTAGAGTTACATTAAAACGCAATTTAGTTGACCCAATATTTTTTACTTACTATTTTCATTCTTCAGAAGGTCAAAAACGGCTACTATCTTTTAAAAACCACGTTGGTGTGCCTGCACTAGCTCAGGCGACAACAAATTTTAGGTTGTTAGAGTTTCCTTATAAACCGATTGAAGAGCAAAAAAAAATAGCCAAAGTGCTTTCCGACCTTGATGCCAAAATAGAACTCAACATCAAAATAAACCAAGAATTGGAAGCAATGGCAAAATTGCTTTACGATTACTGGTTTGTGCAGTTTGATTTCCCTAACGAACAAGGCAAACCCTACAAATCTTCAGGCGGTAAAATGGTTTATGATAAGAAATTGAACAGGGAAATTCCTGAGGGGTGGGAAGTGAAAAAATTAAAACACTATTTGAAGCATAATTATAATTCAATTTCCAAATCCAATAATTACAATCAAATTAAATATTTGGATACAAGCAGTTTGACTCAAAATTATATTTCATCACTGCAAAATCTAAATTGCGAGACAGATAAGATTCCTAGCAGGGCACAACGTATTGTTACAAAAAATGACATTCTATATTCAACAGTTAGACCCAATCAGTGCCATTACGGAATTATAAAAGAACCAAATGAAAATATGATTGCCTCCACAGGGTTTGCACAGTTAAGTTCAAAAGAACAGGGTTTAAGTAATGACTTGATATACACATTTATCACCTCATATTGGGTGACTAAAAGATTGCAAAAAATTGCTGAACTTTCAGTTTCGGCATATCCATCAATTTCGCCAACAGATATACTTGAATTAAGAATAGCATTGCCAAAGGATAAATCAATTAACCTTTTGAAATCAATAAATAAACAACTCGACAATTCTTATAATTTGATTAATTATAATCAGAAACAAAACCAACAACTCACAAAACTTAGAGATTGGCTTTTACCCATGTTAATGAATGGACAAGTAACAGTTGGAGCAGCAGAAGAAAAATTAAATATGGCAGCAGAGCCAAGTGGAGAATATAAAATAAAAGGGAATGAATAAAGCCAACGCTTCACAGTCATACATATTGCCAAGTCGCGCGAAAAACCAACCGCATCCCGAAAAATTCGGGATCAATAAGTATGCCTGTCCCACCCCACAAGCAGACAGAGAAACAGTAGCAAATTGAAAGATAAAATGACTGAAATGAATCAACACCTGGCGGTAACAAAGTGTATAAATCATTGGGCAATAAGTGGTTAAAATGAAATTTAGAGCAATAAATAAAATTTACGGTAAACTGAAAGTGAAGTGTTTCGAAATGCCCAATGCTTCATACACCAACCGTTACAACATAATATTAAAACGCTATGAAAAAGCTATTTACATTAATTTTCGTCTTGAGTAGTTTATTGACAATTGCTCAAGAAGAATCAATTCAAGAAGCTCAAAAACTTATTGAAAACAAGAAATATGAATTAGCTCTAAAGGTATTGAATGATGCTGATCCAAACAATGAGAATCCAGATATTGTAATTGAGAAAGTTGATTTGTTTTTAAATTACTTTGTTTCAAGCATCATGCACCAGCTTTTTGCGGTTACAGATTTGGAAGCTGAACAAAATATATATGAAGTTCGGGGTAGTGAAGGTGGTTTTTCCATGTTTAAGTTTCCGCCGGATACAATCTTAAACAATTTGATTGATAAGCACCCAAATGATTTTAGATTATACAAAGAACTTGGTTTTTATTATCACGAAGTTCATTTGAAATATGGTGGTAATTGGTTAAAACCAGATTCTACTTTGATAAATTTATTTGTTGAAAATTACAAATTGGCGTATGAAAATGGAGTGTATGATGACTGGTCATTATATGGAATTGGTTATGGTCTTTTATATACTCAAAAATATCAAGAATCATTAAAATATTTTAAAGAAGCTATAAATCTTAAACCTGAATATCCGACAAGTCATTATAATTTGGCATATGCATATTTGTCTCTAAATGACCATGAAAATGCTATAGAGAGCGCTAAGAAGGCTCTTGAACTTTATGAAAATCCAGCTGAAAAAGCTGATGCGGCAAGAATAGTTGCCGTATGTTACTCAGAACTTGAACAGTATGAAAAGTCTCTGGAATATTATAGAATTTCAAATGAAATTGACCCAAACAATTACTATACTTTAAAGCCATTATTATCAATTGAGATCTACTTGAATGACGAAGTCTATAAAAAAAGAACAAAAGACTTTTTCTTATTAGCACCGGGAAATCCAATTATTTATCAAAATCTAATGGAAGATTATTGGAAAAATGAAAAGCAAAATGAATTAATTGAATTTTTTGAATCTTTGAAAACTGAGTTTGAAAATGATAATAAGGTTTATGCTAATTTACATTTCTATATAGCTGTTATTCAATATGATAGTGAAGACTTTGAAAATTCAAAAGTGAACTTTGAAAAATCTAAAGAGATCTTTA
Source organism: Bacteroidales bacterium (assembly GCA_023229135.1). Taxonomy (GTDB): domain Bacteria; phylum Bacteroidota; class Bacteroidia; order Bacteroidales; family F082; genus UBA5536. The sequence goes on from JALNZT010000020.1 coordinate 63,299, forward strand.
GGAATGTTTTTGAGCCAAACCATGACGTCTTTAAAGCAATTGATTCTTATTTAAAAGAAATTTAATATTACATTGTATAACAATACATTAGCTTAAATGCGGGGGCGGTAGTTTGACTGACAATTAGTGTTTTTACTTTCAGTGTCAACGGATGATATTAAAACATGACGTCCTCCGCTCGGCGAAATTTGTAACTTCGTTAATGCCCAGATTAGGTCTTATCCTAAAAACCGGACAAGTCACCCCTTTGGGCGTGGGTTATTTCCCAAATCCAGTATGGCAGCTTTAATCTTAGAATAATACGATTCCGGAATTTTGGAAAGCTTTTTCAGCGCTTTACGCTCAATCCGGACTTTATACATTATTTTCGTTTTCCTTCACGTTTCTCCTCAATCTCCTTGAAGGCTTCTTCTGCTACTATAAACTCTTGTTCACCTTTTTTGGCAGCATCATAGCGTTTAATGTCATCCAGTTCTTCCAAATCTTCCACCATTTTATTATATTCTTTGATGGGTAGTATTACGGCCAGTTTGTTGCCGTCATTGTCTGTTACAAATTGTGTACTCATTGTATATAAGCTTTTTGAGCGTTGGCATTTGTTTTTATTTAGTGCTTCAATATTCAGCAATCGCTGTGCCGTTTTTTATCAAATTGGTGTTTTGTACTTTATTTAACAAGCTGCAATTTTACACTGAAACGCTTATTTTTTTAGCAAAGTTACATAAATAAATTCCGCCCCCCTCCCGGCGAAGTCTGCAACTTCGTCGCCAAATAACACCAAAACCTTTACACCAATATCTTATCCATAAAATACGGCATCATTTTGCGCCACCAGGGCCAGTCGTGGCTCACATCAGCGCCCCAGAAGTCAACCCAGGCCGGGATGTCTTTCTTGTCTAACAGTTGTTTGAGTTTTTTGGCGTCGTCAACCATTTCTTCTTCCCAGGCCCCTTGCCCTACGGCGATAATAATTTTTCCGGCACGAATTTGTTGCAAGAGTTTGTCGTCCTCCAGGTTTTGTAAAAAGTGCAGTGGTGAATTGAAATAGACCGTCTCGTCCATATAGTTGCCCACAAGGCGCTGTAAATCAAACATACCGCTGATGGCAATAACGGAATCGAACAAGTCAGGATGCTTGAAAAACATATTGGCGGCATGGTAAGCGCCCATGCTAAACCCTGCCGCACATACCTTGATGTCGGCCTGGTTGCAATGATTGCGAATCATTGGCAGCACTTCATCCAAGACATATTTCTCGTATGCTTCGTAACGTTTTCCGCGCTCGGCGGGATGCTCGTGCTGGCTCGACCAGGATTCAAAATCCATGCTGTCGATGGTAAAAACTTTGATGCGACCATTGTCGATAAAGGGTTTCAATGAATCAATAATGCCAAAATCTTCTGATTCATAAAACCTTCCGCCCTGGGTGGGAAATAGTAAAACCGGCTTACCATAATAACCGTATATTTTCAGCTCCATACTTTTATTCAGGTTGGGGCTAATCCATTTGTGATATTCTATATGCATGTTTTTCAGTTCTTTAGTTTGTGTATTTGATGTTGTATTTCAAGTATGCGATTCATGTTTTTGCTGCGTACAAGATAGCCATAATTCCCCATGGCACGCGACATTATCTCCGGCAATGCCGCGCTAAAAACGATTTCTTCGGCAAACATTTCTATAAGTTGTTCATGTGGATAAAGATAGTCGTAAAAGTTCTTGCGGCTCACGTAAGCTACATGGTATTTATGCTCATAATCCAGGCTAATCGGGCGGTCTGCCTTCATGGCTGCCCAGCTTTTATACAAATCCTGGTCGCAGGCATAGTTAAACATTTCGAGTGTATAGCCGCCCGGCGGTCGCATATTTACTTCAAGCGCGATGAGCCTGTTGGTTTTATGTTCTCTGAAAAACTCGATATGGAAAAACCTGCCTTTCAACTTAAAGGCTTTCAGCGCGATTTTTCCGGCTTCAACCAAGTCTTCGGGCAGTTCGCGCAACGAAAAATAGTAGGTGTGGATATTCTCATTCACCACTTCCATCACGCCGTGACGGTTTTCGTGAACCGACTGGAATATGATGTTTCCTTGATTATCTGCCAGGCCATCAAAGGATTGTATTTTTCCTTCGATATATTGCTCCATAAAATAAGGAACGGCTTTCTTTTCATTGAAAAAAACCTCCAACTCAAAGTGGTTGTTAATTTTATAGGTATTGGCTGCTCCCACACCGCTATCGGGTTTGGCAATCACCGGAAAGCCATATTGCAAAACAAAGGCTTCGGCATTTTTGAAATTGGAGACTTTGATACCTTCAACCACGGTCAGGCCGGCTTTTCTGAAAACCTCTTTCATGGCCGACTTTTTTTTGATTTTTTCTATTTCGGCACTTTTCAGGCCCGGAATATTAAAGTCGGTACGCAGCCGGGCTTCGGTCTCTAACCAATATTCGTTGTGGCTGTCGATGCCGTCAATTTTTCCATGATGATAGGTGAAATAGCCGAGTGCCCTCACGAGCTGGTCGTAATTGTGCAAATCGTCCACCCGATAATAATCAGTAAAAGCAGATTTCAAAACCGGATCCAGCTGGTCGTAGTACATGTCGCCAAGACCGAAAACCTGAACGCCTTCGGCATTTAGTGCGGCACTAAAACTTTTGTAGTTAGGCGGAAAATGCGGCGATAGGTGTATAAAGTTTTTCATAATAGTTGATTAGGTTCGGGAGTTTTGGTGATGATTTAAGCCACAAACATCCAAACGATATAAAATAGCGTAAACAGTGTTAAAAATATGATACCGACAACCGACCAAACTTTGAGGTAGGCTGCGGGCTGATACATTTTCGGAATCAGTTTGTTGGTGATTACCCTGTAATTCAGGTAAGCTAGTACGGGTGCGGTAACAAAAGAAAGGATGGTGGCTACGCTTACCAAAAAGCGCATGCTGCTCGACTGGCTCAGCACCAGCATGGTGCCGCTCATCAGCACGATCATCCAGAAGATGTAACTCAGCTTTTTGGATGGGCTGTTCGGGAAAAGATAATGGATGGATTCTTTCACCGTGCGTGGATAGGCGTCGGCAACCGATAGGGTAGTGCTCAGCATGGTTGTGAAAGCCGCAAGAGCGATAACGGAGTAGGCCCAGTCGCCAATGCTCTTGGTGTAAAGATTTACGAGTTGGTCGGCAAATACAATGCTGCTGGGAGAAGGTGTTTCGCCACTTTGATTCATAATTAAAGCGCCGAGCGCTAAAAAAGCGGCGGCAACTAACATGGTGCCAAAAAAACCAACTCTAAACTCGATAAGCACTTCCTTAATCGTAGGTTTTTCGGTGAGTTCCATATTTTTCGACTGGCTCCAGAGCGATCCCCAAACCACGATATCAATTGGCGCCGGCATCCAGCCGATAAAGGTGATTAAAAACAGTATATGCGTTTTGCTCATCCAATCGAACTGGCCGATTGAGAAGTCAGGACGATGCGCCTGTGGGCCTAATGCTGCAACTACCGCAATTATTGTCGAGACAGTAAGCAACAGAATAACCACTTTTATAATATCATTGAGCAGCCTGAACCGGCCAATAATCAGTATCAATAAGGTAATGATCAATATAATCCCGCTGGTTTGTAGTATACTTAGTCCTGTGGGGATCAGGTTGTTGGAAAGGCCTGCTGTAACGATTGTGATTGCTGCCAAAATAGGAAACATGGTGACAAGAGTGAGTGCAAGGAAAAGCCACAAAACCCATCTGCCTTCTCTGTTATAGGCGTAAATTAGGTTGTTGCCGGTAGCCAGCACATAGCGGCTTCCCACCTCGAAAAACGGGAACTTTAACAAGTTTGCCGCCAGCAAAACCCACATCAAATCGAAGCCAAACTCAGCACCAGCGCGGGTTGATTGCACCAGGTGCGACACGCCAATAGCGGCACCGGCGTAGAGCAGGCCGGGGCCGAGTAATTGAAGAAAACGTTTCATGTCAGAAATTTTGTTGGTTCTTTAAAGCCTGCAAAGTTAAATTTGTGGGCTTTAAATCAAAACAAAAACAGTTTTTTTGATAAAAAAACTACTTCTGCCAAATTTCCCATGCCATCTCCGCTTGTTCTTTAAACATCTGCATGCCATTGAAAACGGTAGCTCCACGAATTTTTCCTTCGCTTAAAAATGCTGTTTCGGTGGGATTGTAAATCAAGTCTATCAAAAGATGTTCAGGGCCAATTGCTGAATACGGAATTGGCGGCTTATCGTCGATATTTGGATACATACCAAGTGGCGTTGTATTGATGATAAGCGGGCTTGCTTCTATATCTTCTTCAGTAAGCATTTTGTAATTGATCTGGCCAATTTTAGAGATATTTCTGCTCACCAGTGTGAAACCAATTCCATGCGCACGTAAAGCAAACTGCACTGCGCGTGAAGCACCGCCTGTACCCAATATCAGTGCAGATGTCGGTTTTTTTTCAACAAAAATATCCGTTTGAAGAATAGCCGAAAACCCTTTGATATCGGTATTAAAGCCATGGAGACAAAACGAGCTGTTTTTACGAATTATTTTTACGGTGTTTACCGCCCCCGCTAAAATAGCGGTTTTTTCCAGCTTGTGACAATAAGGGATTATTTGTTGTTTGTAAGGAATGGTAACATTAAAACCCATCAGCTTTGGTCTGTCGTTTATCAGCGCTTCAATTTGCTCCATATCCTTTAATTCAAAAAGTTCGTAGGCAGCATCTATTCCTAAAGTCTTAAACTTTTCTGTGAAATAGCTTTTTGAGTGAGAATGTGACAATGATTCGCCGATTAGGCCATATTCTTTCATTATGCGCTTGTCTTTGGTTTTTCTTGTTTTGATTTTGCTAAAAATTCAACAGCCCAAATCGTTGCTACCCCAACCAGCATCAGCAAGATAGCACCAATAACTTCTGTTGAAAAGGCTTGCGGAAGTTCCGGCATATAACGTTCCACTTTGGGTAAGCCATCTTTTAGCAATACTTCTCCATTGGATAAAGTGAGGTAAATCTTTTCCTTCCACGGCCATAAAATACTGATCGATCCAAGAATAAACCCGGTGAGTAGCGCAATCGTATGGTCTTTATATTTCTTTAGAAGCCAGGACAAAAAATGCGAAAAAGCAATTAATCCGAAGACTGCGCCGATTACAACCGGAAGCAAAATTGAGAAATCTCTTTCGTTAATAGCTTGAATGGCAACCAGTTGATAGTTTCCCATCAAAATCAGGATGAAACTGCCCGATAAGCCCGGTAAAATCATAGAGCAAATCGCTACCACACCGCAAAGCATCAGGTAAAAGAAGTTATTATTTTCTACTGCCGGCGTCATAAAAGTTACGGCAACGGCAATGCCTGTGCCAACCAAAAAACTTATAAGAACGGCCAATTTCCACTGGTTTACAGTTTTGCCGACAAAATAAACAGAAGCCAGTACCAGTCCAAAAAAGAAGGACCAGATATATACCGGATAATTGGTGAATAAAAAATCAAATAGTTTGGCAAGACTAATAATAGCAAGGCCTATGCCGGCAAAAATGCTGATTAAAAATAGCAGGTCGGTATGCTTAACGAATGCAGCAATTTGTCCTTTGAAAACCATTTTTATAGCAATGGCATCAAAAGATTTGATGGCGTTGATTAGCCGTTCAAAAATACCCGTTATCAGTGCTATCGTACCGCCCGAAACGCCTGGAATAACATTGGCAGCACCCATCGCAATGCCTTTTATAAAATAAGTGAAGTAAGCTGTCATAGTTTTATTTTAAGAGTATTTTTAAGAGCTTCAGTTTTTTGCCATAAGGCGGATAGCGCAGCGGAATGTCAAGCCAGTTGCCTCTTTTCATCACCGCTCGCTGATGCGAAAATGTTATAAAACTTTGCTTGCCGTGGTATGCGCCTATTCCGCTTGGTCCCACACCTCCAAAAGGCAGATTGGCATTGGTAAAATGCATCAGCGTATCGTTGATGGTGATGCCTCCGCAAAGCACATTTTCTTTAATCTTTTTTATAAAGCTTTTGCGCTTAGAGAAAATATACATCGCAAGGGGCTTAGGATTTTTATGAATTATTTCAAGGGCTTCTTCCGCTGTTCTATAGGTGAGTAATGGCAGTAGAGGGCCGAAAATTTCTTCCTGCATCAAAATGTTTTCGGTGTTGTGCAGCGTGATAAGTGTTGGCTCAATTTTTAGGCTTTTGGCGTTATAACGTCCTCCCCAAATGATTTGTCCTGCTTTCATCAGATGAGTAAGCCGTTCATATTGAGGTTTTTGTACTATTTTTGGGTATTCAGGATTTTCAAGGATATTTTTGCCGTAAAAATCTTGGACAGCTTGTTTCAAGTCAATGACTAAAGCATCTTTAACGCTCTCATGCACTAAAAGATAATCGGGTGCAATGCAAGTTTGTCCGGCATTAATGGTTTTGCCCCACATAATGCGTCTGGCGGCTTGTTTGGTGTCAACGGTTTCGTCAACCAGGCAAGGGCTTTTTCCGCCAAGCTCCAAAATTGTTGGGATAAGTTGTTCGGCAGCAGCTTTTTGTATCAATTTACCAACTTGTGTGCTTCCTGTAAAAAAGATGAAATCGAAAGGCTGTTTGAGCAGTTGCTGGCTGGTTTTAGCATCACCTTGTACCAGCCTGATATAGTTTGGCGTAAAGTTTTTGTTGATCAATTCATCTAAAACCCGGGCCGTATTTGGTGTGTATTCCGAAGGTTTTATCAGGGCGCAGTTGCCTGCCGAAATGGCACTAACCAAAGGCAACAGCGTAAGTTGTACCGGATAGTTCCAGGGCGAAATAATCAAGCATACGCCAAAAGGCACTGCTTCAATATAACTTGAAGCCGGGAAAGCAGTAATCGGTGTGGATACTTTTTCAGCTTTCGACCATTCTTTAATATGCTTGAGGTGGCGCTTGATTTCTTCTTTCAGCAGACCGATTTCGGTGGCATAAGCTTCAAAAGGCGACTTGCCAAGATCAGCATAAAGTGCTTCTAAAATTCTTGATTCGTATTGATTAATGAGCGACAACAGCAGTTTTAGCTGTGCCTTTCTGAAACTTACAGATTTGGTTTTTCTACTGGCAAAAAAATCTTTTAAAGAAGTGATGTCAATTTGATCCATGATTGGTTTTGCCGGGAGGTTTTCTGAAATAGTAAAAGTTAATGCCAAGCTTTTACATACTCTTTAGGGCATGAATTCTTATCATGTCCATAATATACATATTGTCAACTGCACCGGGATAAAACTCCAAAAATTCGGTATGCCCATCAAAGTCACTTTGCAGCGCAGTTTCTAAATAAAATTGGCCTTGGACGGCATTACGTTGTCTGAATAAAATGGCTGCCAGCCGATAAAGAATCCTGCTGTTAAAGGGTTGATGAATCAGACCTGTTTTTAGCACCTGACTGGCTTTCTCAAACTGATGCTGAAGGATATACAGGTTTGCATATTCTAACCAGAGATCCGGATCGTTCGGGTCGAGCTCTTCAGCATTTTTAAAGCAAGTCAAGGCCAGACTAAACTCTTCAAGTTTGATATGCATATCGGCTTTTATCAGCAAAAACTCTGTGTTAAACTGATCCAGCTCAATGGCACGCGCCATATATTTTACGGCAACTTTTGTTTTGTTTTCTTCATCAAAAATCACCGCGATACCGGCCCAGGGCTCTGCCATATACTCGTCCAGCTCGGTAGCCTGACGGTAATTTTTTAGTGCCTGATCGTAATCGTTATGTTTCTCATAGCATTCGCCCAGGCGGTAAAAAGTTTGGGCATCTTTAGGGTTTATCTCAAGTGCTTCGTGATAGGTTTCAATGGCTTTATCAAACTGCCCAAGAGCTTCATACGATTGGCCGCAACTGACAAGTGCTTGTTGTTGCTGGTCGTCGATAGCCAGCACATATTCAAATGAATCAATGGCTTTTTCAAACAGCTCTGCATGGTGATAAGCCAAGCCTAAGTTGAACCAGGAGGCTGTGCTGTATGGGGTTTTGTCTATTTGCTCTTTAAAAAACGCAATAGCCTGATCCATATCGTTTAGCAGCTCGAATACCATACCTATTTCATCTAAAACCTGCTCGGGATACTTGCTGATTTCAAGTGCATTTTTTAGGTAGCTTAATGCATTTTCAAAATCGGAAAGGTTTTCATATTCAAACGCAATGGTGGCGTAAATATCTTCCATATCTTCCTGATCCGCCATTACCAATGCTTTCTTGTATTCGTTTATGGCTTGGTCAAACTCCATCATCATGCTGTAAATCGAACCTTTTGTCATCAAGAGGTCGGTGTCATTAGGCTCAGCAGTTTCCAGGCCATTCAGTAGCTCCAAGGATTGAACAAACTGTCCTTCGGTGGCAAGCTGACGTGCCTGTTTTATTTTTAAGCCGCTGTTATACGGATGTTGCTGCAAAGCCAGATCAACAGCAACCCTCGATTTCTCGATATTGAAACCATTTTGATAGAAATCAATCAATAGCTCAAACTCTTCGGCATCAAAATAAGCCGTGTCTCCGCTATGAATCATGGCTTCAAAGCGGCTTCGGATTTGTTCTACCTGATGATCGTCAT
>JALNZT010000018.1 GCA_023229135.1 Bacteroidales bacterium
TTTCTGGGACTACAAATGAGTTTTCAAAATGCTACTGCTGATTATCAAGTGTTTATGCATGAAAATAGTTGAAAATTGATTGATTTTGATGTTTTTTGGGGGAAAATTGCTCAACTTGGGTTAAGCAAACTTACTTTACATGCACTGAAGTTTTACGCGAAATCGTGTAAGTATAATTTCAGTAAGTCAGGGCGCGACTGCTGTTTGTCGCAAGATAGTCGCAGCCTGACTGGCAAAAAAGATTAAGTTTTTTACCGCAAACTCACCTGTGTAATACCATTTCCACCCGATTCAGGCGGCGCATCGCCAAAGGAAGCAACTTCTTTTTGTTTGCTCAAAAACTCCCTGATCAGCTTACGCAATATGCCATTACCTTTTCCGTGAAGCACATTTATTTCTTTGATGCTGAGTAAAATAGCTTCATCTACATATTTTGCTACCTCATCAAGTGCTTCCTCGGCACGTTTGCCGCGCAAGTCAATGGTAAGCTTGAAGTTGCTAACTTTTTCATTCAAGTCGGTCGTTACACTCCGTGAGCTTCCTTTTGTGCGCAGTTGCCGTTCTTTTCGACTGTCTTTGCGGCTTAGCTTTACTAATTTCTCGGGCGAAGTACGCAACTTAACAGCGTTAAAACTGATAACAGCTTCATGTTCAGATATAGAAAGCAGTTCGCCGCTAATATCCATTTCTTCAATGCGTACCATATCGCCGGCTTTTAGCTCAGCTGCCTGATGCGCTGCCTCTTCTTTTTCTTCGGCCTGTTGTAGTTTGGCTGCCAACTCTTCCGCCTCATCGCCAAGCAAATCTCGCGACTCGCGCAATTGGTTTCGCAACACTTTGGTTTTTTCCTTATCGGCCTGTGCCTCCCGAATTTGCTTGATGGTATGCTCAATCTGCCGGTTTGCTTTGTCGATAAGGTTTTTAGCCTCCTTCCCGGCTTCTGCCAGCAGGTATTTTTTATTGTCTTCTACCTGCTTTAGCAGTCTTTTATATTTCTCAATGACTTCATTTAGCAATTGATCGGCCAGCCGAACTTCTGTTTGTTTTTGCGCCAAGGCTTTCTTCTCTACTTCAAGCTGTTGCAACTGCTCATCGAAATCGAGGTGCGACTGTCCGGTAATATTGGATGCCAGGGTGAGAATCTCCTCCGGGAAACCAATTTTTCGTGCTATCTCGAACGCAAAGGAACTTCCCGGCTTACCGGTTTGCAACATATACAAAGGCTCTAACTTATTGGCATCAAACAGCATAGCTCCATTAAAGATTCCTGCAAGCTGATCTGCCATCAGCTTGAGATTGGCGTAGTGCGTTGTTACCAGGCCGAAAGCTTTTTTATCGTTCAGTGTTTTCAACACGGCTTCTGCGATGGCTCCACCCAGCTGAGGTTCTGTTCCGGCACCAAATTCGTCAATCAGAAATAAAGTCCGCGTATCAGCATGGGCCATAAAATGTTTCATATTAAGCAGATGCGAGCTATACGTACTTAAATCGTTCTCCAGCGACTGCTCATCGCCAATATCAATAAATAGCTTGTCGAAAACACCGCAAACGGCGTCCTCATCCATAGGAACAGCCAGCCCACACTGCAACATATATTGTAATAGTCCGGCTGTTTTCAGGCAAACGGATTTTCCGCCCGCATTGGGTCCTGAGATAATTAAAATTCGTGTTTCCTGATCAAGCTCAAGGTCGAGTGGCACAATTTTCCGCTGCTGTTCGCTCAGACTTTTTTCGAGCAACGGATGGCGTGCATTTTTCCAGGCGATGCGTGGCTCATCAACAATTTCAGGTATCCCGGCCTGCATTTGTTGCGCTAATATTGCTTTGGCCCTGACAAAATCTATACTTCCAAGCAGCACCCAACCCGCTAATAAATCTCTTAAATGTGGCCGTATCTGTCCGGTAAAAGCTGCAAGAATCCGATTGATTTCGCGTTTTTCAGCATATTCCAGCTCGCGCACTTCATTATTGGTATCAAAAACCGCCGTTGGTTCAATATAAACCGTTTGGCCTGTCGCCGATTCGTCATGGATAAAACCCTTGAGTTTGCGCTTATCGGCGGCACGCACCGGTATTACCATACGCCCATTGCGAATGGTTGCTTCCACGCCCGAATCGGCCCAACCGGCATTTTTGGCTTCCTGCAAAAGCTTATTCACCTGGCGGTCGATGGTACTTAGTTTCTGTCTGATTTGGCGGCGAATGGCAGCCAACTCAGGCGAAGCAGAATCGGGAATATCACCTTTGTCATCGGTAAGCCCGTTGCATTCTTTCCACACTGTATTATCTAGATTTACGCCCTGACAAAGCCGCTGAAATGCCGGGAAATTAGAAGCCGCCTCCGACACTGCATAGCGCAAAATAGCTTTTAGCGCATTGAGATTTGGCTTTAGCGCAAAAAGTGCTTCCTGACTGATTACGGTGCCTTCGATGCGCAGGTGGTGCAGTTCATCACGCAAATCGCTGTAGTCGCGCACCGGAAATGGCAGGCCATTGCCCATCAATTTCATGAACTCCTTAATCAAATCAAGATCTTCCTGAATGACAGATAATTTAGTCTCAAACTGCATTTGTTGTGCCTTTTCGTCTCCCATCAGGCTGATACAGTAGGAAGCTAACCATACGCGTAGGCGATCGAAGCCCAGCTTTTCTTCAAAGTTATGTGGATAAATCAAAAGTTTCTCATTTAGAAAGCAAAAGTACTAAGAAATAAGGATTTTACGGGACGTCTGATGCGTTCAGTGCTATCTTTTCTCTACGTCATTCTTTACGAAATCTTCGAATTGAAGACCGAACCTAAATTTATTACGAAAATTGATTTTTGAAAGGCTGAGGGACTTTAAAATGTCAAGTAAAACACAATAATTATTGTATTCTGAATCAACGTTTTCATGTTCTCGTGCCTCGAACGATGAAAAGTTAAATATCGTAAACATTGACTTTTGAACGTCGGATAGGACTTCAAAAGGTCAAATAAAGAAACGGAAATTTCGTCTTTTATTTCAAGGTTTTCATGTCCTTGTGCCTCGGACGATGAAAAGTAGGATTACGACATTGAAGACTATTAAACGTCCGGCAGGACTTCAAAACGTCGAATGTGGAAACAGGAATTCTTGCTTTTTTTCTATATCAACGTTTTCATGTCTTCCTGCCTCGGACGATGAAAAGTTGAATTACGGGTTGCTAACTTTTGAAGGTTTAACTGGACTTCAAAAATGTCAAATAAGAAAGCAGGATCTTTTGCTCAAATACTTGATAAACAACATTTTATCTTATTTATAGCAAGTCAGCTCAAACCACAGCGAATAAAAAAAACATCCTCCAGTTCATTCCGGAGGATGTTTTTTTTTCTGCAACTAAGAGATTGCCTCAAGTTACTGTTATAACATTAACAGCAGCTTATACCATAACACATTGTTCCAGCATTACCTGAACAGGTGTAGCATGCTGAATATTGTCACTTACGGGACAGCGTTGTTCTACAGTATGCAACCATTTTTCAAGGGTGGCGTCGTCAGCATCACAATTGGGTTTCATCATAACCACAATGTTTTTATAGCCAGCACGTTCTGCATCACTCTGACCAAAAAGCTTGGCAGGATTGAGTTCGCCGGTGATATCAATCTCAAGACTGCGGAGTTCGAAGCCCATTTCACCGGCAATAAGGTGGCCCATCACGTTTAAACAGCCGGCAAAAGCTGCCAATACATACTCTACCGGATTAGGAGCACTGTTGCTTCCGCCCAGCTCTTTAGGCTCATCTACTACGATTTCAAAATTACGGGCTTTAACGATTGTTCTAGCAGGACTTGTGCTTTGTGCTTTGATTTTAAATTTTAAATCTGACATAGTTTTAATGGGTTTTATGTTAAAAAAAATGATTTTTTATTACACAACAAAATTAGTTGTTAATTAATTAACAAAGAGTAAATGCTGCATGCACATTCACCCTTTCTAAAATGTAGATTTTCATTAAAAAAAGTGTAATATTGCATTTTTCATTAAAAAAGGCTGTTATGACAAATATCCCTGCCGTAAAAAATAACTCCTGGTTTGTAGATTTATCTACTGCTCAGCAGGAACTCATTTTTGAGCATTCAACCCTACTCCAGTTTAAAAAAGATGAGACCATCATCAAGCAAGGGTTTATGGCCGACCGTATCCTATATCTGGAAGAAGGGATGGCAAAACTCAGCGTAGAAGATAGGCAGCGATCCACGGTTTTCAAGATTATAGCCAACGACACATTTATTGGACTGATGTGTTCCTTCGTAAAACGGAATTTCGACTTCTCGGCAATAGCCATTCAAGCCTCTACGGTAAGACTCATTGACAGGTCAATTTTTGAACAGATGATACGTGAAAACGGGAAGTTTGCAGTGCATATCGTACAGCTTATGTCGCTGATGACCAATAAAATAGTCCATGATTTGGTCAACCTAAGTCACAAAAATGTAGATGGCGCGGTTTGTACGGTTTTGACAGAGCTTGCCTCCATATTCAAAAGCAATACTTTTTTGATGCCTTTCAGCAGAGTTGAGCTGGCCAATACGGTAGGCTATTCTAAAGAAAGTGTGATTGGCTGCCTGACCTCGCTGCAGAAAGAAAAAATCATCAAAGCTTCAGGAAAGAAAATTGAAATTCTGGATATGAATAGGCTGCAAGTTATCGCTAAAAACGGATAAACAATCCGGCGGCTGACTTTTAAACGTCAGGCTATACTTCAAAACGTCAAATATGGAAACGGGAATTCCAACCTATTTTTCTACATCAACGTTTCCATGTCCTCGTGCCTCGGACGATGAAAAGTTGGGCTACGACTTTGAAGACTTTTGAACGTCAGGCAATACTTCAAAACGTTGAATATGGAAACGGGAATTCAACTTATTTTTTCTTCATCAAGGTTTTCATGCTTACTTTCACCATTACGATTTCGGAGATCAAAACCTTTGAACATCACGTGATCGTTGACTTTTGAACGTCCCCAAGGACTTCAAAACGTCAAATATGGAAACGGGAATTCTAACCTATTTTTCTACATCAACGTTTCCATGTCCTCGTGCCTCGGACGATGAAAAGTTGGGCTACGACTTTGAAGACTTTTATGTTTGCTTTGAAACGTTAAAAAGAAAAATTTATCTTTGTTATCAATAACATAATATTTTGATAATGAATGTTCCAATAACTTATGGCAAGTACTATCATATTTATAATCGTGGAAATAATGGTGATAATATTTTTATCAATGACGAAGATTACCTTCATTTTCTTGATCTCTATAGTGTTTATATTGATAGTATTGCCTATACATTTGCTTGGTGTTTAATGAAAAATCATTTCCATATCTTGGTTAGAATTAAAAATGAAGATGAAATTGGTTACCTAGACAATAGGACTTCAAAATCAAATAATTTGCACCTCAAATGGAAAACAACAATTCGTGACCTTGGAGATTCAAACTTCATTAACAAACCATTGCCTTTCAGACAGTTTCAACATTTTTTCAATGCTTATGCAAAATATTTTAATAAACGAAATGAGCGAACTGGTTCTTTGTTTGAGAATTCCTTTGACAGAAAGTTTGTAAACCATAAAAAGTATTTTCAAAACATTGTTACTTACATCCATCAAAATCCAGTAAAACATGGTTTTGCCGAACATATCCTGGAATATCCCTGGACTTCATATCTGACAGTTTTATCATTCGAGCCAACTAATATCAAAAGAGACGAAGTATTATTTAGTTTCGGCGGCATCGATAATTATATAAAACTCCACAATAAAAATCAGAACAATTCTTCAATTGAACACTTAATAATGGAATAAGTAAAATAGCATCTGACTTATGAACGTTAAATAGGGCCTCAGAGAAAGAAACGATTTGTTTACTTCATCAACGTTTTCATATTTACTTTCACCATTACGATTTCGGAGGTCAAAACCTTGAACATCACGTGATCGTTGACTTTTGAACGTCCCCAAGGACTTCAAAACGTCAAATATGGGAACGGGAATTCTAACCTATTTTTCTACATCAACGTTTCCATGTCCTCCTGCCTCGGACGATGAAAAGTTGGCTTACGACTTTGAAGACTTTTGAACGTCCGGCAGGACTTCAAAACGTCGAATATGGAACAGGAATTCTAACCTATTTTTCTACATATAGATTACCATGTTTACTTTCACAATTACGATTTCGGAGGTCAAAACCTTGAACATCACGTGATCGTTGACTTTTGAACGTCCCCAAGGACTTCAAAACGTCAAATATGGAAACGGGAATTCTAACCTATTTTTCTACATCAACGTTTTCATGTCCTCCTACCTCGGACGATGAAAAGTTGGGTTACGACATTGAAGACTTTTGAACGTCCGGCAGGACTTCAAAACTTCGAAAAAAACGCCGAATCCCATAGCTTAAAGAATTGAAATATTATGTAGTAGAATATGAGTTGCAAACCAACGTCTGCATAGGACTATGTCACGCTTTTTTCTTTACCTTGCCAACCGAAATGTGTAATCCATCCCAATAAAAATATCTGCACTGGATTTCAAGGCTTGCACCTGCCGATGCTCTGTTTCCAACACTTTCATGCGGTATTCATTTTGCGGTTCTTTACCGCGAACTGCTTGCGCTTTCTTGGTTTCGTGGTAAGTGAGTTCAATAAAAATGCGTACATCGACATTTTCCGTTTTAATGGCATACAAACCGTCAATAATTAACATATCAATGCCACTATAATCGGTGGTGAGCTGGTCGATTTGCTCGGTAACCAAATCCACGCAAGGCCCTGTTGACGGCTTTCCTGCTTTAAATTCTTTGATATTGCGTCGCAGCGTTTCCCAGTCGTATTCGTCTGGGCCAACCACATTTTCGATGCCATGACTTTGGCGCCATTCGGTGCGCTTCAGCGGATGGATGCGGTAATAATTGTCGATATGCAGTGGCTTGGCCATGATGCCGTGTTTGCGAAGCCCTTTGGCCACTACGTGTGCCAGCTCTGTTTTTCCAGAACCTGACTCACCGGAAATAGCAATCATCATCTTTTCTTTACGATTGGCAAGGATATATTCCAAAATGGCTTCACCGGCTATCTGGTGCTTTTCGGTAATTAGCAATACGTCTCCCAACATAATTCAAAGTTTAATATTTTAAAAATACAATACTTAACATGAGTTATTGATCTCTTTTTAGCTTTATATTTATAATGAAAGCTTTATTTTAATGCCGCTTACAAATGATATTTATCCAGGTTAGCATCAAAATCGAAGAAAAGGTCACAGCCAGTTTTAAGTGCTTGAACCATTTGATGTTCGCGCTCCAAGATTTGCTTTCTGAAAGGAGTCATATCTTCTTTTCCGGCAAAAATTTGAGCTTCTTTGGTTTCGTAGTAAGTCAGTTCAATAAATACACGCAAGTCAGCTCTTTCAATTTTTGTAGCATACAAACCGTTAATAATCATCAAATCAATTCCTTTGAAGTCGGTTTTGATTTCATCAACATAATCCGTAATCAGGTCAACACAAGGCATCACACTGGTGTTATCTTCCAAAAAGTCGTTGATAACATAAATGATTTTGCCCCAATCATATTCATCAGGGCCAACGCTTTCTATGCCATTGTCTCTGCGCCATTGCTTGCGTTCGAGTGGAGGAATCTTATAAAAATCATCCAAATCTACAATTTTTGAACGCAAACCCTTTTTCTTAAATTTCTGTGCCAGCGCATAAGCTAATGTTGATTTCCCGGAGCCAACCTCGCCACCTATCGCAATCACAAATTTTGGCTTGATTTCTTCTCCCATAAAATCAATAATCACGTCAGCAGCCTGCTCGTGCTTGGGGGTTACCGTTATCTTGTCGTTCAGCATATTATTTCATTTTAAGATTTTAAATCCAATACTTTCCATCCATCAGCAGCTAAATCTACCGTCTTATTTAAAACGTTGATGGCAGCTGTTTTATTGGCTTTGATTCTGATTTGTTTGTGGTCAATATCAAAAAGATATTTTACACCTTTGAAAGTAATTCCAAAGCCAATTTTTTTCCAGGCTACCGGCAAATTCGGATTCAAACTAAGTTGCTCGCCGCGATAATTAAGGCCCGCAAAGGTATTAAGCGCAATAATTAAAGTGCCGGCCATCACGCCTGCATGAATGCCTTCGCCGGTTGTGCCACCTTGTATATCGCTGAAATCGCTTGAGAGTGCATCCTGATACAAAGCCCAGCTCAGCTTGTGATCGCCGGTTTTGGCAGCCAGCCTTGCATGAACCACCCTACTTAAAGTAGAGCCGTGAGAAGTACGTTGCAAGTAATATTCCAAGTTGTGTTTCAGATAATCGGCAGGAAGTTTGTAGCCCATTTTCGTCAACAACTCATCCACTTCTTCTTTATTTAGGTTGTAGAAAGTCATAAGTGTATCAGCTTGTTTAGCAACCTTATAAGCATCAGCTGATTTACCCTCGGCTTTTAGGATACGGTCCATGCGGTAGATATTGCCGTATTTTTGGCGATAAGCATCCCAATCCAATTCCAATAAATCGAAATAACCATCAAACTGGGCAATGATGCCTTCGTGGTTAATCACCAGATTCAGCTTTGAAGCAATATTTTGCCAACTTTTTAGCTCATCAGCCTCAAAATCAGGCAACACTTCTTTCATATTATTGAATAGGCCGGCAATTTGTTCGGCTTTACCAAAAAGCCAGGCCACCATAATATTGGTATAGGCATTGTCGGTGAGGCCGCCTTTCTCCGTTCCGGGAAGGTGTTCGTGAAACTCATCCGGGCCCATCACCTCGCTGATATGGTAGCGACCCGAGTTCTCATCAAATTTAGCTTTGCTGGCCCAAAAACGGCAAATCTCAAAGATCATCCTTGCGCCATATTGTTTCAAGAAGTTGATGTCTCGTGTGATCCAATAATAATCCCAAACGTTGTAAGCTATAGCCAACGACACATGGCGCTGCAACGAGGAGTGGTCGTCGCCCCATTCTCCGGTGAGGGGATTGAGATGTACAACCTGTGTTTCCTCGCGTCCGTCGCTACCACTTTGCCAGGGAAACATTGCGCCCTGATAGCCATGTTCGGCTGCATATTTGCGTGCTTCGGGCAGGCGTTTATAGCGGTACATCAGCATGGATTTGGCTACTTCGGGCAGGTGTAAATCGTAGAGTGGCAGGATAAATAACTCATCCCAAAAGATATGACCGCGATAAGCCTCGCCGTGCAGCCCGCGGGCGGTAATGCTCGCATCGAGCTGCCTGTTGAAAGGCGACATCGAGACCAGCAAATGATAGGTGTGCAGCCGTAATAGCTTCTGTGACCAGCGATCGCCTTCTACTTTTATGTCCATTTCGTCCCAAAGTGCTGCCCACTTTTTGCTGTTTTCTGCCTGCATCGTTTCAAAATCGGGAGCTGTTTTCGCCGCCGCAAAAGCCGAAGCGAGGGCGTCGTCAACAAAATGCTCTTTATCGCTGCAAATTCCCACGGTTTTTTCCAAACACAGATTTTCACCTTGCTTTATTTCCTGAGAAATTTCAGTGAAAACTCGACTTTCTGAAACCTCTTTTTTCTCTTCATTTTTTAATTCAATGCCATTCAGAAAGAACTTATTTCTTGCTACCTCCGCAATTTGATGTTTTGACTGATTAGTCTTGACCAACACAAACATTTTCGGTTCTTCAAAGCCTTGCTTTAAGGGTTCAAGATGTTTTGACGCTAGTGATTTGTATCGTTCCACACCTTCATTAATAATAGCACCATCAATACCTGAACGTAAACTAACTGATCCCGAATAGTTTAAAGGTTTAATTTGATATTGCAAAGCGGCCACAAGTGTGTTTTCCAGGCAGGCCAAACGTTTGCTGCTTACAGCAGTTTGCCTTCCTTGGGCGTCTTCTACCACCATCTCGCGTTCGAGCAAGGCATTTTTAAAGTCGATACGTCTTTTGGTGGAAATAATTTTGTCTTTGTTGGGGTCAAACCAGTCGCCGCCATCAATTTTAAAACTAACCGGAAGCCAATTGGGCAGGTTTACGAAATCCTCGTTTTCCACATCACGCCCGGCGATTTCCGTAACCAGCCGGTTATACATGCCGGCCATATAAGTTCCCGGATAATTATTGGGATTGGCGGTGGTTTCTTCCATCGCGCCGCGCACGCCAAAATAGCCGTTGCCAACCGTGAGCAAAGCTTCGCGCGAACGTTCTTTTTTTGGATTGTAGCCGTGATATGTGATTGACCAGCTGTCTTTTTCAGCGCCTTCGGCAAACCATTTATTAAAGCTTTCAATGCTTACCTCTTCCAAATCTTCCACCACGATATCTGCGCCATTATCGTATAGCTCCGTGACATTTTTTTCGCGGGCAACGCCTAAAACCAGTCCGAAGCGGCCATTTTTCCCGGCTGCTACGCCCGAAACCGCATCTTCCACCACAATGCTGCGGTCATAGCTACAGCCCAAACGGTCAGCAGCGGTAGTGAAGATATCTGCTTCCGGTTTTCCTTTCAAGCCAAGTTCGACGGAAACCACGCCATCAATGCGTGTTTCAATCAAATCGAGCAGGCCGGCAGCCCGCAAAACGCCTTCGCAATTTTTGCTTGACGAAGCTACTCCAACACGATAACCTTTTTGGCGTAACTCCTTCATCAGCTTTACAGTAGAAGGATAAACCTCCACGCCATCAACTTCGAGTACTGCATTAAAAGCTTGGTTTTTTCGGTTGCCAAGGCCACAAACAGTTTGCGCATCGGGTGCATCATCCGGGCTACCATAAGGCAGCTCAATATTACGCGAGGCCAAAAAATCGGCAACGCCTTTGTAGCGCGGTTTGCCGTCAACAAAAGGCAGGTAATCGGCTTTGTGGTCAAAGGGTACAAAGTTGGTTCCGTGCTTTTCGGCTTGGCTTTTTAAAAAGCTGTCAAACATCAGTTTCCAGGCGGCGCTGTGTACCAAAGCGGTTTTGGTAATCACGCCATCCAGGTCGAAAATTACGGCATCAAAGAGTTTTTGCGAATTCATATTTTAGGTTTCTTACGGTTGTATTAGTCGATTTTGAGCCAATGATAGGCAAAAGGTTTTAAAGTTAACTCGCCGAGGCCAACTTCTTTGTCCTGAAGTAAATCAACAGCGGTAGCTCCAAAATCTTTGAGGCTAACAGCCTGCGGTTTAGCAGAAAGATTTTGAAGAACGAGTATTTTATGATTTTTGTTCTCACGCAGATAAGCCAGCACCGCTTCATTGTCTTCAAAATCAACAAAATTCATGCTTCCTGTACCAAAAACACCAGCCTGATGCCGTAGTTTTAGCATTTTCTGGATACGTGCAAAAAGTCGGTATTGAAAAGTTGAAGGATCGCTGAGCTGGGCTTCACGCAATGTCCAGTTGATTTTGCCGCGCACCAGAAAACGGGTGTCATTTTTGCCGGTAAGTTCTATCATTTCTTCGTAGAAACGCTGGTCATTTTCCTTGCCAAACTCATCACCATAGTAGATCACCGGTGTGCCGGGAAGGGTAAGCATCATGGAATAAGCCAGGCCAATTTTGCGCTCGTCAAACTGAAAAAGATTGGCCAGTCGGGCTGAAACACCTTCTCCCTGGCGGAAATCCCACTCGGGTTGCAGGCAATAATTTTCGTGGATATATTGTCGGTCTTCCTCAGAAACATAAACCAACTCGAGGCTGAGCTCATCGTGGCAACGCAAAAAAGTAAACCATTGCGTGCCTTCGGGGATGGGTGGTGTTACAGCAGGATCGAGGATATTTTTAATAGGTGTAGCACGCTGACTAACAATGGCTTTGTAGAACATCGGCATCAGCGGGAAATGGTAGGCGGCGTGACATTCGTCGCCATCGCCCAGATACTCCACCACTTTGTTGGGTTGCTGGCATGCTTCGGCGAGCAATAAACTGCCCGGACGAACGCTATCCAAAACCGCCCTAAAAAACTTCATAATCAGGTGAGTTTGGGGTAGGTTTTCGCAGTCTGTCTCCTCCTCCTTCCAGAGATACGGAATGGCATCAGCACGAAAACCATCCACGCCCATCTGCTGCCAATACAAGAAATGCCGCAGCATATCGAGCAGCACTTTGGGATTGCGGTAATTCAAATCAGGCTGAAAATTAAAAAAACGGTGAAAATAATTCCAGTGGCCCAGCGGCTCCCAGTTACTGGTTTCCATGCCTTTAAATATGATGCGCGCATCCTTATATAAACTGGTGTCTTTTGACCAAATAAAATAATCGCGGTATGGGCTGTCCTCAGATGTCTTGGCACTTTGAAACCAGGGATGTGTTTCGGAGACATGGTTGAGGGCAATATCAAAAATTACACGCAGCCCACGCTGATGGGCTTCTTCAAGGAATTTTCCAAAAACCGCTTCCTGCTCTTCTTTGCTGTGATTTTTGGGCAGACCCAACAATTCATGCCTGATTTTATCGTAGTTGCGTATATCAAAACCGGCATCACGCATAGGCGAATCGAGGATTGGCAACAGCCAGAGCGTGTTTACACCAAGCGATTTTATATAATCCAACTTCGCACTAAGTCCATCAAAATCTTTGTTAAACAAATCGACGTATAGCGAATAAACCACCGCTTCCTGATACCAATGTGGTTCGGCGACTTTCTCAGTTGATTTAAGCGCGTCCAACTCAGCTAAAAAATCAGCCAGCAGTTCTTGTGAAGTTTCCGGATAAATTTGAGTCCAGAGCGAGCTAATTATCCTTTTAACACTCATTTTCAGTTTTTTATGTCTTTATTATTGCCAACAACAAAACTAATTAATTTCAGCCTCAAAACAGCTGTTTTACGTTTTGTTAGCCCAATTTCAGATTGCAAACGGTTTCGGTAAAAAAAGTAAAAATTAGGTGCTACTTGCGTGCTCAGAGCTTTATTACTGCAAACGCTTTGATGTTAAACGGATTGAGCCACGGCGGATGATGTTTAAATAGAATTTTCCCTTTTCTGTAATCTTACCATTAATGCGGTTTAATTATCTTTACACACTTATCGAAATTCATCGTTTTCATTTGCCTTAACACAAAAATTATTCCTGATGCCCAAAAGATCCCTTACTCTCCAACTGCTGTTTTTAATTTTGCTAACTTTCAGTCTAAACCTGCAAGCACAGAAAAAAAGTGCCGATATCAAAATTGAGCCGCCGTTTTGGTGGACCGGCATGCAAAACAAAGCACTTCAACTGATGGTTTACGGCGAAAATATTGGTGAAACCCGCGTTACTATCGACTATCCGGGCGTAAAAACAACGCGCGTTTCTGCCGTAGAAAATCCCAATTACCTATTCATTGATCTGGAGATTTCAGAGACCGCCGTTCCGGGAGATTTAGAAATTGTTTTCTCACAAAAAGGAAAAACAATTCAAAAAACCACATACACACTTCACCAAAGGCGCGAGGGTTCTGCTCTGCGCGAAGGTTTTAATTCATCCGATGTGATTTATCTGCTGATGCCCGATCGCTTTGCCAATGGCAATCCTGAAAACGACGATATGCCCGGTATGCTCGAAAAAGCCAACCGCAAAAACCCGGATGGCCGTCATGGTGGCGACCTCGAAGGAATTATGCAAAAACTCGACTATTTCACCGATTTGGGCGTTACGGCACTCTGGCTCAATCCCGTAGTCGAAAACAATATGCCGGCTTATAGCTATCACGGTTATGCTATCACCGATTTTTATAAGGTTGATCCGCGTTTTGGCGATAACGAAACCTACCGCAAACTCGTTGAAGAAGCCAAGAAAAAAGACCTCAAAATTATTAAGGACATGGTGTTTAACCACTATGGCACAGGACATTGGTGGACAAATGATCTGCCGATGAGCGACTGGGTAAACGAATGGCCTGAATTTACCCGTTCCAACTACCGCGGCGGCTCGCTTACCGATCCTTATGCCTCTGAATTTGACAAAGACAAAATGCTACGCGGCTGGTTTGATGTAACCATGGCCGATCTCAATCAAAAAAATCCTTTTGTAGCCAACTACCTGATACAAAACAGTATCTGGTGGGTAGAATACGCTGATTTAGGCGGCATCCGGATGGATACTTACCCCTACTCATTTCAAAGTTTTATGCAAGAATGGATGCAACGCCTGATGGCTGAATACCCTAATTTTTCGGTAGTTGGCGAGGTTTGGCTCAATGTTTCCCCACAAGTAGCCTATTGGCAGGAAAACGACCACAACTTCGACAGTTTTCATTCACACCTGAACTATGTAATGGACTTCCCGCTGAAATATGCCATCGGCAGAGCATTTAACGAAGACAACGGCTGGAGTAGCGGCGTGGCAGCACTTTACGAATCGTTGAGCCTCGACTTTTTGTATGGCGACACCGACAAAATCGTCAACTTTCTGGATAACCACGATATGGATCGCATCGCCACAACTATGCAGGAAGACATCAATAAACAAAAGCTGGCAGCCACTTTCCTGCTCACCATCCGCGGCACACCGCAGCTTTATTACGGCAACGAATTGGGTACGCCGGGCGTAGAGCATAAAGGCCATGGCCTAATGCGCAACGATTTTTCGGGAGGCTGGGAAGGCGATACGCACAACGCTTTTGAAGCCAGCGGCAGAACCACAGAACAAAACGAGCTTTGGAACCATTTCAGGACTTTGCTGCATTACCGCCAAAAAACCAAAGTGCTGCAAACCGGTCAGCTCACACATTATATCCCCGAAGATGGTGTTTACGTGTATTTTAGGTATGACGATGAGCAAACTGTAATGGTAGTTTTAAATAACAACCCCACAGAAAAAACCATCAAATTAGACCGTTTTGCCGAAAACCTGCAAGGCTTCAAAACCGGCACCGATCTATTGCACCGCACTTATTTTGAGCACTTAAACGAAATTTCAATTCCGGCTATGGACAGCCGCGTGATTGAGTTGAAGCGATAAAACAAGCTGAATTATGTTTCACTTTCAAAAGCATCAGCATCAAAAACTACAGTTTGGAAAGAAAAATAAAAACTATATTTGTCAATTAATGTCAAGACTTAATTATGTCAAGTATATTTGGTAAGAAACTGAAATCGCTACGAGAGGAAAAACGGATTCCTCAAAGACAGTTGGCTGCCGTGTTAGAAATTGACACAGCAACTTACTGTAAAATCGAAAAAGGTAGCCGGCGAGCTAAACGAGAACAAGTTATCAAGCTTGCAACATTGTTGAACTTTAATAAAAATGAACTTTTTAGATTATGGTCAGCAGACAAGGTTTATGACATTATTGCAGATGAGGACGATGCTTCGCAAATATTGAATATTGTTGCAGAAAATATCGTGGCTTACAAACGAAAATCAACCAAAGTATGAAACCATTAGTCAAATACAGAGGGGGCAAGTCTAAAGAAATACCTCATATCTTAAATTATATTCCACAATTTAGCGGAAAATATATTGAGCCTTTTTTTGGCGGTGGGGCTTTGTATTTTCACTTAGAGCCAAAAAACGCCATTATCAATGATATTAATTCAAAGCTAATGAATTTTTATCTTGGTGTGAAAAATGATTTCAATCAACTAAAGAAAGAACTTGATGATATAGGTAAGACTTATAAGGTAAATCGAAGAAGGTTTGAAGAGCTGAAATCAAGAACACCTGAACAACGCGTAAAGGATGATAATGAAGCTCTCTACTACGAAATTAGAGATATGTTCAACGATTTGTCAGAAAAGAAATATTCCGATCCGCTGTTGTATTTTTTTATAAACAAAACCGCATATTCGGGAATGATTCGCTATAATGCTAAGGGTGAGTTTAATGTACCTTATGGTCGATACGCCAACTTAAACACCTCTTTAGTTACTGCTAATCATCACAAATTACTTTCAAATACGGAAATATATAATCTAGACTATAAACATATTTTTAATTTAGTAGAAAAAGATGATTTTATGTTTTTAGACCCACCCTATGATTGTATTTTTTCTGATTACGGTAATGTAGAGCATAAAGATGGGTTTGATGAAGAAAATCATATTGAATTAGCTGCCAATTTCCGTAGTTTGGAATGCAAAGCACTAATGGTAATAGGAAGAACACCATTGACAGAAAAACTCTATGATGATATGATTATAGCCGAATATGGGAAATCTTATAGCGTAAACATTAGAAACAGATTTAAATCTACTGCAAAACATATTTTAATCTCGAACTATGGAAATGAATCTGAAAAACGCTTTCCTAAAATTGCATTTCAAGAAGAATTAGCCCTTTAAAATTATATGGCAAGAATCAATAGTAAAGTAATATTTGTTACTACATCCCCACGAACGCCTGCAAAAATGATTCCTGAGTTTGCGTTATTAAACACGCATTTCGCAGGCCAGAAATGGAACACCAGTACACAACGTGCATTTATGGAGCTATTGAAAGAAGAGAATTTCTTTAAAGGTGAAGGCGCAAAAGATCCCGCATTTAGTGCAAGAGACAGAATAAACCGCGCCCCAAAAGCATTAGGATTTGTTTCCCTTACACCCACAATAAAGCTTACACAAGCTGGAATAGAATTAGTTACCTCTAAAAGGAAAGAAGAAATATTTTTAAGACAGTTGCTCAAATTTCAAGTCCCCTCTCCCTTTCACAAGCCAACAGACAAAGCGGCTGAATTTTGGGTAAAACCCTATCTTGAACTTTTTCGCTTAATTCGTCATTTCGGCTCTTTGAAATTTGATGAGTTAAGGCTATTCGGACTTCAACTAACAGACTACCGACATTTTGATACTATCGTTGCCAAGATTGAACGGTTTAGAATTGAAAAAGCTCAAAATCAAGGAGAATATAAGAGTTTCTACAAAGACTATCTACAATCTGAACTACAACAAATCTTTTCAGAACGCATACAATCAGGCGAAACGAAAACAAGAGAAACGAAAGACACTTCAATTTCAAAATTTCTAAAAACCCAAGCATCAAACCTCAGAGATTATGCGGATGCCTGTGTTCGGTATTTGAGATCAACAGCCTTAGTAAACATTTCACATATAGGAAAGTCGCTATCGATTGCACCAGAAAAAATGGAGGAAGTTGATTATTTCTTGCTAAACACAGATAGAGACCCCTGTTTTAACGACAATGAAAAATTCTATTTAGAATACCTTGGGAATGCAAATCTCCCAATGCTTCTAACGGATAATAGAGACCTACTTATTAGTAAAATTCAAAGAGAATTTCCAAAAATTACAGT
The DNA here is from genome assembly GCA_023229135.1 of Bacteroidales bacterium. Taxonomy (GTDB): domain Bacteria; phylum Bacteroidota; class Bacteroidia; order Bacteroidales; family F082; genus UBA5536. Next base: position 17,218 of record JALNZT010000018.1, read on the forward strand.
TGATACAGCAATCAGTTTAAAAGACCTTAAAAATATATTTGCAAACGAATTAGAAAACCGAAAAGAGCAGTTTATTACCAACCAAATATCAGCCATAAAAGACTATAGCCTATTTGAAAATATCAACACAGTATTTGACCAAATACTTGACAACTCGCTATACGACACGCCATTATTGTTAGAATGGAATGCATGGCGCGCTATGACAATGATGGACGGCGGTATTATCAAAGCAAATTTAAAGTTTGACGACTTTGGAAATCCTATGTCAACTGCTCTGGGAAATATGGCTGATATTGTTTGTGATTATGGCGATTTTGGCTTAACAGTTGAAGTTAGTATGCAAAGCGGACAAAGACAGTATGAAGCTGAAGGAGAACCCGTTACACGACACCTTGCCAAATTGAAACGAGAAACCGCTAAACCCGCATACTGTTTATTTATTGCACCAAGTATTAACGATGCGTGTGTAGCTCATTTTTATGCTTTACACAAAATAAATATCAGTTATTATGGTGGAATTTCAACAATTGTCCCAATACCTCTACGAATTTTTATGAAAATGCTTGAAGACTCATACAAAGCTGATTATGTTCCAGAACCACAAAACATTCAAAGATTTTTTGAACGTTCAAACGAACTAGCCGATTCAACAGACAACGAGCTTGACTGGTATAATTCAATTACCGAAGAAGCATTGAATTGGCTGAAAGTATAAAAAAGTTGATATGATAAAATATAATAACATAACAAGGCGAATAAAAGACGGACTTGTTCTATACATCATTCCAACAACAAATTGATAATTCAAGTACCAAACTAAAGTAATGTGCTTTAAAATCCACCACTAATAATACATCCGCTGATGAAACCATCAAACCTATTTCACAAATCAATTTTCTTTTTATCATTTCTGTTTTTACTACCGGCCATTCTTCAGGCGCAATTAGTCAGAAATATTCCGGTAAAACCCGAAATCAATGACACCGTATTGATTATTTTCGATTCCGGCGAAGGCAATAAAGCACTGATAAACCATGCAGGAGCAGTCTATTTTCATGCCGGACTAATCACTGATGCCAGCAAAGACGGTGGGGATTGGAAATTTGCTGTCGGAAATTGGGGACAAGCCGACGAACGCGTGAAAATGCTCCCGATGGGTGCCGGACTATATCGTGCAAACATCCCGATAAAATCGTTTTTTGGTGTTTCTGAAGAAATTACGATAAAGCAAATGGCCTTAGTCTTTCGCAATGAAGACGGCAGCTTGGTAGGCAAAACCGCTGACGAAAAAGACTTCTATATCAACTTCAAAGGCTACGAGCCTAAAATCAGTGAAAAAATTGTGAAACTTGACGCGCCCAAACGTTATTTGGGTCAGCAGATGCTTGACAATGTATTGTTTATCAAAACCGACCAGGGCGATTTGAGCTTCCGGCCTTTTGCCGATAGCATCCTTGAAGTGGCATTCCATCCGGGCGGTTTTAAAACTTTTGACAGCTCACACGCTGTTGTGATGACACCCCGCAATGTGGAAACTTTACTTACCGAAACGCCTAACGCACTGATGTTTGACCTGCCAGGCATGCAGGTTTTTATTCAAAAAAACCCGCTTCAAATTCGTTACCTCAGCAATGGACAGCCGCTACTGAACGAAGAAAAAGGCTTCTTCAACAGCAATGCCGGCAATGGATTTAGTTTTGTTGCCAGCCAGGGCGAGCATTTTTATGGTAGCGGCGGCCGTGCTTCGGGCATGGATTTAAGGGGTAAGGTTTTGGGGCTTTACAACCGCGCCGACTACGGCTATCAGCTTGGCGCCGTGAATCTTAACTATATGATTCCGCTTTTACTTTCTTCAAAAGACTACCTTATCTTTTTTGATAATCCGCAGAAAGGCCAAATTGATGTGGACAGCCAACACAGAGGCGTAGTAGAATTTTCTGCTATTGGCGGTCCACAGCGTTTTTACCTGGTTCATGGCAAAAACGACAACTCTATCATACAGCAATACAGCCGATTAACCGGAAAACAGAAACTGCCACCACGCTGGGCTTTTGGCAATTTGCAGTCGCGCATGGCCTACCGTACCCAAGCCGAAACGGATTCTATCGTTAACCTGATGCTGGAAAAAGACTTCCCGATTGATGCCGTCATCATCGACTTTTATTGGTTTGGCGACAGTATCAAAGGCCATCTGGGCCGCCTCGACTGGTTTAAACCATCCTGGCCAAAGCCTGAAAAGATGATCGCCGACTTCAAAAGAAAAGGAGTGAAAACCATCCTCATTTCAGAGCCTTATATTATTGACACACTCGAAAATTATAAAATCGCATCCGATTTGGGCATTTTGGCTACTGACAGTCTCGGAAATGCGTATCTCGACAAGCAATTTTATTTTGGCGATGGCAGCCTGATCGATATTTTTAAACCCGAAGCCGCCGATTGGCTTTGGAGCAAATACAAAAGTCAGTTAGAGCAAGGCGTTGCCGGGCTTTGGGGCGATTTAGGCGAGCCGGAATCCCATCCTTCCGATCTTTTTCACGTGGTAGGCAAAGCCGATGAAGTACATAATATTTACGGCCATTACTGGGCTAAATCTATTTACGACCGATTCCGCAGAGATTATCCTGACAAGCGCTTGTTCTTTCTGGCAAGAAGTGGCTATGCCGGATCACAACGTTTTGGGATGATTCCCTGGACGGGTGATGTGAGCCGCAGCTGGGGCGGATTGCAGGCACAATTACCTGCCATGCTGAATATGAGCCTGTCGGGAATACCCTATATGCACAGCGATGCAGGTGGTTTTGCGCTGGGCGAAAAAAATGATGAACTGTATACGCGCTGGCTGCAGTTTGCGACATTTACACCGATTTTGCGTCCGCATGGTAGCGGAATACCTTCTGAACCGGTGTATTTTAACGACACCACCCAGCGCATTGTGCGTCATTTTATGAAAATGCGCTATCAGCTGCTTCCCTACATTTATACACAAGCCTGGCAAACCGCCGAAACAGGCACGCCTATTGCCGTTCCGGTGTTTTATTACTACCCGGATGATAAACGCTTTGAGAACCATTACAGCACCTACTTTTTTGGGCGCGACTTACTGATTGCACCGGTTTTAAAAGCCGGACAATCACGCCTGACGGTAGAATTACCCAAAGGAAACTGGTACCATTTCTGGACCGAAGAAGCCTTTAAAGGCGGCCAGTCGGTAACGGTAAATACCGCTTTGGAAAGCATCCCGATTTTTGTGAGAGCCGGAAGCATCATCCCAATGGTGGATGCCGTGAGCAGCACCGATTATTACAGCTCAAAAAATTTGCACCTGAAAGCCTATCTGCCTGCGGGCAAAGGCGAGATGAACGGGAAAATTTACGAAGATGATGGCGAAACATACGACAGCTACCAAAAAGGCGCTTACGAACTGATCACCATTAACGGCACAAAAAGCGAGGACGGATTGCTGGAGTTTCAGTTGCGCAAATCTGGCGACGGCCACCCGGGAATGACTGACCTGAGGATGATAGAAGTTGCGTTGATTGGCCAGAAAAAAGATGTTAAAACCATCATGATAAACGACTTAGAACTTCAACGACTGAAAAGGGAAGCCGCCGAAGAGGGAGAAATTGGTTTCTGGAAAGACGCCTCCGGAAAGCTGAACTTCCGATTTTTGTGGGCCGGCGAAGACATTGACATCACAACAAAATAATTTTTAAACCCAATATTTAATATCCTATGAAAACCTTGAAAAACCTACTTCCTATACTGGCAATCATTAGTTTAGGACTTTTTGTGTCCTGCCAAAATCAGCAAAAAGCTGTTATAAACGAAGCTGCTGCTGAGCTCACCAAAAACCCCGACTGGGCAAAGGATGCCACAATTTATGAAGTAAACACACGACAATTTACGGAAGCCGGCACTTTTGAAGCCTTTCAGGAACATCTGCCGCGGCTAAAAGCACTTGGCGTAGATATTTTGTGGTTTATGCCTATCCATCCTATTGGCGAAGAAAACCGCAAAGGAACGCTCGGAAGTTATTATTCCATAAGGGATTACAAAGCCGTGAACCCGGAATTTGGTGATCTCGAAGCCTTTAAAACATTGGTTGATAAAGCCCACGAAATGGGTTTTAAAGTCATCCTCGACTGGGTAGCCAACCACACTTCTTTTGACCACGACTGGGTTACAGCACATCCCGATTGGTATAATCGCGATGAAAACGGCGAGATTGTTTCGCCTTTTGACTGGAGTGATGTGGCCGATCTCAACTACGAAGACAATCCGGCTTTGTGGGATGCCATGATTGATGCCATGAAATTTTGGGTGAGAGAAGCCAATATCGACGGCTATCGTTGCGATGTGGCAGGGATGGTTCCCGTGGCTTTTTGGGAAAAAGCGCGTACAGAATTGGACGAGATAAAACCTGTGTTTATGCTCGCTGAAGACGAAGGAGAACCTACACTTACCGATATGGCTTTTGGAGCCAACTACGGCTGGGAACTGCACCATATTTTTAATAAAATGGCAAAAGGCGAAAATTCCACAACAGATTTGTGGAATTATTTAGAAAAAAACGACAGCGTTTTTGCACCTGATGTGTTCCGCATGACTTTCACCTCCAATCACGACGAAAACTCCTGGAACGGCACTGTTTTCGAGCGTTTAGGAGATGGCACCAAAGCCTTTGCGGTACTTTCATTTACCATTCCCGGTTTTCCGCTTATCTATAACGGACAGGAAGTAGGCCTCGCCAAACGACTGGAGTTTTTTGAAAAAGACCAGATTGAATGGAATCAGGGCGATGATTACACGGCGCTTTATACTCAACTCAATCAAATAAAAAAGGACAATCCCGCACTCTGGAACGCCAGCCACGGCGGCACGATGAAACCTATTGACATTAATATTCCGCTGGATGTGTTGGCTTTTGTGCGCGAGAAAGAGGATAACAAAATTATCGTTTATATCAATATTACCGCTGAGAAACAGCAAGTTATTGTTTCAAGTACTGAAGCCTTTGGCAACTTCAAAGACCTGCTGACCGGTGATGAAATGGTGATAAATGAAACCGCTACAATTGACCTCGAACCCTGGTCGTACTACATTTTAGAAGAAATAAAATAAGTTGAGAAATTGAATGAATTCTTGAAAAAAGCCTGGAGAAATCCGGGCTTTTTTAGTTTTAGAAAAATTCTAAACTAAAAAAATACAGCTTTGCTTAAGTTGAACATACAATGACCTAATTCTTTTTGTGTTAACTTTTCCATAACTTTGAGTTTATCAGCATAAGGATATGAATTGTTTAATATTCTTACTTAGATTAGACTATTGTGCCTTACGGTGGCAATAAGAAACATAGGGAATTCCGAAGTGCTTGTCTTTCAGGTTACCCAGCCGTTTAATAAATTTGTTGTCGTTCAATTTCAGGACTATCCGCCCTATGTTTTTTATTGCATGTTGGCATCTGTGCTCTTTTCAATTTTTAGTCTGTCTGTATTAAATTCATAAATAAATCTAATTTCATCTTTCTTGAATTTTGGAAAGTCTGATTTATCCATAAGCACCAAGTCCTTTTTAAAAGAAAATTCTACTTTTTTGTCATTTCCCTTTATAATCAAACTTTCCAATGGATAGTTTAAAGCGTCACAATTATCACAATCAAGTCTTATGTTCAGATTACCAATATTTTTGATTTGACACTCCGTTATTAAATAAACGGGATGATACATATTCATAAATGGCTTCAATTATGAAAATAAAATCATTGCGTTCATATAATTCTAAAAGTCGAAAATTAAATCCATCCGCAGCTAAATCAACAGAGTCCGTTAACTTTAATTCACCATTTTTCTCGAATTCAATTATATGAAATATCCATTCAGAATCAGGTTTAATTTTAACGTTCCAATCTTTACCAATAATCAATTTATTATTATCAAATCCGTTTAATTCTACTTCTGACAATGTTCTCAATTCTTGTCCATATCCATTATAAATGATTAAACTGAAGATGAATATTACAATCTGTTTCATAATTTTATTTCTGTTTCTGTATAAAGTTTCATGTTCGCAACTTTTTTGAGATTTCACAACAACGGTTTGAATATGGTGCGTTTGGCATTTCAACACTCCCGACGTTCAGACTGCTATTATGTTTATTAATTGCTACCATCTTCATTACTAGAACTACCCGCCAAATACACTATATTTTTTGTTATGGTGTCGTTTTTTTGAAAATCATCTCACCAGTAGATTCAATTAAATTGGCAAAATCAGGGAACGAAATCTTGAATTTGCAATAGTGTTCCTTACTATCGTTTTTTGGAAAATAGTCTTCAAAAACAATAATCAAATCTCCATCTTTGGATATTTGTCCTGATGGCGTAATAATAAAAAAACTATATCGTGAGTGTGAAATGGAGTTGCGAAGATGTCTTTTAATAGCGTCAGTTTTATTCTCACCTTTTTTAATTTGGTAGTCATCATTATGAAACGAGAATTGATGAATCAATTTTATTGCTTGGTCGCTTGATGGAAAGTCTAAAAGCAATCCACTTTCATGACCTACAACAAAATACATGTATGATTGAGCCATGATTAGACCAGGATTAATAATACTCCATCGTCTTTTATTTTTAGTTGACTCATATAAATCGTGTGTGGTAAAATTTTGGTCATTTCTTTTATCACTTGCCAAGCGAAGGACTGCAAGGGAGTCATTCATTCCGATTATTAAATCGTTTAGACTAATTTTTTTCATTTGCTGTTACTTTAATGCACCACAACGTTCGAGGCTATGTTGCGGACCGCATTTTAATTGATTGATTTTTCTTTCCACGGGTATAGTGTATAAAGCCACGATGGCCATATCCATAACAGTTTGCGGTTTGCAATATAGCCTTTGTTAGGCTTTTGTGCTGTATCTTACTCCATTATTTCAAGACATGCATAATCTTCGTCCAAAAATAATTTTATTAAGTCATATTTGTCTCGAAGAAGATTCTCCAGGTTATTTGTCGTTGTATTTCCTGTCCTAATCCAGATTATTTTTGGCGGAAAGCCTTTCATGATATTTAAGTCGAAAAAATCAGAGTCAAAAGTTACAATTGCAAAATCATTTGTTCTTGCGTAATCAAATATTTCTGAATCGGCTGAGTTTTCAAGTCCTAACTCTCGACCTTGCTTTGATTCTGGGAACAGGTCTTTTATTCTTTTTACTAGTCTAAAAGATATATTCTGGTCAAAAAGTAATTTCATTAGGCATACGATTTTCCCTGTTCCTTTGTTGCAGCAAATGACAAACAAGCATTTATTTGATTTTCTGTCAGCTCGGGATAGTCATGAATAATATCTTTATGAGTCATTCCGTTTGACAACCAAGACAATACATCGTAAACTGATATTCTTGTCCCTTTAATTATTGGTTTTCCAAACCTCTTTTCTGTATTAATCTCTATATATTCACTAAATCGTATCATATTACAAAGTTAATCATTAATTTTCTTTTGGTAATAGGTTCTTTTAGCATAAAGCCTAACTTATTTTTAATTCGACAAATTGTCGGTTTATTATACCGTATTGCACCTAATATGCCGACAACATGCCTTTTTCTTATAAAGATGCCTTTTGCCAAGCAATATAATCAACCCGGCAAGCGACAATCCAAGCAGTAAATTTATACAAAAAATCCAAATATTCAAACCCTTACAATAAATCAGAAGCATTCCTGATAGTTTTCCTTAATCTCTTTTTAGCAACAAACATCAAAATTTTGCAGCCATCAATTCCGCGCTTTCAGGGCCGAAAACAAAAGAACGGGCTCAGTGCCTAACCAACTATAGGATAATTCCTTAATTTCACCAAAAAATACGATTAATGAAAAATCCCTTTTATATATTGATTGTGCTGATTCTCTTGGCTGCCTGCGATAAAGCGGAGGAAGCCATAAAGTATCATTTTATCCAGCTCAACCAAACCGAAGTGAACCTGAAGAGTGCAGAAAGCTTTCTAATTGAAACACCTCGACCGGAGGATTTATCGTTCACCTGCAGCAACAGTTTTGTAGCGAGTATCAATAACGAGGGTTTAGTGTACACCAAAAGAATTGGTACTGCACATATTAGAGTCACAAACGGCTATCTGGACGATGAAATCAGGATTATCGTCACAGCACACTCTAATTTATATACCGAACCAATTAAAGATTTCAGCTTAACCAAATCAGATATCAAAGCGATTGAAGGTGAGCCTTTTAATGAAACCGAAAACAGTTTAAGCTATCAGCTTGATAATCCAAAATCGCCACTAAAAACTTACGTTTTTGATACTGATAACAAGCTTTTTTCACCCTCAGTACTTGTTCAGAAAGCGGAAAGGGACGAACGCACTGTTTTTCTTGAAGAACGCTACAAATACCACGATGGTTTTAACTATTATAGTGATGCGCTAATCATAGAAGAATCAACAATTCTTGTCGCTGTTGATAACTTTGACGAAGAATATGATCAGGTAATATATTATCCGATTCTTTTTTTGAATACGCCAAATAAAACCGGTCGTGTGTCTAAAGAAAACCAATACCAGCATTAATTTGATAATCAATTAATTTCGACTCCAGGCTTATGAAGGGCAAATTCAGAAATAAATACAGGATAGAATCTAACAGGATGCCCGGCTGGGATTATGCCGGCAAGGGCGTTTATTATATTACGTTCGTTACACAAAACAGGATATGCAATCTCGGTAAAGTAGTCGTGAATCAGGATGGCAAGGCGTATGTTCAATTATCTGATTTTGGACAAATTACAAAATCCGAATTTTTAAAATCATTTGAAATACGACAGGAATTATATTTGGATGAATACATCATAATGCCCAATCATTTGCACGCCATTATTGAATTACGAAACCCGACCGATACACCGAAAGGCGAATCCGTGCCAACCAACGAAGGTAAAACCAAACAAACGCAGGACAATGAAATTGCGCAAACGGTTGATGACAATATCGTTCCGCATGACGACGATGTTTTGTCATTTGGTGGTGATTTTATATCACATGGTGACGATATTAGGGACGATGGTGATGGGAACGGCGGTGGTGATGGGGACGATGTAGAGACGCACGGCCGTGCGTCTCTACGCGCGACCACCAACAATATCCCCGCGACCAACAACAAAATCCCCGCGACCACCAACAATATCACCACCAATAATTTTTTTCGAAAACCAAAATCAATTTCATCATTTGTTGCGGGTTTTAAATCCGTAATCAATTCAAAAATTGATGATTATATTGACGAACATAATTTAGACATACCAAAATACAACCGAAACAATCATTTTTTTCAACCCAATTATTACGATCATATCATCAGAAATAATAATGAATATGGACGAATAAAATTTTACATCCAAAATAACCCGCAAAATTGGGTGAACGACAAATTCAACAGGCGGTGATATTATGTTGCACGGCGGTGATGTTGTGTCCCACGGCGGTGTTTGTTGGTGACGATGTAGAGACGCACGGCCGTGCGTCTCTACGCGCGACCACCAACAATATCCCCGCGACCACCAACAATATCCCCGCGACCACCAACAATATCCCCGCGACCACCAACAATATCACCACCAATAATTTTTTTCGAAAACCAAAATCAATTTCATCATTTGTTGCGGGTTTTAAATCCGTAATCAATTCAAATATTGACGATTATATTGATGAACACAATTTGAATATGCCAAAACACAACCGAAACAATCCTATTTTTCAACCCAATTATTATGATCATATCATCAGAAATATGACGGATAAAATCTACCTTTGCCGCTCAAAAGCGGGCGTAGCTCAGTGGTAGAGCATCAGCTTCCCAAGCTGAGGGTCGTGGGTTCGACACCCATTGCCCGCTCACAAAAAAAGGCTGCCTTTCAATAAGGTAGCCTTTTTTGTTGTTTGAATTTAGTCTTCGTTTACTTCACCATACCCAATTCGTTCATCATAAAGGCATATTCCAAAGCGGTTTCTTTCAGTCTTTCGAAGCGCCCGGAAGCCCCGCCATGCCCGAAGTCCATATTGGTTTTCAGCAGTAAGGTATTGTCATCCGTTTTCATATCGCGTAGTTTGGCTACCCATTTCGCAGGCTCCCAATACTGCACCTGGCTGTCGTGCAAGCCGGTAGTAACAAGCATCGCTGGATAGTTTTTAGCTTCCACATTGTCATAAGGTGAATAAGAAAGTATATAGTCGTAATACTCCTTTTCGTTAGGATTACCCCATTCATCGTATTCTCCTGTGGTTAAAGGAATTGTCTCATCAAGCATGGTCGTTACCACATCCACAAACGGAACGGCAGCAATAACGCCTTTCCACAGGTCGGGACGCATATTTGCCACTGCGCCTACCAGCAATCCGCCGGCGCTTCCGCCAAGCGCAAAAAGATGTTCGCTATCCGTATAATTTTCTTTTGTCAGGTAATCGCCGCAGGCAATAAAATCGAGGAAAGTATTATTTTTGTTGAGCAGTTTTCCATCTTCATACCATTGACGTCCAAGCTCTTCGCCTCCACGGATATGTGCTATTGCCCAAACAAAACCTCTGTCGAGCAGACTTAAGCGTGCTGATGAAAAATAAGCATCCATGCTGGCGCCATAAGAGCCATAACCGTATAAAACTACGGGATTTTTGCCGTTTTTCTGTAGGCCTTTTTTATACACCAAAGAAACCGGAACCATCACGCCATCGTGTGAAGGCACATATAAACGCTCCGATACATAATCGTCAGCATTATAGCCGCCAAGCACTTCTTGTTGTTTCAGTAAGCTACGTGTTTTGGTTGCCATATCGTAATCGTAAACAGAATTTGGTGTGGTAAGCGAGGTGTATCCATAACGCAATACTTTGGTCTCGAAATCTACATTGGTGCTCATATAAGCGGTGTAAACCGGCTCACCAAAATCAAGGTAATAGTCATTCTTTTTGTCCCAGCTTATCACCCTAATGTTTACTAAACCTTTTTGGCGTTCACTCACGGCGAGATAGTTAGAGAATATCTCGAAATCTTCGAGCAACACATCGGGGCGATGGGCAATTACTTCTTTCCAATTGTCCATCCCCGGCTTTTTCACGCTGGTTTTCATCAGCCTAAAGTTTTGTGCATCAAGGTTCGTACGGATATAAAAATCGTTTTTGTAATGATCTACACCATAGAGCATATCGGGCTGACGTGCCTGCACCATCGTAAAGTCATTCAAGGGCTTGTTGGCATCCACAAAGCTATATTCGGCTGACATGGTACTCACCGTGCCAACCATAATATATGCCTGCGATTTGGTTTTGAAAACAAAGGCGTAAAAAGTGGGATCGTCTTCGGTAAAAACGGTTACGTCTTGCTCATAATCCATTTCAATATTGTGGCGCATTACTTTATAAGGCCTTAAGGTCTCGTCTTTTACGCTATAAAACAATGTTTTATTGTCATTTCCCCAAGCCATATTGCCGGAAGTATTCGGAATACTTTGCGGATAAATCTCGCCAGAGCTAAGGTCTTTAATATAGATGGTATATTGGCGGCGACTCACCGTATCCACGGAATAGGCCAACAAATTATTGTCAGCACTGATTTCCCAGCCACCAATCTCAAAATAAGCATAGCCTTCGGCCATTTCATTGCCGTTGAGCATAATTTCTTCAGCGGCATCCTGGCTACCTTTTTTGCGGCAATAAATCGGATACTCTTTGCCTTCCTCATAACGTGAATAATAGTAATAGCCGTTTAACTTGTAAGGCACCGAAATATCTGTTTGCTTTATGCGGCCCAGCATCTCGTCATACAAAGCCTGCTGAAGCTGCATGGTATGCGCCAAAACATTATCGGTGTATGCATTTTCGGCTTCCAGGTAAGCAATTACTTCAGGATTTTCACGCTCGTTGAGCCAATAATAATCGTCGATTCTAGTGTTGTCATGTGCTGTAAGCTCATGAGGTTTTTTAGTAGCTACGGGTGCTTGCATTGGCGTCTTATTTGGTGATTTGCAGCTGTTCAAGCTAAACATTGCGAGGGCGATAATCAGCAAAGATTTTCCTGAAAATGCCATTTTACTTTTTCTGTTGCTGTGCATAAAATTAATTATAGAATAAATGTTTTATTTAAAAACTAAGTGTCATTCCAAAGCTAGGCATAAGCGGCAACTGGCGGATAACATCACTGGTGATTTGATCTACATAAAATACGTTTTCGCGGTTATACATATTTGTAACACTCACGTTTACTTCAAGTTGCGTCCGTTCACTAAAAAAGAAACGGCGTTTGATATCAAAGTCTAAGCGGTGATAACTGGGCAGTTCGCCTTCATTCAGATCGCCATAAAGTATTCCTAAGTTCCCATTGGCATTGGTATAATCGGTATTCACGCCCTGGCCAAAGTTGAGATGCTCGTAATAGCCCTGCACCTGCGTGAACGGGAATCCGGAGCCATAGTTCCAGCGAGCGCCAAACTCCCATTGACGCCGATCTCCGGCTGTGTATGAAATTAGAAGGTTTACGTTGTGACGCCTGTCATAATGCGGCCTATAGCTTATCAACTCACCGGGATTTTTCTCATACTCCTTGGTAACAAAGCCAAGTGAATAAACTGACCAGATGTACCATTTCTTGTCTTCATATTTAAGGGCTATATCGCCTCCATAGGCATTACCTTTTTCAATGATGAAGTCCTTTTTATAGATATCCGGTGTGTTGGCAGGCGCCGTATTTTCGTTGAAAAGTTTATTTCTGTTAAGGTTTGTAAGCTGGTTAAAATCTTTCAAATAACCTTCTATATTGAGGTTGATACGGTTAGTTAAGTCTATCTCTGTACCTAAAATATAGTGGTTGGCTTTTTGCAGTTTGTGGGTCACCTCTTTGCCGTCAAAACGGTTGGGTAGGTTATCGGGGCCTGAAAGGAAGCCATAAAACAGATTCACCACATCGCGGTCGCTATTGGCTGCTATCAAGTTTTGGGAATACATACCCGTGGCCAGTTTAATGCGGAACCAATCATTTACCAGGTATTTCACGGACAGCCGTGGCTCGGGCGAGATATTGCCAAGCGATGCATACCATTGCACACGGAAGCTTGGCTCGAACAATAACTTACCGAAGTTGCCTTTGTAGCGCACATATCCGGCCAGCTCGGTCGTATTTTCGGTTTGGTTAATATTTCTTCCAACACCATTGGTGAAATCAAATTCCGTTTTGAAGCCAAGCAGCTCAATACCGTATTTTACCAGGTCTTTTCCTATGAAGTAAGTGAAATGGAAGCCCATATTGAAGCCATTGATACTGCTGAAACGTTCGGGTGCCGAAGCCTCGGAAAGCGTTGCTTTGTAGCTGGAATAGGCCAGGTTACCTTCGATCAGCACAGGTGATTTTCCGGGGATAATCAAAAAGTTAGAGCCTCCACCCACCGAGTTCCAGCCGAAATCAGAAAGCGATTTGTAGTTGTTTACCTTATCATCAAAACTAAAACCAAAGAAGTTGATTTTGCTTCCATTGGCAGCATTGATGGATATTTTTCCGTACAAATCAAGGAAGTTAAAAGGCAGCCCGTCTTCATCCACGTAGCTGTAGAGGCTTTTGCTGGTTTGTTCCAGGTAGGAATTTTTCACAGAGAAAATAAAGCTGGAGCTGGAGCCATTTTCCACCTTAGCGCGACTTAACGGGCCTTCGAGCAACAGCTTGGCACCAAAAGTACTAGCACCAACTTTCCCGCTGAGCTGATTTTTATTTCCATCGCGGGTGGTGATATCCATGATAGATGAAACTCTGCCGCCATAATCAGCGCTAAAGCCACCGGTAAATACCTCTGCATTACGAATCATATCGGTATCAAAAACCGAAAACAGTCCGATAGAGTGAAACGGGTTATACACGATCATGCCATCGAGTAGCACCTTATTTTGAATAGGCGATCCGCCTCTGATGTACAACTGGCCGCCCTGGTCGCCGGTAAACACAACACCGGGAATCACTTGCAGGTATTGCGCCAGGTCAGCTTGTCCGCCAATGGAAGGAATCTTTTTGAGGATTTTGGGTGTGATGTTGACGACGGAAGTTTTAGTTTCGGTACGTGCTTCGATTTTTTCAGCGGTAACATTCACTGTTTCGAGGCTTACGCTTGATTCCACCAGGTTAAATTTACGGTTCAACACATCGTTGGGCTTCAATACAATTTCCTGCCTGAGCGTATCGTAGCCTAAAAAAGTTACCAATAACATGTATTGGCCGGCTGGCACTTTGGTGATACTAAAATAGCCGTTGATATCCGTCGAAGCACCGTAGGTAGTGCCTTGCAGATAGACATTGCAGAAAATTACGGGTTCTCCGGTGGAGGCTTCATACACAAATCCGCGAACAGCAGCTTCTTGTGCCTGTGCTGCTGAACTTAAACTGACGAGTATAAAAAATGATAAAATGGTAGTTGTAAGTCGTATAAATCGTTGCATGTGAATTAGATAGATTATTTATGCTTTGATTGCAAGCTCCAAAAAACATCAATTTTTGGTTATTGCAAAATAACGTGCAAAGTAACCAAAAAGTACGCAACGGGCTTTATAAATTCAGAAAAATGAGGAATTGGGTCAGTTTTAGGTTAGAAATTCTTTTAGGCGACCGGTTATTTTTCTTTTTTAGCGTGTATTTCAGCTGCTTTCTGGATGAGTTTAAGCTCTTCACCCGATATCTTTTCAGGCAACTTTAAGACTACTTTTAGCAAGAGATTTCCAGTTTCAGTTTTTCCGTAAACAGGCATTCCCAGGCCTTTCAGCCGTAGTGTTGCATTAGATTGAATACCTGCTTTTACGGGTACCTGCACCTCCCCTTTGAGGGTGTTTAGCTTTACTTTTCCACCCAATATTGCAGTATAAATATCCACCGGTAATTCCTGAATCAGGTCGTCTCCATCGCGTTGAATATCCGCTTGTTGAGTAATATGTATTTTGATAAGCAAATCGCCGGGTTCGCCGCCATAGGGGCTTTGCTGGCCTTTGCCTTTCATGCGCAAGGTTTGTCCCTGACGCACTCCTGCCTTAATCTTCAAGCGGATGCGTTGCTCGCCAAGTTGTATCATGCGCTCAACACCGTGGTAAGCCTCAGAAAGCGATAAATGAAGTTCGGCAGTAAGATCCTGACCCTTAGGCCTGACACGACTTCTGCTCTTAGCACCTCCACTGGTAAAACCGCTTCCGCCGAAGAAAGCTTCAAAAAAGTCGGAAAAGCCACCTTGTCCTCCACCAAAAAACTCACCAAAGTCGGCCTGCCCACCTCTTGACGAATAGCGCCGACCGCCACCACCAAAGCCGTCAAAGCCCTGCTGCTCATATTGTTTCCAATTGGCACCCAACTCGTCATACTTCTTGCGCTTTTCAGCATTGCCAATAACTTCGTAGGCCTCACTGATTTCTTTAAAACGGTCTTCGGCTTGCTTATTATCAGGGTTTTTATCGGGATGGTATTTTATAGCAAGCTTGCGATAGGCTTTCTTAATTTGATCTGCCGTCGCGTTTCGCTCTACTCCTAAAACCTTATAATAGTCTTTATACTCCATATCAGCAGCCTACCTCAAATCCTGTGCCAGTTGAATAATAAGCCATAAGCTGCCACTTTGACAAATTTTCATCCATAATTTGATGTTGTTTTTAGCGGACAATTGAAGGGTATTATCAATACCTTTTAACTTCAAAACTGGAAACAGCAGCATCGATATCAATAAATATTTGCTGACTTCCTGTTGCAAAACCCGGTGTTTCATATTGCCCCTTTTCCAGTTTCTCAAAATCTTTAAAGTTTTTGCTGGAAAGCACCGTGGAGCTTACGATGCGGCATCCCGCAGTAGCTGGTATTTTAATGACAATAGCCGATGCCGCAGCATCAATTTTGATATGCGTTGCCAGCTGTTGTTCGCCCAGCCGGATATTAATGGCGGCTGCACCCCCATCAAGGTCAATTTCAGCAACCTGAAAAGGGCTCAGATCAAAATTCAGTTCAGCAGCACCAACATCTAAATCAAAACTCCATTGAGGCTTGGTATTCAGCATCATATCAAAATGTGTCGTTTTGTTATTTCTGAAATTTACAGATGCATCTCGCTGGCTAATCACAACACGACTCTCGCCATCAAGCTCTTCTACCCTAAAATTGTAAGCCATTTTACTGCCACGCTTTTCAGCACGAATCAAATCGCCGGTGGTGCCATCCAGGCGATATACACCAGCCGCAGCTTCCAACTCCAACACAGCTTTCTGAATTTCATCGGTGAAAGGAAAGCTAAAAGTTTGCGATACAATGCTATCCTTAACCACCTCATCACTGTCGTAAGAATAATCGTACATGGTGGTTCTGCCATATCTGCCATCAGCTTTCTGCGTATACATATACACACCCAAACCACCTACCAGCACTGCTAACGTGACTTTAAAAAACGCCTTCACCGGCAAAATAGAAACACCCCAAAGTATGATAAGTATGGGCCATAACCTGCCTAATATCCGCCATTCAAACTCGAAAATATCAAGCCGGTCAAATAAGAAAAGTGTGCCAAGAGTGATCAATAACACTCCCCAAAAGACATTTTGATGTTTCATACCATTAGTTTTTATTTGTTTGATGCTAAGTTAATTATCATTAACACTTCAACCGCTAATTCAATTTATTAGTAGATTGATGCAATACCAGAATACCTATTACAATAAGTCCGACAGGCCAAAAATCCAACACATTAATCTGAGGAATAAAGCCACCAATCAAAAACAGCGCTCCAACAGATATCAGCGTGATGCCAATAACCAGCTGTGCCTTTCCGCTTTGATCTGATGAATAAACCGGCTCATTCTCAAATGTGTTAGCGGCGGCATCCTCATTAGCATTTACATAATTATCCTCAGGAAGTATAGCCCAAAGCACAATATACACGATTACGCCACCAAAGGCAAATACTGCCAGCAACACAAAAAATAGGCGCACCAATGTTGGATCCAAATTAAGGTTATCGGCCAGGCCACTGCATACGCCTGCAATAATTTTATTTTTTGGGTTACGCTTTAATCCTGTTTTCATAACTGCTTAGATTTGGTGGAGAATTTATATGAATCCATACAAAAGTCGTGGATTTTTTTTAAAACAAAACCTATTGCTGCGAGTTTTTTTTCGAAGCAGGCAATATAGACGGCAAACGAAACAGTTTAAAATATAAACTTAGGACAATAAAAACCCACAAAAATATAGGAAGCATGCGCAAAGCTTATTGTTAATAAATAAACAGTAAAAAAATTAGAAGAAAGTATAAGTTAAGAGGTTAGCTGTTAAAAAAGACTTGAAACTGACAAAGATTTTTGTATTTTTACGTTCCCAAATTAATAGAATTAACACAGTTTATTTTTGCGGGGTAGTTTTGTTGCTTTCAGTCTGATATATAGGCCTTAGAATAGTTTTTTATTGCCAGATTCGGTTGAAAATTTAAAACCGGTAAAACAGTACTGAAAGCACTTTGTTACTAAACTATGCACATACTAACATTAAAATCGGAGAAAAACATGACAAAAATTAAAGTTGCCCATCCAATTGTGGAACTTGACGGAGACGAAATGACACGTGTAATCTGGTCATTTATCAAAGAAAAACTCATCTTGCCATATCTTGATTTGGACATAAAATATTTTGACCTGGGCATGGAATACCGCGACAGCACCAACGACCAGGTTACTATTGACGCAGCTAATGCCATCAAAAAGTACAATGTTGGCATCAAATGCGCCACCATCACACCCGACGAGAAACGCGTGGAGGAGTTTGATCTGAAAGCTATGTATCGCTCACCAAACGGTACCATCAGAAATATTTTAGACGGAACAGTTTTCCGCGAACCCATTATGATCAACAATATCCCACGACTCGTTCCAGGCTGGAAACATCCCATCGTTATTGGCCGTCATGCTTTTGGAGACCAGTACCGAGCCACCGATTTCGTGACCAAAGGAAAAGGTGCGCTCACCATTACTTTCACACCAGAAGATGGCAGCGAGCCTCAGGAATATAAGGTCTATGATTTTGAGGGCGACGGCGTGGCAATGGCTATGTTTAATACCGACGAATCTATCAAAGGCTTTGCCCACAGCTGCTTTAATATGGCTTTGCAAAAAGGATGGCCATTATATCTTTCGACCAAAAACACCATCCTCAAGAAATACGACGGCAGGTTTAAAGACATCTTTGAAGAGATTTATCAAAACGACTACAAGTCACTTTTTGATGCCAAAGGCATTATTTACGAGCATCGACTGATCGACGACATGGTTGCTGCTGCCCTGAAATGGAGTGGTAAATTTGTGTGGGCCTGCAAGAACTACGATGGTGATGTGCAGTCGGACACCTTGGCGCAAGGTTTTGGCTCATTAGGCCTGATGACCAGTGTTTTGGTAACACCTGACGGCAAAACCATGGAAGCCGAAGCAGCCCACGGCACTGTTACACGCCATTTCCGCGAACATCAAAAAGGTAATCCTACATCCACCAATCCTATCGCCTCTATTTTTGCCTGGACGCGCGGACTGGCACATCGTGGTAAATTGGATAACAACCAGGAGCTTATCGACTTCTGCCACACCCTGGAGGCGGTTTGTATTGAGACAGTTGAATCGGGCAAGATGACTAAAGACCTGGCTTTGCTGATCCACGAAAATAATTTAAAACCAGAGCATTACCTTTACACCAACGATTTCCTCAACGCCATTAATGATAGGCTGCAAGAAAAAATAATTAGTAAAAAATAAACCCTAAACACTATGTCTAATCTAAAAGAAGTTTTAAGAGAAAAAATAAACCAGCACCGCCCGCGTACCGAGAGACTAAACGATGAGTTTGGTGATTTTGTAGTTGATAAAGTTACGATTGGACAAATTTTGGGCGGAATGCGTGGCATAAAATGTCTGGTGACCGACATTTCTTATCTTGATCCCAACGAGGGAATACGCTACCGGGGCTATACCCTGCCCGAAGTTTTTGAGAAGCTACCGAGAGGCAAAGGAGCAGAAATGCCCTATGTGGAGGGTTTGTTTTATCTTTTACTTACCGGCGATCTGCCCACCTTGAATCAGGTTGAGGATTTGATTGATGAGTTTTCAAAACGACGCATTGTGCCGCGATACGTGTATGAAGTAATTGATGCCTGGCCTTGTTGCAGCAACCCAATGTCAATTTTCAGCTCTGCAATCCTGGCCATGTCGCGAGAATCATTTATGGCCAAAAAGTATAAAGCCGGAATCAACAAAATGGATTTGTGGGAGCCGATGTATGAAGATTCATTGAATATGCTGGCCAAACTCCCGGAAATCGCCACTTATATCTACGCGAAGCTATACCGCGACGGCAAACGTATCGTTGGCAATCCCGACCTTGACGTAGGTGCGAATTTTGCGCACATGATGGGCAAAGCAAAGCCTTATGATGATGTGGCACGTATGCACTTTATCATTCATGCCGACCACGAAAGCGGTAACGTGAGCGCACATACTGCACACCTGGTTGCCAGCTCGTTATCAGATATTTACCTGTCAACTTCCGCCATGATTAATGGCCTGGCCGGGCCGCTTCACGGATTAGCAAACCAGGAAGTGCTGCGCTGGTTACAGGATTTGATGGATAAAATGGGTGGTGAAACGCCTACCGAGAACGAGATGAAACAGTATGTTTGGGATACACTGCATAGCGGACAGGTGATTCCGGGTTTCGGACATGCCGTATTGCGTAAAACCGACCCGCGTTACACTATTCAGCGTGAGTTTAGCCTGAAACATATTCCCGAAGATCCCATCTTTAAATATGTTGATCTGCTCTATAAAGTGGTGCCGCCAATCCTTAAGGAACAAGGCAAAGCCAAAAACCCCTGGCCTAACGTGGATGCACAATCCGGCGTTATTCAGTGGCATTACGGCTTAACAGAATACGACTTTTACACCGTATTGTTTGGTATTGGAAGAGCAATTGGTATCACAGCTAACTTGATATGGGACAGGGCTTTACTCTATCCATTAGAAAGACCAAAATCGCTCACTACCGATATGTTGGAAAAAATTGTGGGCGTAAAACCGAAGGCAGAGGAATAGAACTAAGGATAATCTGATTATTTATCAGGCTGAAAGAATAGTAAAAAGTTATTCTTTCAGCCTTTTTTAAAATTATATAGCATGTTAAAAAATACAGCTATCACCCTAAAAGCCCGTAAACGAGGTTTTCATTTAATAACCCACGAAATTCTTGAAGCTTTGGGCAAATTGCCAGCCGAAGGAGTTTTACATCTTTTTATGCGTCATAGCTCAGCGGGATTGCTTATCAACGAAAACGCTGATCCCGATGTGCGGCACGATATGGAAAAGTTTTTTGATCTAATCGTGCCTGAAAACGCGCCCTATTTTAAACATATTATGGAAGGCGCTGACGATATGCCGGCACATATTAAAACCGCACTAACTGGCATCAGCCTATCAATACCCATTATGAACGGCAAACTCGCGCTGGGAACCTGGCAAGGAATTTACCTGTGTGAGTTTCGGAATTATGGTGGAAGTAGGAATGTTGTGGCGAGTGTTATCAGTTAGGTAGTAATGTTGTGTTAGTTAGTGCTTTTCGCTTAAGGAGTTCACGGGTTTACGAGTTGATGGGTTTATGGGTTGACAATTAAATTTTTCCTACTGATTTCACCGATTTTCGTGGATTCTTCCTCTGCGGTAATCTGCGTCATCTGCGGAAAATTCCTGTTCTACTATAAATTTAGTCGTTTCAACACTATTTATCCACCGCCCACAAAGCATTCACAAACCACTTACGCTGATCAAAAAAGTATTTTTGCTGTTTAAAGCCCGTTTTTTGAGCAAGTGTTTCAATCATTGACAGATCATATTTTTGAGATCGTTCCATAAAAATGGATTCCTCCTTATCAAAAACGATCCGCTCGTTCAACTTTCTCAGATTAATTTCTTGTGCCTTTTTGCTGATCAGGAAGCTTTTGGCTAAGCCTGATTTAGGGTCGTAAGTTTCTTTATGATAAAAATTATCCAGCTGAAAATCGGCATCCAGCTCGCGATTAATACGACTTAGCAGGTTTAAATTGAAGGCGGCGGTGTATCCGTGAGGGTCGTTATAAGCCAGAAGCACGGTATTGGCATCTTTTTTCAAGTCGAAACCGATCAGCAGTTGGTCGCGTGGCTGCAAAACCCCTTGTAGCTTTCGCAAAAATTCTATCGCCATGTGTTCACTGAAATTCCCAATATTAGAACCCAAAAACAAGACGATTTTTCGTTTTGAGTTATTGATACCCGCCAACAACTCAAAGTAATCCCCCACCCGACCGTCGAGCTGTAAGCCGGGCATTTTTCGTTTGAGATCTTGCTGTAATCCTTTTACTGCTTTTTCTGAGATATCAATGGGAACATATTTAAAATCAGTATTTTGATTTACCAAATATTCAAGTAGTACCTTGGTTTTTAGCCCATCACCAGCACCTAGCTCAATCAATTCAAAACCAGCCTTGCCGGTATTGAAAGCCGTAGTAATTTCAGCAGCCGACTGCTCAAAAATCTCCAGTTCACAGTCGGTGAGGTAATATTCGGGCATGCGCATGATCTTTGCAAAAAGCTCAGAGCCAAGGCTATCATAAAAATATTTTGACAAAAGCTGCTTTGGTGTCAACTTCAAGCCATAAAGGACGTCTTCGGCGAAAGCAGGCTCTTTGATTTTCGGATACATAGCTATTGTTTTTAAGTTTCAAGTTGATGAAGCAAGTCGTTGATTATCTTTATTTTAAATCATATTTAGCCAGGGGAATTCCTGTTTCAAAAGCATTTGTTGGGTCGTTACTCCATTCAAACCAGCCGCCATCATATACCGAAACCTGAGGCCATCCCATCAACCAGGCGTTAAACCAGGCCTCGCTGCCTCGCCAGCCTGTGCCACAATAAAACGCCAAATGCTTATCAGGCGTTATGCCGTTATTTATCCAGATTTCGGCTATCTCATTGAAGTCGCGTGTAGTATGGTCTTCGTTGCGGTAATTTTCCATGTGGTAGGCATCGCTGCCGCAATCCGCAAAAATTGCCCCGGGAATCCGGCCTTTGGCTTTTATATAATTGTAGCCGCTCACTTCGCCAATATATTCGGGCCAGCTGCGCACACAAACCAGCTCAGCATCGGCAGCGGCCAGCATTTGCCTGGCTTCGGGTGTATCAACCGCTAACTGCGGATTGGCAGGAATTTCAGCACCAAATTCGGAAATAGGCTGTTTAGGCTCCTCCACTTTTGAAACTTCAAAACCTGCATCCTGCCACGATTGGAAACCGCCGTTCAGGATACGCACATCTTTCACTCCTGCATACAGCATGATAAAAGCATTTCTGACAGCACCGATATCGCCTGCCGCACTTCCCGGAAACTCATCATCATTGTCAGGAGACATATATTTTCCATAAAGAATCACTGTGGTGTCAGCGCTTATGCCATGATCCTGAAGTGCCTTCTGAATTTCTTCAGGGCTGCGCCTGTTCCATGTTTCGGGTGCTTCCAGGGCAAGTGTATCCATATCAATAGCATCCGGAATATGGCCACTCAAATAAGCATCGCGGTTGCGGTAATGGCTGTGCACAACTACGAAATTGTTGTTTTCGTAGTGCATCGGTTTGCCGCCGCTGATAAGTTGATTCAGCCAATCAGCGGAAACCAAATGCTTGTAGCGCGGCAGTTTTTTCATCGGAAGTTGTTCATCATTTACCCATTCAACCAAAAAGTGCAGATAAATAACAACATCGGTATAACCGGATGCTAAAAAACGATTTGCCACTTCTTCTGCTTCCGTATCGGAATAGCCGTAAATAATAATTTTATGCTCAGGCAAAATCTGTTTGTGTCGCACAATTTCGATCCAGTCGATATAATTGAGCCATTTAGCCGGAAGACTTTTTGCTCCTTGTATGTGTCCGCTTCGCTTTTCATCCCTTTGTGCCCAGCCATTGAAGGCGTCAACCGGACGAACATCCAGGAGTTTAGTCGCTGGACTTTCTAAAAAAATCAATAGTTCTTTGGTTGTTATCTTTTTCATAAATTCTACTTTAAGAGCGAAAAATATTAAAATGCATTCAAAATAATTGATTTTGAATGAAGCAGAAGATTTTAACTGATAAAATGCAGTATAATTCTGGTGGTAGCCGTTGCGAGTTAAAAAAACAATTCAAATATGCTGCACCTAAAAGCTGTCCGACTGTTCAGCGGGCAGATTGAGATTGATTTGCAACTCCCAATCAGATTTGCCCAGGTGATTTAGCCGCAACGATAGGCCGGATAAAACTTTCAAGTCATGAATGAAAGAAAACAGTTTAAGCTGTTCAGGTGCTGCCTCAAAAAGTGACGCTGGCACAATGGCATTTGACTTTTTATCCGAAAGAACATCTTTACACTGAAATTTAAAAATAACAAGTACTGACTCCTGCTGTTTTATTTCAACAAATAATTTAGTTTTTGGTTCAGCATGATCCACAACCCACTCAATCAGTTTGTCGAGCAGCTGGGCAAAATAGCTTTCCTGAAGTTGGATTATAAGCCCTGACTTAGCCAAAATGAAATCGAGTTCTTTAGTAGCAATTTCGACCGAGTGTAATGTTACAGCCTGTTCTATGGCATCAGATATTTTCATTGGAACTTGTCGCCTGATCCGGGAAACCTCTTCCTGGTTACTTTGAATGAGGTCGTTAATTACCAGGTTCATACGTGCCAGCGATTTTTTCAGAATTTCGAGATATTCACGTTCATCGCTCCCCAATTGTTTGCGCTCATCGAGCAGTTCGGCCATCGTTTGCACACTCGTCATCGGATTTTTCAGGCCATGAATAATCACGCTCAGCAATTGTTTTTTTTGAGCATTCAGCTCGTGAAGGTTTTTGTTTTGAAGCTCAAGCTGGCTTTTCTGAGCTTTGATAGCATCGTGCTGGCCTTCGATTTCCTGTTTTTGTTTGGTGATTTTGAGGTAGCTCTTTGAAAGCTTTTCTTCCAGCTCATTCATATCGCGCATCCGCCTGATTTGAAGCTGAAGCATGCTCAACAATATTTCGGGAAACTGACTCAGAAACGTCATCAAAGCTTCTCGTTTCAGCATCAAAACACGACTGGCTTTTTCAGTGGTTACAGAAGCCGACCTGCTTTCAGTATCCAGTAATGCATATTCACCAAAAACCTCACCCGCCTGTAAGCGAGCAATCACATGATTTCCGTCGTGTACACGCACTTCACCTTCGGCCAAAATATACATACTCTCACCAGGATCTCCTTTCTTGAAAAGCGGTTCCTGCGCCCTGGTTTTTCGCTCTTCAAGCAACGAAGCAAGCGTAGCAAGCCCCTGTTTGTTGAGTATGCTAAATACGGGAATTTGCTTCAGCAGCAAAACCCGGCTTTCAATGTCAATCAACTTATCGTTCATAGTTTATACAGCTTGCGGTTTTTGTAAAGTGTAAAGCTAAAACATCTATCCCAATCATTCAATTTTATCTTTTTCCTAAAAATTAGCAGATTCTCCTTGTCTCCAATAGCGACTAAGATACCTAAATAAACTCTAATATTAGAATTACTTTTCTTGAAATGGCTATAAATCAACCCACAAGGACTACCACAAGCCTATCATAATTTCAAAGATTTATAAAAAAAACTATCTTTAGCAACAATTGACGGCTTTCATTTGGCAATTAATTTTCCCTTAATGGTATTGGTTCCAGTGTTGTTGCTGATATAAAAAACGTAAAATCCTGCATCAAGCTGTGCCGGATTCAGCTCAAAATTATTACTACTTGTTTTGGCATCGTAAACAAGCTTTCCGTTTTGATTAAAGACGTGAAGACCAAAAGTTTCATAAAGAGAATTTTCAAAATAGATATTGGCATCAGCCGTAGTTGGATGAGGGATAATCTGGTAAGACTTTTTAGAAAAGTCAAACAACTGAATAGCCTGGGTAGCTGAAAAACCCAAATTACCCAGTTCCAGGTGATAATAGGAAGTGGTGTTTAACAGCGGTAACGTATCCCAATAATCATAAGAAACTGATGAGAAAGGACTTCCGCAAATACCGGCTATCTGTCCAATCTGCTCGAAGTTTTCGGCATCGGTTGAGCGGTAAACCCGCACCCCGTCGCAGGTGTTTCCGGAAGCGATGATCCATTGCAGGTAAACCTTTCCATTAATCTCTGCCAGGCTAAAACTGTTAAGATAAGGCAAATCCTGAGCCATTGCCTTAGGCGAAAAAAAGCCCAGTAAAACAAGTAATGAAAGTACACAATAGCTGTGAATTCGGTTCATTTATCAGTTGAGATTTAGTATTAAGGCTGGGAGAACTACGAATAACAATAAAAAATGTAGTGGATTTAAAACACCTGCTTATGTATTTACAAAGCCGTCTCCTGATTGCTATTTTTATGAAGCCCAAGTTGGTAGCCGATTTGTAACTATCCATTTATTGTTTTCTCTGACAAGAACTATTAAATATCCCATTCCTTGGGTATAGCCTGCCTGCCAACCATATTCAACAATTGCTTGATTTCCAGCAGCATTGATTTCCGGTCGTGAAAATGTATGTAGCCCGGTAGATTTCGGATATTTCTTATAATAGTTTTGCCAGGCTTTGAATTCAACACTAAAAAAACAATTTATTTCCGCATGATTAATTAGCCGAACTGTATTCAATCTCAAATTGTTGCCGGATAAAAAATAAGCCTCGCTGTTTTTCTCTGAATAGTTTGTTAATAACAAAGAATCGAAAACGATGTTTTCACTTTCGAGCTTATCTTTAACAAATTCACTAAAAACGGGTGAGTGTGTTTTCTGATCAATATGTATAAAGTCGGCGTGGATGAAATAAGTTTCTAGAACATCATTTATTATTTCATAGTCTAATTCACAGTCAAGCGTGGGGTGCTCTAGTATAAAACCTGAACAAAGTGTTTCTTCATTATCCTTTTCGCAGCCCAATAGTAAGAACGTAAACAATAATTGAATAATAATAAGTTTTCTCATCAGTCTTCTTAATTAATGTGTATCCGCAGAATTAGTCGACCTGACAATGTTGCAACTACCTGATTATCAATAGATATATAATTGGACACTGAAAGATGAAATTTCATGAACCCTTAACACATTGATAAGCAGCTATGTAACCTTATCAATTTGTCAGGTTTTTAAAAAACTTATTCAAAAAACCTAACAAAGTCTGATCCTACAAATAAACAAATTTTTCCTGAAAACAGCCTTGTATTTTATCGGTTTTAGTCCTTCTAAGATTACTTTTCGGCTGAAAGCTGTTGCAAAACCTGTTCACTTTCCTTAATGAGGTCAGGAAAAAATAATTGAAAATCCTGCTCAAAATCAGCATAATGAAGTTTGAGAAAGTCCACCGCGTATTCCATGCGCGATTCAAAGCTGACACGGCGCGACATCATCGTGAAAGAGCGGTTCAGATCAGTCAGGTTGGCATAACCGGTAAGCCAGTTTTGGGCCATCATCCAGGGCAGCATCCGTTTGGATCGGGGTGGTAACTTGCTAAAATTCCGCAGCAAAACCCGATACACTTCCACTGAAAAAGCTGTCAAATCCTGGCTGCTATAATTTGCCCAGTTGGCAGCCAAAAAATGATCATAATAAACATCAACAATAACCGGCGAAAACCTCAAGAACTCGGGCCGGAGTCTGTTCACACTCCGCAATACAATCGGATGTTGATCGGTAAAAGCATCAATTGCCCGATGCAAATGCACCCCAAGGAGCATTGCACCATTGTATTTTTTAATCATTTTGCCTTTGATGCTGTCGGCCACAAAATTGCCAAAAAGCACCTCAGGATCATCACCGGACAAAAAAGCATGTGCTAAAAAATTCATAGATACTTTATCAATGCAGCAAAAGTAGGCATTTAGAGTGGGTTGGGCTTAAAGGCAGAGTCAATAAGCTTAAAACCAATGAATTCAGACTTAAAATTAAGGTAAAATTATACTACGAAAAGACACTTTTTAGCAAAATTTTGAGAGAGAAATCTTCTGCCATCCGGCAGGTCTATTCTATTTAGAAAGATTCTGATTTAGCGCAACCGATTGCTGTAACCAGCAGTTTTGTTACTTTTGTAACAGCTTAGATAATTATTAAAATTGCTATAAATC
Organism: Bacteroidales bacterium; assembly: GCA_023229135.1. Taxonomy (GTDB): domain Bacteria; phylum Bacteroidota; class Bacteroidia; order Bacteroidales; family F082; genus UBA5536. The sequence goes on from JALNZT010000018.1 coordinate 44,431, forward strand.
ATACATTTAACACCATGCAAAAATTATTATTACTGGGAGACGAAGCCATTGCCCAAGCCGCTATTGATGGTGGCATGTCGGGCATCTATGCTTATCCCGGCACTCCTTCTACTGAAATCATGGAATATATCCAGGCCTCTAAAACAGCCAAAGAAAATAATATCCGTGCGATGTGGTCTGCAAACGAAAAAACCGCCATGGAATCTGCCCTGGGCATGTCGTATGCCGGTAAACGCGCAATGGTTTGCATGAAGCATGTGGGCTTGAACGTGGCTGCTGATGCTTTTGTAAACTCCGCTATAACAGGTGCTAACGGTGGTTTGGTAGTTGTTGCTGCCGACGATCCATCCATGCACTCCAGCCAAAACGAACAGGACTCCCGCTTTTATGGAAAGTTTGCTTTTATCCCGATTCTGGAACCTTCCAACCAACAGGAAGCCTACGATATGACACGCTATGCTTTTGAACTGTCCGAAAAAATGCGTATCCCCGTAATGTTGCGTATCACAACCCGACTGGCTCACTCGCGCACCGGTATTGTACGTGGCGAACAGATCAAACAAAACGAAATAAGCCTTCCCGACAACCTACGCCAGTTTGTGTTGTTGCCCGCCATTGCCCGCAAACAATATCGCGAACTGTTAGGCAAACAGCAGCAGCTTGAGGCAGCATCGGTTGAAAGTGGCTATAACCGCCTGATTGAAGGCACTGACAAAAGCGTGGGAATTATCGCATGCGGATTAGGCTTCAACTACTTGATGGAAAATTTTGTAGGAGGCACACTGAAGAATCCGGTGCTGAAAATTAGTCAATATCCACTTCCGCTTGATATGGTAAACGAATTGTACGAAAGCTGCGATTCGTTGTTAGTTCTGGAAGACGGTTATCCCATCATTGAAGAGCAGCTGCGTGGCATGCTCAACAAAGGAAAAACCATCAAAGGCAGGCTGGACGGCACACTTCCACGCGATGGCGAACTCGACCCTGTGAATGTGGGAGTTGCTATTGGAAAAACCCATGAATCAGGAGAAGCAATTCCTGCACTCGTCAAAAACCGTCCGCCACAACTTTGTGATGGCTGCTCACACACCGACGCTTTTCTGGCGCTTAACGAAGCGCTGCTCGAATATGGCCGCGGCCGTGTTTTTAGCGATATTGGCTGCTACACCCTGAGTGCACTTGAACCCTTGGAATCCATCAACAGCTGCGTGGATATGGGTGCCAGCATCACTATGGCGATTGGTGCCGCCGATGCAGGACTCGTTCCGGCTGTAGCTGCCATCGGCGATTCCACGTTTACCCATTCCGGAATGACAGGTTTGTTAGACGCTGTAAATAACAACAGCCCGATAACAATCCTTATCTTAGACAACTCAACGACAGGGATGACGGGAGGCCAAACTTCCTCGGCTTATGGAAAAATCGACGACATCGTGCGTGGCATAGGCGTTCCCGAAGCGCATATCCATGTGTTGAAGCCCTTGCGCAAATATCATGAAGAGAACACTGCTATTATCAGGCAAGAGCTTGCATATCAAGGTGTTTCGGTTATTATCCCTCGTCGGGAATGTATCCAAACCCTCAAACGGAAAATGCGCCAGAAAGCCAAGGCAAAAGCCCTGAATATTTAATCATAAAGCTGAATAAAATGAAGAAAGATATCATATTAGCCGGTGTCGGTGGACAAGGAATTTTAAGTATTGCAGCCTGCATTGGCATGGCAGCACTGGAAGAATCGCTTCACCTGAAACAAGCTGAAGTGCATGGCATGAGCCAGAGAGGCGGAGCCGTTCATTCGAATCTGCGCCTTTCGTCTGAACCAATTGCCTCTGACTTAATCCCAGAAGGCAAAGCCGATATTATTATAGCCGTAGAACCTATGGAATCGTTGCGCTACCTGCCTATGCTTAATAAAAACGGCTGGATTATCACCAGCAGCAATCCCTTTATAAACATAAAAGATTATCCTGAAATTGAACAGCTGATACAGGAAATCCAAAAGCAGCCCCAATACATCACACTGGATGCCAATGCTATGGCGAAAGATTGCGGAAACATTAGGGCCGCCAATATGATTGTGCTTGGTGCCGCCACTCCTTTTCTCGACCTGAAACTATCCAACATTGAAAATGCCGTGAAAGCCATTTTTGGCTCTAAAGGCTCTGATATTGTTGAGCTTAATCTCAATGCCGTCAAAGCGGGCAGAGATCATGCACTGAAACAGCTTTAAAGCTATTTGTTACCAAAACTATTCCTGTGTTGGCGCCTGCAGCCGACACAGGTTTTTTTATGTAATCCAAAAAGGTATTACGCATTCATTTTCCTGGACAAGCGTTTTTAAATACTTAACAAAGTCAATGTCTGGTAGCAAATTCAGCATCGATTCTAATTGTACTTTTGCAAGCTTGAAGTAACCTATGAATTGAGGATTTCTAAAATTATGCAAATTAAATTTCATTCCAGTCAGCTTTCACAAATGATAAATAACCTGCTGCTGCTATCGGTTATGGCAGCTTCAACCCTACTTTTTGAAGCTTGTAGCAGTAATGGAAATAACAAAAAATCCGAGCAGGATTCAGTGGCAGAAACCGTTAAGCCCGAACCCAAACTGCTTTACGAAATTGTGATCGATTCCTTATTGATTGACGAAGGACAGGTGAAACGCAATCAATTTCTATCCGACATTCTTTTAGGCAAAGGCGTTGATTATAGCACGATCGATTATATTGCAAAAAAGCATAAATCAATCTTTGATGTGAGAAAAATTAGGGCAGGCAATCATTACACCTTTATTTCGACAACTGATTCTGTGGAAACACCGCTCTATTTTGTTTATGAAATTGACAATACAGATTATGTCGTTTTTAGCCTGACGGATAGTTTGCAAGCCTGGAAAGGCAACAAACCCATCGAGCGAAAGCTGGAATCGGCTTATGGCGTTATTAACTCCTCCTTATGGAATGCAATGGTTGATGGTGGCTTCGACGCCAACCTGGCCAATGAGTTATCGGAGGTTTACGCCTGGACAATCGACTTCTTCGGCATTCAGAAAGGCGACGAGTTTGAAGTGCTTTATGACCGGCTATATGTGGACAACAAGCCTATTGGCATTGGCCAAATTAGGGCTTCACGTTTTAAGAATTATGGAAAAGACCAGTACGCCTTTTATTTTGAACAAGACAGTGTAGGCGATTATTTTGATGAAGCCGGCCAAAGCCTGATGCGCACATTTTTGAAAGCTCCTCTGAAATACAGCCGTATCAGCTCAGGATTTTCTAACGCACGTTTTCATCCCGTGCTTAAAATTTACCGTCCACATCACGGTGTTGATTATGCTGCGCCCTCCGGAACACCAGTTTTTGCCATTGGCGAGGGTGTGATAACCCGCAAAGGTTATCAAAAAGCAGGTGGTGGCAACTTTTTGTATATCAAGCATAACGGAACATATACTACAGCTTATATGCACCTCAAAGCTTTTGCCAAAGGCATCGCGCAAGGCGTGAGGGTAAAACAAGGACAATTGATTGGCTATGTAGGCAGCACCGGCTTATCCACAGGCCCTCATCTGGATTTTCGATTTTTTAGAAATGGCCAGGCCATAAACCCACTCAAAGTGGAATCACCACCGGCAAAACCTGTGGACACCGCTAATTTGAAGGCTTACGAAAGTCATGTAGCTGAATGGATGGAGAAATTAAAACTACTGAAAACTACTGCTGACGAACAACGTTACAAACCGGAAAGTAATACTGAAACAGAAGTTCCGCAAACCTAAAAAACATTTTGATAAACGAGAGTCTGGACACGACGGATTAACGCGGTAAGATAGTCGCACCCTGACTGACATAGCCTAAAAAAACCATCTCCGATTAAAGAAGATGGTTTTTTAGTTGTGAAATTGGTAAGATTTTTATCTTCTACGCTTCGTGGTATAAAACCCAATATGTAAGCGCAGACTGTTGAGGTTTACATCCTTGTAAGAGAAAGCTTCTTTATCTGGGCCATTAGGATAAAGAGTCGGATCCTCACTCACTTCAAACTCGTAAGTACCCTTTGCCATGGTGTATTGCACACCTAATACAAAGCGGCCTAAGGCTACGTTAAGCCCAACGCCCGTTTGAAATGCGATAGCAGGCTTTGTAGGTTTATAAAAAGTTTCGTCCTCACTGAGGTTACCAACAAAACCGCCATAGCTGGCCAGCACACCGATATTTCCGTAAAGGTCAACTTTCATAAAATCAATAAATTCCAGGCGGATATCCGGCCCCAACTTTAAATCTGCAAAGAAAAAAGGAATCTTTAAGCCGCTGAAATCATCAGGCAGTTTAAAATCGTGAAAGGAAGCTCCAATTCCAAAGCTTGAATAGAGGCCGATATTGCCGGCTCCACCCAACATAAAATTATCGCTAAAAAAACGGAAGGCACCTGTCTCGAACATGATACCCCATTTAGGGCCTGCTCCAATTTTAAAAGGGCCATAAATCTCAGGTACAGCAGTTGTCATATTGGGCATGAAATAAACAAGATGTTTAAACTTCGTTTTGTACCGCCCTGAAGTACGGTCAGTTTTTGACACTTCATCCTGATCTTGCGTTGTTTCATCAACAGGCTCTACCGGTTTTTCGCCCTGATAAACCTGTGCGTTCAAATCAGCAGAAATTAAACCTATTAACAGAAGTAAAAATGGCAAAAAGAAAATATTGTATTTTTTCATGGTACTTGGTTCTATAGTTTTATTTTTATGGCCTATTTTTAATGTTTACTTTAAGTTTCAGACAATATGGTGGCCTAATTAAGCAGCAGGCATTCTGTCTTTATTTTTTTTTATTTATAATGATTCTTCCTGCAAAGTTATTTTTTTTTCAGCTTTAAACATCTTGGCTCTAAGATTAATTTGGGCTGCAACACAGAAAAACAATTGAAAACTATGAAAACACTCAAAAAAAGGGGGTTCAAAAAATGAACCCCCTTTTTTGAAAAACTACTTTATTCTATTATTTAACATCCCAGAATAATTTCGTACTGAGTCTGTCGCCACCAATTTTGGAAGCTGCAGCACTATAGTTAGCACCATTAAGTGTTTGTTCAGCAATTGGGTAGGTATGTCTTTTCGGCACCATACCATCAGCTGGCTCAGCGGGGGTCGGAGGAATATTCAACACAGGAGCATCAAGTCTTCTGTATGAGGTCCATCCTTCGAGTCCGCGCACATAAAATGCCAAATAAGCTTGTATGCCGATTTTCTTTTCCCAATCGCCTGGAGCAGTAGCATATGCAACGTCAGGCGAATTAATGTAGGCATCAGACTCTGCTTCGAGAACGTTCCAATAACTCATAGATGATTTGATCCCGTTCTCATACCATGTAGCAGCATCACCACCTACGTTAAATCCACGCTCGGCAGCTTCGGCAAGGTAAAAAGCAAGCTCTGTATAGTCAAGCATCACGTAACCATATGATGGATCTTCAACACGAGGTGCAACGTGCGAATATTGCGAAAAAGTACTACTTGCACCATAGACACCACCTATATAAATTACATTCCCGGCATCATCAGTCATGTTACCATCAAAAAAGGAAGCTCTTCTTGGGTCATTCAATCCATTCATCAGGTCAACAATGGTGTTTGCAGCAACAAAGTCATGGCGACCACTTTGTACTAAGTCCTGATAAAGTGGGTTAGAGTTTGCGCCGCTCAGATAATTAAAGGTAGCTGATTCACCAAAAGCAAAGGCATTGTTATAAGCTCCTTCAATATAGGTTTTTGCCAATGCGGCATCAACAGGAGAAAGTGTAATAGCCAATTTCACGATAAGTGTATTGGCAAACTTTTTCCACATGGCAATATCGCCTCCCATGAGCAAATCATCTGCTCCAAAACCATCAGCACTGGCATCAAGGCCATCAGCAGCAGCTTTAGCACGTGCAAGCAGGTCTTTATAAATGGTTTGCGCATCATCATAAACAGGCGAAAGATTTTCGATATTCAATGCTTCAGAATAGGGCACATCACCAAAGATATCAACCAATTGCTGGTAAGTATATACCTCCATCAGGTCAATCATAAACAGTTTATTGGCTTTAGCTTTTTCACCAGCAGCACCGATAGTCACTTCGGCATTAACCAAGCGGCGGGCTTCGTTGAAGTCGGCCAGAATATCACGGTAATAAATTCTAAACAGAATAGTACCTACGTTACGATTTACAATATCGTAGTTTGCTTCATCTACATAGGTAGTTTCTGTCCAATACTGCGCAAAGAGTTTCCAGTTATTGATGTTAACGTTGGTATTTGAATTAACGTTTGCCAAAGCTACTTGAGCATTTGCAAACAGGTATTGACCGGGTGCTTCTTGAGCATGCTTGGTAGCTGTGTTATAGTCTTCAAAGTTCTTGGTACAAGAGACTATCAAGCCCGTCAATATAATTAAGAGAAATGTTAATTTTTTCATATTTCAAAGGATTTAAAATTGTAAATTAATGCTGAAACCTACATTGCGGACTGATGGCATAACACCACTCTGCCAACCTTGGATATTACCAGAACTTTGGCTGGCTTCAGGATCGGCATGTGGTAGGTCTTTGGATATAATCCAAAGGTTAGAGCCAATAACACTAAATGTTACACCTTGAATCCAGTTATACCTGGCCATTAATTTTGAAGGAAGACTGTACGAAATAACTACTTCACGTAATTTAATGTAAGTTGCGTCATAAACAAATGCGGCGTTAGGATTTTGTCCATATCCCCATACGGCATAGTCGTCGCCGGCTACACGTTTGGTATTTGGGCTGCCATCTTCAGTAACACCTTCCAGAATTAAACCACCACCTTCATCTAAACTGTTACGCACTGGATTTCCAAGATCGTTGGTATAAACAGTTTCTTCATACAAGCCGGTAGCCATACCGTACCAAAGGTCAACTGAGAATATGCTTCCACCTTGCTGCCAGTCGATCAGGAAGCTACCTGACCAGTTTTTATAGGTGAATCTATTATTCAAACCTGCATTCCAATCTGGGTTGATATCACCCAAAACTTTGTCAGAAGTACCGGTTTTCATATAATAACCATTGGATTTAACCGTTTTCTGACCATTGGTGTACACAAAATCAGTTCCCTGAATCGTTCCATAAGGCTCGCCTACACGGGCGTTGATAGTAACACCACCCTGCAAAGCAGCAATCTGTAAGTTGTCGATTCCGTCGGCCAACGAAACCACTTCGTTCACGTTTTTAGCCCAGTTCAAGGTTACATCCCAGCGAAAATCCTTGTTAATAACAGGAGTACCGAAAACCATCAGTTCGACACCTTGATTTTGGATTTCTCCGGCATTTACATATTTCGAAGAATACCCTGTGGCCGTAGAAACAGCAACCGGCATAATCTGATCCGTGGTGTTGTTTTTATAAAACGCAACATCAATACCTAAGCGCTTGTTCAGTGTAATCAGCTCTAAACCAGCCTCGATACTTGAGGTGTTTTCAGAACGTAATTGTTCATTATTTTTAGTGCTTGGCAATGAGAATACAGCAGTGCCACCAAAAGTATTATTCTGTGCATAGGTGTCTTTAAGACTACCCCATGGCGCATCATTACCAACTTGTGCATAGTTCAACCGCAATTTACCCAGCTGCAACCAACTAACGTTTAAGTTGTTATGAAACAACCAACTTACTGAAACGGATGGATAAATGTATGCATTGTCATCTTTTGGCAAAGTAGATGATTGGTCGCGACGAACTGTAGCATCCAGGAACAAGAAGTTTTGGAAACCAAGTGACGCACTGGCAAAAATACCATTAACACCAATTTCTGTTACTCTTTCTTCAGGGTTTCGCATTGGATTAACGCTGTTAGCTAAAGCAAACAAACCGGGTACGATTAAACCACCGTCTGTTGAAGCAAAAATCTGATCGGTTTTGCTATGGCGTATATTAGTACCAACAATGGCATTCAAGTTCAAATCCTCGGTAAGCTGATTGTAATAGCGCAGCATCAAGTCCATATTGGTTTCCATAAAAGACCTGTCGAAACGGGAATAACCTGAAGTAACATCAGGCCGCCCAACACCAAATTCACCTGAACCTGAACCAACGGCTTTGCGTTCTTCTTGTAATTCAGAATAGGTATCGATTGAGGCCCTGCCCATCACGCTAAAGTGGTCATCAATTTTCCAGTCGGCTTGCAAATACCCAATGATGCGTTCTCTTCTATCTGTTTCGTAGTTTTCATAACGCACCCAATAGGGGTTGTCCCAATAAGCCGGAGCTAGGTCTGTAGGTGAGACTGGATTCCAGGTAATATTACGACCTGTTTTATCATATAAGGATTCCTGCATGCCCATGTCAACGTTCGTTTGATACCATTGACGGAAGCTGGAGAGAATATTGTCGCTGTAACCTGTTGAGTTTCTTCCTTTTCCGTCAGTAACAATATAATTAGCCGAAGCAGAAACGGTTAGGTTATCAACAACATCATAGGACCCGTTGAACAAGAAGTTGTTACGCTTCAAAGAACTGTTAGGCATAAGTCCTTTTTCATCCATATTTGTGTACGACAAACGGAACGTACCGGTTTCGCTTCCACCAGATACATCTACACTATTAGTGAGCGAGATAGGTGTATCAAAGAATGTTTCGGGGCCATTAGCACCGGCAGTCCAAGGGGTTTTCTTAAGGTAGTTTGGTGATGCCGGGTCGTAAGAATCATATTGATAAAGCGAGAAGTTCGGGTCAAACTTTTGACCAACAGAGGCATCCTCGGTTGTAGGAACAGTATAATCCAGGTTACCATCTCCGTCAACATCATAAATCAACTCGAATCCTGCATATGGAGGATCGCCATAGAAAGGGCCATAACCGGCACCGTATTGATTCTGATATTTAGGAAAAGTGCTTTTATCCATGAATCCGGTGGTAATATTTGAATTGATTGTTACACCGAAAGCTTTAGCTCCACCAATTTGTTTTTTACCCTTTTTGGTAGTGATAAGTACTACACCGTTAGCAGCACGTGAACCATAAAGCGCGGTTGCAGCAGCACCTTTCAGGATGTTCATCGATTCAATATCCTCCGGGTTAATATCTGAGGCGGCATTACCGTAGTCATATCCATTGCGGCCTGTGAGCTGACCACTGTTGTTGGTGTTAGCATTACTGATTGGCACACCATCAACAACAAAAAGCGCCTGATTATTCTGAGTCAACGAAGAGTTACCACGAATAACCACGTTTGCAGAACCACCCATATTACCCGTTGAACGAACCTGAACACCAGCCGCGCGACCTGATAGTGAGCTAACAACGTTGGCGCGTTTTACAGTGCTAAGTTCTCCACCGGAAATTTCCTGAGTGGCATAACCAAGTGACTTTTTCTCTCTGGAAATACCGAGTGCCGTAACAACGACCTCGTCCATTTGCATTACGTCGGATTCCAAAACAACGTTAAGGGTGTTTTGGTCACCAATAGTAATTTCCTGAGTGGTCATCCCGACGTAGCGAAAAATCAAAGTCAGATGTTCAGGTCGAACATCAAGCTCGTATTCTCCATCGATGGAGGTAGTGGTACCCACTGTAGTACCTTTTACAAACACCGTCACTCCCGGGATACCCATCCCATCTTGCGCACTGGTAACCTTACCAGTGATTGTTCTTGACTGAGCAAATGCGAAATTCACACCTGCCAGAAGCAAGAACACTAACAAAAAAGTAATTTTTCTCATAATGGTAATTTTTGGTTAGTAAATTGATTAAAAATTGGGTTTTAATGCATGTTGTTGTATCGAAAACGATTGCATTTAAGGGTGCAAGATAAAAATATCTCAACATATACAGAATAAAAAAATAATTATTTTTTTTAGTGAAAATTATTTTTAATTCGGTAATTCAGTAGTTAAACTTCGTCTATATACTGATTTATCAATGGTTTGAGAAATTTTTTAATAGGTATATCAGTACTTCTAAGCAGATATGAGCAAGCGCAAAAAGAAGTAAAACTGGCTATAAAAATCATCTATAAGCAGAAATTGGAGCAAAAATTTGGCCTTATTTATTGCGCTAATTCTATCAAAAAAAAATCTTGGTCAAGCTGGAAATACAAATTTTGGCTTCAAAAACACAAATGGCTACTTGAAAAATGACTAAAAACCTATATCTAAAAAAAGCCAGAATTTAATTTCATACCCAAATCTTTCGCATCAACAAGGATAAGGACGGATTTCAATTTACACAATAAAACAAGAAAAAGAAGATTCAACCTGGAAGGCAGGTAAAGTCTTTGGAAACTTCAATTGAAAAGACAGGGCTTTCTATCTGTATGTCAGCGAATAATACCCACTATAAAATTTAGCCGGTAGTTTCCTTCAGGTTTTATAAATCCATTGGCATAATTTCAAGGCAAAAGATCATTCATTCTATCTAATTTACCTCAAGTTACTAACTATACAGCATAAAAAAGAGGCTGCCTCGCTATGGAGACAGCCTCTTTTTTCAATTCTAAGCAATAAAACCTTACTGCTTAATAAGTGAGAAGGAATACTGTCCGAATGAACCCTGATCAACCGTGATCGTGAAATTCATGTCATAAGTTCCATCACAAGTGTTAAGTAGGCCAAAACCTTCGTATGCAATGTTTGTGTAACCAAAGGCATCGGATGCAAGCACAGTCCTTTCTGCCTTAACTTCAAAATTCAAAGGGTTTACAACCATCTTCAGCGGTCCTTTGTCCTCATCTAAGCCGTCAAGTGCAGCTAAGCCAGCCACATAGACAATATACTCATCAGTAGGATCTATTGTAATAGTAACAGGACCGTCAGCAGGCCAATCCGGGCTTACTGCTTTATAAGCTCCACTAACCATTTCTGAGTCGTAGGCACAAACAGCAGCAGCATTAATCACTGCATTTGATCTATATGTACTTGACCCTTGGACTGTTACAAGCTCTAGATTAAAGGTATTACCAGGTTTAATGTCATCAAGAGACAGACCTAAAGCAGCGGCAACATCACGCATATAGATTATTTCACCTTTTGCAGGGAATGTAGTATAACTCTTGAGACGAGTTCTGCGCAAATCTCCATTAAAGGAAGCATAAATGACTATTTCATTTACTGCAGATTCAGCATCCAGGTCAAACTTAACGAAAGTGTTTTCGGGATCGTTTACGTCGAAAGCAGCAGGATTAAGGTTCGTAATTGAAGGTACAACACCTTCGTTTCTTGGGCCTGCAGGATCATCTATATCGGTTTTACAAGCCGTAAAGCTTAGAACCATTGCTGCCAAGATGACTAATAATTTGTATTTTTTCATGTTCTTTTTTTTTAAAATTTATAAAATTACAAACTTAGCGTGTGCCGCCAGCCCACCAAACTTTTTCAGTATAAATATAACTTCCATTGCCATAAGCGTCGGCAATATTTAGGTTTGTGGTAACGTCATCAGCCCCGTAAGTAAATCTTAAAGGGAATTTAGTAGCGTTGTTCGGGTTATCCAGCGTAATAAAGTTTTCACCCATAGCTTTCATACGACGAATATCGTTGTATGCTTCTACAGCTTCTGACTCAAAGAAGGAGAGGTATTTTTGCACCATCACTTCTTTCAATGGGTTAGCGGTGAACAGTCGGAGTGCTTCGTCAACAACATAAGTTGAATCCAGCTCCATTCCCACTTTTGCAAAGGCAGCTTCAAGTCCATTCAAAAACGCAGTTTCAGCATCAGCAGATACTCCACCCTGACGTGCATAGGCTTCAGCTTTCAAAAATTCAATTTCATGATAGCTGAGTAAATAAGTGGGTGCAGTAGGACTCATTATACCTGAAATGCCATAGAATCCCTGAACTTGATCAGGAGATCCGTTAGGTGCAAATTCAACATCATCTTTTCCTGGATAAGGAATAAAGAAAGTTGCATCACGTGGGTCATTGCGATCGACGAGTTTGTTGTGCAAACTGGTACTTGCTCCGAAATAATCCCTGTCAATAAAGAAGGTTTGGAAAGGACTATTTGTTGTTGAACCGTCATAGACAAACTTGGCTTCATTGGCTGCCGAAGTGAACGACTGATTAGCGAAGGTGATCACATCAGCCCATTTTCCACCGTTGCGGAAAGCAAGACGGGCTGTATAGCGCGCTTTCAGACCGTAAGCAAACTGAGTCCATTTATCGGCATTTCCTCCGTACAAGAAATCTTGTCCACCTAAACTAGCAGCTGTAGATTCTTTGCCCAAATTAGCTATACCAGCATCCAGCAAACTGAAAACTTCATTGTAAAGATCTTCTTGTTTGTCGAGTTTAGGCTGGAAAATTTCACCAGGCTGCAATGCTTCTTCATAAGGTACATCACCCATAAGGTCAGTCAGTATCGCCAGGTTGTATGCTGTCAAAACTTGTGCAATACCCAAGGTGTGGAAGTTGCCTGCTTCGTTGCCATCTTCAGAGGTTTTATTAATGATAATCTTTAAATTATAAAGTGTTTCATAAACAGAACCCCAGGTATTGTTGTAAGTGGTAGCCAATGAAGGCTCTCCTGAACGGATTTCAGCATTATACATTTGGTTGTATATACCTACGTTGTGCTCAGTATATACAGAAGCATAAAACGCAAAGTCACTTCCAGTTATCGAGAATGCAGTTTTAGTAATTGCATCGGTAACGAGTAAACGTGAAGGAAGATCTACAGGATTATTTTTATTTTCGTTGATTTCTTCCAGTTTATCCTTCGAACACCCGGCCATGACCATTAGCAGTACCGGGACAGCTAAAAATTTTATTATTGTATTCATTTTCATTTGTTTAAAGGGTTAAAAATTTAAGTTGACGCCAAAACCATAGCTGGTAGTCTGAGGCATTGAGAAACGCTCAAACGAACCTCCCATATTGTTATTACCCTGTGATGATTCGGGGTCAAAGTTTGGCAACTCAGTCCATAGCAGGATGTTACGTGCATATAAAGAAACAGTAAGTTGAACATTATTCAACAACCGTTTTGGTATAGCATAGCTAAGTGTAACTTCTCTGAGTTTTACAAATGAGTTGTCATAAATATAGTACTCATCAATGTTTGTGAGAACGTTAGTTAATAAATCCTGATAAGCGTCAGGGTCATTTGGGCCACCACGAACGATATCATTGGGAGTACCGTCTGGTTTTACACCTTCAAACACAAAAGTCTCTTCACGATCGCCGGAAAGGCTAGAAACACCATATAGGTCAAGTAATCCGTTTGAACCAGAATACATTTGTCCGCCTGATTTCCAGTCGAGTGTAGCTGTAAGGGCAATGCCTTTGTAGTCAAAGCGGTTTGAAAAACCAAGAATAAAGTCAGGAGATACTTCTCCAATAACTCCAGGAGCTCCATCTACAGGCATACCATGATTCCATGCGCCTGGGTTGTCAACAACCAGGATATTTCCGCTGGCATCGCGCTCGAATGAGCTACCATAAATAACAGGGAAAGTACTTCCAATACCGGCTCTAACTTGTGGAGTAACGAAACCACCTAAGAAAATGCTTTCAACACCAGGAGCAAGTTCGTTCACCATATTGTTGATTTTCGAGAAGTTCACATTGAAATCCCATTGGAAACCCTGATAAATTACAGGAGTAGCATATAGCATAATTTCATGAACATCCGTCTTGATTTCTCCACCGTTCATCACCAATGCAGCAGCGCCTGTAGAGGCAGCAACCGGAACCTGGAATATTTGATCGGTAACCAATTGATTCGAATAACTGTAATCTATACCCAAGCGGTTGCTGAAGAATTTCAACTCAGTACCCAATTCATATGACTGTGTATTCTGTGGCTTCAGATTTGGGTCGTATTGTACGTTATTGGACAAGTAAGAACTTATACCATTAATAGGATATTGAATAGGTGTAGCTCCCCAGAAACCTCCGCCATAATTCGGTGCGGAAAAGAAGTTAGGATAATATTCACCAGCCTGGCCAACTTCAGCATAGGATACACGTACTTTAGCATATGAAAGCACAGGTAAATCACGCAGACTCTCTAGTTCTGTAATTATAAAACCTAAAGATACCGAAGGATAGAAGAAACTATTGTTATCACGAGGCATAGTCGAAACATAATCCTGACGGCCAGTAATGTTTAAAAACAACATGTTTCTAAAATCAAGAGCAAGATTTCCAAAGAAACCTACTGTACGATCTTGATATTGTGATTCGTCAGCCTGTTGAATTTTAGCATTGCTCATATGTGCCCAGCCACCGAAGTTAAATCCTGTTCCGTATTCATCATACAGTTTACGGTTTCTATGGTAGAGTTCATTACCAACTAAAGCAGTGAAATTAAAATCGCTATTGATTTTCCAGTTGTAATTAACTGTAAGCAGCGAGTTAACAGTTTGTGAGGATACTCCATAGTTATTAAGCTCACCAATGCTACCTTTATGTCCGTACTCAAAAATATCTTGATAATGAGAAGTATAGGAGTCTGTTCCTAATTGATAACGGGTTTTCAGCGTCATGTTTTCGGAAATATAGGGACTATATTCTACAAACCCATTGCCGAAGAAACGATCAGTAGATTCTGTAAACTTATTATGAGCAGCGCCCCAATAAGGGTTGTCAAAAGTAAGTGAACGATAATAAATCTGCTTGTAAGGATCTGTAGGAATGTTGTAAGGCGTTCCTGCAAGGTCATAGTTTGGCGGAGCAGAATAAACACCGGCAAGCGAAGCGTCGTTTGCAGCAGGAAGCTTATCTATTGAAGTCCGTGAATAATTTGCTGAGAAACCCATACTCCAGAAATTGTTAAGTTTGGTTTCGCCGGCAGCTTTTGCGTTCCATCTATCCATACCAGTCGATGGCACGATACCATCCTGAATACTGTTACCGATACCAAAGGCAATATTGCCTTTTTCGGTGGCCTGACTGATATTGAGTGATGTGGTTGTGGTGTATCCTGTGTTAAAGAAATCTCCATAATTATCATAGACCTGTGGTTTTACCCATGGATCAAGTCCGGCTTGATCACGCTGTGGAACAAAATACATTCCAGGATGTCCTTGTGAGTTACCTCCATAAGTAGGATCATCTGGCAGTTTGGAAATTTCAGGCCCCCAGGAGAAAGAAGTATTGGGGATATTCATGCCATAGCTACCCTGTGCATACTTGGTTTGGTAATCAGGGGCACGTGAAACTTGTTCAAAGCTGGTAAAATTGGAGAAAGAAATTTCCGGCTTGCCAGTTTTATTTCCTTTACCGCTTTTGGTAGTGATAATAATCACACCGTTTGAAGCTCTGATCCCATAAAGTGCAGCAGCTGCCTGACCTTTGAGTACGTTGATGCTCTCGATGTCGTTCGGGTCAATATCAACGGCACGGTTTGCAATGTCAGCACCCGTAACACTGTTTCCTGTTGAAAAGTCGGATGTGGATGAAATCGGCATACCGTCAACTACATACAAAGGAGTGTTGTTTCCTGAAAAAGATCGTGCACCACGGATAATAATCTGTGATGATGCACCTGGCATACCTGATGATGGCTTGATCTCAACGCCGGATAATTTACCTTGAAGTGCAGATGACAAGTTAGATGAACCCGAACGTGTCAGGTTTTCACTTGAAACTTCCTGCACTGAATATCCAAGGGCTTTGCGTTCCTTGGAAATACCAAGAGCCGTAACAACAACCTCATCCATTTGTAACACATCGGGTTCCAAAACAATGTTAATGTTGCTTTGATCTCCAATGGGGATCTCCTGAGTGGACATCCCTACATAACGGAAAACTAGTGTACGATGATTGGGTTGAACTTCGATCTCGTAATTTCCTTCGATAGAAGTTGTAGTACCAATAGTGGTGCCTTTTATCAACACCGTTGCGCCCGGGATTCCCATCCCGTCCTGTGAACTGGTAACCTTACCAGTGATTGTTCTTGTCTGTGCAAATGCGAAATTCACACCTGCTAGCAGAAAGAACACTAACAAAAACGTAATTTTTCTCATAATGGTAATTTTTGGTTCGTGAATTGATTAAAACTAGTTTCTAATTTCAAAAGTGTTTTTCAATAAAGCGTGCAAGTTAAGAACATCTTGCTTGTTTAACAAAAAGATATTTCAAATATTTTTAACAAAATCTTAACATTTTATGTAGTGGTCAGTCAATCAGTATATTCCATCTAATTCTTTTTTTTAATACTGAAGCTATTCAGGTGTTAAAATCTCATTATTATCCCTATTTTCTTCGATTTTTGTAGACCTTGAAGGAATTATCAACAACAATATTATCAAAATAATCTCCACAACAAACTTCTGCCAACCTTCAAAACCTCCAAAATTGGCCTGTATAAACATAAGTAAAACGGCAGATATCACAAATAATAATAAACCCTTAGGTTTTTGAAGCAAAAATAGTACTAAGCCTACAACAGCTCCTACTACTATCAGCAACATGATTACAAGTACCAACACAAGCGAATTCGACTGAATTATTTTTAATCCATTGTCGTAGTGGCCGGTATCCAATATAAAACGGTTAAATAATAAAAGTGTAGCTACCATCAGTACCGACAGCACATAATAAGTTAACGCGAAACTACCCACAAGCAGTTGGGCTAAGCTGAGTTTTCGGATTTTATTTTTGGTTGGTGCTGCCATATTAATAAGGAGTAGTAAGAATTATGGTTATTTCATTTGGTCTCTGAACCTGAGATAGAGTAAAATAAAAACGGTTGTCAACAGCAGATCGAACATCGGAAAAGTATCTATCGGTTTGTAGATATATACCGTTGAAACGATCAGCATCAGCAGCTGTGCGATGGCATATAAATGAAAACCTGCACGCCGAAGCTTCCACATAAAACGCACGCCATTAAAAGAGATGATTTGCAAAAGACCGGAAATGATAAAATAATTCCTGTTGACTTTAGCAAACATTTCAAAATTATACTCCAGCGCCTGAAAAGCTTCTTCCTGAAGCATTTCCAAAATAAGTTCGTGGTTGAAATAGACGAACAAGTTACTCACTGAACCCAAACCACTGCCTATAAAGCTGAGAATACAAAGGAAGGTTAACAGTTGCGGACGTTTTTCGGGCTGTGTAATAATCATGCTATGTAGCGTTTATGTTTTGTGTTACTTCAATTATTTTTATAAAACTCCCAGCTAATCAACAGCTAAAAGGATTTTTTTAGGTGCGAAAGGTCTCTTGGCATTAGGGTTCAATCGGCAAAAGCAAAAGCTAAATTAAGTTTTTTAACGCTAATTGCAACTTCTACCCTCTTTTTATACCCACATCAGCCTTCTGCAATCATCAGGCTTTCATTAAATGTCTATTTTTGCCACCTCAAAACCAGTTAAAACATGCGTGAGATAAATACAGAAATTCTTCAACAAGAGATTGCCCAATCAGCAGCTATACTTGTCTATTTTTATAGCGATCGCTGCGCTCCCTGCGTCAGTTTGCGCCCCAAGGTAGAGAAACTATTACTGGAATCTTTCCCGGAAATGAAACTGATTTTAATTGATTCAGAAAAACAGCCTGAAATCGCAGCACATCACAGTGTTTTCGCAAACCCAACACTACTGCTGTTTTTCGATGGCCACGAACACCATCGACTGAGCAAATATGTTTCCATTTCGCAACTTTCGGAAGTGATTGATCGGCCTTACCACCTGTTATTAGATTAAATAATCTTTACAAAAAGGCCACCGATAGTATTTTTCAATGGCCATTTTATTGATTAGATCGCGTTGGTAATCGCGTCAGGTATTTCCAAGGGAACTTGCCGCAAAAACTCAATCGAATGTGCTATTTCGGGATACATCACCTTATCATTGGTAACAAAATCAACCTTTTCGCGGTAGGCATCGACAAATTGCTCCAGGAAATCAGAAGATTTTGCAGGACGTCTGAACTCCAATGCCTGAGCTGCATTAAACAATTCTATGGCTAAGATGCGCTCCAGGTTATCAACCACACGCAAAGCTTTGGTGGCTGCATTGGCGCCCATGCTCACGTGATCTTCCTGACCCTGAGAGGATACGATAGAATCAACAGAGGCCGGTGTGCAAAGCTGTTTGTTCTGACTTACCAGGCTCGCAGCGGTATATTGCGGAATCATAAAACCAGAATTAAGGCCGGGCTTAGCGACCAAAAAGGCGGGCAAATTACGCTTTCCGCTCAAAAGCTTATAAGTGCGCCTTTCGCTGATGTTGCCCAATTCGCTTATGGCAATAGCCATATTATCAAGCGATAAAGCGAGCGGTTGTCCGTGAAAGTTTCCAGCAGAAATGATCAGGTCGTCATCCGGGAAAATTGTCGGATTATCGGTCACGGCATTAATTTCGTCGCTAAATACAGTTGCTATAAAATTTATGGCATCTTTAGAAGCACCATGCACCTGCGGAATACACCTGAACGAATAAGGATCCTGCACATGGGCTTTTTCGCGACTTATCAACTCGCTGCCTTCCAGCAAATCGCGAAAGCGTTTGGCAGTTGCAATCTGTCCTTTGTGATGACGCACCTGATGAACCTGATCGAAAAAGGGTTCGATGCGGCCATCAAAAGCCTCCAGCGAAAGCGCGCCAATAACATCGGCCAGCATAGAAAGCCTGAAAGTTTTAAGCAGCGCGAAAACACCGTATGCACTCATAAACTGGGTGCCGTTGAGCAAAGCCAGGCCTTCTTTGGATTTCAGTTGTATGGTTTCCCAACCGAAAACAGGCAGCACCTCAGCGGCGGGTTTTACTTCACCTTTATAATATACCTCGCCCATGCCAAGCAGCGGCAGCGCAAGATGCGCCAGCGGTGCCAAATCGCCCGAAGCACCCAGCGATCCCATTTCATAAACCACGGGCAGCACATCGGCATTGTAAAAATCAATAAGCCTTTGTACTGTAATTAATTGAACGCCAGAATGGCCGTAGCTCAAACTCTGTGCTTTGAGCAAGAGCATCAGGCGAATAATTTCTTTGGGAACAAAGTCACCGGTACCGCATGCATGCGACATCACCAGGTTTTCCTGCAGCTGTCCCAAATCTTCTTTAGAAATATTGGTATCGCAAAGCGAACCAAACCCAGTGCTTATACCATAGATTGGTGTGGTTTGGTGTTCCATTTTCTCGTCGAGATAGTTGCGGCATTTTTCAATTTTTGCTACAGCCTCTTCCGAAAGTGCCAGCTTATAATTCCCTTTGATGATATCAAAAAGGCGCTGGAAAGTAAGTTTTTCTGCTGAAATATAATGTGTGTTCATTAACTATTAAATCTTAAAATTTCTGTTCAATTATTTAAACGCTATTATCACGGTGGAATTTAACCAAGAAATCTCCAAAAAGTGATTTCCGGTTAATTTGAATCAGAAAACTTAAAATCCAGACTAAAGCCATTGAATTAGGGGTTTTGAATTTTCAAAATCGTTGTAATTAACTGATCTGCTGCCACTTCAAGCTGTTCGCCACTCAGCATATTTTTCAGTGTGAATTTTTGCTCCGCCACTTCTGTTTCGCCGGCCATCACCACCAGTGGGATATGTTTTTGATCGGCATACTTCATTTGCTTTTTTAGCTTGGCATCATCCGGGAAAACTTCGGCACTCAGGCCTTTTTGGCGCAATTGATTGGCGTATGGTAAGCAGTAAATCACTTCTTTAGCACCGAAATTCAAGAAAATAACCTGGGTTGATGCAGTAGCATTTTCAGGAAAAAGATTCAAGGTTTGCATCACGTCATAAATCCGGTCGGCACCAAAACTAATGCCCACACCCGACACATCAGGCATACCAAAAACCCCGGTTAAATCGTCGTAACGCCCACCACCACAGATGCTTCCCATTGGTACGTCGAGGGCTTTCACTTCAAAAATTGCTCCTGTATAATAGTTGAGTCCGCGTGCGAGGGTTAAATCCAGTTCGGCAATTTTATCCAGATGCATGATTTCCAGAAAATCAAACAACAGGTTCATCTCTTCTAAGCCTTTGGAACCGCTTATAGTTTGGCCAATTATTTTGTCCAAAGCTTTCAGTTTCTCACGTGAATTGCCTTCCATAAACAGCACCGGCTGAAGCTTTTCAATGGCTTCGGATTCAATTCCTTTTGTTATCAGCTCAGTGTTAACCTGCTCTATACCAATCTTATCAAGCTTATCAATGGCTACGGTGATATCTATCAAAGCATCCGGACGGCCTATGTATTCAGCAATTCCTGCTAAAATTTTTCGGTTATTAATTTTCACGATGACTTTTATTTGAAGTGCATCAAAAATATCATGTGTCATCTGAACCAATTCAGCTTCGTTGAGTAACGAATTGCTGCCTACTACGTCCACATCGCATTGATAAAACTCACGATAACGTCCTTTTTGCGGTCTGTCGGCACGCCAAACCGGCTGTATTTGGTAGCGTTTGAACGGAAAACTCAGCTCATTGCGGTATTGCACTACAAAACGCGCAAATGGTACGGTGAGGTCGTAGCGCAAGCCTTTTTCTGAGATTTGAGGACTTAGCTTTTCGGCGGTAAGGGACTCATCACCTTGCTTTACGGAAGATAAAAAATCACCGGAATTTAAAACCCGGAACAACAATTTATCGCCTTCATCACCATATTTTCCCAGTAGCGTGCTCAGGTTTTCCATGGCAGGTGTTTCAATGGGTTGGTATCCGTAGCGTTTGAAAACGGTTTTAATGGTGTTGAAGATAAAGTCGCGGCGGGCCATAAGTTCCGGACTAAAATCGCGTGTTCCTTTTGGTAAAGCGGGTTTTTGAGCCATGCTTGCTTAAAGATTTTTATAATTGTTGGCAAAGGTATAAAAAACCAAGCCTACTTTTGGAAGTCAGGGCGCTGTAGATTGCAAGTCAGGGCGCAACTGTTTTTATACAGGTCAGGGCGCGACTGATACGGCCTCGTTAAAATAGTCGCACCCTGACTAGGGTTGCAAGTCAGAGCGCGACTGTTTATCGCGCAAGATAGTCGCACCCTGACTTACATATATTCCATAAAATCCGCCAACTCATTCTACACCAAGCTCTTCAAGAATTTTCTGAATAAATACTTCCGCATTAGGATCTCCTTCGGCCGGTGCCCAGGCAGCAAAATGTTTGTCGTTATCGGGATCGTAAGGCCCGTCTTTTACTTCATAAGCGACCGATCCGCTTTGCAAGGAAATAATGCTGTGCCAGACACGCGGCGCAATTTCGCAGCCGAAATTACCATTTTGTGGGTCAAGGACGATGGAGTCGGCTATTTTTCCATCATCAGAAAATTCAACAACCAGCAGGCGACCACGCAGGCAGAAAAAAGCTTCCGATTTGTCAGGATTTTCATGTTTGTGTGGCTGAATATAAGTGTCCGGCTCCATAGCGTTCAGCATGCGATGCATAGTATCATCTGGACTTTGATGAAAATTA
The DNA here is from genome assembly GCA_023229135.1 of Bacteroidales bacterium. Lineage (GTDB taxonomy): Bacteria > Bacteroidota > Bacteroidia > Bacteroidales > F082 > UBA5536. Next base: position 65,803 of record JALNZT010000018.1, read on the forward strand.
AAATTCATCCTACGCCGGGCAGATTTTTTGGCTTTTCTGGAGGTTTCTTCGATAAAGTTGTTATCAATTTTTATCATTGCCGTGGGTTTGGTTTCCAGATGATATCTTGCAGTTTGCGCTTTGGAACATGGTGTTTTTGGTCTCCATCGGTGAAGTAAATAATACTTTGATTATTTTCAATTTCGTGAATAACGACCTCTTGTGCAGGCTTTCCCAAGGCAATAACCAGCATCATTTCAAGCGATTCGGGCAATTGAAAGAACCGGCTAAGTTCGTAGCGGTTCACGGTGTGAATGATGCAACCTCCCAAATTCATTTCGGCGGCTGCCAGCAAAATCGTTTGTGCGGCAATGCCTGCCTCAAAATCTACCTGACTGTTTAATCGTTTATCCAAAAGCATCACGATATAAGCAGCAGGTCGCTCTTCGGGTGCTGGTCCGCCCCAATCTTTGAGATACCAGGCCCATCTCAAATGCGGAAAAACGGCTTGGGTATCCAGTTCGTTGAACACCAGTATATATTTTAGCGGTTGTATATTTTTTGAAGAAGGTGTAAGTCGTGCCATATCAATCATTTGCAAAAGTTTAGCTTCAGCAATTTTATGGCTGAACACAAACTTTCGATAGCTGCGATTTTTTTCTACAAGTTGTTTTAGTGCTTTTGGTGATGCAGACATATCCTTATTTTAAAGCACAAAAATAGCTATTTCAGTGCACTTTTTGCATCTCTGTAAAACATAGCTACCTATTCACCTAGTTAATTTATTAAAATTCATTCTAAATTAACTGTTTTTCTACCGTTCAAAACCTAAAGGTAGTATTTTAGCCGATTCATTTAAAAAAGCTGAAGTTATGGATCATCATCTTGAAGTTATTCCTTTATGGGCTTCGATTCCGTTTGCAATTATTCTTTTGTTTATCGCCATCGGGCCGTTATTTTTTCACCATTGGTGGGAAAATAACCGCAACAAACTTATTGTTTCGCTGGTATTGGGTATTCCGGTGTCTATATGGTTAATTTATAATGGATTAACCCACAATCTTATTCACCAGATGTTGTTTGATTACGTACCCTTTATTGTGCTTTTGGGTTCGCTTTTTGTAATTACAGGAGGCATTCAGTTGAAAGGCGATATTTTGGCAAAGCCCTCGATAAACACTTTATTCCTTGGTATTGGTGCTGTATTGGCCAGTTTTATGGGAACCACAGGCGCAGCCATGTTACTTATCCGACCGGTAATTCGAACCAACTCAGAGCGTAAATATAAGGTGCATACCATCTTGTTTTTTATCGCTATAGTAGCCAATGCCGGCGGTATGCTTACACCACTTGGCGACCCGCCATTGTTCCTCCTTTATCTGCGTGGCGCACCATTTGAATGGTTCTTCAGTCTTTACAAAGAGTGGGCATTTGTGAATGGCGTTTTATTGCTTATCTATTTCTTTTTGGATAGCTATTACCACAAAAAAGAACCAGTATCTAATATCCTAGATGACAAAGAACATATTGAACCTTTGAGCATTAAAGGCTCTTTCAACTTCATCTTTTTATTAGGAGTGATATTGTCTGTTGCTTTTTTGAACTCGAACTATATCACTGCCATTAGCGAATATCCTTACCTTGGTTTTATTCGTGAAGCTGCCATGTTAAGCTTCGCCGGACTGTCTATCATGATGACAAACAAACAGTTGCGCATTGACAATAAATTTACCTGGGGACCGATTATTGAAGTTGCTTTCCTTTTCATCGGTATTTTTGCTACGATGGTACCCGCACTTTTATGGCTCAACAACAACGCAGGGACGCTTGGTATTGACAGTGCTGCCATGTACTATTATGCTACCGGTGGCTTGAGTGCATTTTTGGATAATGCCCCTACAGCACTTGCATTTCACAATTTGGCTCTCGGCATGAATGAGGGTGGCGCAGCTATTATCGCTCCGGGATATGTAGCCGGCATTCCGGAAAAACTGCTTACCGCGATTTCTGTTGCTGCTGTATTTTTTGGTGCTATGACTTATATTGGAAACGGCCCCAACTTTATGGTAAAAGCCATTGCCGAAGAGAATAAAATAGAGATGCCCAGCTTCTTTGGATACATATTTAAATTCTCAGTTTTAGTGCTGTTGCCTGTTTATATATTGACACAGTTTCTATTCATTTAGCGTTATAATCGTGCTAACTTAGCACGAAATCACCTCAAAAAAAAAGCTTAGCTCTGAAACGGCTAAGCTTTTTTTGTTGGCATCAAAATTAATCTACCTTCAATTTTTTGTATCGAATGCGCGAGGGGCCTTTATCACCGAGGCGTTTGCGTTTGTTTTCTTCATATTCGGTGTATCCACCTTCAAAATAATAGACTTGTGAATCGCCTTCAAAAGCCAGGATATGGGTGGCTACCCTGTCCAGGAACCAGCGATCGTGAGAAATAACCACAGCGCAACCTGCAAAGTTTTCTATTCCTTCTTCAAGGGCACGCAAGGTGTTCACGTCGATATCGTTGGTAGGCTCATCAAGCAAAAGCACGTTGGCTTCCTGTTTTAGCGTCATGGCAAGGTGCAGACGGTTTCGCTCACCGCCAGAGAGCACACCGGCTTTCTTGTTCTGATCGGTGCCACTAAAATTAAAACGCGATACGTAAGCCCGTGCGTTCATGCTGCGGTTGCCCAATTTTATCTCGTCATGTCCACCAGAGATCACCTCAAAAACTGTTTTTTCCGGGTCAATATCCTGATGCGCCTGATCTACATAACCAATTTTCACGGTTTCACCTATTTCAAAGACGCCTTTATCAGGTTTTTCGAGACCCATCATTAGCCTGAAAAGTGTGGTTTTGCCAGCACCGTTGGGTCCGATAACGCCCACGATTCCAGCAGGAGGAAGGCTAAAGTTCAAATCTTCAAAAAGCAGTTTATCACCATACGCCTTTGAAACGCCTTTAAATTCAACCACTTTGTTTCCAAGCCGCGGCCCATCAGGGATAAACAGTTCCAGCTTTTCTTCTTTCTGCTTCACGTCTTCGTTCAGCATTTTTTCATAGGATGACAAACGTGCTTTCGACTTAGCGTGGCGTGCTTTTGGCGCCATACGCACCCATTCAAGTTCCCTTTCGAGGGTTTTGCGTCGCTTAGAAGCAGTTTTCTCTTCCATTTGCATACGCTTGGTTTTTTGCTCAAGCCAGGAGGAGTAATTGCCTTTCCATGGAATTCCTTCTCCACGGTCGAGTTCGAGAATCCAGCCGGCGACATGATCCAGAAAATACCTATCGTGCGTTACGGCAATCACTGTGCCTTTGTATTGCTGTAAATGTTTCTCAAGCCACTCAACTGACTCAGCATCAAGGTGGTTAGTAGGCTCGTCCAAGAGCAAAATATCCGGTTCACTTAGCAGCAACCTGCAAAGCGCAACACGGCGGCGCTCGCCACCGGAAAGGTTTTTTATGGGCGCATCGCCAGGCGGACAACGCAAAGCATCCATGGCGCGCTCCAGTTTGTTGTCGAGTTCCCAGGCGTCTTTGTGCTCAATCAAATCGGTGAGTTTGCCCTGCTCTTCAATCAAAGCCGTCATCTCTTCATCAGTTAGCTCTTCCATAAAGCGGTTGTTCACCACTTCGTAAGCTTTCAGAATATCAACAACTTCCTGAACACCTTCTTCCACAACCTCTTTCACGGTTTTGTTGGGATCGAGTTCGGGTTCCTGATCAAGCATGCCCACGCTATAACCTGGCGAAAAAACCACTTCACCATTGTACGACTTTTCTTTTCCTGCGATAATGCGCAGCAATGTTGATTTTCCGGAGCCGTTGAGGCCGATTATGCCAATTTTTGCACCATAATAAAAGGAGAGGTAAATATCCTTCAAAATTTGTCGGTTCGGCGGAATGACCTTGCTGACACCAACCATCGAGAAAATAATTTTTTTATCGTCTGACACTGCTTATGGGGTTTAAATTTTTAAACGAATAAAGATCAAAATTAAGGCAAATAAGTGGGGTGTAAACTAAATATGGATAGTTTATTGTTAGATGTGACAATAATCTTGAAAAATTGGATGTCAAAAATCAGTTTAATCACATCCTAAAAAATCAATGACTTTAAACTTCCCTCAAAAAACCAAACCCACTCACCTCTTAACCACCTCCAACATAGCATCTGCCAGTATATTGGTGGCTATTTCCCAATTGTATTTTTGGGTTACAAAGGCTTTTCCCTGCTTGGCAATAGCGGCTGCCTGCTCCTGATTTTGCAACAAGGAAACGATTTCAGCCGCAATTTCTTCGGCTTTTTCACCAATCAAGATTTCATGCCGGTGTTTGGCCTTGAGCGGTTTATTAGCCAGTGGCGTAGTAACACACGGCAGCTCCATCGCCATGGCTTCGAGCAATTTATTTTGAAGGCCGGTGCCGATGCGCATGGGTGCCACAAAAACTTTTGATCCGGCATAAGCCTGCCTGATATCGTCCATCCAGCCGCTCACAACGATCCTTCTCGAAGCCGTTTGCCGCACGCTGGCGTCAGGGGTAGCGCCGGCCAAAAAAAGTTTCGCGGCGGGAATACTTTTCCAAACGATTGGCATAATATCATAGGCCAAAAAAGTAGCTGCATTCACGTTTGGCGGATAAGCCATGTTACCCGTGAACACGATGTCATATTTCTTTTCGGCTTTCAGCGGCTTAAAATAATCGTGGTCAACGCCATTCGGGATAACCAGAATTTCTGCCCGTTTTGGATGTGGGATAAGGTCACGATCGGGTTCGCTGATAATGGTTTTCAGGTCGAAATCTTCAAAAACTTCAGACTCATAGCGTTGCAGTCGTTTATACTCTGTCATCAGAAAAGGCTTCATCAGCCAGGAAGCAATATCCAGTCGCCTTTTCATTCCCATACTGAAAACATCCTGGTAATCAAGTGTTTTGGGAATACGTTCATGCCTCAGATATTCTGCCACCCGCAAAAGTTGTCCGTAAAGCATATCAGGTTGATGTTGCTCGATAAGTTTGCCAACCGTTTTGGCCGCCCGCGCATTGTAAAAGTAGCCGGTTTGCAGCGGTCTCCCATTTAGCCAGGCTGTCATCAGGTTAATAAAAATCCCGATTGCCGGTAAATCCACAAAATTTATCGACTTACAATAAGGCTGCAAGGCCCTGAAGGCGGCCTGTTTATCCGTTTTTCTATCCGAATTTAAGGCACACAGCACAATTTCATGCTGTTTGGAAAGCTCCTTCAACTGATTAAAGGCACGCAACTTATCGCCTTTTTCGAGTGGCCAGGGAATACGAGAAAGAAGCACAAATATTTTCATGGTCAACACATTTCAGTTTTGAGTTGCAAATATAGGCAGAACGCCTCAAATACCGATTTTTAGCAGTTTTTAACCTCAGTAATATTTTTATAAAAAAGCAGTAAGCGATCTATCACTTTTGAGCTGTCGTGTAAGTCCTGAACCAAGTGACGTGCAGATCTGCCGGTCTTTTCTGCCAAGGCAGGATTCTCGTATAGCTGCACCATAATTGCCGCCATCTTTTCAGCATTATCGGCTATAAACAAGTCTTTCATATCCACATAATTGATCCCTTCGGCGCCAATTGTGGTTGTAAGCACTGTTTTTCCAAGCGCCATTGCTTCAATGATTTTTATCCTGATCCCACTGCCCGAAAGCAGTGGCACCACTGCAATATCATGTTTTCTCACAAATTCGGAAGCATCGTCCACTTCTCCTACCACTTCTATTCCGGTTGCTTTGTATTTCAAAAGCCAATCCGGCATAAAGCGACCGGCAAGTACAAAATGCGCTTCAGGTTTTTTCTTAATAACCAATGGCCAGACCATCTCCAAAAACCACCTGACACCTTCTTGATTGGGAATCCAGTTCATAGCGCCGAGGTGAAAAAAGACTGGTTTTTCGGCAACTTCAAAGGCTGGAACAAATTTTTCGGGCTGTAAGGCATAAGGGATATCAATGGTGCTGCTGTTCGTTAATCCGCGAAAAAAAGCGGCATCTTTTCGTGTTATGGCGGCAATACCATCCGCATCAATCAAGCTTTGCATCTCATACGTTTTTAAGGTTTTACTTAGGTGAAGGAGATACAGTTTTTTGAGTGGCATTTTGGTTTGACAGGCAATACGTTTCCAGATAAGGTGTTCGATATTATGCGCACGCAAAACTATTGGCACTTGCGTATATTTACGGATATCAGCCACATAAGGCATCATAAAAACCGTTTCGAGCTGCACAACATCAAAGCTGGATGCTTGAAGTATTTCAATCAGTTTTTCTCTAAAACTTTTTGAAATAAAGCGTTTTACGTGATAAGATTCATTTCTCAGAAAAGCCATGAGCGCACCAAATGGTGTGATTTTCAAATCCAGGTCAACCAGTTCAATGGCTGTTTGCTGACGAAACTCTTCAGGAATTTCATCCGGGTTTACCTGGTATTTTTCGCTATTTACGGCAAGCACTTTCACCTGATGACCTGCAGCCAGCAAGCCATCGATAAGGCTTTTCATAGCGATTGGGCCTCCTTCCCTGGCCGGATAAGGAGATTTATTGCATAAAAACAGGATTCTCATACCGCTTTGGATTCTGGTGATTTGCCAAATAATTTGCGCCACCTTTTGCGCCAGCTATCGACATCAAGCAGTGCTGCATCAGTTGTGGCTTTAAAAGTGAGGAATAGCCCTATAGGGAATAAAATAATTGACGAGAGCCAAACGCCGGTAATCATATCAAGGTCACCAACTTTAGCTGCTTTTTCGCCGGTGATGCTGGTGATGTGGTAAATCACAAAGAAGAAAACAGAAATCACCACCGGCAAGCCCAGCCCGCCTTTTCGGATGATAGCACCCATTGGTGCACCAATAAAAAAGAGTATCAGACAGGCAATGCTAAGCGTGAATTTTTTGTGCCAAGCCAGCTCATGTTTACGGATATTCTCCTGCTGATAACTGAAATCGTTCTTGTTAAAGATCACGTTGTCGCGTGTGGATCGTGTGGCATTCATCGCCATTTCAACAATATTATGCTGCTCCTCTGTTTTGAAATTTGACAGCAGCGGCCACTTGAGTAACAAAACCGAATCTACGGAAACTGTTTCAGCCTTTGAGTTGTTTGCAGTCTGCTCCATCTTTTTAACAATTCTTACAGTAGTATCAATGGTAGTCAGGTTTTGAAAACGGCGGTTAAAATTTTCTTTGTAGCGTTCTTTTCGGTCATCAAAACGGCTTTCGAGCGAATCGATAAAAAAATCGAGCTGCCGCACATTTAACATCGTATAATGGCTTTTGAAGAGTTCTTCCTGGGTGCGGTTGAGGTTAAATTCCGCCAGATCGAAACGGATGCGTTCTTCCTTAAAAGCCATGCGGTCGAATGGGCGATTCTCACGGTAATTGCGCGTCGAAACGATATCGGTATAAGAATAGCCATCAAAAAGCGTGAAAATAATATATTCCTGATTTGGGCTAAGTTCCATATAGCCAGACTTTGCCGTGGTCACTTTAATATTTCCGAGGCGGTCGCTATGGTCATAAATTTTTACGTCGTGGATGGTTCGCCCGTCACGGTCTTTCTCGCTAATGCGAATCACATAATTCTCGATACCGTGATAAAAAACCCCTTCGCTAATATCAAAGGCGAGCTTTTGCTGGCGCACATCATATAATAGGGACTGGAATTTGAGATTGGCGAAAGGTTGTACATAATTGGAGAATAAAAACGCTGTAAGGCTTATACCTATTGACAAAACTACCAGCGGACGCATTATTGACCAAATAGAAATGCCGGCAGCTTTCATAGCAACAAGTTCGTAATGTTCGCCCAGATTTCCAAAAGTCATCAAGGAAGAAAGCAAGATGGCGAGCGGCAAAGCCAAAGGCACAAAAGTAGCGGAAGCATAAAATAACAATTGCGCTACCACATCGGCTTCCAGGCCTTTACCCACCAAATCGTCAATATATTTCCACAGAAACTGCATCAGCAGGATGAACAGGGCAATAAAAAAGGTAAGGACAAAAGGCCCCAGATAAGATTTTAAAGTAAACGCATAGATTTTTTTCAATGCTGCAAGTCTTTTGAAGTGCAAATGTAAGTGAATTTTAGCTTCCTAAATCGGATGAATAATTCAGGCTAAATAGGATGGCATTTTATGTTTTGATCCTTTTTAAGTGCGCCTAAATAAGTCAATCCTTTTTAGTGAAACTTCTCTTTTTTTACAATTTTTCTACGCAATTGTAACTTTCTGCTAAATAGGATCGTCATACGCACAAACAATTAAAAAAATGAAATCTATAAAAATCAAGGTTATGAAAACACCTCTTACACTTATTAAACTTTTTTTAGTCTTATTTATTGCTATGCCTTTGGCCACTTTTGCACAATATATCGGCAATGGAAATGTGAGTACACGGACTTTTGAAACCGGTGAAATTACGAGCATCAAGGCCAGCGGGAATTTCCAGGTTAGTGTGATTCAAAGTGATGAGACCGGCGTTTTCGTTGAAACGGACGAGAACCTTTTCGAGCATATTACTGTGAAAGAAGAGAACGGCGTTTTAACACTTTCAACACTGCATGTGCGGTCGTCAACAGTGCTAAAAGCTACTGTAACCACAATAAGTCTACAAAGCGTTGAAGCCTCAGGCGCTTCGAGTGTTAGCAGCCCGACAAGTTTTAAGGGTGATAAAATTTCATTAAAATCCAGTGGGTCAGCTTCTTTGGATTTCGATGTTGATGTAGATGAATTGATAACGAGTCTTTCAGGAGCAGCCAGGCTCACGCTCAAAGGATACGCTGCCAACCACAAAGCCAGCCTTAGCGGTGCAGCCAAACTATTTGCCGGAGAGCTAAAAACCGAAAAAACTACCGTAAAAGCAAGTGGTGCCTCCGATGCTAAAGTTTGGGCAGAAGATGCGCTTTACGTCGATACCAGCGGCGTTGCAAGGGTAACCTACGACAAAATCCCGGCTTCATTGGAAAAAAACGAGGAAGTTGTACGCGTAAATCAGGGATATTCCTCACGCCGTGGCGACACCGTGAGTGTTAACTTAGGTAATATAAAGGTGAAAGTAGTTGAAAATGATTCTACTAAAATCATTGTTGGCAACCGCACCATCATTGTTGACGAACGCGGAAATGTGAATATTAAACGTATAAAAAAACACCGTTTCAATGGACACTGGGCTGGATTTGAATTAGGTTTGAACGGTCTTTTAACACCAGATTTCAATATGAGCTATCCAAAAGGTCAGGATTACCTGGATTTACGCATGGAAAAAAGCATCAATGTAAACCTCAACTTCTACGAGCAGAATATCAAACTCAACAAAGCCGGTACTTTTGGGATGTTCAGCGGACTTGGGCTTTCGTGGAATAACTACCGTTTTTCAAAACCGGTAATGATAACGGGCGATTCGGCGGCCTTTCAGGGTTATTTTATCGAAGGCGTTTCAGTGCGCAAAAGCAAGCTGACCAATCTTTACCTCACGCTTCCGTTGTTTCTTGAAGTGCAGACAAAAAGCTCCAAAACCAAAGAAAAGATGCACTTTGCAGCCGGTGTTGTGGCAGGCTGGCGCATCAGCACCCACAGCAAAATTTATTATAACGACGCCAACAAAGCATTTAACCTGCGTGATCCTGAAACAGGAAAATTATTGCCGCAGAGTTTGCAAAGTCCGGGCAACTCAAACCGTAATATTGTAAAAGATTTTAACAGCTTCCATATGCATCCATTTAAGCTCGATGCAGGTATTCGCGCAGGCTGGGGCATTGTAAACCTATATGCCAACTACTCTTTAACGAGTTTATTTATCAAAGACAAAGGCCCGGAGCTTTATCCATTTTCGGTGGGTATCGCATTAACGAGTTGGTAAATTCCGATAACACCAAAAAGCCGCTGGAACTATGTTTCAGCGGCTTTTTTCAATAACGCTTTCAACAATTTCGTAGGTGTCGGCAGCAATCATCAGCTCTTCGTCTGTTGGCACCACAATAATCTTCACCCGTGATTCAGGCGTACTGATAACTTCTTCTTTAGCCCTTGAGTTGAGCGACTTTTCGCGATCTACTTCCAGGCCCAAAAATTCCAGGCCTTCCAATGATTTAGTGCGTGTTAGGGTATCATTTTCGCCGATTCCACCGGCAAAAACGATCACATCAACACCACCCATCGCGGCGGCGTAGGCCCCAATATATTTTTTTACACGGTACTGATACATTTCGAGTGCCACTTTAGCACGTTCGTTGCCTTTATCGGCAGCAGCTTGAATATCGCGCATATCAGATGAAACACCAGAAATCCCTATCATGCCAGAGAATTTATTCACCAAAGTACTGGTATTCTGAATGCTGGTTTCTTCTTTGTCGGCAATATAAAGTAAGGCTCCCACGTCTAAATCACCGCAACGCGTGCCCATAATCAGGCCTTCGATAGGCGTCATCCCCATGGAAGTATCCACTGATTTCCCTCCTTTGATAGCCGCCATTGACGCGCCATTACCGAGGTGGCAGGTAACAATTTTCTGTTTTTCGTAATCCAGGTCAAGAATTTCGCAAGCCCTTTTTGAAACGTATTTATGGCTTGTGCCGTGAAAGCCATAACGACGGATTTTATATTTCTCGTACAACGAATAAGGAATGCCATACAAGTAAGCTTCCGGCGACATGGTTTGGTGAAAAGCGGTATCGAACACGCCAACCTGTGGCACTTCGGGCAGTAGTTCTTTCATGGCATAAATCCCTTTAAGGTTTGGCGGGTTATGCAATGGTGCCAAATCCACGCATTCTTCAAGTGCATCAATCACCTCTTCAGTGATGTAAACACTGCCACTAAATTTTTCGCCGGCATGCACTACGCGGTGACCAACAGCATCAATTTCTTCAATATCTTTGATGCTTCCGTATTTTTCGCTCACCAAAATCCCAAGCAAATATTGAATTCCAGCCTGGTGATCCAGAATTTCGCCTTCCAGCTTAGCCTCTACGCCGTCACTACGTTTATGCTTGATGGCAGAACCTTTCAGTCCAATTTTATCGACAAGACCTTTGGCCAACACATTCTTTGAAGGCATTTCAAATAACTGATATTTTATGGATGAACTTCCACAGTTCAGAACGATAACTTTCATTTTTTTTGACTTTAATTATTTGATAA
>JALNZT010000094.1 GCA_023229135.1 Bacteroidales bacterium
CCAATATAACCAGGTTGTTATCCTATAGTTCATATATTACTCTGTAGTCTTCTACCCTTAACCTGTAATAACCGTTCATTCCTTTCAGCGCTTTAACGTTACTGCCTTCATACGGGTTTTCCTGTAACGCTTCGAGTTTTTCTATTATCAAATGTTGATAAACCGGATCGATCTTTTTCAGGCTTTTCAACGCATTGCGGGTAAATTCTATAGCATACATACGCAAAGGTATAAAATGTTTTTTATTTCAGCTTTATGTTTACCGGTTCTTTGAATAATCTCACTCTTTCGTTACCGTGATGTTAATCTTTTCCCCGCAATTGGGACAAGCTATAACGTTATACTTGTCCTCTCCGTTAAACAGATCTCTCAAAGGAACGTCGAGGGCGGTGGTGATCTCCCTTAATGTATTTAATGATTGATATTTTGCCAGCAATTCAGCGTAAAAAATAATTAATTGAAAATAAGAATGTAATAAGGTTTGGAAAAATAAATATTTCCGGCTAAATTTGTGGTCTGAACACAGGTCGGAGGCTTGCGCCCCCGCTGTTGGGGTGCTGAGCTTTTAACTACAGTGTTCTTTCATTTTAACAAAATTTAAGCCGCGGGGTGGATTGAGACAATCGAGCCTCGCGGCTGTTTTTATTATACCACAAATATAGTCATAATATTCTGAATAACAAAATAATACATCATTTATTTTAAAAAAAAGCATGTTTTCCCCATAGAAAGAACAGGAAACAAAAACAACAGTTGGCGGACGGAGCAGGGAGGTGCTCGGAGCGTACCGCCGCCAGATCAGGAAACGGTTCCCGGGCCTGGCAAATGGACTATCTTCGGTTCCGGATCACCGAAAGCGCCGGGAGTATTCGATGGGTGAACTGCTCACGGGCGGCCTGGGCATGTTCCTGCTCAGGCAGGATTCCCGTAACGGGATCAACAACAAGCGCCGCGAGGCGGGATTCGCCAAGTCTTTCGAGCAGTGCTTCGGTGCCCGGCTGGCGCATGGCGACACGATCGCCGAAGTTTTGGAGCATACGGACCCGGAGGGGCCGGAGTCTGTGAAGATGGACCTGATGTCGGGCCTGTTCGGGCAGAAGGTATTGCGGGGGGATCGCCTTTGCGGCAAGTATTACCCGGTGGCGGTTGACGCCACCGGGGTGGTCAGCTTTGACCACCGGCATTGCCCCCATTGCCTGACGCGCACTTCCAAAAACGGCGCCACGACCTACTTCCATTACGTGTTGGAGGCCAAGCTGGTGACACGGGACGGATTGTGCCTGTCGCTGGCCAGCGAATGGATCGAGAATCCCGCGGGTGAGTTCGACAAGCAGGATTGCGAACGCAAGGCCTTCACCCGCCTGGCGGCGAAGCTCAAGAGAAATTATCCCCGTCTTCCTGTCTGCATCCTGGCCGACGGGCTTTACCCTTACGGTGGCGCGTTCGAGACCTGCGAGGGGTACGGGTGGAAGTATATTTTCGTACTGAAGGACAGCACGCTCAAGTCGGTGCAGGAGGATCTGGTGCTGCCAAGGCGCAGGGATCCGAAAAAATCGGGCTACCATGTCCGAGACGGCTGGCGCGTGGCTTGCGAATACCGGTTCGAGAACGGGTTGGAATACAAAAAAAGCAAGATCAGCTGGATCGAGTGCGGGGAGACCAGGACCAGGGACATGCCCCGGGAGAAAAGGCCTGAAAAACAAAAGGACGGGGAAACCCACCGTTTTGTATATGTGACCAACTTCGAGGTGGACAGGGACAACGTGATGGAACTTTCCGCCGGAGGAAGATTACGCTGGAAAATAGAAAATGAGGGATTCAACACCCAGAAACGGGGAGGCTATCAATTGGGACATAAGTTTTGCCGTACGTCGCTCAACGGGTTGAAAAACTATTATACCCTGCTGCAGATGGCGCACGCCATAAACCAGTTCGTCGAACGCGACGGGGAGGTCAGGGAGCAACTATCCTGCCATTCAAAGGAAACCGTCAAGAACATCTGGGGCATGCTGGTGAGCTACATGATCTTCGCCCGCGATCCGGAGGACCTACCCGACGGAAATGTTGGCCGGATACAACCCGCACCCGCCTAGGCAGAGCGTTAATGGCAGGGATGCCATGGCGGAGATATCCTGCTCCCGGATCCAGGACTCACCTTTTTAAAGCCGATTAACAATTTAATAAAGAACTTCTTGTTAAAAATACTTTCCCGATGGAGATTGATTCTGCCGGTAGCCACACCTGTACCCCTAATCAAAGGGCGACAAATTCAGGAGGCAAAAAAAATAATCGCTGAATTGCTGAAAAAACGGCAAAACTATTGGTTTTATATTTAAAAAGATTAAATTTGCATCTGAAATTAAAATCTGGATGAAATCTCAATATCCTATATCCAAGATAGATACAGCTTCCTTTCGGATTATATATGACTTATATTTTGAGCCGATATGCGTTTTTCTGACTTATTACACCAGAGATATGGCGGCTATTGAGGATGTGGTACAGGATGTTTTTGTCACTCTATGGGAAAATAAAGAATATTTGGAAATCCAATACCTGAAAACTTATCTTTACAATGCAGCTCGTAACCGGATGCTGAATTACCTTCGAAACACGGAAAATAGGATTGTTTTACTTAATCAATGGATGAAAGAGAAAGAAACGGAGGAGGCAAGTCCGGATTGCTATGATATGGAAGAATTCTCTGCGGTATTGAAAAAAGCGGTTGATCAACTGCCGGATAGATGCAAGGCAATTTTTATCCTGAATAAAGAACAGAAACTAACCTATCAACAAATAGCGGATCATTATCATATCTCGTTAAAAACAGTAGAAAGCCAAATGTCTATCGCTTTAAAACGAATTCGTAAATATGTCGCTTCCATTTTAAGTTG
>JALNZT010000095.1 GCA_023229135.1 Bacteroidales bacterium
TGCCCGAATTGTTGCTAAGGGGGTGTCTTGTGTTTACTGATAAAAGCTTTATTATTCAGAGTCATATATTAATTTGGGGCATGCCGGCTCAGGCGGCAAAGCGAGCATGCCTACTAACAAGCTGTTAGGCTCTAGGACTGACCATGCCAAGATTTGCTCACTTTTCAAGACATGCTTTAAAAAGAATTGGTCAACGAACGACACTCAACTATTTTTCTATAGCCGATATGCTGGACTTTGGCGGTGCGGTTGATATTGGTAGCGAGATAGTCTTTGATAGGAGGCATTGGCTTTTTTACAGTGAAGAAGATAATTGCTGTTTTGTCGCTATACAGGATGCTTTCACTGGATTAGTGATTACGATTCTCCCTCTCGATTACCACGAAAACCTTGCTTGGAAAATCAAAGATGAACATATTGAGGAAGCCAAAAGAAAGTCATCCTCGCATACGCGGGCCGATGTGGCCAAACCAAAAGAACCACCGTCAATTATCATCGTTAAAGCGCGATATATATCAGTGCAGGGGTATCAGAAAACTTCAACATTGACTAAATTTAGGTCATCTGATTATAGGGGCGATCTTTATAATGTCCTTAACGATAAATCATTAGAGTCAGAGATCAGACATCATTGTAAAATAAAAGGTATTGATCATTCATCTGTCTACGCAATCACTATTGCGCTTGGTAATGACGGGGAACCATTGGTAATTGATTGGAAATCAAATTCCGATGAATAGTAAAGAGCATCATTCATTGCGCCGGTTTGTATCGCCTCCCATAGATCAATTCGAAAAGTTAAGGCAACCACTTACCGATGGTGAGCGAATAGTTTTTAATTTTTTTAATTCACGCCTTTCGGTGGAATGGGAAATATATGTTCAGCCACATTTAAATGGATTGCGTCCTGATTTCGTTCTGTTGCACCCGCGTGCAGGAATCGCTGTATTTGAGGTGAAAGACTGGAATCTTGGTGCAATGCATTATGATGTAGTCCAACGGGAGGGGAAGGCTCCTGTTCTTTTTGGTGAAAAAGATGGCAAAAAATTCTCTCTTCAAAGCCAAAACCCAATAGAGAAAATTCGTCGCTATAAAGAAGAGCTGCATGAGCTTTATTGTCCAAGATTAGATGGAAAGGCTAGCTTTGCCGCAATAACCGCAGGAGTAATATTCCCTTTTTCTAGTGACGCAGAAGTGAATGGCTTGTTCAAGCAGAGCTTAAGATTTAGAAATATGGATGAATATCCAGCCTACAATCCAGTATCGGGTATGAATGCTATTCAGTCAGGAAATCTTGGCGCGGTATTCCCTGAAGGAAAAAGAACTTATTCAAAATTCATGACCGAAGATCTTGCAAAGGATTTAAGAAGCTGGCTAGTTGAACCTGATTTCGCCTCATCTCAAAGGCAGCCTTTGGAACTTGATAAAACGCAGCTTTCTTTCGTAAAAACTAGAACCAAATCAGGTTATCGACGAATTAAAGGTCCTGCAGGTTCTGGCAAGTCGCTGATTCTAGCAGCAAGGGCTGCTGAATTATTGGGAGAGGGAAAGAGTGTCTTGGTTGTTACGTATAACATCACGCTTCTCCACTACCTTATGGATATTGCGGTTAGATGGCCGCAGTCATCAGGAAAAACACGAAAAGATATAACGTGGTTGAACTTCCATTTTCTTTGTAAGCGTGTATGCCAAGAAAATGACTGTGAAGAAGAGTACAAGAATCTTGGTTGGCGTGACAATCTAAATCAGGTCTTGAATATAGATCTTCCTAATTTGGTTTCATCAATCATCGACTCAGACGCAGATGGGGTAGTGACTAGGTATGATGCCATATTGGTGGATGAGGGCCAGGACTTTTTCCCAAGTTGGTGGAATGTTCTCAGAAAATTATGCAATGAAAATGGAGAAATGCTTCTCGTCGCAGACGCAACCCAAGACATTTATGGCACGGCAAGTTCTTGGACAGACGAAGCAATGATCGGCGCAGGTTTTTCAGGCGGTAAATGGGCTGAACTAAAAACAAGTTATAGATTGCCAAATGACGCTATTCAGTATGCAAGAATGTTCGCAGAAAAATACCTTCCAAAAGAAAGTGTTGATATGCCCAATACTGAGCAGGGTCAACTCAATTTGTTTCCGTGCACCCTGAAATGGGTGCACACTGATCCAAGAATTGCTTCTGTTATTTGCCGGGATGAGCTCTTTCTTTTGGCCAAGAATTCAGAACCAGATTTGGTTTCAATACCGGATATAACCTTTCTGTCCGACACAAATAAGAAGGGGATCGATGTCGTAAAGGAAGTAGGAAATAAGGGGGTTAAATCGTGCCACACATATTCTGCTGACGGACAAGAATCGAGGAGGAAAAAAATGGGGTTTTATATGGGTGATGCTCGTATTAAAGCCACAACCTTACATAGTTTTAAAGGTTGGGAGTCGAGAGCAATGGTGATATTCATTGGTCAATCTGTAGATAAGAAGGCATTGGCACTTATTTATACTGGATTAACGCGACTAAAAAGGCATTCTCAGGGTAGCTACTTAACCGTCGTTTCATGCGCTCCAGAGTTAATTGAATATGGTAAAGCCTGGCCTACTTATGTTGAAAGAATGGCCTAACAAAGCGCTGCTAGGGACAAGCCTACGCTGCGCTTCGGCTTGCCCCAGAGCGCGGCGTTATGCCTAAAAGGAAAGATCGTGAAAGCAACCGAAAACATCTGGCATGAATACCAATTGAGGCTAGCGGCTTTCATTAGAAGCAAAGTTGCCAAAGATGCGGTGGATGACCTCCTACAGGATGTT
>JALNZT010000034.1 GCA_023229135.1 Bacteroidales bacterium
AACAACAAAATTCAATTAGCAAAACGAAGAGCCAGAGGATACCGAAATATTAACAATTTTATCAATATGATATACTTTATCGCTGGTAAGTTAAAATTCAATTTTCCACACACTTTCACATAGACCCCTTTTTAACCATGAAGACTCGATTTATAATATTCGTCTGTGCTGTTTTAGGGTTGAGTTCATCCTGTGTTAGCCCCATCAATTGCCGTAAACCATTTGATCTTTACAAGGAGCCTATTATCAAATCAAACGTAAATAACCAAGCAATATCTAACGGAGTATTCGTCTCATTAAATGATGAAGGCGCACTATATTTATACGAAAATGGGCTATCAAAAACCATATCAAGTTCAGTTTATAGGAATCAACTATTTTGGTTAAATCCAAAAACAGAGGTAGTTAAATTGTTGGAGGATGATGATTACTTCAGAAAAGAGGTTTGGGGACATTACCAGATTTTTAAAGATACTATTATTATTCAAACTTTCGGATTGGCAAATGATCAGCTTTGCCGGAGATCAATTTATGAAACAGAAGGAGTAATTCTTAACGATTCAACCATAAAAGTGTATTCAGACTACTCGTATTGGTTTGATACCGAATTTATTAAAGAACCAAATATTTATCGCTTGTACAAAACCGAACACAAACCCGATAGCACTTTGGCATGGTTTAATAAAAAACGATGGTATAAAAAAAACTTGCATAAAAGCAGGAGATAAAACACGACTAGACTATTGCAGCTGATGCTGATATACAATTCGTATCTAATACATCCCCCCGCTCGGCGTAGTCTGCAACTACGTCGTCCAAATATTGTTATTTTCCAAAACGCCGATTGATTATTCCAAAACCCCCTTGCTGGCGCCGATTTGCAATCGGTGTCCACCATAACTAAAAAAAAGCCTACTTTAGCATCAACAAGCTTCATCAGACCATGATTAGCAATCAGCCCACAACCACAGCAGGCATCTTCTCTTCTGAATCCGATTCCCTAATGGTAGCCTACACCAGTTATGAGCAGCTTAAAAGCCTTACGCAAGGCACGCTAGGCCTTTTAATCACATACGGCCACCATCACCAGCGCATCAAGCAAGAGTACACTGACCAAAAGGACATGATAATCAAGCTGTGGGCCGGCGCCTGCGAGTACATCACACACAACGGCCAAACCACTATTCTCACTCACCTAAGTAGCCCCTCCGCTGGCGCCGATTTGCAATCGGTGTCCTCCACATCTCATAAAAACACAAACCAAAAAACACCTACTTTAGCATCAGCAAACATCATTAAACCATGATTAGCGCACAGCCCAACATACTGATAACGCTGCAATACAGCCAAACCACCATCCTCACTTACCTGAGCGGACCCGGCGGGCTTTATGCCTTGCACCTTATCAATCACGATGGCAGCGAGAATATCCACTACATTCACACGGATCATTTGGGCAGTTGGACGAAAGTTACTAATGAAGATGGAAAGCAGGTGGATGAACAGAGTTATGATGCGTGGGGTAACAGACGAAATCCTTCTACGTGGCAAACCACAGGCTCGTGGCAAATGCCTCGTTATGACCGCGGCTTTACGGGTCATGAACACCTTGACGGCTTCCAGCTTATCAATATGAATGGCCGCATGTACGACCCTGTTGTAAGCCGCATGCTGGCCCCCGACAACTTCGTGCAAACCCCTGATTTCTCGCAAAACTTTAACAGGTATAGCTATGCGCTGAATAATCCGTTGATGTTTACGGATCCGAGTGGGGAGTTATTTGGATGGGATGATGCAATAGTTGGTGGCATTGGTTTTGCTTTTGGTTATGTTTCCTATGGCCTATCAAATGGAGATTGGGGTTGGAATGCTGTTGGAGCAGGGGCTATTGGAGCAGGGACAGCTTTGTTAGGATATTATTCTGGTGGTGCGACAAGCGCAGCAAGTATTGCTGAAGGGTTTGCCTCATCAGGTATTGCGGGTGTCGGAAATAATTATGCTGCAACCGTAGCATTAGGTTATTCAGGACGTTATGTAGCTTCGGCAGCAATTTCTTCAGTAATGCCTTCAATATCTATTCCTGTAGGAGATAACTTTAATGTAAATGTTTCGACGGGTGTAGGGTTTGGTTCAGGAGGATTAGTCGGAGGAGTAAATATTTCAGGCACATATCATGATGGGACAACAGTTATTTCTGGTGGATATGGAGTTGCTGGTAATAGTAGTTCATGGAGTATTGGTGCTATGCATAATGGTTATGGCGGTTCTTATTACAGAACTAGTTACAGTGGGAGTATGAGTCAGGTTGTAGGTGGTGTAGGACTAAATTTTAATAAGGTTTCTGTTCGACTTGAAAATGATTTTTTCGGAGACGGCCATGATAGATGGAGGTCAAGTGCTTTGGAAATAGGTATTGGAGATTTTGTATTTGGTACAAACCTTCTCAACAATGACCCTGCAGGAGAAAATCAAGACATTGTAAATTTGCCTGATAGAAGAGGAAATTATAATACAGATGGCTATGGTGCGTGGAGGAATGGGAAAGTATACAATAGTCCATGGTATGCTGGCTATAGGTCAGGGAATAATGTGACAAGATGGGGATATAGTCATCCATCAGCGCAAGATTTGACACAAAATAATGTTCATCGATTAGTACCCTTTGGTAGGCAAAATTATTATGTTGATTATTCAGAGTTTACAAGTGGTTCTTATATGTATTCTGGTTTTTATAATCCTTATTCATTATGGTAATTCAGATTTATTTAAAACAAATAGCTATATTGATTATGTTATCATCATGTGGCGTTCAAAAGGGTATCCCTAAATATATATCTGAAAAATTCACTTATTGTTATGATGGTAAAGATACAGGAATTGACTCTTTGGTAAAACTAGATGGATATTACGTTATTGCCGAGTCATTTAAGGATATGGGATACAACTCTAATAAAGACACCTCGTATTTTAATATTATGTTTTATGAAAATGGGATATGCGTTTTTAATTTTTTTCCCTTAGATAATAAGGGACGAATCATTGATAATACTTTTATGCCACTTTTTTTTAAAACAATAATTGATGAAAGAGAAAGTAAAGAAGCCTATTATTTCTACAATGCTCGTGGCTGGGGTAGATATATTATTGAAGGGGATACTATAAAAGCACAATGTATTTATCGTCCAAGAGCTGGAGAAACAACAACTATTTGGGGAATTAATGAAGTGTGGTATAAAATTATGGATAGAACTACGATAATTGAAATACCGTCTGAGTCACTAACCAACGCAACAACATCGCTTAAGTCGATATATTTACCTGCTCGATTTGTTCCGGTAAAAGAAAAGCCAACACCAGACTGTTGGCTAATGAAGGAAGATTGGTTTAGGTGTCAATAAAAATGTAAATTGAGGTTTCAAATTTAACCCCTCTGTACACCGATTAGCCTTTACAGACACTCTTGGTGAATGCACCGAACCATGTTAAAGCGCAATTGGTGTCCGCCTTATCTAAAAAACACTACTTTAGCATCAGCAAACTACATCAAACCATGATTAGCAATCAGCCCAACACCCTGATCACACTCAGCTACAACAGCCGCCGACAGCGCAGCACGCTCAGCGATCCCAATTATGGGCTGATGCAAACCACCTACAACGCCTTTGGCGAACTCATAAACCAAACCACGCCGCGCGGCTTTGAAACCACATACACCTACGACAAGCTGGGCCGCACTACAACACGCACTGAAGACGAAGGCGCAACCACCTGGCATTACAGCACCACCCCCGGCTACCTGGGTACTTTAGAAAGGATCGAAGGTCTCGGCCAAATTACCTCCTACACTTACGACGAACTACTACGCCCTGAAACAGTAATAGAAAACATCAACAAGCAGGATTACACCACCACTTATACATACGACCACTTTGGCCGTCTCAAAAACAGCACTGCTACAATACTTTAAGGTTACTGCTAAATATGCAAACTTTAAATAAAAAACCGCCTCCGTTTCCGAAGGCGGTTTTCATTAATCCGTTTTTCTATCTCAATCTTGGAATTCTTCCGGGAGTGTAGGGCGCGTTCATTTCATCTAATGCGGTATCAACTTCAATAAGCTGGCTGTCGATGGCTTTCAACTGATCGATAACCGGCCTGAGTTCCTCTTTGAGAATCTCGTAGTTGTTCAGCATGGTTTGGGTTGGCTCGCCCGAATGTCCCCAGGTGCCTGACAGGGCAGTGCGTAGGCGATAATCCAATGAAACAGGTTCCGGCGGAACTTCTTCTCCGCTGGCCTTGGCTTCGGTGCCATTCATCACGAAATTGATGTCGGAAAGCGCTTTCGCAATAGTGCGGGTTTGCTTTTCGAGTGCCGGTTTTGGCTCTGGCATCTGGTGTAGCACCTGGCGGATATTCTCGTTACGTTTGTTCAGCTCGTCAAAATAGCGGGAGGTGGATTCATAAACTTTCCTGATTTCGGTGAGCTCGGCATAGAACTGGTCAAGTGCTTCCGGATTGCTCACTGCCAGGGTTTTATTGTTGAGCGTGATGGCTTCAAAACTCACCGGCCCGGCAAGCTGTTTCGTTGTGTCTTGATGGATTAGTGCCATTTCGACGCTGTAATTTCCGGGCAGCGCGAAAAATCCCGAGCGGCTTTTCCCGGTGGCCGCAAAGCTGGCTTTGTCGTCGCTCTGGCCGCGTGGCATCTCATAACGCAAATCCCAGTTGACGCGGTTCAAGCCTTTGGAAGGTTTCTCGAACAGCCTGCGGATGCTGTTGCCTTGCTCATCACGGATGGTGAAAACCAGGTAAGGAGCAATTTCGGCTTCTTCTTCGCGCAGCATTTCATTTGTAGGTTGCGGAATGGGTTTGCCTTCTTTGAAAAGTTCTGATTCTTTTTTCTGACGTTCCTGTTTTTTTGTTTTTGGCACTTCAGGCAGATAATACGTGAAGGTAGCACCAAATTCAGGATTGTCGGCGGTGTAATACATGCTTCCTGTGCCATAGCGGCCGCCGGTTTTCACAAACATCAAGGCATCTTTTACCGGGAAAAGTATTGCTTTTTCTGCTTTGATTTGCTCCGGTGTGATGTCGCGCAGCGGACTGTAATTGTCGATGATATAAAATCCGCGGCCAAAAGTGGCAATGACGAGGTCGTGTTCCCGTTCCTGGATAGCGATGTCCCGCACGGCAATATCAGGTAATCCGTTGCCCATTTCCGTCCATAAATTGCCACCATCCACACTGGTGAAGAAACTAAATTCTGTTCCAACGAAAAGCAGTTCGGGTTTTATAAAGTCCTGTGCGATAGTATGTACTGTTTCTTCGGGCAGATTGGCTGAAATACTTGTCCAGCTTTTTCCTTTGTCACTACTTTTTAAGACGTAAGCTTTGAAATCGTCACTTTTCAGGTTACTGAAAGTGGCAAAAACAACATTTTCGTCAAAGCGTGATGGTAGTACATCGCTCACATAAGCATATTCCGGTACGCCGGGGAAGCTGCTGATTTTCGTCCAGCTTTGGCCGTCATCTTCTGTAACCTGAATCAGTCCATCGTCGGTGCCAACATAAATAAGTCCTTTTTTTATTGGGGATTCGGCCAGCGCAACGATGGTTCCCCACTGCGAGGTGGAAAGATCTTTGGCAACAGCATTGGATGGCCAGTATTTGCCCATCACCGGGAACTGGTTCCTGTCTTCATCGCGGGTCAGATCGTCGCTGATAACTTCCCAGCTTTGGCCGCGGTCGGTAGAGCGAAAAACCTTGTTAGCAGCCATATACAGCGTGGTAGTGTTGTGATTGCTCAAGATAAACGGAGCATCCCAGTTCCAGCGGTAGTGCAGCTCATCTTTGCGTGGCTCGGGTTTTATTTTCACTTTTTCGCCACTTTTTTTGTCGTAACGGAAGATGTTTCCATACTGATAAGCCGAGTAAACTATATCGGGATTATCTTTTTCAATGGCTTGCCAAAAGCCGTCGCCACCGAGTGTTACAATCCATTCACTGCTGCTCACGCCATTGCCGGTGTTTTGGCTGGGGCCGCCCATGCTGTTGTTGTCTTGCGTACCGCCGTAAACCCAGTAAAATGGTTCTGTATTATCCACATTTACGCGATAAAACTGGGTAACGGGCAAGTTGGTTTTATGGATATAATGCTCGCCATTGTCGTAGGTTTCATAGATGCCGCCGTCGCCGCCAATCATCCAATGGTTACTGTCGCTGGGGTCGATCCACATGGCGTGGTCGTCCACATGGCGTTTGTTCAGGCTGATGCTGTTCCAGGTTTTTCCGCCGTCTTTGGTTACTTGCGTATAGGTATCCATAGAATAAACCACGTCGGGGTTGTTTGGATCACTCACCAACTCATTATAATACTGTCCACTGGTGCTGTATTTATTCATTTTTTCAAAAGAAACGCCTCGATCTGTTGAGCGAAAAAAACCGCCGGCATCGTCGGCTGCTTCAATGATGAGGTACACCACATCGGGATTGCCTGCTGGAACAGCAATACCCATGCCGCCCATATCTGCCGAGGGCAGGCCTTTAGTGATTTTGTCCCAATTTTTTCCGGCATCGGTTGAGCGGTAAAAGGCTGATTCAGGACCTCCGCCAATCTTTGTGAAAAAATGTCTGCGTCTTTGCTCGGCAGTGGCATAAATAATATCAGGATTTTCAGGATGAAGTACTACGTTGTTGATTCCGGTATTTTCTGAAATATTCAAAATTTTTGTCCAGGTTTTTCCGCCATCTTCAGTTTTGTAAAGGCCTCTTTCTTCATTTGGACCCCAAACAGAACCTTCAGCAGCTACATAAACGACCTTGCTGTTGCGCGGATCAATCTGTATCATACCAATTTGACGGGAATCTTTTAAGCCCATATTTTTCCAGCTTTTCCCGCCGTCTTCGGTCTTGTAAACGCCATTGCCGTATCCCAGAGCACGTTGGTGGGTGTTTTCTCCGGTTCCGGCCCAAACCACATTGTTGTTATTCGGATCCATGGCCAGGCAACCGAGGGCATACGCACCGTAATTGTCGAAAATCGGCTTGAAAGTGGTGCCGTTATTTTCTGTCTTCCAGATGTGGCCGGAAGAAACAGCAACATAGTATTCGCTGTGATTGTCGGGGTTTACAGCAAAATCGGAGATACGTCCTGAGGCAAAAGCCGGCCCGATATTGCGCCATTTTAAGCCTGAAATATCGCCTGAATTCAAGGTGTCGGCGGCGGATTTCTTTTTGTTGCGCTGTGCATGCGCTGTTGTGTTGATGCCTGAAAACGCGAAAAGCATAAACAGTATCAATAGATTTTTGAAGTTAAAAGCTTTCATAGACTTTGATTTTGTTTTAAAGGCCGAAAGGTAGAAAAAAAATGTCTAAGAAAACGGTCTAAAAAAGTTTTTGGACAGACTTATCCGATGCGAAACCCATCTTTTAATAATGTCGCAAATACGAACATGAGTGCTATGATGATTGCCAGATAAATAAAGGCACTGAAAAGTTGGGGGTTTTTGGTTGTGAGAAACTTTTTTGTTAAAGACTTTTTCACAAAAATTATCGGGAGAAGGCTTATCAATATGAAAAGTCGTAAGAGTATATATTTCAAGTTGTTGTGCTGAAACGAAAAGCTGAGTATGATTATACTTCCAACTGCCCAGGGAAATAAAAAATGACAACCAAAACCACTCAACCAATCATTTTTTGAATTTGTTGGCTGATAAATATGCGCGTAAAACAGTTTCCCGACGAGTGTTCCGGCTTTAACTAAAAAAAATAAGGATATTCCAATAGTTAAAATGAGCATGACTTGCCTTAACTCCATTACGGCAGCCACATTGGATAGCCCTGTTTTGAGTAGTAAATCCTCGCTTGCCAAGCCAAAAGTGAGATTAAAACCATGCAGGAAGATCCAGATCAAAAATAATTGTAGCCAGTAGGTTTTTCGCTTTATAAACATGAACAGAAATAGGGCGATAATAGCCATGATGAAGTTACTTACGGGCTTGGCCATGAAAATGCTTATAACGATGTCGTTGGTCAGTGGTTTTGAGAGTTTGTCTAAACCAAGTTCAATGCTGTTGATAAATAATTTTGCCGGTACATCCAGGTCGTAGGCAATATACAGGACTGAAACTCCCGAAATTAAATAGACGAAAAGATAGGCGGCCAAAAAACTGCTCAGCGAATAAATAAAGCTGGCTATCAGTTGTTTACTTATTTTAAAGCTATCGTGTTTTTTTTCTCCCATCATATTTTGGCTTGTCAAATGAAAGCAAAGTTTTGGCAATATCATCGCGGCCCAATTGCTGTAGCTTTTGCCTGATCCAGGCTTGGTTTTCACGCTTGTACCAGAAAAAGAATCTCTGCTGGGCAGTTTTTTCGGCTTTGTCACGTGCCGTAAAAACTGGTTTCAGGGTATAAGGATCATAGCCGCTATAATACATCACGGTGGCTACCGTCATAGGTGTTGGCGTAAAATCCTGCACCTGTTCCAGCTTGAAACCCAGTTCTTTGGTGTCAGCTGCAAGTTGCGCCATATCTTCGAGATGGCTCTCTGGATGACTCGAAATAAAGTAAGGAATAAGCTGTTGCCTGAGTCCTGTTTCTCTGTTGATCTGTTCAAACTTGTTTTTGAGTTTGTGAAACAGGCTGAAGCTGGGTTTTCGCATGGTTTTCAGCACCTGATCGCTGGTGTGTTCAGGTGCTACTTTCAGCCTTCCGCTGACGTGGCGCGTGAAAAGTTGCCGCATAAACTCATCAAAGCCGAGGGTATCGTTTTTCTCTTTGTCGTCGGTCAAAAACAGGTCATAACGCAGACCCGAACTCACGAAGGCTTTTTTTACTGCCGGATGTTTGTCAACGGATTTATATATGTCGGTGAGCGGTTTGTGGTTGGTGTCCAGGTTATTACATATAGTTGGAAACACACAGCTTGGCCTTTTGCAACTGTTGCATATTTGCTGGTGCTTGCCTTTCATCTGGTACATATTGGCCGACGGGCCACCCAAATCGCTGATATAACCTTTGAAGTCGTCCATCTTGGTGATCTGATCCACTTCGTCCATGATGGAGGCTTTGCTGCGGCTGGTAACGAACTTTCCCTGATGGGCAGAAATGGTACAGAAACTGCATCCTCCAAAACATCCTCTGTGTAAATTTATCGAGTGGCGTATCATTTCGTAAGCCGGAATGGGGCCGCGTTTGGCGTATTTGGGATGAGGCTTGCGGGTGTAAGGCAAATCAAAGGAGGCGTCCAGCTGTTTCTCGGTAAGCGTAGGGTAGGGCGGATTGATGATCACCGTGCTGCTTCCGTGTTTTTGTAGCAAGCGTGTGGCATGCTGCTTGTTTGATTCTTGTTCGATATGCCGGAAGTTAGCGGCAAAAGTTTTTTTATCGCGCAGACAGCTTTCGTGATTTGTTAGGTGAATATCACCGGCGCTGTGCGGACTTAAGTTTTCACTTTCGTGGATGGCGTAAAAGATCTGTGGAATTTGCTGAATTTCCGCCATGCTTTTACCTTCGTCAAAGGCTTTGGCAAGTGCAATGATGGCCAGATCACCCATGCCATAGACGCCTATATCAGCTTTTGAATCAATTAGAATAGAAGGCTTTAACTGATCCGACCAATAGTCGTAATGCGTTACGCGCCGCAGCGATGCTTCCACGCCGCCTATCACCACAGGAACATCCGGGAAAAGTGTTTTTACAATTTGGCTGTAAACCACCGCAGCATAATCTGGTCTGAAACCGGATGCGCCACCAGGAGTATAGGCGTCGTTGCTGCGCAAGCGTTTGTTGGCAGTGTAATGGTTCACCATCGAATCCATATTGCCGGCGGTGATGCCAAAAAATAGCCGTGGCGTGCCGAGCTTTTTGAAATCGCGCAAATCATCCTGCCAGTTGGGCTGTGGAATAAGTGCTACTCTATAACCTTCTCTTTCAAGCAGACGCCCGATAACAGCAGCTCCAAATGCCGGATGGTCAACGTAGCCGTCGCCGCTGATGATGATAACGTCAAGCTGCTCCCAGCCCCGAAGTTCAACTTCTTTTTTAGTAATTGGAAGCCATTGTTTAAGGTCGGTTTGCACTGACATAATTGAGGTGGTAAATTAATTGAGCAAAGGTAATCAAAAGGCGGAAATGCTGGTTTGTTGATGTGCTGACCTGCCTTCCTGCGGTCAGCAGGCAGGTGTGTTGATGTGCTGATGTGCTGATTTGTTGATTTGCTGATTTGTTGATGAGTTCACGAGTTCACAATCCTCCACTCCATCACTCTAAATCTAACAAAGTGGTTTACCCCGTTTTTTATGGGAATGGGGAATCTCCACGCATTTAAGGGTTTCACGAAAAAATTTATGAATAGTTTAGTTAAAATAACAGCTTTTGATTGTGGTATTAAATATAGATTGTAAATTTGCCATTGCCTCAAAAGGACAATGAAATCCATTAAAACCAATGGGTTTGTTGAAAAACTGAAATAGGCAGGTGATTAATTTAGGTATTTTTAACAACGTTTTTGATTTTTTGTTTTGATGTTAGTGAATAGTAACTAACTTTGCAAATTAATGAAACAAAACTATGCTTACAGAGCGACAACAGGAAATTTTAGAACATGCGATAGACTTGATTGCTGAAAAAGGTATTCAGGGCTTAACAATGAAAAATCTATCCAAACGATTGGGTATTTCCGAGCCTGCTATTTACCGACACTACGATAACAAAATAGAAATTCTTTTGAGTTTGTTGGATTATTTCACGAACAGTACTTCGGGTATTTTCAATGATCAAAGCTTGAGTCATTTGAATGCTGTTGAGCGGCTAAAAATTATTTTCAATAAACATTTTGAGGCCCTTGAACACACACCGGCGCTTGTCGCAGTGATTTTTTCGGAAGAAATTTTTCGGAATGAAGCAATTTTGAGCAACAAAGTAAAACTGATTATGGAGCGCAATGCAGCCTCTATTGCAGCCATTATTGAAGAAGGAAAGCAAAAGGGGGAGTTGGATTTATCAATAGATACCCAACAACTTACAACAATTTTTATGGGTTCGTTGCGACTTTTGGTAAAACGCTGGCAAATGTGTAATTTTGATTTTAATCTCAAGCAGGAAGGCGAAGCCTTGTTTGATACATTAAATCAGTTAGTTAACTATAAATCTTAAAAAATTATGTCAATTAAAAAAGTATGGCTCGATGAGTCGGAAGATGAGTGCACAAGCTGTGGCCTATGTGAAAGCATAGCACCGGAAGTATTTGAAGTTCCGGATAAAATGGTTGTAATAGAAGGTGTTGACTTTAGCGAATACGAAGACGAAATTCGTGATGCCGCTGACAGTTGCCCCACTGAAGTAATAAAGTTTGAAGAATAATTAAAACGTGAAAACATGAAAATAGTCCATTGGAAAAATGAGCCGATCAGGGAAACGCCACACAAAGTGGATGTGCGGGCTTTGTATGACAAAACAGATGCCGAAGTCAGGCATATTACGCTGCAACCGGGCGAACAATTGAAACCTCATATCAC
The DNA here is from genome assembly GCA_023229135.1 of Bacteroidales bacterium. Lineage (GTDB taxonomy): Bacteria > Bacteroidota > Bacteroidia > Bacteroidales > F082 > UBA5536. Next base: position 11,520 of record JALNZT010000034.1, read on the forward strand.
ACCGGTGGACGTATTTTTCTTTGTAATTGAAGGAACACCGAGTGTACTGGTGGGCGATGAAACTGTGCAGGTGGAAGAAAACAGCCTGGTCGAAAGCCCAAAAGGTATTATTCATAGCTTGCTCAACGAGAGCGATAAACCTGCAAGGATTTTAGTCGTGAAAACGCCTAAACCTACTAATACGACACGTTTACTTTAAACTTTAAATCCAATAAAGGGAGGCTTTGCTTCCCTTTTATTAAGCCTATTAAGTTAGTTAATATTAACAAACATAAAATTGAATTCTAATTAAAAAACTAAAGTAAGGGGAGGTAGCCATGAAAAACAAAGTCCTTCTGGCGGGTTTCATTCTTACGGTTGTGTTGCTCCAAAACCTGGGTGCTCAACACCCTGAAGAAATGTCTGACAACAGCTTTTTTAAGGCTATTCGGGCAAATCAAAATGAGAGTTATATTACCTTCTCTCAAGGTTTTGGCAATTTGGAACCCCTTGTTTTTGAAGCGGTTATCGAACCTTACTTTTTAATTCGTACCAGCAAAGACGCACGCTGGGGCGCAACTTTATCGCCTGCCATAAAACTGAGGATGTATGGCGTGGAATCGTTACCCATACGAACCCCAAGCTACAATCCGTATTTAAGTTTTTACCACCAGGTGATTTTTACGCATAAAGAAACTCCTTATATGGTGTATGTTTTTCTAACCTTAGCGCACCACTCGAATGGTCAGGACGGTGATTTTTATCTTAGCGATGGAGAAATTAACACAAAGACAGGCAATTTCTCGACAAATTATTTTGAATTTGGCATTTTCTTTAACCGCCAGCTTCTGCCTTTTGCCAACACAACCGAATATCTTAAAACTTCTCTTGAAATACATCCCGGACTGGATATGAATGAGGAGCTGAGCGGCCGCTATGGAAATTATCGCTGGCACAACAGGCTTAAAATCTATCGGATGGATTGGAGGAAGTTGCGTAAGAATTTTGATGATGGACAACCGCATTCCACAAAAATTCCTGTGTTGAGTGCTGTTTTTGAGACCAATTGGATTTTTGGGGAAAGAAGCGGTGCCAAAGCTACCGACATCTCCGAAAGGCTGAGCTTTATGGCTAAACTGGCCTATAAACCACCTAAAGTGAGCGATGTAAGCTTTTTCGTGAAGCTTTATACAGGCGAAGATTACTATAATATTTATTTCACAAGAAGGATTTCCTATTTCCAGTTTGGAATACAGGCATTTGCATTTTAATAGCCCACCAAAAAAATGAAACGCATAAACCAATCACAAAGATTATTCAGGACACTTTTTGCCGAAGCACTCAAAAATGGCCAAAATCTGCGTTCGGGTGTGTTGGCTGTGCTTATTCTTTTTCAGGGTCTGGTTTTATTGTTTCTCTATATTTTTAAAAGAGATGATTATTACGAGCTTTTTATTTCAGGAAGCTCCTTGTTTGCTGTCTTTTTATTCTTCATTAGCATCCTGATGTATGAGTTGATTAGCTATATATTTTTCAGGCTGAGTAATAAACCTGACGATACGCAGCTAAGCGAACCTGGTTTCTGGCCTTCGATGATTGAGACATCACTTCTGAGCTTCACCATTGTTTTTATCATCATCGCAACCAAGCAGTTTATCATACTTTTTTCGCCTTTTGCATTGAATTATTTTGTGTTAATTATACTTTCAAGCCTTAGGCTAAACTATAAACTGCCTGTTTTCACGGGCTTAATGGCTGCTGCACAGTATGTTGCATTGGCGGTAATATTTCAAAATCAGGATTTTGTCGATATCAGCAACCCTTCGGGCATCAAACAAATTCAATTTCTGGGCTTTGGGCTGGGGCTTATAACTGCCGGCATTGCAGGAGGTTTCGTGACAAAATTTACCATGCAAAAAGTACAACAGTCTTTTGATGCCCTGCTTGAAAAACGAAAAGTAGAATTTCTGTTTGGTCAACAAATTTCAAAACCAATTGCGAACGTGCTCCTTAATGCCGGTGAGCTTTTACAGAGTAAAAAAACCAAAGTCACCGTTATGTTTTTGGATATCCGAGGTTTTTCTGAACTGACCAAGCGAAAAACTCCCGAAGAAATTGTAAAATATCTCAATCAGCTTTTTGCTTTTATGATAGATATAGTGCAGAAAAAAGGTGGCGTAATTAACCAGTTTTTAGGCGATGGATTTATGGCCACTTTTGGCGCCCCGATTGCCGACGATAACAGCCGCCAAAATGCTGTTGAGGCAGCGCTTGAAATCTATCAAAAGCTTCAAGAACTGAACAAAAATAAAAGCATAATACCCACCAGTATTGGTATTGGCGTTCATTATGGCGTGGCCGTAACCGGAAATATTGGCACTGTTGATCGCATGCAATATTCAATCACCGGGAAAGTGGTTATTATTTCTTCACGAATAGAACAGCTTAATAAACAGCTAAATTCGCAGATACTTATTTCATATGAGGTGTTGAAAGGCCTTAAAAAAGAGACGTCAAGATTTTATTTTGCAGGGAGTTTTCAGCTAAAAGGAATCAGCCGTGCAATGAAAATATTTGGAGTGAAATAACCAGGATATTAATCAATTAAAAGATTCAGATCAATGAAAACAAAGACAGATAATGTAATAGAGGCAGCTGAAAAATATGTTGCTTCACGACTAGAAAATGAGTCGCCCGAAACGCATGTTTATCATGGAATAGCTCATACAAAGCAGGTCGTCTCGAATGCCATATTTATAGCTGAAAAGGAAAATATGGACAAGAAAAGAACGCGCTTGTTGATCTTGGCTGCCTGGTTTCACGACCTGGGATATCTGATAGATTATGAAAATCATGAACAGGAGAGCGCGGCAATTGCAAAGGAGTTTTTAAGCGGGCAAGGCCTTGATGAAGCAGATATCCAACTCATTGCAGCAGCCATTATGGCAACTAAATTTCCGCAAAAACCTGAAAGTCAGCTTGCGCGAGCTTTATGTGATGCTGATATGATGCATCTAACTTCGATAAACTTTTTCGACTTAGGAGAGAAGCTCAGGCAGGAATGGAAACTGACAGCTTTCAGGAAGTTGAAAAAGAAAGCCTTTTATGAACATTCCTTATTCCTGCTCAAAGAACACCGGTTTTTCACCAACTACGGAATCGAAGTGTTGGAAAAGGAGAAAGAGAAAAATCTGAAAGTGCTTCAAAAGATACTTTCGAGCTATGCTAAACCAAAACCTGAAGGCATCAAACAGGAAGTGATTGCTTCAGAAGTCGGGTTTCCAAAAAAGATTACCCGTGGTGTTGACACCATGTTTAAACTCACTGCCCGAAATCAAATTAACCTGAGCGCCATCGCCGATAATAAATCCAATATCCTGATATCCATCAACGCGATTATTATATCGCTCGTAATCACGATGTTGGTCAGAAGGTTTGAAGAAGATCCTGTGATTTTGCTTCCTGCTTTTGTCTTTTTGTTCTTTAGTCTGGCCACAATAGTGCTGGCAATCCTTGCTACCAGACCCCATTTGCCTTCCGGAAAGTTCAAGCGTGAGGACATCGAAAGGATGAAGGTGAACCTGCTTTTCTTTGGGAATTTTTACAAGATGGAGCAGGCAGACTACGAATGGGCTTTGCATGAACTGATCAAAAAAGAAAGTTTTTTATATACCGCACTAATCAAAGACCAGTACTTCCTGGGAAAAGTTTTAGCTAAAAAATACAGTCTCTTGCGGGCTGCTTTCGTGGTTTTTATGATTGGCCTAATCGTTTCTGTTTTAGCCTTTATCATCATCTCTATCTCTGTAAATAATTTTTAATCTTCACCAAAAAGCTATGACATGAAAGCCAAAAAGATAAAATTAATGCTGCTTCAACAACGCATTGATGAAATGATAAATAAGGCTGTCCAAATGGAGCGGCAACAGCAACATCTTATAAAATCCGTTCATCCAAATCATAGGTCAGGAGCCGTAAACTTGATTCATTACCTTTCGCTAAGATCGTTTAAATTAGCTGAAGCACAACAGCTTATCTACGAACTTGGCTTCCCCGATATCACCGGCTTCAACGCGCATACTATGTGGAGCTTGCTTAACCTGAAACAACTGATTGAGTGCTCGGCCGCCAATCACACGAAAAAAGCAACAGACCGCAAAGCTTCGAAAGCGGTTTCACTGACCAGTGCAGCCAAGAATTTAAGAAAAAACACACGCTCATTATTTGGTAAAAAACCACGGGGACGCCGCACAAGAATCATGGTTACCATGCCTCAACGCACCATCGAAGACGAAAAATATATGAGGCGATTGGTTAAGGCAGGGATGGATATTGCAAGAATTAATTGCGCGCATGACGAAGCTGGTGATTGGCGTAAAATGGTAGAAAATATACGAAAAGCCAACGCGAAATCAGCAAAACCTACACTGGTTTCATTTGATCTGGCAGGGCCAAAAATCAGAACTGGCGCAGTAGTTTCAGGACCTACTGTTGTTCGTATCAAACCCGGGAAAGATAAACTTGGGACTATTTTTAAGCCGGCAAAGATATGGTTAGCACCTGCTGACCAGCCACCTTCACAAAACGATTACGATGTTCATCTGCCTGTTGATGAGCTATTTATGAGTTTTTTTAAGAAAGGAGATCGCTTGCTGATAGAGGATGCCAGGGAAAAACTAATTGAAGTGGAGATAATGCGGAAAAACCGGCTTGGATATGTTGGTCAGTGCAATAACTCGGCTTATGTAACCAGTGGGTCAAAATTGACATTGATTAAAGCAAAAACAGCGAAAAGATCGCATGGCCTGATTGGTGAAATAATGCCGTTAAAACAATACCTGACACTTAAAATCGGTGATTTGCTCAGACTGGATAAAGAGCCGATCCTGGGCGAAAATGCTGTTTTTTCGGAAGCAGGCGAAATGATAAGTCCGGCACATATTTCCTGTACCTATCCCGCTGTTTTTGAGCTTGCTAAAAAAGGTCAGACGGTCTTTTTTGATGATGGTAAAATTGAAGCAAAAATAGAAGAACTCACAAACGACTATATGATGCTAAAAATCAAGGGAGCCAAAGATACAGGTAGTAAGCTTGCAGCTGATAAGGGGATTAACTTTCCGGAAATTGATATCCATGCTGACGGCCTGACGGAGAAAGATCAAAACGACCTGAAAAATGTAAGCGATCTTGCTGATATCATCAACCTGTCGTTCGTGAACCGGTGGCAGGATGTTGAAGCGATTCTCGAACAGTTTAAAGCGCTAAGCATCAGCCCGGGTCTTGTCTTGAAAATTGAAACTGCCGAAGGCGTCAGAAACCTGCCAGAAATATTGCTTCATGCGATGCGCTATCCCAATCTTGGTCTTATGATTGCAAGAGGAGACCTTGCTGTTGAAACAGGTTGGAAAGGCTTTTATCATACACAGGAAGAAATCATCAGACTATGCGAAGCGGCTTATATTCCAGCAATATGGGCTACGCAGGTTTTAGAAAGCCTGTCGAAAAAAAATATACCTACCAGAGCAGAAATCATTGATGCTGCCTCAGCACAAAAGTTAGAAGCCATTATGCTCAACAAAGGAAATTATGTGCATTCTACCATCAGGTTGCTGAACCAGATGCTTCGCAAAAGCCAGTATCGCCAGAAATATAAAGAGATTGGTTTAAAACCCATCGATATCGTAGAAGATTTAAAACCTGTATAAAATGAGCTGGTTTAACGACTATAATTATTTTGGTGTTAGCCGACAATTCGGAATGCTTTTGATGGTATTTATCCCGGCCATATTGCTACTTAACGCCTGCACTCCAGAACCTGCTCCGCTAACTATAAATGAAATAAACAATTTTCCTTATAAACTGAGCAGACCCGACAAGGGGTTTGAGCTTCCTGCAGAGCTGGAGGAGATATCAGGCCTTGCGTTTGACGACATTAACAACCGACTGATTGCCGTGCAGGATGAGCTGGGCATTTTGTTTTTTATAAATCCGGATAGCGGAAGCGTCATTGAGAAAGTAAAATTTGGAAAACCAGGTGATTACGAAGGAATTGCTTGGGTTAATGATACCGTATTTGTTGTCAGATCAGATGGCCGTATTTATAGTGTCGCGAATTACGATAAGCCTTCAATATCAACTACCACCTTTAAAACACCGCTCAGCGCTAAAAATGATGTGGAAGGACTGGCTTATGATGCCACCAAAAGGAAGTTGCTACTGTTAAATAAACGTGATCCCTCGTTGAAAAAGAAGAATCAATTTAAAGGTAAAAGAGCGGTTTATGAATTTGATCTTGGCAGCAAAACATTAACTGATGAGCCTGCCTTATTAATTGATATTGAGCAGTTAAAAGCAGCTATTGAAAAAGAATACTTCACGAAACTTGCTACCAGAATTGGTCGCTTTCTCAGGCTCTATGATGAAGTTTCAGACTTTATGCCATCGGCTATAGCAATACATCCTATTACAAAGGATCATTATATCCTGGCCCACATCGGCAAATTGCTTGTTGTTTACGACAGTAGCTATCAGCTTAAATACATTAAAAAGCTTGACCCAACTTTATTCAGGCAGCCCGAAGGCATGGCTTTTTCTGAAAATGCTGATTTATTTATCGCCAACGAAGCAAGAGGCGGAAGGGCAAAACTACTGAGATTTAATTTTGTATCTGCGATGCATCTTGCTGAAGATGAAAACAATAAATAGCTATGCTTTTAAGAAAAATCAAAATAGGAATAGTTTTAACAGCCATCTTGCTCTTCGGACAGATGTTTAGGTCAGCAACGGCTTTCGGTCAAAACAACAAGCCGGAGGAAGTTTTGGAATATGAGCTGTTTTTAATCGGAGATGCCCGAAGATTAGGCAACTTTCCTGAATTGAAAGACATGCTAAAAACCCAGCTCGACAATGCTTCTGCCAAAAGTGCGGCAGTGTTCTTGGGGGATAATGCACATCCGGCCGGGCTGCCTGATTCGGCCTCGAAAGACTGGGAAATTGCGCACCAAAGTTTATTAGATCAGTTTGATCTGTTGAGAGATTATAAAGGACGCTTTGTTTTTATCCCTGGAAATCACGATTGGGGAAATCAAAAAAAAGATGGCCTGAGCCGAATCCTGAATCAACAACAACTTATTGAGCAACAGTTTGATGATTCCTTACACTTTTTGCCTGAAAATGGCACGCCCGGACCAGTGCTTTTGCAGCTTAGCAACCAAATAGCTTTGATCATTATCGACACGCATTGGTGGTTTTTTCCACACCAGAAAAACGGGAATACTTCTTACGAGCTATTTTTAGATTCCTTGCAAAATATACTGGTCAACAGCGATAATAAACACCTTGTTGTAGCAGCTCATAACCCGCTATATAGCGATGGCATTCATGGTGGACGTCTTCCTTTGGCTGCTAACTTATTTCCTTTGAGAGAGAAATTTCCCGGATGGTATATCCCTTTGCCCGGCTTTATTTATACCGGTTACCGCAAATATATTGGTGCGGTGGGCGATATGGCGCATCCAAAGTATAAAGAATTAAAAACTAATTTATTAAGTGTGTTGCGTAATTATCCAAACCTGGTATATGCTTCGGGCCACGATCACAACCTGCAATATGGATTTATAGACAGCTTGCATCTTATCGTTAGCGGATCGGCCGGTGGTGCGCAATATGTGGCTAAAAAAGGCATGATGGATTTTGCAAAGGCTGTGCCTGGTTTTAGCAAGTTAGAGTTTATGACAAACGGAGTGGTTTATATGAGTTTTATCGCGCCAAAAGCATACACCAAAGCAGGAGCAAATGCTGATAGTGCGAATATCCTTTTCAGAAAATTGCTTTACACGAAGCAAGTTCATAATGACAATCAAAAAACTTCTGAAACAGCTGTTGTTATTGCTGATTCGCTTGTGAAAGTCAGTCCGAGAAACGCAGCTTTCGTGGCCGGGACATTCAAGGAGAAGATGTTGGGCAAAAATTATCGTGCCGACTGGATGAGGTCAGTTTCCGTGCCGGTGTTTGATTATAAAATCGGTGATAAAACGCTTGAAATTCTAAAAATGGGTGGTGGAGCTCAGACTAAATCGCTTCGGCTGAGCACGGATAATGATCGACAATATGTGCTGAGGTCGGTGGATAAAGATCCTTCTGGTGTAATCCCGGAAGTACTCAAAGTGGAGTTTGCCGAGGATGTGCTTTTGGATCAAATGTCGGCTTCGCAACCTTATGCGGCCTTGGCGATACCGCCTTTGGCAAAGGCACTCGGCGTTTATCACACCAATCCTCGAATTGTGTATCTATCAAATGATGAGCGACTTGGGAAGTATAGAAAATTTATTCCGGAGGGCTTATATCTTTTCGAAGAAAGACCTGCCAACGATAGATCTGAGTTTGAAAATTTCGGTTTCTCAAAAAAAATAATCAGCACGGATAAAATGTTGGGCAGCTTTTTGAAAAAGCAGAAAAGCCAGATGGATCAACCGCTTTTGCTTAGGTCGAGGTTGCTCGATATGCTGATTAGCGACTGGGATCGGCATGAAGACCAGTGGCGATGGGCCAGCTTTAAGCATGACTCAATTACGCTCTATCAGCCTATTCCGAGAGATAGAGACATGGCTTTTTACGTGAACGAAGGCTTACTGCCTTTCCTGGCTTCGCTAAATTTTTTATTGCGAAAAAACCAAGGTCTCGACGAGAAAGTGAGAGATATCAGAGGTTTAAACCTTCAGGCCAGGCACCTAGACAGGCGGTTTTTGAATGAGTTAAACAAGGCAGACTGGCAGGAACAGATTCAGCTGGTTCAAACCAAAATAGATGATCAGGTGATTGCCGAGGCGATGGCTGAGCTGAGGCCTTTTGCCGATTCGAACAGTCTCGAATCCATTGAAAGAAAGTTGAAAGCCAGAAGAGAAAATCTGGATAAAATTGGCGAAAAATACTACGAAATTCTGGCCAGGGAAGTGGATGTGGTGGGCACCAATGATGACGAAAAATTTTTAGTGCATTTTGACGGCAAAACAGCGAAAGTAGAAGTAAGATCAAACGAAGCTAAAAGGCAAGGCCTTGTGTTGTACCAGCGTGTATTTGAATATCCCGAAACAAAGTACATCAATTTGTATGGATACCAAGGCAAAGACCTGTTTTTGCTTAGCGGAAATCCCGAAAAAACGCCTAAAGTCAGGATAATACCGGGAACAGGAAAAAACAGGATAGTCTCGGATTTTACGGACCAAAAACGATCTAAAACCGTGGTTTATACAGGCTCCGGTAAAGATATACTTGAAGGCAAAAACCAGTTCAGAAACATGAAGGTAAAAGACGAAAAAAAGTATGCCTATCAATATGATGCCTTTGATTACAACACATATATCCCTTATCCAGTCGTAGGCTCAAACGTGGATGATGGTTTCTTCTTTGGCTTTGGCCTTCACATACAACGCCAAGGGTTTCATAAAGAGCCTTTTAAAAACAAACAAAAATTTGATATTCGGTTTTTAACCTTATCCAACGCGCTTGATTTTAAATACAAAGGTTTTTTTACAGATGTTTTTCAGGGAACGCACTTGGAGTTGGATTTGGGTGCAAGAGATCACCGATTTACACATAATTTTTATGGCTTTGGAAACAATACGGAAGCGTTGATTCCCTTGCACGCTTATTATAGGGTTCAGTTGTCGCGGATTTATGCAGCAACATCGGTGGTGAGGTATCCCAATCCAAAGCTAAAACTGAGTTTAGGGCCTTATATAGAGAGCCTTGGTCTGAATCCTGCTGCCGGCACAATTATTTCTGATATTAGGGCTGCTACAACGGCAGATAGCTTAAAATTGCAAAACACCTATTTGGGTGTAAATTTGGGATTGGCCTGGGCAAACCTGGACAGTGAGCGCTATCCAACACGTGGCATGCAATTTAGCATCAAAAACGCCTTGTTCGGAAACCTGACGGGAGAAGAGGGATTGGTGAACCGGCTTTCGGGCGACTTGAGTTTTTTCGTTGATCTAGGCTTGGGTTTGGATGCTGTGTTGGCCGTGCGGAGCGGTGCATCAGTTACCATGGGCGATTATGCCTTTTACCATGCTAGCACACTGGGTGCCAAACAAAATTTGAGAGGATACCGTGATATGCGTTTTTCAGGAGATATGGCATTTTATCAGAATACAGAGTTGAGATTCAGGCTGTTTGGCTTAAAAACTTACGCTACAAGCGGCAGTCTGGGTTTGATAATTTTTAATGACGTGGGCAGGGTGTGGCTTCAAGACGAAAAATCGCATAGGTGGCACGATGGCTATGGCGCCGGAATTTGGGGATCGCCATTCAACAGTATGATGTTCTCCTTTCTTTTTGAGCGATCTTCTGAAGAAAAAGCCGGCTTATTTTCTATCAGAACCGGTTTCTTTTTTTAAAAAATAATACAATTCACTAAAAATAAATTTATAAACGTAAACTTTAAAACAATGAGAAATAAGAGGATTAGAAACAGAAAAATACTAAGGATCAGCCTCATGACTATAATGGGTATCATCACATCTGTCACTTTATTTTTAACCCTTTCCATTTTCTTCGACTGGTTTGGAATAAGGGAAAAAGAGGGCAATTATGTGCCAATGATCGTTTTAGCGAACTTTATCAGCGTGATTTTTTATCTAATTGCATTAGGTGGCTTAGCGGTGTGGAAAACTTGGGTACCCAAAGTATTGTTGGTAAACCTGATCTTTCTGATTGGAGGTTTTATTGGGCTGTTTTTGCATATTTACCTTGGTGGGCTTTATGAAGAAAAAACGATTGGTGCCATGGTTTTCAGGATAAGCCTTGCCGCTGTTTTTTGGGGAGCAAGTTTGCTGATAGGCAGGAAACCAAAAACGAAATACAACGAAATTAATAGGGAAAAATAACCGGACAGCTCGATTTCAATAACACCTTATCAATTGAACATTAAAACCTTAGACTATGTGAGATTTTTTACCCGCAGCGATATTAAAATAAATACAAATTGGTAAACTAAAATTCAATAGTATGAAACTAAATAAAAAGATGATACTGGATGCTGCCGGAAAAATAATTGATAATAGCAGTATTAGTGAGCTGGATTGCGAACGTTTGTCAAGTGAACTTCGGATTGAGCTTTCTGAGGTAAAGGCTTATTTCCCGGATAAAAACGCAATAATATTATTTATGCTCAGGCAGCTCCATGAAGAAATCACAGAAATAATTCAAGACGAAAAGGAACAGCATCAAACGCCTACACAGGCATTTAACCGCATGTTTATAGGTTTAGATTATTTGTTTGAAGCCAAGTCGTATTATTTGCCGGTGATTTTTTATGCCGAGACAAAAAACAGTCAAGAGGAGAATAGGATTGCCCTGGATCAAGTTAAACTGGCAGCTCAAAAGGCATTGGAGCTAATCATCGAGCGCGGAAAAGAATCGAAAGATTTTAAGATAAGGCAGGCCTCAGAAGCTTTAGTAGAAAATATTCTGAGCAGTTTCAGGAGTTTTGTGGCCGAAAAGCAAGTTGATCGAAAGATCAGGGAAGCCTTTGACCGCCTGAAGACAAATCTGAAAAACTAATAGGGATGCCATTTCCTATAAATTTTAATTAGCAAGTCCTATGAATTTAATAATGAGTGTTTTGCTGCTTTTTTGCGGCTTTTCAACAGTTCCTGTTCCTGATCATACCTTGTCCATTGAGGTAGTAAACTTTAAAAATACCAACGGCCAGCTGATTCTGCTGCTCTACAATACAGTCGATGGATTTAAAGATGAAAGCTTGACCGAGTTTTACCGAAAACAAATCGTTGATATTGATTCTAAAGATGGTGTATTGGTGAGTTTTGAAAACCTGCCGTCCGGCCAATATGCTGTTAAACTAATCCATGATGAAAACGCGGACGGGAAAATGAACCGCCTGTTTTTAAAACCTAAAGAAGGTGTTGGTGTTTCAAATTTTGAAACGATTAGCTTGACGAACAGGCCCAATTTTCAAAAAGCTGCCTTTGAAGTGAATGGAGATAGGATACTAAAAATCAGTTTGATTTATCTTTAAGGCGTTGTGCAGTTCCGCAGAAGCGGTTCGACGAGTTTACCACAAGTACTTTTCGCAGGCAAATCTGCGCCAGCTTGCGCACAAGCCACTGAGATTATCGAGTACCCAAAACCGGCGCATCCGGACGGTTCCCGGCCAAATAATCATTCAGCTGATCCAGCTCTTCAAGATAAGCTTTTACAGCCGGCCAATCCGGTTTGCTTGGCGCAATAACCTCTTCCAGAATACGTTTCCGATCGTTGTGTAAAAACCCGGTAAGCTGTGATTTTTGTTCTGCCGAATAAAAGGTGTTGGCCTCGATATCAGCGATTTCCATGTTAAACGCTTCTTCACTCTTGAGATCAGCCTCTTGCTCCATAGCATTTTGTGCAATTAAAATGCGTTCGTTCACGTTTTCATATTCTTCAATAACCCATCCCCGGCCCTCTATTAAGTCTTTGCGTTTTTGATAAAATGCCTGGATGACATTCTCATATTCATTCGCACGTGCCTCCATTCCTTTTTGTAGTTTATATTCAGCGATGCGTGTTGCTATGAAATCCCGAACCTTTTCTTTGGTCAGCGGAGCTGAGATAGCTTGGTTTTGAGGTCTATAAAGAATAGTTGTTGTCTTTGCTTCGATTTTCTGAGAAGAAAGAAACCCAAATAAAATAAAAATAAAACAAATTGATTTTCTGAAATTCATGATACTACTTATTTATCCAACAAAACTACATTAAAAAATATTAGGGAGATTTTTCTATAATTTTGAGAAAGCCAATTCTGAAATGAGTTGTGTTAAAACCTTGAAGATCAATTTGATTTGTCTATAATACACGTTTTGATTGCATAAATAGCCTTTAGCTAAATCTCTTTGTTTGAAATGTCACTCATCGCTTCACTTTCCGGCAAGTGCGAAATTATGAATGACAGTTTCTTAATTTCTTTACGGAACAACAATTACGAATCGATTTAGGATTTATCGTTGTCTTTCAGTATTTTTTGCAGAATCTCCTCTTCTAAATTTCGTTGTAGTTCTTCATATTCTGCAATCTCCGCACTATTTTTGGTTGATTCCTTTTTTATTTCCAGCACCATGGCTGCGCATAAAATGTAATCTGAACAGAGATCCCGGAAGTTTTCATCTGATTGGAACAGAAAATCAATCTTTTCTTCAAAATCTGGAAATACCCTAACAATAGAAATTATATTTTTATCCATCAGACGTCAGTCGTATTATTTATTGAGGCAAATGTATATCAGACTGCCCAACACTGTAAGTGTTACACGGTTACTTAACGGTTAAAAGGGAAATGGATTTATTTGGATACGGTATTTGTATTGAGGGTTATATGACTTTAGAGAAAAGGATTCAACGTTTGTCTATTTCTAATTGACTGAATAGCGTAAGGTTTAGTCGATACTAAGTCCTACTTTTTTTGCCCCATCAATAATTTCGTCGATAAGCGGTTTATCGAGCAGAAATGCATCTAAGCTTGCATAAAGAGTACTTATAATCTCTGAAAACTTTTCATTTAATAAACTTATATCGTCTTGTGCCTCATCGTGCAAACCGAGTTGGCCTTTAGCAGCTGCTTTTGTCAAAGGGTCGAGAAAAACATCTACGGTTTCTATTTTGTTAGCGTATTCAAGTGCCTTTTCGTAGTTTTGTTTTTGGTAATAGACTAGGAAAAAGCCTAAATAAAACCACCAGGGGCAGTGGGGATTAAGGTCTAAAGATTGGGTAAGCAATACCTTAGCACGTTCATATTCCCCGGCGCAGGCCAAATTAAATCCAATACCACCCATTAATGAAACCGAAGTAGGGTTTAGCCATAAAGCATATTCCAGTGCCTTAACTGCTTCGTCCTTGTTTTGTAAATAAACATTAAGCCATCCATATTCCTGATTTGCATGCTGGCACTGCGGATCACTCTTTAATGCTCTTTTGGTGAGTTCAAGAGCTGTTTTTACAGGGTCTTTTACCGTTGGGTAGCCGAGCGAGTGAGCAAGAACATATAACTCTGCCAACATAGCCAAGCCAGTTGCATAATTTGGGTCATGGCGTATGGCATTTTCCAGGGCCTGCCGGGTTTTCAAATAAGCCTCTTTCGAGTAGTTCATGTGGAAATAGTAATTCCAAAAGGCAGCATCAAAGGAGTCTATATTAGAAGCGATTGGACGATTGGACTTAGAGTTATCTTGGATAATAATTCCATAGTATCCTCCCAATACCGAACAAATATTTTCAACGATCTGATCCTGAATATTTATCAGATTTTCAATATTTAGCGGGTAATTGTATGTTTGGGACCAAACTTGCATCCCATTCATGGTTTTTACCAATCCTACATTCACCCTGATGTTATCAGATGAACGTTTAACAGAACCGGTTATAATGTAATGGACTCCTAAATCGGAACCTATAATTCTAATATCTTCAGGCTCAGCAGCGTATTTTCGCGTAGAATGATGAGCAATTACAGCAATATCCTCAAAATTGCTTAAGATTCGGGTTAGCTCCTCTCCAAACCCATCTACAAAAAACTGATATTCCCCGTCCTGATATAAGTTGCGAAATGGAAGTACTGCAAGCGTGAGTTTTGAACGTGTATAAGCGACTGAATTGTTATCGATCTTTGTCTCTGCCTTTGATTCTGATTTTGATAGATTGATTAAATGCGGTTGAAACACCGGTACATAAGAACCTTTAACCAGTCCAATCTTTATTGTGTTTATGATTTCGGGATTCATATAATACGCGTTTAATAACCTTCTGAGTCGGCCAGCATGGATTCTTACAATAGCGTCTATCTGCGGATTAAAATCAACAGATTTTCCCAATGCACCCACGGCAATGGTATATTCCTTAAGCCCTTCGGTGTTTCCTTCCAGGGTTTCTTCTACAATGTACTTCAGAAAATTTGATAGCACAGAAGAGCGAGAAAATAGTTGGCTGGCCAAGATGCGATCCAATTCATCCAAAATCTCTTTTCTTGTAAAATCGGATAATAAGTTTTTTTCTGGTAAGTTACTTTGCATTGGAGTTAGAGTAATGTTTTTGATTATGATAAAGTTAATACAACGTTCAATGAAAATAATTATCAAACTTAATTTAAATTATTGAAATTCAAGTACCTTTTGAGGTAATATTAGCCTTTTTTTTATCGATATCAGCTGCGTTTAACGGTTAAGTAACGGTAATACACTTATATATCTCTTATAATGCCACTAATTTTGTATCAAATATTTTTAAATTTAAAATTTACAGATGATGAAAACAAAATTTAACGCACTATTTTTTACGTTAACGGCCTTCTTTTTTGGGTTTGCATTTAATGTGCAGGCTCAGGACGTATTGCCTTTTCCGCCTACGCCATCGGCGAGCGAAGCCGGGCTTACCATGCAAACTTCCACTTATAATAAAAGAGTGGATCCACAGCGTCTTGCGAAAGATGCACCCAACATTCTAATCATCCTTATTGATGATGTGGGTGCGGCCACTCCATCAACTTATGGTGGTGAAATCAATACACCTAACTTAAGTCGGGTTGCTGACCAAGGAATTTCGTATAATCGATTTCACTCAACAGCTATGTGTTCACCAACACGTGCTTCGATACTTACAGGAAGAAATCATACGGTTGTAGGAAACGGTCAGATTGCCGAAATCGCAAACGATTGGGACGGATTTAGTGGTACAATCCCAAAAACTTCTGCGACCATTGCCGAAGTGCTAAAAGCTTATGGATATAACACCAGTGCTTTTGGAAAATGGCACAATACGCCTGCCGAGCAAACTACATCAAAAGGGCCTTTTGACTATTGGCCAACAGGCTATGGGTTTGAATATTTTTATGGTTTCCTGGCTGGTGAAGCTTCTCAGTATGAGCCAAATATGGTGCGTAATACTACTCCAGTTCGACATCCACATACGACCCGTGGTCACGACTACTATCACCTTACAGAGGATATCACGGATGATGCCATAAAGTGGTTAAGAGAACAACAAGCTTTTTCTCCGGATAAACCATTTTTAATGTATTGGGCTCCTGGTGCCGTTCATGGACCGCATCACGTTGCTAAAGAGTGGGCAGATAAATACAAAGGTAAATTTGATGATGGTTGGGATGCGTATCGCGAGAGAGCCTTTAAAAATCAAAAGGATTTGGGATGGATTCCACAAGATGCAGAGTTAACCGAACGCAACGAAACCATGGCGGCATGGGCCGATATTCCTGAATCTGAAAAACCATTCCAGAGAAGATTAATGGAAGTTATGGCCGGATTTTCTGAACATACGGATTATAATGTAGGCTTACTTCTTGATGAAATAGAAGCTCAAGGCAAAATGGACAACACCCTTGTTTTTTATATATGGGGTGATAATGGTTCCTCGGCCGAGGGGCAAAACGGAACTATAAGTGAGTTGCTGGCTCAAAATAGCATTCCTACAACTATTCAACAACACCTTGATGCTTTAGAAGGTCTAGGCGGAATGGACGTTTTAGGCTCACCAAAAACAGACAATATGTACCATGCCGGTTGGGCTTGGGCGGGTTCCACACCCTACAGGTCAACTAAATTGGTTGCTGCACACTTCGGTGGCACACGTCAACCTATGGCTGTTTCCTGGCCTAAAAAGATTAAGCATGATAAAACTCCCAGATCACAGTTTCACCATGTAATCGACATTGCACCAACCATTTATGACGCAGTAAATATTCAAGAACCATTAACGGTGAATGGTTTTACCCAAGATCCAATCAATGGGGTTAGCATGGATTACACTTTCGATGATCCCAAAGCTGAAGGGACGCGAAAAATTCAATTTTTTGATATTATGGGAAGCCGCGGTCTGTATTATGATGGTTGGTTTGCTTCGGCTTTCGGCCTTCGTAATCCTTGGGTTCCTGGGCTTCCTGCTGGTGCAGCTACCTGGAATCCGGAAGAAGACACCTGGGAGCTTTATAATATTGACGAAGACTGGAGCCAGGCAAACGACTTAGCCAAAAAGAATCCAGAGAAGCTGGCAGAAATGAAGAATATGTTCTTGGTAGAATCTGCCAAAAACAAAAATCTTCCAATTGGTGGAGGGTTGTGGTCAATTATCTACCACCCTGAAGATGCGCCCGCTACTCCTTATACAGATTGGACTTTTGAAGGTAGAATAGAGAGAATGCCTGAATTTACTGCACCAAAATTGGGTAAGTTTGATAATAATGTCACGATGGAAATAACAGTACCAGAAAATGCAAACGGCGTATTATATGCGCTTGGTGGGTTTTCAGGCGGCTTATCGCTTTATGTAGTAGACGGATATTTAAGTTATGAGTATAATTTATTTGAAATTGATCGTACTCATATCAAGTCTAAAACCAAATTACCAACTGGTAAAGTTACTATAGAAGTCGTTTCAAGATTGGCTTCTCCTAAGCGTGGATCGGCGCTCAACGTGTCACTGAATGTTAATGGAAAAGAGGTAGCTAAAGGTCAAGTTCCAATTACTGCCGCATTTGCTTTTACCGCAAATGATTGCCTCGACTTTGGAATTGATTTGGGCTCGCCCGTATCGATAGATTATTATGATGAAGCACCCTTTGCGTATAATGGAACGATAGGAACTTCAAAAGTGTGGTATCCTAAGAAATAGTAAGGATTTTATTTAATATATGTGACCACCTCAATAATCCGAGGTGGTCGCTTTTTTTTAAGCGATTCATTTTAGATATATTAATTCATTTTAAACACAGAGGGATAATTAAATTTTATCTTAGTCGTCCAAAAGTTTATTTTTTACTTTTTATGAGAACCAAATTCTATCTTCTTTTTATTGTAGTAATCTTTTCAGCCTGTAAAAACAATGCGGACAAAGATTCCTATAAAACTATGGCAGCTTTTAAATCGGTTTATGAAGATGGTTATGTAGGTGATGCACAGTGCATCCAATGCCACAAAACGGCTTATGACTCTTGGAAAGAATCTGACCATGATCTCGCGATGCAGGTTGCCCACGACTCTACTGTTCTTGGAGATTTTAATGATGTGAAGACAACCTTGGATGGGGTTTCCTACTTTTTCACAAAGAAGGAAAGCATCTTTAAAGTTCAGGTGAAAGAAATTGATGGCTCTGAGAAGGAATATGACATTGGCTATACGTTTGGGGTATATCCGCTGCAACAGTATTTGATAGATTTTGACAAAGGAAGAAAGCAAGTACTTCGTGTTACCTGGGATGTAGATGAAAAACAATGGTACCATCAATATGCCGGAGAAAAGATAAATCCGCACGATTGGTTGCATTGGACGGAGAGCGCGCAAAACTGGAACACCATGTGTGCCGAATGTCATTCCACCAATTTAAAAAAAAATTATTCTGCTGAAGACGATTCCTATAAAACTACCTATAGCTCCATTAATGTTAGTTGTGAAAGCTGCCACGGGCCTGCTGAAAAACATGTCTTTTGGGCGAATAATACGGATACCACGAACGTAGCTAACCCTTACATCCTAATAGGAAAAACGCAATTTGACCAGCTAAATATGTGTGCCCCGTGTCATTCCAGACGTGCAAAACTAACTGAAAACCTGCGTCCGGGTGAAAATTTTGACGATCAATATTTATTGCAGCTTTTAGATACCACAAACTATCACGGCGATGGCCAGATAGACAATGAAGATTATGTTTATGGTTCTTTTGTGCAAAGTAAGATGTATCACACTAATGTAAAATGTGCAGATTGTCATAATGTACATACCTTAAAACTTAAAAAACAAGGAAACGATGTTTGCATGCAATGTCACGTGCCGAAATATGATGAGCCTTCGCATCATTTTCACCCCATGGGATCTGAAAGCTCACTATGTGTGAGCTGCCATATGACGGGCAAAAAATATATGGGCAATGACTTTAGAAGAGACCATAGTTTTCGAGTTCCGAGACCAGACCAAAGTTTGGTTTATGGAACGCCAAATGCCTGCACGGAGTGTCATACGGACAAAAGCAACGCCTGGGCAGCAAATCAGGTTAAAGAATGGTATGGTGATAAACGAGCAGATCATTTTTCTGATGGCTTGTTGTTGAGTGCCAAACGTGGGATGACAGTTGAGAACCGAAAAAAGCTGGATGCTTTTATTACAGATTTAAAATATCCTGCCATTGCACGTGCTACGGTAATTGACAACCTGGACATTACATCGGTAGAACAATACACCTCAATTCTATATTTCTTAAAAGATGCTTCTCCTTTGGTAAGGTATTTTTCCTTGATGAAATTTAGAGAATTGAATCCGGCGGATCGAATTTCAATTGCAGCGGAATATATTAACGATCCTTCACGCTTGGTTCGGATAGCTACAGCGGAATTATTGAATGGTTTGCCGAGCGATCAACTTCAAAATCTTGATCAAAGTGCGTTGAAAAAGGCAGAAGATGAATTGAAAACTATGCTTTATACCAATACGGATTTTTCTATCGGAAGAATGCAGTTAGGCGATTATTTTTTTCAAAAAAATGATGTACAGAGCGCCATAAAGCAGTATCAAATCGCTTTGAGAAAAGATAGTTTGCTATTGCCGGTCTATGCAAATCTTGCAACCGCTTATGGCATGAACGGCGAAACTGAAGCAGCAGTTAAAACACTGAACATACTCTTACAAAAAGACCCAAACTATGGTAGAGGATATTTTTTGAGAGCCTTACTTAATTTTGAAATGAACAAAGACGCCTTGGCAGTAGCCGATTTAAACAAGGCAATTGCCATAGATCCAACAGATACGCGCGCCAGCTATAATTTAGCTACCTATTATTACCAAAATAAGGAATGGAACAAAGCTGAAAAAGCCATAAAAGCAGCTTTAAAAATCATTCCACAAAATGGTGATTATCGGTATTTGCTGGCATTAATCTATAGGGAGCAAGGGAAGCAGCCAGAAAGTTCGGCCATTATTCAAAAGTTGCAAAAAGACCATATTTTTATTAATGAGGCAAATAAATAGTATACATCCTTGAGCTGTAAGTGTTACACGGTTAGTTAACGGTTAAAAAGGAAAAGGATTTATTTGGAAATAGCCCTTGCAGCAAGGCTTATATGACTTTTTAGAAAAAGGATTCTAGGCTTGTCTATACCAAATTGTCTGATAGGCAAAAGGTCTAGTCGATAGTAAGTCCCGCTTTTTTTGCCCCTTCAATAATTTCATCGATAAGTGTTTTATCGAGCAGAAATGTGTTTAGGTTAGGTAGAATATCTGCAAATTTTTTAGTTAAGATTTCTACATGGGTTTTAGCTTCTTCAATCAATCCCAATTGTCCCATAGCAGCAGCCTTAAACAGAGGTTCCACGAATACATCTTCTGAAACATGAATTTTTTGAGCATACATCAAGGCTTCTTTGTATTTGTGGTTTTGATAGTAAACAAAGAAAAATCCCATATAATACCACCAGGGGCAATAGGGGTTTAGAGCTAACGATTCGTGCAGCAATGCTTTAGCACGTTTATAATCACCTACGCACGCCAGTGCAAAACCGAGTTGGCCATTAAAAGAGGCGGAAGGGGGACCCAGTTCTATACTGTAATCAAGTGCGTTTATAGCTTCTTCTTTATTGCCCAAATAAATGTTTGCCCAACCGTAAATTAAGTAAGCGTATTGTGAAAGAGGTGCTAGCCTTATTGCTTTTTTTATAAGTTTAACTGCTTCGTTAATAGGGTCTTTTATATTAGGATATCCAAGCGAGTGGGTGAAAAGATAGGTGTCTCCCAATACGACTAAACACATTACATTATTTGGATCATTTTGCAGCGCCTTTTCAAGTGCCTTTCTGCTTTTCTGACAATCCTTTATTGAATGCGTTTTCTGAGCATAATAGTTCCATAATATGGCATCAAATGTTTGTAAATTGGTATCCATCTCATGTTGTATTACACTCATTGTATTGTGCAGGATAAATCCATATTGGCCACTTAATACCGAGAAGATATCCTCATCTATTTGGTCTTGTATAGCTATAAATTCATCTTTATCCAGATCGTGCGTATAAGTTTTCGACCAAATCTGTGTGCCATTCATGGTTTCAAGCAATCCTACGCTCACTCTAATCTGTTTATCTGAGCGTTTTACAGAGCCATTTAGAAGGTAATGAACCCCCAAATCAGAGCCAATAACACGAATATCTTCAAAAGTATTGGCATACCTAAGCGTAGAGTGATGTGCAACTATTGCAATATCCTCAAAAGTGCTAAAGATTCGGGTAAGCTCTTCTCCAAATCCATCTACAAAAAATTGATATTCACCATCTTGGCATAAGTTGCGAAACGGTAGAACAGCAAGGGTGAGTTTTGAACGCGAAAATACAACTTGATTGGTATTGACGTTTGTTTCTGTCTTTGTCTCGTTTTCTGTCTCCGTCTTTGACTTATTGATTAGATGCGGTCGAAAAACCGGTACATAAGTGCCTTTAACTACCCCGATATTTATGGGGTCTTTGATTCCGGGACCCATATAGTATTCGTTTAATAACCTTCTGAGTCTGCCAGCATGAATTCTAACAATAGCGTCTATTTGTGGATTAAAATCATCAGATTTACCCAATGCATTCACGGCAATGTTATATTCCTTTAGTTCCTCATTATTGCCTTTCAGGGTTTCTTCTACGATATACTTTAAAAAATTCGTTAGCACGGATGAACGAGAAAATAGATCACTGGTCAGGATGCGATCCAATTCATCCAGAATCTCTTTTTTGGAGTAATCAGGTAATAAGTGTTTTTCCGGCAAGTTGGGCGTCATCGGTGTTAGCTATGTAAATCAACTGATATTCAATGTTTTAAACTAAGAATAAAGACTTACCCCAAATTAAACTCATGCTTCTCTATTTTGAATTCTTCACGAATCGTCTCACTTATAGGAAGACAGAAGTATGAGAATGAAATTAAATAAGACTAATGCTCAATGGTTTAACACTCGATATCTAATTTTAATTCTAAGTCAAAGATAGATATAATTATCAAAAACTCGTTCTGATTTTTTGATATAACAAGCTCCCTCACAATGGTTTTAGAGTGCCATTTAACCGTTAAGTAACCGTGTAACACTTACATGACGCAATGTATGCATCTATTTTTGCGGTATAATTTTACAGTCGAATTAGCCAGTCCAATGAAAACGACAGCCATATTTTTAACAATTATCGACGAAGCCTTCCAGTTTTTCTGGTAAAGCTTAGCCGGCGAACGAGCTGTAATGCCATTTTATAGGTCTCAACCAATTTAATCGTTCTGTAAAAATTAAAGGTATAAAAACAGCTTTTCTCATTCATAATTAATGCAGAATCAATAAAATAAAAAACTATGAGTTACAAATTATTAATCGCAGCAATCGTTCTCTCAACACTTTTTAGTTGTCAGGATGCAAAAAAAGAAGGAGCATCAAAGACGGACGAAAAAACTGCAACTTCTGCTGCTATCCCAACGTTTTCTCAAACCACGGATATCCCAAAAGGTATAATGACCCCAGATGAGGTAGAAACTTCTATCGGAACATTAAACTTTTTCGATGGCACGCCAACACAAGAAACCGTGCAATTGGTTTATGACAATTTAGACCGTTCACGAGGTATTGAAGCCTTTTTAAAAGGTATTCAAGGTGCATCTATTAGAGAATTGATAGAAGGGCCAAAAGCTATTGGAGCGAATGTAAAATTCAATGATATTATGATTATTGAATTATTGAACTCTAAGGGTATATTTCTTACCGGAAATACTTCCACATTGTATCTGGCACCTGTGTTAGATTTAAAAGAGAATGGTCCCATGGTAGTTGAAGCACCTCCCGGATTGCTCGGTGGTTTTAACTCAGCTTGGTTTGAATACATCACTGACATCGGTGTTTTTGGACCCGACAAAGGGAAAGGTGGTAAATTTCTTGTAGTACCTCCGGGTTACGAAGGCGATATACCCTCGGGTTACTTCGTTGTAAAATCTCCAACTTTTAAAACCTGGGGCTTTATGCGCTTGTCTATTGCAGATGGTTTAGAGAATGCTACCAATTTGGCAAAAGCTAAAGTAAAAGTATATCCGCTGTCTATGGCGAATAACATTCCTGAAATGAATTTTGTTAATGCTACGGATAAAGCATTCAACACTGTGCATCACAATGATTTTACGTTCTACGAAGAAATCAATAAAACCATTCAGGAAGAACCTTTAGAAATGTTGGATCCAGAAACAAGGGGCTTATTTGCTTCTATTGGTATTGAAAAAGGAAAACCATTTGCACCAGATGATAGAATGAAAAAAATTCTTACCGATGCCGTTGCCATTGGGAATGCAACCATACGTTCCACCATGTGGTATCCAAGAGTAAGTGGAAGTGGAGGCACTATGGAAGGCATTCAAATTTATCCAGACACCGAAAGTGCTTGGCTGATGGCTTTTAAAGACAAGAATGTTTTCTTTAATGGTAAAGACAAACAAACGATGAATACTGACGCCAGAGCATTCTACTATTATGGTTATACTATCGTTACACCTGCTATGGCGGTATCTATCCCTGGGAAAGGATCAGATTACGCAATTGCCTATGTAGATGCCAATAAAAAAGCAATGGATGGCTCCAAAACCTATAAAGTGCACTTGCCGCCAAATGTACCGGTGAATAATTTCTGGGCATTCACTATTTACGACACCCAAACAAGATCGCAACTACAAACAGATCAAGTGCTTCCTTCCGTTGGCAGCCAAACCAAAGGATTTAAAACCAATGCAGACGGATCCATCGATGTGTATTTTGCTCCAAAAGCCCCTGAAGGGTTTGAAAATAACTGGTTGCAAACCATTCCCGGCAAAAGCTGGTTTACGCTCTTAAGAATGTACGGTCCATTAGATCCTTGGCTAGAGAAAACTTGGAGACCAAGTGAAATTATAGAAGTTAAATAAAAGCTTAGCATAATCCAAAAATCAAAAATCAATTCAACAATAAAAACACTTTAATCATGAAATCTAAAACACTTTTAAAAATGCTATCCGTCGGGATATTAGTGATCGCAATGGCTGCTTGTAATAATCAGTCCGCAAAAACTATAAATGAATCCATAGATGCATTACCTCTTGATTCAATAAAAGCAATTGCCCATGATACTTATATTTACGGGTATCCGATGGTAGATAATTACCGTGTTGAATATGATTATTATGTAGATAATTCAAACAAAGAATTTAAGGCACCCTGGAATCAGATTAAAAATATCGCGCAGGTTTATACCGCAGCTGATAAAGCGGTGCAAACAGCTAACTCAGACACGCCTTATTCATGGATAGGTTATGATTTAAGAAATGAGCCACTTGTGCTAAGCTTGCCAGAAATTGAAGAAGGCCGTTATTACAGCGTTCAATTTATAGATAGTTATACTTACAATTTCGCTTATTTGGGATCAAGATCAGCGGGTAACAAAGCCGGAACATATATGTTGGTTGGCCCAAATTGGAAAGAGGAATCAGTTGAAGGGATAGATAAGGTTATAAAATCTGAAACTGAAATTGGCGTCATCGTTTATAGAACGCAGCTTTTCAATCCTGAAGATATTGATAAGGTCAAGGAAATACAAGCCAATTACAAAGTACAAACCTTATCTGAATATTTGGGAAAAACTCCTGTAGCCACTTCTCCTTCTGTTGAATGGATGAAACCTTTAACGCCAGAAGCGCAAAAATCTTCCTTGGAGTTTTTTAATGAGTTGAATTTCGTGATGAATTTTTGCCCAACAGTGCCATCTGAAAAAGCCTTACTGGCACGTTTTGCCAAAATTGGTGTGGGCCCAGGAAAAACCATTGATTTTGCAACACTTTCCCCTGAAATTAAAAATGCATTTCAAGCTGGAATTAAAGAAGCATGGGAGGTAACTTATGCGAATTTAATGAAAAAAGTTGCAGTTGGTGAAGTTGCATCAGAAGACGTATTTGGAACCAGAGAATATATAAATGGGAATTATTTATACAGAATGGCAGGCGATGTATTGGGGCTTTATGGCAATTCTAAAGAAGAAGCTATTTATCCACTATACAGAAATGATTCGGAGGGAAATCCATTGGATGCATCTACCAATAAATACACCTTAAAATTTAAAGCCGGTGAATTGCCTCCGGTAAATGCCTTTTGGTCTTTGACCATGTATAATTTACCTCAAAGCTTAATGGTCGAAAATCCAATCAATCGCTATTTGATAAACTCACCAATGCTCCCTGAATTGAAGAAAGACGCAGATGGAGGGATAACACTTTACATTCAAAATGAATCTCCTGGAAACGACAAAGAATCAAACTGGTTGCCAGCTCCAAAAGGTCCATTTTGGACGGTATTGAGACTGTATTGGCCAAAATCAGAAGCTTATGATGGCACCTGGGAAAAACCAGCGATAAATCTTGTAAAATAAAATACTTGGTGGCCCAGTACAATTGAATTGGTTGAGCCTGCAAAAGTAGCATTTCGCCACTAAGACACGAAAACAGAATGATTGAGACAATTTAAACACTTGATATTCACTATTTTAAAAATCATAGTTTTGTATGTATAGCTGGCATTTTTTATCTTGTGACTTATTGGATCAGGTTCAATCATTGAATTTTAAAATGTAAATCAGATGAATTTAAACATAGTGCGCGCAAGCTAATTACAAATAGTTATACATAAACCGATTAAATGCTTATGAAAAAAATCACACTTCTATACGCTGCCTTATTTATGGTTGCTGCAGCCTTTGCACAAGAGAAACCAAAAACTGACGCAGCTGCTGCTGACGCCTTGGCAAAGCAGCTTCAAAACCCAATTGCTAGCCTTATTAGCGTTCCAATTCAAGGAAACTTTGATTTTGGTTACGACCCTAACAGCGGCTCTCGGATACTCGTGAATATTCAACCAGTGATTCCATTGAGTATAAGCGAGGACTGGAATTTGATAACCAGAATCATTTTACCCGTAGTGTCTCAAACAGATATTTATGGTTCGAGTGGCAATCAGTTTGGGCTTGGTGATGTTACCATGAGTGCTTTCTTTTCGCCCAAAGCGCCAACTTCCAAAGGATTGATTTGGGGAGTAGGACCAGTTTTTGTAGTGCCAACGGCTACCGATAAATTATTGGGGGCTGAGAAGTTTGGCGTTGGACCAACTGCGATTGGGCTAATGCAAGTTGGAAAAATCACTGTCGGACTTTTGTTCAATCACGTATGGTCTGTAGCAGGTAGCGCTACAAGGGCAGATATCAACAACAGTTTTTTTCAGCCTTTTTTAGCCAAAAACTTTCCGGGTGGTTATGCGGTAAGCTTAAATACTGAATTGAGCCAGAACTGGGATGCGAAAGCTACCACAGGTACCATAAATATTGGTGGTTCAAAGGTAATTGCGATAGGAAAACAAAGAGCGCAAATTGCTTTTGGTCCGCGTATTCCTTACGGAAACGGTAATAATTCCGATTGGGGTTTTAGGGCGCAGTTTACGCTACTGTTTCCTGCAGGAGCAAAATAGTTGACTTTTTAGCTCATTAATTAACAATTTTAATAAAAATAAATGGTAGATAATTGACACTTTAAAATCAATACATTACAAATTGAATTAGTTGTATCAACAAGTTTTTTGAAAAAAATAAGTCTAAATAGAAATATCCTTAACGTAATTATTATTAACAAATTAAATCCTAAAATCATGAAAAGTAAAATTTTAAGTTTTTTAAGTGTGCTGTTTATCGCAGTGCTGTTTGGCCAAAACATAAATGCACAAACCAATAAGGAAGAGACTGATTTATTCCAGTCAATATTTGGCATGGAGAAAAAAGCCATTGTAGCTGAATTTATTGGTGTTGATAGTAGCAATCCTTTTTGGGCATTGTACGATGAGTATGAAACCAAACGCAAGGAATTGGGTAAAGATCGCATTTCATCATTGATGACTTATGTAGAAAATTACAACAGTCTAAATGATGAGAATTACGATGAAACCATTAAAAAAATGATTTCTCTGCGCAAAGCGAATGATAAATTAATGGATCAATACTATAAGAAAATCAAAAAGGCTTCTGGCTCCAAAGTAGCGGCGCAGTTCTTCCAACTGGAAGGTTTCTTCCTCTCTGAAATCAGATCCGCCATTTTTGAAGAGATCCCTTATATAGGTGAGTTCGGTAATTAAAAAAACACATTCCGATCCTGTAAAATAGAGCAACTAATAACAAAGTGCTGGTCTATTTTACCGGACACAATCAAACAAAATCTGAATACGATGAAAAAACAATTTTTTAACCTAAGTCTAGTCACGCTTTTCCTATTCATAGGCTTCAATTCATTTGCACAAAGTGCTGGTGAGGCAGTTGCTAAAAAAGTTGGAGTTTATATTTTTCCTGCGAATGATCAAACACCTGAACAACAAGCAAAGGATGAGTCTGATTGTTACACCTGGGCAGTTAAACAATCAGGTTACGATCCAATTAATCCAACTGTGGTTCAGGCCAAAGAGGTGCCAGCAGGTCCTGATGGTGCTGCCGTAGCGGGTGCTGCAGGTGGTGCAGCAGTGGGAGCAGCCATTGGCGCTATTTCGGGCGATACCGGCAAAGGAGCAGCTATTGGTGCAATAAGCGGAGCAGTGTTGGGGCGCAGAAGAGGAAATATAGTCCATGCTTCTGAACAAAATCAGGAGAAGAATCAAGCCGCACAATCGAATAAAAGCCTGGAAGAAGGCTTTAAAAAAGCCTTTTCAGTTTGTCTCGAAGGAAAAAATTACACCGTAAAATAATCCAATAAAACCGTACTAATGAAAAAATCCTATTCAATCCTAGTTATTCTCTTTATTCTTGGGGTTAAAGCCATATTTGCTCAAATTTCTGATAAAGATTGGAATTATTTGCTGGTAAGAGAAGATGCTGTGAAGCCTTCTATGGCAGCTTATTATGAGGGTTCGCTTGCCGATATGAAGTTGTTTCTAACTGAGAATAAGGTGAAACACGTGAATTATATGACACAGTTGCAGGACAACTATCGCTATTCGCACGTAACACCGCTCAACAGCATGGACGATATAAACGGAGGCCTGAGGGCATTTATCAAAGGCGAGAATAAATCTGCCGAGTTTGACCTAATATGGGGAGATTTGAATGAAACCATTGAGAGCTTCAAATATTATGTGGTAAAGTATGAGCCTGAATTGTCTTATGTACCTGATGGAAAAGTATGGCTGGAAGAAGCTCCTTACCGGAGATGGAATTATCTACATTTTGAGCCTGGTACAGAAAAGGAAGCAGAACAAATTCTTCTGGCATGGAAAAATCTTTACAAAAACAAAGGAGTAAAAAGTGGATTTAGGGTATTTAAAGGGGTGATTGGACTCGATCAACCTGTTATACTGTTCACCACTTGGTCAAAAAGTCCATTGGATTATCAGGTAGAACTCCAAGAAAGCATTGATCTATTGGAAGATGAGGGTAGTATTTTGTGGCTCGCTATGATGGAATTAGTTAGGAAAGCTGAAACTATCGAAGGCTGGTATTTGCCACAATATTCTTTCACACCAGCAGCTCAAAAAGATTAGTATTTAGTTAAGGCACTGTCAGGAAAGAACTAACCCAACATTTGTTAGTTGGATAGCATTGCCAAACAGTTTATTTCAGTCAGACCGTTTTAAACTATATCCTTATGAAAACGCTAATCATTGCCGTAATTTTTTTACTTACAATGGTCGATATTCATGGTCAGAATCTGGATGAAAAAGCCATTGCCAAAAACGAGATAGATCTGGTAATAACTGATTTACTTGATGGATCATTCCAGCTTAAATACGAACGTGCGTTGGGAAATCATTTCTCAGTTAATTTGGGTTTGGGTTATAAAGGAAAATACGGATTTGTTAGTCGTTCTGGTCTGGATACCGATAAAATAAAAACGGATGGCCTTTTCTATTCAGGATTTAAGATAATTCCAGAGCTACGTTACTATTTAAGAAATGGCGACTATGCTGAGCTGAAGGGATTTTATTTGGGTGCATATCTTAAATATTCTAATTTTCACGCTGATCTCGGCGGAAAATATATCACGAATGCTCAGGAGCAATTTGAGCTGGAATTTGATGCCTCTATCCAAGTTACCTCGCTAGGATTAATGGTTGGCTATAAATTACCTATAGCTAAAAAGTTTTCGATGGATTTTTTAATTGCAGGTCCTGGTGCCGGATTTTATAATTTTTCAATTGAAAATAAAAAAGATTTACCAGACGAATTTTATGAAGACCTTAATGAGGTGCTAAATAAGTATCCCATATTCGATTTATTGGATGGAAATTTTAGGTTTAGTGCTGCTCATAGAAGATCCAACTTCAATTTATTGAGCTTAAGATATGCCATTTCATTTGGTTATTCATTTTAAAATAATTATTGCCCATGAAAAAATCAAGCTATCAATTTTTAAGTCTAACTCTTATTTTGTTTTTGAGCGGATGTTCGAGTGTAACAGTATTAAACTCTTGGAAATCAGATGATTCAAACGCCATAAAGGACAATAACTTTATTGTAATTGCACGAACAGCTAATACGCAAACACGCATTGCTTTTGAGAACGAAATGGTGAAACAGCTATCCGAAAGAGGTATGAAAGCTACGGCAAGTTTCACAAAATTCCCAAAGATAGATCCGGATCAAGAAGTGACCGAAGAGCGTGTAAATGAAATTATTGCCACACTAAAGAATGATGGTTTTAATGCTGTTGTTTTAACTGTGTTGAAGGAAGTGGAAAATTTGACTCAAACCACCGTAGAAGGAGGTGGCAATTACTATGGCAATTACCCTCGCTATTATAGAGGATTTGGTGGTTATTATCGCAATCCAATGTCTTATTCCAGGTATGGAACCCTTATGCCTGAAACCTATACTACCACCACCACTCAAAACTACGTTTTAGAAACGGTAATTTATAATTTGGATGAATCTAATGAAAAACAATTAGTGGCCGTAGTGACCTCAAAAATTGAAGATCCTGGGAGCGCGTCAAACACAGCAGTGCAATACGTAAAAGCAATAACGAAAAGTTTTGATCAAAAATAAAATGATGTTTGTTTAATTTTATATAGAAAAAGATGCGTAAAATAAAAAGTATTTTAATAGCGGTAGCCCTATTGTTCATAGGGAGTACTGCACAGTCTCAAGTTTTAATATCGCTGCTATTAGGTGATAAATTGAATTCTGACGGATTGGAGTTTGGTCTTGAAGGCGGTTTTAACTGGTCTGGTATTTCACATCTGGAAGCTAATACACAGTTGTCATCTTTTAATCTTGGTTTCTATTTTGATATTAGATTGAAAAACCAATGGAATTTATATACGGGACTTTTAGTAAAAGCAAAAATGGGAGATGATAAACTAACAGCCAATGATCTGGTATTTCTCGAAATAACGCCTAAAGCAGAAGAAGGTACTTACAGCCAAAAGATTAACTATTTTGTTGCGCCAGTGTTGATTAAATATAATTTCAAAAATAGAATTTACTTAGAAGCTGGGCCTCAGTTTAGTTTGATGCACAAAGCATGGGTTGAGTTTAATTCTGAAATTGACGACAGGAAAACAAAAATAAAAGACTTTAATAGAGATAAAATTAACTGGTTTGATGCAGGCCTGACTATTGGAACAGGATATAAGTTAATGGCTGAATCCGGTATGACCCTTGGTGTGAAATATTATTATGGTCTGGCCAATGTTTATCATGGTGTGTCAGGGACTAACAACAGTTCGTTTTTTGTAAAGTTAAACATTCCAATAGGGGTTGCTAAAAGCAAAGAAAAAACGGAATCTAAATAATCAACACGAATCAAGATGAAAAGAATATACTTGATATTAATTATAGCTGTATTTTTCATGCAGCAAGCAAACGCACAATATGCCACCACAAAGATTAAGAAAACACATGAGGCATATACTGATAGCCTTAAGCAGGTAAAATATGACAATGTTTTTCCTATATGGGGGCAAAAAGCCTATAGCAATGGTTTTGACCTTCCTTATCCAACCGGTGTAATGGTAAATTACATCTATATGAAACAAGGACTTATTATCGATAATATGCGGTTGGGTCTGAAAACAGATAACTTGGACATTCCTCTTACAGGAGTTGATTTTATCGAATTTAGTAATAATTACAGCACGGCAAGTTCCGTATTGATTCGCCCCGACTTGTGGATACTCCCGTTTTTGAATGTTTATGGGTTGTTTGGAAGAGGGACTTCTACCACAGAAATAAACCTAAAATACCCCATTGAAATGAAGTCAGTCGTTGAGCAAAAATTGAGCTCAAACGGCTTTGGACTTACTGCAGCAGGTGGATTAGGACCTGTTTGGCTCGCTTTAGATTGGAATATTACCTGGAGCAAGCCTGAATTGTTGGATAAAGCAGTAAAGGTAAACACGGTTGGTATGCGGATGGGTCATAACTTTGTGAGTAAGACGAAACCATACAGGAATATTGGTATTTGGGTAGGTGCTATGAGCGTTTCATTAGGTTCAAATACCGTTGGCGAATTAAAACTTATTGATGCTTTGCCGCAGGAAACCTGGGATAGGGCAGATGAAATTGTTGCTAATTATGATGATTGGTATACTAATGACGCCAGCTTTGCTCAAAAAGCAATTGCTGACAAAACATTGGGGCCATTAGTGGATGCTATCGGTGCAGCAGATGGTTCAGCTGTTGTGCGTTATGGACTTGATAAGCGCGCCAAACAGCAATGGAATGGTGTTATTGGCGGACAGTTTCAATTAAATAAAAATTGGATGTTTCGAGCAGAAGGCGGAATTATTGGCGATCGAAAGTCCTTATTGATCTCAGCAAACTGGAGGTTTTTATTGTAAAAAAAGAAATTTTCCCGACCCCTCAGGCCGCGACTATCCTGCAACAATAAAAAGTCGTGCCCTGACTTTATTGTGGAGATCAATATTTTGAGATTATACAGCTTTCTCGGCGACACGCGTCAGGGGACGCGCACCAGCCCTCTGCTATTATATTTGCCCAGTCAGTCCGCGACTATCTTGCGACGATAAAAACTCGCGCCCCGACTTTATTGTGAAGATGAATATTGAATGGATTATACAGCTTTCTCGTGGACACGCGTCAGGAGACGCGCGCCAGCCTCCAGCAGCGTTCAATCGTTTTCATTTAGAATTCCAATCATCAAAGCCTACTCTACTACCGGGCTGGGTGCGCAGGCCATGCGTGTGCGGCGGGCGTGCGCCAGGCTGAGGCGAATAAAACAACAGGAAAACTTGTGGGGCAGCCCCAAAGGCTGTTAGTATGATGCAATGCCAAAAGTGATAAAAGTAGAAACGAAATACTCGAGAATATTTTATAAAACATATAATATCAGGGCATTGTATTATACCCAACCCCACTCAGTTTTCCGTTGTTTTTTTTGCTGTGGGCGGATAGCTTCGCACACGCTAGATTTTTGTGCACTTTTCATCATGGAAAAGTGCAAAGAGAAAAATAAAGCTAGTCAGGGTGCGACTAT
This sequence comes from Bacteroidales bacterium, assembly GCA_023229135.1. Lineage (GTDB taxonomy): Bacteria > Bacteroidota > Bacteroidia > Bacteroidales > F082 > UBA5536. Next base: position 44,035 of record JALNZT010000034.1, read on the forward strand.
TAGGATTCGCCTTACAGTCGCGCCCTGACTTCCAACCCAGTCAGGCCGCGACTATCCTGCAACAATAAAAAGTCGTGCCCTGACTTCAAAAAATTAAGGACAAGGACCGTCTTCGCAGCAAGGCCCTAATTGGCATTCGAAAAAAGTTGCAATAATATTGCCGACTACTAATAAAATAATCAGGTAAAACACAACTTTTTCATACGTCAAAGGAGTGCGTTTTTGGGATTTTTCTTCGTCTTTGATAAGAAAAAGAAAAACGACCGAACCAATGATGCTGGCGATAAAAATCACCGCTGCCCAGGTGTAAAGGTGCATCCCAAATACTTCTGAACCAAAGCCTGTCGGCTCGCCGGGAACAGGAGCAATATGCAGCAGAATTTGTCGCACAGAAAAAACTGAAGCGGCTAATGCAGCCAATATTACGATTCCAAAATGTTCTTTACGCAGGCCAAAAAAAGTATTCAAACTCAGGCCGAAAATTACGCCCATCATACCCATGCGTTGCAGCAGGCAAAGCGGACAAGGGTCTTCGTGTAGCACAAACTGAAAATAGAAAGCGCCAATAATTATAGAAGAAACCACCAACATGGCGGTGCTATTAGCGATATAGAGTGCGGGTTTGTTCATCATCAGAAGTTTAAGTTAAGTGAAGAATCAGTGTGGTAAAAAAACATCGCGAAACTCAATACCGTACTCAGTATAAAGAGAATAATCGCCCATTTTTTCTGCTGTTTCCAAACCAGCAAAAATGTAATCAGGTAAGAAACGAAAATTAGTGCCATAAATAAATTGTTTTTTGGTCAAAAATAGAAGAAAAAGTTTAAGTAAGTTGGTTTAATCTTAAAAATCACACGGAAAGCTTATCCAAAACTTGCATCTCCTCTTCCGAAAGCCGCATCGCTGCTGCCGTGATATTTTCAAGGATATGCTCGTTCCGCGGAGCATCTGCTTCGTGGAATTATAATGCAGCATCCGCTGCCACCTCAATCGCCAACACAAACCCGATAAATATTTATTATAATGCACGACACCTACGGATCGTATTATCATTAGCATACATCCTGTCTAACAAAAATCTATATCGTATTAACCTCCTGCCAGCGAAAAGGATTTATTGGCAGCCGCGCAGGTTTTATGTTTTCAAAATCACTCAGAAAGCTTATCCAACACTTGCATCTCCTCTTCCGAAAGCCG
>JALNZT010000046.1 GCA_023229135.1 Bacteroidales bacterium
AACAAAAATCTATATCGTATTAACCTCCTGCCAGCGAAAAGGATTTATTGGCAGCCGCGCAGGTTTTATGTTTTCAAAATCACTCAGAAAGCTTATCCAACACTTGCATCTCCTCTTCCGAAAGCCGCATTGCTGCTGCCGTGATATTTTCAAGGATATGCTCGTTCCGCGGAGCATCTGCTTCGTGGAATTATAATGCAGCATCCGCTGCCACCTCAATCGCCAACACAAACCCGATAAATATTTATTATAATGCATGACACCTACGGATCGTATTATCATTAGCATACATCCTGTCTAACAAAAATCTATATCGTATTAACCTCTCTGCCAGCGAAAAGGATTTATTGGCAGCCGCGCAGGTTTTATGTTTTCAAAATCACACTGAAAGCTTATCCAACACTTGCATCTCCTCTTCCGAGAGTTGTATCGTTGCTGCTGCAATATTTTCCAGAATATGCTTCTCGCTGGTCATTTTCGGGATGGCCAACATCAGTGGTTTGTTGAGCAACCAAGCCAAAGCAATTTGCATGGGTGTAGCCCTATGTTTTTCTGCAATTTCCAGTATGGCCGGCTGCTGCAGAGCGTTTTTCTCACCTTTTAAAACCGGACGCCAGGCCGTGATGCTGATGTTATTTTCATGACAAAACGGAATTATTGTTGATTCAACATCTTCTGTAATGCGGCCATTATTTCTGGTAAACAAATTGTATTCCAGCTGGTTGGTGATTATTGGCGAGTTGGTCAACTGCATAACTTCTGCCACAAGATTCACTGGAAAATTACTCAGCCCGAAATTTCGGATAAGTCTTTTTTCGATTAATTCATTGATGGCTTTCATGGTTTCAGAAAGTGGCACATCCGGGTTGGGATGATGCAGTAGATAAAGGTCGAGATAATCTGTTTGCAGGCGTTTCAGGCTGTTTTCAGCTGACCTTAGAAGGTTTTTATAACCCAGATTTTCTTCAGAAACTTTTGATGTTATCAGCAGTTTTTCGCGTTCAAAACCTTTGATGGCGTTTCCTACCACCTCTTCGGTATGGCCGTTAGCATAGTTTTCGGCGGTGTCAATATGGCGGATACCATTTTCGAGCGCAAAACGAATCGCTTTTATAAACTTTTCATCTTCAGAGGTGTCAGCACTTTGTCGGCCACCCATTTCCCAGGTGCCAATGCCTAAGGTGGGCATTTTAAAGGTATTTTGAATGGTGATTTCTGGTATTTTCATGGTTGAGTTAAGTTGTCGATGGCCTGAATTTCCGCTGCTGATAATGCTTGCGGCTGACCAATCAGTTGTGAATAAAATTGAATTTTGGCACAAGCTTCAGCTACCTCAAGGCGGTCAAAAGCTTGCAATAAACCTTTCCCGACGGCTAGCACGCCATGGTTGGCCAGCAAAACTACATTAGCCTGTGCTAAATGTGTTGCGACGCTTTTGGCAAGAGCCGCCGTGCCCATAAGCTGGTATGGCGCAGTTGCAATATCGCCCAACACGGCCCGTGATTCTCCCATCAGCGCCGTATTTATGGGTTTATGTGCTACCGCAAAACTTGTCGCCAGAGGCGGATGGGCGTGTACGATAGCGCAGATATCCGGTCGGGCTTTGTAAACTGCGATATGCATGCTGGTTTCCATGCTCAGTTTTAGCTTCGTGCTGAGGTTTCTTCCTTGCATATCTGTCATGCCCACATCAGCAGCTTTCATGCGGCCTTTGTCGGTTTGCGAAGCCGTAATCAAAATCATGCCGTTGGGTAGTTTCACGCTGATATTTCCGCCCGAAGTGGTGGTGAGGCCACGCTTGTAGAGCCGCCGCATATAATAAGCAATTTCTTTGCGAAAATGATTAAACTCATTCATCTTCAGTAGTTTTTAAGAAACTTGCAATAGATTGATGATGTGCTTTTACGATGCCTTTTTCAGTAATTATTCCGGTGATATATTTGGCTGGCGTAACATCAAATGCCGGATTGTAAGCCGTTGATCCAGGTGCGCAAACCATTATCTTTATTGTATTTCCGTTGGCATCCAGGCCATCCTGATAAAGTACTTCGTCCTGACTACGTTCTTCGATAATGATGGATTTACCGCTTTTGCAGTCCATGTCGAAAGTGGTGGTGGGTGCAGCAACATAAAAAGGAATACCAAAGCTTTGGGCTAAGATTGCCCTGTCCAGCGTCCCGATTTTGTTGGCTACATCACCATTTCTTGCGATACGGTCGGCACCAACAATCACCATATCAATCTTTTGCTCCATCATCAGGCTTGCTGCCACACTGTCAACAATAATGGTAAACGGTACGCCTTCCTGCATCAGTTCCCAGGCCGTAAGCTTTGCTCCTTGGCTACGCGGACGTGTTTCATCCACATACACAAAAACTTCTTTGCCTTGCTTTTTGGCTACATAAATAGGTGAGAGTGCGCTGCCATAATCCACAAAAGCCAGCCATCCGGCATTGCAGTGCGTGAGGATTCGTGCGTGATTTTTGATGAGTTTGTTGCCGTATTCGCCAATTGATTTGCAGTCTTCAATATCTTGAAGTGCAATACGTTGGGCTTCAATTTTAGCGTTTTCGGTAGATATTTGCCCGGCTTCAAAAACCCTTTCAACGGCAAAAAACAGGTTTCTGGCAGTAGGCCGTGTTCCTTCAATTTCGTCGCGGGCATCGTTGAGAAACAACTCCCGGTCTGTTTCAGGAGCTTCCAGAAAGGCCTGTGCCATGGCAAAAGCTGCCGCAGCTCCAATAGCTCCGGCGCCGCGCACCGTCATATCTGTGATGGCCATACAGGTGTCCCAATAGCTGAGGCATTCATGGATTTGAAAGTTAAACGGAAGGGCGTTTTGATCGATCATTTTTACGCTATGACCTTCCATCCAAACGGTTTGATAAGAGCTGTCTCCGACTAACATGATTTATTTTTTTAGTTATGCTAAAGCTTTTTTAATTGCTCTACCGCAATCCAGGCCATCAGGCCGGGGCCAATCAGCAGGCTTTGTTCGTCAATATCAAAAGTGCTTGTATGTAAATTACTTACAATGCCTTTAGAGGCGTTTGCGGTGCCGATACGATAAAAAGTAGCCGGCAGAAGTTGCGAGTACCAGGCAAAATCTTCGGCTGTCATGCGCTGGTCTAAATCTACTACTTTTTCTTCTCCAAGATATTCAATGGCAGCCTGTTTGGCGATTTTTGTGGTTTCCGGATCGTTCATCACGAAAGGGTAGCCATCTTCAATAAAAACTTCTATTTTAAGATCAAAAGCTTGTGCTGTGGCTTGTGCAATGCGATGTATATGCTTTTTGGCTGCTGCCCGCCATGTTTCATCAAAAGTGCGTAAAGTGCCTTGAATAAATACTTCATCGGGAATAATATTGAAAGCACCTTCGGCAATTACTTTTCCAAAAGAAAGCACAGATGGCACGATTGGCGGTGCTAAACGGCTCACGATTTGTTGCAGGTTTACAATCAGTTGTGCCGCCGCAAGCACGCTGTCGTTAATTTGATTGGGCATCGCGCCATGACCGCCTTTTCCTTTCACACGGATGGTAATTTCATCAGCGGAAGCCATGTAGGCGCCTTCGCGAAAGCCAATATAGCCGACTTCCAATCCCGGGAAAACATGTTGACCTACAATACGTTGTGCATCAGGATTTTTCAGGCCGCCATCTTTGATGATTCCCAAAGCACCACCGGGAAGTTTTTCTTCGGCAGGCTGAAAAACCAGTTTTATCTGTCCTTCAATTTGATTTTCCAGTTGCTTGAGGATACGCGCCGCGCTCAAAAGCATGCTGGTGTGCGCATCGTGGCCGCAAGCATGCATCACGCCGGCATTTAGCGATACAAAATCGTGTGTATTGGTTTCCTGAATGGGCAAGGCATCAAAATCGGCCCGTAAAGCGATACATTTATCGTTTTTATTGGCTTTGCCGATTATGCCAATCAGGCCATGGCCGCCAATATTACCTTGGTGAGGAATAGCATATTCAGTGAGTTTTTTGCTGATATAGGCTGCCGTTTTCTCTTCTGCAAAACTCAGCTCGGGATGGCGGTGAATATGTCGGCGGTTGGCAACGGTCTCATAGAAAAAATCCTGGCTCAGCTGTTTTATTTTGTTTAATAGCATTTTAAAGTCTGTTTTAAGGCAAAAGTAACTAAAACTGTTTTGCTTTGGCAGCCTGATTTTCAAAATATGATTTTCAGGCTTTTGTAACGGCCTGATTTGTTTTTCATACAGGGAGTGGCTAAAAGAAAGATTAAAAGCACTATTTTTGCATTATGGAAACAAAACGTCAGGAAAAGATCGCACGCCTGTTGATGCGCGATTTGAGTGAAATAATTACCCAGGAAATCATGGGTTTAGCGCCCGGGGCGATGATTACAGTGACCAAAGTGCACGTAGCACCCGATCTTTCTTTTGCCAAAGTTTACCTCAGTATTTTTAATGCTGACGATAAGGCTGAGGTGGTAGAAAAAGTGAATCTGCGCAGCCGAGAAATCCGGGGTTTATTGGGTCAGCGTGTCCGTCATCAATTGCGTATCGTGCCACAGCTTCGTTTTTATTTAGACGATTCGCTGGACTATATCGACAACATTGAAAACCTGCTGAAAGAAGACTGATAAAAACTCATTTTCATGCAATACGATCCTATCAAACGGCAGCTGGGCAAGGTTTTTAACAGCACGCCCACACTGCGCAAATTATTTTACAGGTTGCTCGATTTGTTGCTACTTAGGACTTGGCACATCAAAAAAGAATTAAAAAAATGGGCTGCTGAAAATCCGGGAGCAACTGTTTTAGATGCGGGTTCGGGCTTCGGGCAATACGTTTATTATATGGGGCGCAAGCATCCTAACTGGAAAATTAAGGCCGTTGATGTTAAAGAAGAACAGATCGACGATTGCAATAATTTTTTCCAGAAAATTGGCTTTGACAACGTCCATTTTGAAGTAGGAGATTTGACTAAGCTAAACTTTGGGCAGCAGTTTGACCTGGTGATTTGCGTGGATGTGATGGAGCATATTGAAGAAGACGAACTGGTTTTGAAAAACTATTTTAACGCTTTAAAACCAGGCGGAATGCTCTTGATTTCAACGCCTTCAGACCAAGGCGGGAGCGATGTGCACAGCCACGAACATGAAGAAGATGGCGTGCATGGTTTTATTGACGAACATGTACGCGATGGCTATGGCATCACTGATTTGAGTGATAAATTTGAACGAGCCGGTTTCCAGCGCAATCAAATCCGCTATCAATACGGCAAGCCGGGTAAGCTTTCGTGGCGCTTGTCGATGAAGTATCCCATTTTGATGCTGAATACTTCACGGCTGTTTTTTATCTTGCTTCCATTTTATTATTTGATAGCATTTCCTATTTCATTGATATTAAATAAAATAGACGTCTCAAAAAACCACAAAACCGGTACAGGTCTGATTGCAAAAGCCTGGAAAGCCAGTTAAAAACATGCGATTTTGAACACGCCATTTTTTATCGCTAAACGCTATTTGCTTGCCAAAAAAAGTCATAACCTGATCAATATCATCACCATGATTTCGGTTGTAGGCGTTGGTGTGGGTGCTTTTGCGCTTATTGTGGTGCTTTCAGTGTTTAACGGCTTCGAGATGGTCATTTCCAGCATGGTTAACCGGCTTTCGCCAGATTTGGTGATTGAGCCGGTAAAAGGCAAAACCATCAAGCTGATTGATTTTCCTGAAGCAGAAATCCGAGCCTTGCCGCAGTTGAACCAACTTATCAAAGTGGTACAGGAAGATGCGCTGTTTCGCTACGACGACAAACAGCATGTGGGCGTAATCAAAGGCGTTTCAGCTCCTTATCTTGATGTTAGCCAGATCGATTCGCTCATCACTGCCGGAAACGCGATCTTGCAGTTCGAGCGAAAACGTTTTGCCATTGTTGGAGCTGGCGTGGCCTGGTATCTGGGCTTAAATCCGCGCAATCCAGCTGCTTTAATGCAAGTTTATTTGCCTTCGCGCGGTAATCCAACGGGATTTCAGTTTGAGCAGTCGTTTAACCAGTCAGCCATTCAGGTGGCCGGAGTTTTTGCCAGCCAGCAGGAACTGGACGGCACCTTGGTGATTGTGCCTTTCGATTGGGCTACCGAGCTGCTGGAATACGATCGGGAAGTAACTTCCATCGAATTATTTATACATCCTGAAGTGCGTATCAACGACTTGAAAAAGACGCTGAAAGCTATGCTTGGAGTGGATTTCACTGTTAAAGACAGATTCGAACAGCAGGAAACTATTTACCGCATTATGAAGTCGGAGAAGTGGGCCATTTTTATTATCCTGAGTTTTATTTTGGTGATGGCTACTTTCAATATTATTGGTTCGCTGAGCATGTTGATTGTGGATAAAAGAAAAGACATACAGGTGCTGAAATTTTTGGGTGCTGACAAATCTTTTCTTTCACGCTTGTTTTTAACGGAAGGCATGCTGATCGCGGTTTTGGGTGGGCTGATCGGCTTGCTTGCGGGCGTCTTGTTGGTGTTGTTGCAGCAGCAGTTTGGGCTGCTGAAATTAGGTAGCGAGGCCGGCGCTTTTGTGATTGACGCCTACCCGGTAAAACTCAGAATTCAGGACGTATTGCTGGTGCTGGCAACGGTGACTGCTATTGGTGGTTTCGCAGCGGTTTTTACCGTGAAAATGGCCTTGAAAAGAATTCAAAAATTGCGGATTTCTGATTAGTTGAGGTCTGGTAAAAGCTGCTGTGCTTTTTTTATATCAGGGATATTTGAAAAGAATTTCAACCAGCGTATTTCTTGTTCCTTGTTCCCAGCGCTACACTACTAATTGCTGCTTTATATAATGTGTTGAAATTAAAGCGCTGATAGATTTCTCCTTTTGCTGCCTATTCAACCTAAACTTTATTCAGCCTAAAGCAGATCATTTGTTACTTTTTGTTTCAGGTAAACAGTTCTGGCATAGAGTATTAAGCTCACAACGATAAACACACTCAACACGGTATAAAGTTGATTTTGAACAGAGCCAAAGTTTTCCATCTCCACCTCGATAAAGCCGTTATGATGTAAATAATAGACGACTACTGCCGTTCCATTGTTTAAAAAGTGCATCAGAACCGGAACCCATAACGAGCTGGAATAGAAGTAGAAATAACCCAAAAACATGCCCAATAAAACCCGCGGTATCAGGCCGTAAAACTGCAAGTGCATCATTCCAAAAAGCAGGGCGGCGATAAAAACCCCCAGGTGTACATTCTTCATCAGGCGGATAAATAACGGCTGAAGAACGCCCCGAAACACCATCTCCTCGCCCAAGGCAGGCAATAATGCAACCATAAACAGATTGATCATCAGTCCGGAAATGGTATCAACAGACAAAAAACGCTCGCCAAGCAAAGCTGCCTCCTCTTCTTTTAAAAGCATCCAGTTTTCTATGCCCGATAAGGAGTCCGGAAGTTTAAGCTGTAAATTCAGCTCGCCTAAAAAATGAATCAGCGGAAGGCCAAAATACATTATCGCTACGCCTGCCAACAGAACTCCCCAATGCTTTATGCCTGAAAAGCCTAAATTGCGAAAAGGCTTGCTGCTAATCAGCCATGCATAGGCCAAAGGCGGCAAAATAAAAAGGCCGATCTGACCCGAAATCTGCAGCAAACGCGCAACATTTAAGCCTGTTTCTTCGTCACTGTTCAAGGTGATTTGATCCATTGGAACATGCAAAAAAAACGCAACACCTATTAGGCCGGCCAACATGCCCAGAATTGCTCCAAAAAGAAGCAAACCAAGAAAAATAAATGACTTAAAGCCCGCAGAAGTGTTTGAGAATAAAGGATTCATAGTATAAACATTGGAAACCAATACAGAATGCGCAAAGTTAGTATTTTTGCCCCCACATTTAACCTCAAAAAACTGCTAAGGAATTGATTAAGATTGGAGATATAGTTTTAGAAGATTTTCCCCTTTTGCTCGCACCCATGGAAGATGTGAGCGATCCGCCATTCAGACATGTCTGCAAAATGTTTGGCGCAGATATTATGTACACTGAATTTATTTCTTCAGAAGGCCTGATCCGGGATGCTGTGAAAAGCGTGAAAAAATTAGACTTTTCAGAATTTGAGCGCCCAATTGGGATACAGATTTTTGGCCACGATATCGAATCCATGATAAAAGCCGCCAAATATGCCGAAAGTGTTTCACCTGATATTATCGACATCAATTATGGCTGTCCGGTAAAAAAGGTGGCTTCAAAAGGCGCCGGATCGGGTATTATGAACGATATTCCGAAAATGGTGGCCATGACCGAAGCCGTGGTAAAAGCCACAAATTTGCCCGTTACCGTAAAAACCCGCTTGGGTTACGACGAGGATCATAAAGAAATTGTTGAAATTGCTGAGCGGTTGCAAGATGTAGGCATTCAGGCGCTTACAATCCACGGTCGGTTGCGTACTACACGATCAAGTGTGCCTGCCGATTGGACACTTATTGGCAAGGTGAAAGAAAATCAGCGGATGACCATTCCGATTATCGGGAATGGCGATGTGATTGATGGCCCTTCAGCGAAACACTTTAAAGACACTTACGGTGTTGATGGCCTGATGATTGCCCGTGGCAGCTATGGAAATCCCTGGATTTTCAGAGAAATAAAACACTACCTGAAAACCGGCGAACAGCTGCCGTTGCCAGACATCTACGAAAGAATCCGTATCAGCGGCATGCATTTGCAAAAATCTGTGGAATGGAAAAATGAGCGTCAAGCCCTGATGGAGATGCGCAAACACTGGAGCGACTATTTCAAAGGCTTTCCGAATTTTAAGCAATTCAGGATTCGTATCATGCAAATGGATACTTATGAACCGCTAAAGGCATTGCTCGAGGAAATTGGCGCGTATTACAGCAATAATGATTTCACTGCTTTAGGAAATGATGTTAAGGAAGTTTCAGATCTCCCTTCAGCTTGCCTTCCGTAAACAAATCCCTTATACGTACTGGGTTTTCGAGGTGAAAGGTTTGTAAGCCGAGCCTTCGTGCTACTTCAATATGTTCCAGCGTATCATCGATAAATAAGGTTTCTTCAGGCTTCAACTTGTGTTGATTCATCACAAACTCAAATATTTCCGGGTTTGGCTTACTCAGGTGGAGGTCGAACGAAAAATAAGCTTTATCAAATAGCTGGTCAAATTCGCGATAGCCAAAACGAAGCTGAAGATCACGCACATACACTTCGTAATGAATCTCGTTGGAGTTGCTCAGCAAGAAGATGTTATAATGCTTCTTGACCTGCTCAATCACCGCGATGCGCTCCTTAGGAATGTCAAAAAGTAAAGCATTCCAAGCCTCGTCAATTTGCTGGTCACTAGCATTTATCCCTAAAAAATCGCACACTTTTTCTCTGAAAATTTCTGGTGTAAGTATGCCGCGCTCAAACTTATTCATGACACCCTCTTTGAAAGCAGGACTCTCCAAAAGCCCTTCATCTTCAAATCCAAGCTTTTTGAGTTCATTTAAGGTTTGTGACGGATCGATGTCCAACACTACACCACCAAAGTCGAAAATTATATTTTTGACGGGCTGAAAAGTAGCCATATTAATTTTGTTTAATTTCTGTTCTGGAAATAGGTTACAAATATGCAACATTGCCAATTCAAATCAAAAGAATTTGCGATTTTTTAACACAGAAAATCGTGATAAATTTAAAGGTTGTAAATCAGTTAATTAGAGCAACTGACTCCTTCGATAGCTATCGGAACAGTAGTTTGCGGATTCATCCAAAACAAAATTCCGACTGAATTCCGATAACCTCCCTAAACGCACAAGCAATTAAAACAAGATTATTATTTTTGTTCGATTTCTGTGGTGGAAATAACGAACAAATATGTAACTTTGCCGCTTCAAATTTAAAGAATTTGTATTCTTTTTTAACTGTAAGGGTTAAAAGTGAATTCGGGCCTATAGCTCAGTTGGTTAGAGCAACTGACTCATAATCAGTAGGTCCCAGGTTCAAGTCCTGGTGGGCCCACGTAATTAAAAAAGAGGCTGCTTAAGCAGCCTCTTTTTTTACGTATTAAACAGGTTGACAGTCTGTTAGATTAAGTTTTCCAGCGAATAAACAGGAGTGCCAATCAGCACTCTTTCTTCTATTTTTCAGGCTTTAAATACGACACTATTTCTACACTATATTTTCAGTGATGACTTGGTTTCTCGCCACACCTAAAAATATAACCCTTGAGCTGTTTAGCGCTCCGTATCAGGAAGATGGCAAAACAAAGTTCAGGGCTTTTTACCTGTATTCGATGAAGCAAGCCATCGAAGAAAACTTTATCATGGATGTTTTGCTGAATTACACCACCTACCAAAATTATTATGCGTTACTCAAAAAAACTATGAACATCCCTGAATACGTTAAACTTAGAGTACAGAAGAAATTTAAAGCTTCTGTAGAAAGTCACGAACACGCCACAAAAAAGAAGACAATTATTACGGTTGACCATTTTATGGGAAACGCAATTCGCAGCTTTTTGGAATGATAAAGGAAATATTAATAGGGGCTTGGCAAGATGGTGTGTGTCAATGCGATAGGTAAGCAACAACAATGCAAAAACATCTCGTGTTTATTTTAAATCACGTTTAAAGATATTTTTCAAAATTCTAAAGTTAAACCGGTCTTTGATATGTCGGTTTATCGTTTTATGAACTTAGCAGTTAGCTCGGTTTGCCCTTCTTCATCCAGCAATTTAAGAATATATAAACCATTGCTTAAATTTTCAATATTAATGGATGTTTGGTTTCTAACAGCCAAGACTTTCCTGCCATAAATATCATACATATTTATTGTGAAATCTCTACTATCCTGGCTTAAAGTGAGATTTAGTTCTTCATGAGCAGGATTGGGATAAAGCGTTATTTCATCTTCATATTTTTCATAAATGGCTGTGGGATTTATGTTAAATAACTCTCCTATTTCTTCCTGGCTAATGGCATAATTATATAGCTGCACATCATCGATATAACCTTTGAAAAACTGTTCTAAGTTATTTCTGCAACCGATAAATCCTTTTATATCACCTCCATAAATAGGAAGAGATTGGTAGATATCCAATTCATTAATCATTTCACCGTCAAAGTATAGTTTTATGGACTCGTAGCTTCTTGTATAAGCAATAAAATGCCATTCTTGATCATAAATAAGGCTGCCCTGACTCACCCAGGATGAAGAGCCATCAGTATTGTAACCTTGTCCTAAAAATCCATAAAGGTTTTGAAGAGAATAACGATTTGTATAGGCAACATATTGATCCACACCGTATGCTGATCCTATGTCAAAAATAAATCCTGCACTTTCAAAATAAGGCTGATCTTCAATTTTCACCCACATACAATAGGAATAGGTGTCAAAATCAAATTGTTCCGCATCAAAATTTATAAAACTATCACCTCTGAAAAACAAGGCCTTATCTCTTTCTCCAAACCTATCTTTTGCAGGCCAGGTATGAAATGCTAATCCTCTATTGTCATTACCACTTTCATCGGGAACATACATATCATATATTTCATTAAAGGGATAATAGAGTACTAGTGTGCTGTCTTGGGCTGTTAATTTGCCTATAAATAACAACAGGCAAATTATTATCGGTATAAATTTTTTCATGGTTTAGGTAGTTTTGATTTATCATTTTTTTTGCCAGCGGGCATATCCTCTCCTATTTCTTTACCATCTTTTCAGTGAAAACCTGGTTTCCCGATTTCACCACAATCAAATATATCCCAGAAGGCAGGAAATCAACCGATAAATACTCAGCGGTAAAATTCTCTTTATTGAAAACCATTCTGCCTTGAGCATTATAGATTTTTAGCTGCTTTTGGCCGAGCAGCAACAATTGAATAATATCCGTTGCGGGATTGGGTTTAAAGATTTGTGGCTTATTGGTAGCTTCAAAGGCAGGTGTTGACAAAAACTCATCGGTGTAGCGCATCACCAGGCCGTTTTTGCCAGCAATCCAGCCATGTCCTTCATCCAGGAAAAAGTTTTTTGTCGAACTCAGGTATTGGCCTGCATCTTCATAGCGTATTTCCCAGTTTTGGCCGCCATCAGCGGTAATGGCCACCATGCTGTTTCCGTGACTCGCCACCGCATGATCTGCCGAAAATAGCTGCACAAAATGAGCTGCTTCGCCACCAATCAAAAGCGGTTCTGACCAAGAAATACCACCGTCATGTGTGCTATAAATTCCTTCATACAAATCCGTTGCCATCCCATTTTGGGCATCGCTAAAACTCATGCTCATAATCCGGTTTGGGAAATTTTGATCCAGCATCGTCCAGCTTTGGCCGCCATCAGTAGTTTTTATGATGGCGTTTATTCCTGCTGAAGATTTTCTCAGGTTCATAAAACCGGTTTGTCCGTCAACAAAAACCAGCTCGTAGTCAAAGATAAGGCCGTCTTCAAACGTGGGACTGATTTCCGTCCAGCTTTCGCCACCATCTGTTGACTTAATCATTTTTGTGTCAAGTGCCGTCAGGAAGATGACGCCATCAGGAGAAATGGTGACATTTGCGAAAGCGTATGGAAAGCCGGTATCTTTCAAGGTCCAGTTGAGACCGCCATCTGTGGTTTGCAATATCTGAGGGCCACGAACGGTGGCAAAACCTTTAAGTGGTGACAAAAAATTGATGGATTCTAAAGGCTTCAGCAATTCCGTCATTTCGCAATTGGCGTCCTGCCAGGTATTTCCGCCATCTTCTGTACGCCAGATAATGGCACCATCAAGCTTGCTGGTTCCAACAAAACCGTGATCTTCGTCCAAAAAATAAATGCTCTGCCAACTGTCGGTTCTTCCTTTTACCAATTCTGTCCAGTTTTGACCGCCATCAGTGCTTTTCATCAGCATCGGGCCTGTTCCGGTAGCTACTAAAACGGAAGCATTAGCTGCTGAAAAATCCCAAAATCTACCCAATGGAACTTCTTTTATCTCATAGTTTTCCCATGTTTGGCCGCCATCGTGAGTGATATACATTCGCTTATAAGTTATCACGTAACCATCATTTTCGTTTAGAAATTTCATCTTCTCAATAGGGCTTCCGTCCGAAGGGCCAATCTCAACGTCCGTCCAGCTTTCGCCGCTGTTTTCGCTGTAAAAAGCTTTAAAAACCGCCTCTGTGCTATCCTGATTCGGCATAAGGTAATGGGAAGCTATCCAAAGTTTCTCAGGACTAATCACTGCCATATCAGCTAAAATCCGCAGATGCTCTGGCAAATTGACGGCAGTCCAGTTTTCGCCTCCATCAAGTGTTTTGAAGAGTTTTGGCGGCTCTTCCAAACGATCTTTATTTCCGGCATAATAACCAACTTCAGCTGATGCAAATTCGAGGGCTTCCATATTCAATCCCGGAGGATTTAACCGGTCCCAGTTGGCGCCTCCGTCTGTGGTTTTAAGCATTTTACGATAAGTACCGGCAATCCAGCCTGTGCTATCATTAATAAAGTGAGCGGCAACGAAATCGCTGGTCAATTGCTTATGGGTGTAGTTCCAGGTTTCGCCACCGTCCGAGGTCATAAAAATATGGCTCCAGGCTACCACGATTCCGTGATTATTATCCCAAAAATCTACAAAACGTATTTGCACCCCTTCAACAGGAAAATCAATTTTTTCCCAGCTGTCACCTCCATCGATGGTTCGCATTACGGTGGAATTGTCGCCCACAATAAAGCCGGTATCAGGCGATGGAAAACTCAGCGAATAAATAGAGTTAAAGGTTGGATAAGGATTTAACATCTCCCAGGATTGGGCGTGTAAACTACTGAATGTTAATGCTATAAAAAGCATTGTGAGTCCGAAAAATCTTTTTAAAGTGGTCATAATTTGTAGGATTTTGGTTTGTTTTGATAGGATGCAGCAAAGCGAATATTATATATCCTGTAAAAATAAGCTAAAGGTAATTAAATTCCAAAAAAATCCTCATTTTTCAATGCCTGATAAAAACCGTAATTTTGCACCTTCTTTTAACTACCTAACTTATCTTATGCAAAAATATCTTGTGATTTTACTCTCTATGGCTGTTTTGTTCGTTGGAGGATGCAGCCCGGCAATAAAACTGACCAAAACCCAACAGGCGAAACAGGCTTTTGATGCCGGGAAATTAGAAATATCACTGCAACTTTTTGAAGAAATAATTGCTGCAGAAGAAGAAGCTGGCACTTTGGCGGAAGCAAATCATTACGAAGAAGCCGGAAAAACCGCTGAAGCGTTGGGTGATATGACAAAGGCTGAATCTTATTACAAACTGGCTATTTATTACAAAACAGCCTCCGCTGATGTGTATCAGAAATTAGCCGCGTATTATCGCCAACAGACTAATATTTCAAAAGAATCGGGTATGCTGGAGCCGTTAATCAGCTTGTTTCCTGGAAGCAATCAGGCCAAAGCTGAAAAGGCACGCTTATACCAAATTTATATTGAGACCGAACAATGGGAGAAAGCTGTGGCACTATGGCCGCCAAACACTGATGCAGCGCAAGATGAAAGCCTGCTAAACACCTACTTCACAGCACAAAAAAAGCTGGGAAATGATGAAACGCTGGACGAATTGTCTGCCGATCTCTTAGCCCTCAATCCCGAAAATAAAGCTGCACTCGAATGGAAAGCAAAAGCGCTTTATAACAAAGGCGAAAACCGCTACCAGAAAGAGTTGCAGGAATACGAAAAAAACAAAACTAACAAGCAATATAAAATTATGCTTGCTGGCCTTGACGTGGCGACAGCGTACTTTAAGCAGTCGTTAAAAATTTTCGAGCAGCTTTATGGCCGTGAAGCCGACAAAAGCTACGCGTTATACATAGCCAATATTTACGCCCGATTTGGTGATGAACCCAATGCCAAGCGCTATCAAAAACTAAGTCAATAACCTTATTTCTAAATATATGCACGACAATAATTCTGACCGCACTGAAATTTCCGGCTTAGGCGAATTTGGCCTTATCGATCACCTCACGCAAGGTATTGAGCTAAAAAACCCTTCTTCGCGCTATGGCGTTGGAGACGATGCTGCTGTCATAGATCAGGCCGGGCTGCAAACACTGGTTTCGGTTGATCTGCTGGTCGAAGGCGTTCATTTCGATCTCACTTACACGCCCTTGAAACACCTGGGCTACAAAGCTGCCATTGTCAACTTTTCTGATATGGCTGCTATGAACGCCCGTCCCACGCAAATTGTGGTGGGCATTGCGCTGTCAAACCGCTTTTCGCTTGAAGCTGTTGAAGCAATTTATGCCGGCATCCGTCTGGCATGCGAAACCTACAAGGTAGATTTGGTGGGCGGCGACACCACCAGCAGCCGCGCAGGATTGTTTATCTCCGTTACCGTGATTGGCGAGGCCAAAGAAAGCGATATCTGCTACCGCAAAGGCGCTTCCGAAAACGATTTATTGTGCGTGAGTGGCGATTTGGGTGCCGCCTATATGGGCTTGCTTTTGCTCGAACGCGAAAAAGCCGTTTTTAAGGCAAACCCCGATATGCAGCCCGATTTGGATGGTTTTGATTATGTGCTTCAGCGCCAGCTAAAACCCGAAGCCAGAATTGATATCGTGGATGCTTTAAAAAATGCTGGCATAAAACCAACTTCCATGATAGATATTTCAGACGGACTGGCCTCCGAGATCAAACACCTGTGCAAGGCTTCAAAGTTGGGCTGTACTATTTACGAAGATAAACTCCCGATCGACGTGATGACGGCAAGTGTAGCCGAGGAATTTAAAATGGTTCCTTCTGTTGCTGCGCTAAATGGTGGCGAAGATTATGAGTTGCTTTTCACGGTTAAAGTCACAGACTATGAGAAAGTGAACAAAATCCCGGGAATCAGTATTATAGGCCATTTCACTGCCAATATTGGCGAAGAAGTTATGATAACAGCCGACAACCAAAGCTTTGATATCAAAGCGCAAGGTTGGGACGCCATCAGAAATACTTTTCAAAAAGACAGTTGATTTATTAAACTTTGACGGCTAATTATTGTTATTTTATTAAAGTTGACTTTGAATCGCGAAAAGCACATACAAGACCGTCTTGCTGTAATTCCCTCAAATCCTGGAGTATACCAGTACTTTGACGAAAAGGGAACTATCATCTATATTGGCAAGGCCAAAGATTTGCGCAAGCGGGTAATGAGCTATTTTGGGAAACAACAAACCGGAAAGCTGCGGGTGCTTGTACGCCGGATTGCCGACATCAAATTTATTGTGGTAGATACCGAGTACGACGCGCTTTTATTGGAGAATAACCTGATCAAGGAATTCCAGCCGCGCTACAATGTGTTGCTCAAAGACGATAAAAGTTTCCCGTGGATTTGTATCAAAAAGGAGCATTTCCCACGTATTTTCCCTACCCGGAATATCGTTCATGACGGCTCTGAGTACTTTGGCCCTTACGCTTCTGTGAAGATGATGAATACGCTGCTCGGCCTTATCAGGCAGCTTTATACGGTGCGCAGCTGCAACCTGCGGCTAAAGCCGGAATTAATTGCTCAGGGTAAATTCAAATTATGTCTGGAGTATCATATCGGCAACTGCAAAGCACCTTGCGAGGGCTTGCAAACCGAAGAAGATTACCTGTTGATGATCAAAGAAATCCGCGAAATAATCCGAGGGAATATTCAAATGGTGATCCGGCAAATGAAAAGCCAGATGATGTCTTATGCTGAGGAAATGGCCTTTGAAAAGGCGCAGCTGCTCAAAGAAAAAATAGAGCTGCTCGAAAAATACCGCAGCAAGTCTGCCATTGTGAGTGCCAGCGTGCACGATGTGGATGTGTTTTCATTGCTCGACGCGGATACATCTGTTTACGTAAACTATCTTAAAGTAATAGAAGGTGCTGTTGTTCAGTCGCATAGCGTAGAGCTAAAACGCAAGCTGGAAGAATCAGCTGAAGATTTGCTTACATTGGCCATCACCGATATCCGCGCAAGGCTTTCGAGTGATTCCAAAGAAATCATTGTGCCTTTTGAGCCTTCTTTTGTGCCAGAAGGCGTAAAAATTACCACACCAATAAAAGGTGATAAAAAGCATCTGCTCGATTTATCGGAGCGTAACGCGAAGCATTTTAAGCTGGAAACAGAAAAACGACGTAGCCTGGTAGATCCGGAGCGCCATCAAAAACGGGTTTTAAATCAGTTGATGATAGACTTGCGTTTGCCTGCACCGCCAACAATTATTGAGTGTTTCGACAACTCTAACTTTCAAGGCGATTATGCGGTGGCAGCTATGGTTCAGTTTGAAAATGCCAGACCGAATAAGAAAAATTACCGCCATTTCAACATCAAAACTGTTGAAGGCCCTGATGACTTTGCTTCGATGGAAGAAATCGTTTACCGGCGCTATCACCGGCTTTTAAACGAGGAAAAACCGCTCCCGCAGCTTATCGTGGTCGATGGTGGAAAAGGCCAGCTGAGTGCCGCCGTAAAATCTCTGGACAAATTAGGTTTGCGTGGGAATATCGCCATAATCGGCATTGCTAAAAGGCTTGAGGAGATTTATTTTCCTGGTGACAGCACGCCATTATATATTGATAAACGATCTGAATCGCTAAAAATAATTCAACAACTGCGTGATGAAGCACATCGGTTTGGTATTTCTCATCACCGCAAACAATTTGAAAAAGGCATCATAAAAACTGAACTCACCACCATCGAGGGTGTTGGTGCCAATACAGCACAAAAACTACTTTGGCAGTTTAAGTCGGTAAAAAATGTGAAAGAAGCCAGTCTGAATCAGCTCAAAGAGGCCATTGGTGAATCAAAAGCCCAAATTGTGTTTAGGCATTATCACCAGCAAGATGACAACGCTTAATTAAATAGTTTAAAGACTTTTCCAATTTTCGGCGTAAAGTCTTCCAGGCACATTAGCTGCTGTTCAATCAAAAAAAAAGCTACCCTAAAGGATAGCTTTTTTTCTCTTTACCATAAACAGGTATGCTTGTATCATATTATTGCAGTGTGAAGCGCACGGGCAAGTTAAACGAAACCCTTACTGCTTTACCGCGCTGGCGGCCTGGTGTCCATTTTGGCATGGCTTCTACCACGCGGACGGCTTCTTCATCGCAGCCACCACCAATACCACGGAGGATTTTTACATTGGAAACCGAACCATTAGGTTCAACCACGAAGTTCACAAATACTCTTCCCTGGATACCACTTTCGCGTGCCATGGCAGGGTATTTAATGTTTTTGGCGATGTATTCCATCATTTTGGCCGGTCCGCCGGGAAATTCAGGCATAGATTCTACAACTGTAAAAATCTCAGCTTCTTCAATAACTTCTTCTTCACGTACTGGTGGCACATAAACCTCAATTTCGGTTTGTTGATCCACCTCTGCGTCGATTACAATTTTCTCTTCCACTTCCACATCGTCTTCAACAACCTTCAAAACAGTAACTTGTTTTGGAGGCGGAGGTGGTGGTGGTTTTACCTTTTGCTCTGTGATAGGAATAATTTCCTCAGTCATGTCTTCCACACTGCGTTCCATCAGGTCGAGCGTGCGTTTGTCATAGCTTTTGTATTCAAAGGCAAAGAAAATAGCAGCTAAGGCAACTATCAGACCTATCTGCCTGAACAACAGTTTTTTGTTTTCAAGATCTGCTTTTGACGTTTTTTTTATTTCCATAGTCGAATTTTTGACAATAATTCAGAAGGCATTAAATAATGCCGCTAAATTAGTAATTATTAAAGAACTGAAGCATTCTCATTTTTATTTTTTCGTGCAAATAGCATAAAAACTATTATCCCTATTATGCTGCCAATGGTATTGGCCAGAAAATCAAAAACACTTCCATAGCGGCCAATAAATACTGTTGCTTGTAAAACTTCGGTTATTCCACTATACAAAACCCCAAGTATAAAAATGAGCCACACAAGTTTAGAACGGTGTTTAGAAGCATTATATTGTGCCCGATAGCCCCATAACAAGAGAAATGTAAATACACCATAGATGAAAAAGTGAACAATTTTGTCAGGACTCAGCCAATCCCAAAAGCTAATCACTTGAGGGAAATAATCACCGGGAAGCCCCGTCAGCAGCAATATTATCACAGCCCAGATGCTCCCCGGCCAAAATTTTCTAGTGATCCAGTCGAATCCTGACACGCTCCCTTAGGCTTCTATAAGTGCTTTGTATGCAGCTGCATCAAGCAATTCGTCTGTATCGGCCTCGTTGAACTTCACTTTTACGATCCAGCCTTCTCCATAAGGATCTTTATTCACGGTTTCAGGAGCATCTTCGAGTGCTTCATTAAACTCAAGAATTGTTCCTGCCATCGGCATAAATAGATCTGATACGGTTTTTACGGCTTCAATAGTGCCAAAAGTTTCCTCTGCTTCGAGTTCTTCCTCTACTGTATCTACTTCAATGAAAACGATATCGCCCAATTCTTTTTGAGCAAAATCAGTAATTCCAATAAATGCTTCGTCGCCTTCAATACGAATCCATTCATGGTCTTTGGTGTACTTTAATTCAGCTGGAATATTCATAAGTATAATTATTTTGGTTTTAATATGTGGCTTCAAATTTACACTTTTTTTAAGTGCTTGCACCAAAGATTCATTCTAAAATAGTTCTTCAACCTTAAATTTTGCACTGTTGGTAGCTCTTCCTAACGATTAACATTTGTTTGTTTGTCCTATTCGTACTGAGTAGCGCAATACAAATCCTTATTGTGCAAGGCTAAAACGCATGGTAATGCCACCGGCTGTATTGGAATTTTTAAACTGTGAGGAGACAAACGGGTCAGCCATATCCTTGCGGAAATAAGCCTGCATGCTCAGCCTGTTACTAAAGGTATAATCAGCTGTAACATAGATATTAATTTTGCGTTGCCCAGCTGAGACCTGGCTGTTTTGCTCGTCGATGCGGCGTAGTGTCGTTTTGTCGGTTCTGAAACCGAGATCAACCTTTAGCACCAAATCATTGGAAGCCCTGGTAGCATTTCCACCTGTAATGGTCGACACAATAAACGAGAGGTTACGCAAGCGGTATCCGGCACCAATAATCAACTCATCACCAACAACTTCGGTAAGCTGATTATTAACAAAACTAAGTGTCAGGTTACGCTGTTTTTTGTATTCTACCCTTGCCGTGAGGCTGTTGTGCAAACCTACATCAATACCCAAAAGAGGTGCAAATTGCTCAGAAATCGTCACTTGTCCCAAATCATATTTTGGGATAAACAGATTGCTATTTCTGTAAGTTTGGGTGGTATTATTAGCTCTGTAATCCACGTTAGTGCGCCAGCTATTGACGGAATACGCAGAGCGATAGGCGTGCGTAACATTTACCGTTTTGAACAGCCGCTGTATAAATGGTATCTTGGTAAGGCCGTTATAATTTATGGTCCAGTTTGGGATGGGCGTTTTCGGGAAAGGATTGAGCGAAATGTTTTTGGCATCCTGTCCTTTGTAGGCTGCAAGGAATGAATACAGCACCACTTCCTGCGATATGGCACCATAGCCATACGGATAGTTTGCTTTGCCAATCGAGTCGTAGAAATAGCCGGGTTCTTCCGTCACCCATTGTGCATTACTTAAGGCAAGCCTGTCGGCAATTACCAAACGGTTGGCGAGCATATCTTCAAACAGCTGCGAGCTTTCATCGCTACGGGCTTTTACAAAACTTGTTTTCCACATGCCGTATGACATGCTGAAGCTTCCGGCTTCCACAGGCGAAAAGGCAGCAAAATTCCCCAAGGAATCGGCGCGGAAATACTCCGAGAAGTTCAGTGAGTAAGTCCTGTCGGCGTTGATATCGATACGCAGGCCGGGAATGGGTTCCAGGTTTATCTTATAGCTAAAGTTCTCCGTGAATTTTCTGGCAAAAGCCCGGTTCAAGAGCGAGTCGCGTGTGAGCCAGTCGTTATCCATCGCCATCTGGCGGATGTCGGCTTCATCGCCCATAACAAAGCCAAAGCCAGGCGCTGATGTAGCAAAATTTAGCCCAAATAAGTCGGGTTCCGGTAGGAAACCCGGCAGGAAGAGTCCGTTATTTTGGGTATAGCTGAGGTTGGCTTTTTTAACGCTCATAACTAATTTAAGCACCTGATCACCAACAATTTTAAAGTAGTTCACGGCAGGTTTTGCTTCGGTGCTGTCAGACTTTTTCTCCTCCTCTTGTTGCTGCGGTCGACCTCCCGGTCGCATTGCTCCCGGACGTGGTGCCGGCCCGCCTCTGCCCACGCCTCTTTGTGGTGTGTTGAGGGTTTTTAGGTAGCCTACCTTATTATATAGCTTCACGAAATCAACATTTCCGTTGAGGTTTTTGGTATTTTGGTTTTCGATGCTATTTCCTATCCTGTCCTGCACCGAAAGCGGCGAAGCGAGCCAGGTATAGGCAGCCTGATAGCCGGCCGAAACCGTCATCCAATTCAGCAAAGGAATTTTGTTGATCGGCACTGTATAGTTTATCCGGATAGCCTGATTATAGCGTGTTTTTGTACCGAAACTTAAAATCTCGTCCCAGATCGTGTCTCTATTCATTTTATAAGCGGTAGTCCCACGTTCAGGATTTCCGGCAGGCTCGTAGATAAACGCATTGGCGCCGGCTGTGAAGTCGAAAGTCAATGCTCGGGTAAGATCAAACTTGAAGTCGTAATTGCGGTTCCAGTCCCATTGTTTGGCGAAAATAGGGTAGGTAATCACCTCTCCTTCACTTTTGTTACGGAATTTCTTCTCGTTGTATTGCCGGTTCATATCCGTGCGGAAGGCAAAGTTTTTTGGTAAATAATAGAAGTTGAAATCCTTGATTAGTTGAAAATAGGGTTTTGAAGCCCATGTTGCCTTAGAAAAGGGTTGAATATTTTTGGGATTTGAGGTGTAATTATAGCCAATGCCTCCGCGATAAGTTTGCCTGATATCGTATTCCACATCAATATTGCGGTGATAAATTTCGCTGAAAGAATAGGAAACATTCCAGTTTTCGATGTCATAGAGCTGTGGTTTGTTGGCATTACGGGTCCTGTCTTTTCGCACGTTAACAAAGTTGATGTTTTTGCGCTGGGTGTAGTCATTCACCAAAGCTTTTAACGAATCCTCCTGCGACTTGGTGTCGAGGGCATCCAACTGGTTTTTCATTTTTATATCAGGATCCAGCGGATTGTATTCGGGTTTGATGTGCGACTCGCCGTAATCGAAGTGCATTGGGATACGCACACCACTTTCTTCGGGCAGGAATTTTCCCAGGTCGAGGTCAGTGGCAATATCAAAGTTCGTTACCGCTTCGCGTGCTGTTTCGTTCACCTTCATATCGAGGCTGCCAAAGCCCGGCGTGCTGTGCGAACCCGAAACTACCACGCGACCTACATCGGCTAGCAAAGTTTCGACGCGTGCTGTAGCTGCCCAGCCTCCTTTGTTATTAAAGTCTGTAACGCGCAATTCATTCACCCAGATGATGGCACTTTTCGGGTTTCCATCGTCGTTATTGTCAAAACCTCTCTGCTTAGGGTTGCGTACGCCAATCATAATACCCATCACATCGCTGATACTTGGGTTACCAATCACTTTAACAATGTGATCTCCAAGTTGTTCCATATAGGGATAGTTCAACCTGATATCGCTATTCGGGTTGCGCATCGCCTGATTTCGGTTCTGCTTCACCTTCACCATTTCATCCAGGTTGATATCAAACTCGTTTGCGGAAGGCCAGATTATTTCACGCTGGGCATCGGTTGTGTACCAGGGCGTAAACGTAAGTGGAATTTCGTACTCGTAATAGTTCTCCGTGAAGTCGGCTCCCAAACGTATAAAAACCGTCATATCGCCATAGTTCAGCTCTTTATCTGCGTACAGCTTTTCGGCATGCACATACATTCTCAGCCTTTTATACTGGCGGAAATCGAAGTCGGTAGTTTTAAATGCAGCCCTGGCATCGCCGTCCATCAGCTGATCGATAGTCATCTGCATGGCTTGCTCGTTGAGGCGCACAAGGCTAGTGGTTCCAAAGTTTATTTCCTGATCAATACCTGGAGGAATGACGTAAGGGACTGGGCTGCGACGGCCATTTTCTTCTACGTTAACGGCTGAAATATCATATTTGGTTTCGTTGGCTCCATCGTTCGCAATATATTCGCCGGGAGCTTGCAGGTTTTGGCGGTATTTACGCCATTCGCCACGCACCAGTTCGAGGGTCGCAAAACGCAGTACAATGGGTTTTTCGAAGCCACGCATAAACATACGCATAAAGCGGATAGAGCGGAAATCTTCAATATTACCCACCACTTTTTCAGGTTGACTGATCGGAATCCTGAACTGATACCAGTTTACATCGACAGTTCCTCCATTGTCTAAAGGAACACTCACGGCTTTGTGGATATCGGCAATAAAGTTTTCGCCAATCTGCATTTTATCGGGATCAAGCTTTATACGGTATTGGAAATAGCGTTCGGCCTCGCTCAGGGTGTTATCGCGGTTGATGTCTTCCACGTTAGGCATCGAAGTGGCACTTGTGGGGTATGCTTCCGGATTTTGTGCGTCAGTAGGTGAGTTGCCATCGGGGCCATTATAATTTTTGTAACGCTCCAAAACACTGCTATAACGTGAATCATTATCCAGATTTCCGCCTCTGAAATACTGATAGTTATCCGCCGAGGGGTCGGCTATAGCCTTCTGATAAGCCTGAGATTGAGTTCCAAACTGTTGCCGGATCACATCTAAAAACGTTTGGGCAAAAAAGCTATTTTCATCTTCATCACTTAAGCCATCGTAGCCCACATCCTGGAATTGGCGTGATTGAGGATCGTTATTAAAAGCCTCAACCAAAGCCTGTAACGAGGGTACACGACCCCAAATAGTGGTGTCAACATTTTCTACCACCGCAGTTGTAGGCAAGCCGTTTTCGTATGATTTGCGGCCATCTCGGAGGATGTCTTCTGAAATATCTCCCAGGTTGATGTATAGTTCACCGCGATTGTCGCCCACTTCGGTAAAAGGATCCATCAGCCAAAACTCCAGGTACTCGATATTAGTTTCCTCAAAGTCAGAGCTTTCCACACGACGCATGATACCACCCCAGCGTGTCTCAGGATCGCGTAAACTGCCGTCATCGTTCATTCCGCTACTGTAACTTCCTTGGCCTACATCATAGTTATAAGGCCCGCGTTCTTCAGGGTAGTATGCCAAGTTGAGTACCGGAATATTTGTAGATACCGTTCCGGCAGGAATGTCTTTGTTAGGAAACACTTCGGGTTCTAAAACCCTACGCACACTGTTCTTTGACAGCTCATTGCGATCCACATTACTTGGTCTTAGCGTTCCGTACCTGTCATAGAATAAGGGATCGATAATATACCAGGCAAGTTTGGCACGGTTTTTTCCATAATCCAGGCCGGTATTGGGAGCGGCTTCGGGAAACATATCAACCTGACCCTGTGGCGTACTGGCTATAAACCAGCTGTTGACTTGGCGCAGGTCGATGGTGGATTTAGCACCTTCAAAGTCGTCAATGTAAGAAGTTCCGGTTTTACCAACAGCGCGTGCATGACCCGGCAAGAAATGGGCAAACTCTGCATCAACATTAATTTTCGAGACTTGTTTCGTGCTGATACCCGGCAGCTTGTCGATCATTTTGGTAAGCCAGCGCGATTCTGTGCGATAGCTCAGGTCGAAGCCATAAATGGTATTCGAGATGGGATCATCTCCGTAGTTTACCTTTTGAGTGAGCGGCCTTTCGTGCAGGTTGAGCAGTGTGGCACCCAGCCGGAAATCGGGATTTAATTCATGATCCACGCGCAAACCCATCATCCTTTTTTGTTGCAAACTAAAGAGCGAATTACTCTCCAAAGCTATATTGATAGGTGTTCCAGAGCTTAAAATACCTTCATTGATAATACGTACACGACCCAAGGTATAATCCACGGTATAATCCACATTTTCAGTAAGTGGAACACCTCCGGCAGTGACTTTTACCGAACCCTGAGGTACATTGAGCGCGTTGAGGTTGATTTCGCTGCCGGACTGTGATTTGTAAAATCCTTCGAGGATAAACTTATTTTTTTCAGGATATTGTTCAGCGGCGGCTTTGGTGACGGAATACAAGGAGTCATAAGCATAGCGATCGGCCAGATCGGGATTGTCCGGAAATATTTTATTGCGGATATGACTTCCGAAAGGTTCCAGGACAGTGAAGAAAATTCGGCCATTGCTGGCGTTAATTGTTCCGCCTTGTGTGGCTGCATTGTCTAAAAAGTCGAAAACGCCATCACCACCTTTCACGGGATTGCTTTGCTGATTTAGGTTGTCGAGGTTCATCAGATGGATGAGCGGGATGCCTTTTACTGTCTCATCGCCTTCGGTGAAATAGCCTGTAGGCACGCCGTTTTGGTTGCCTGAATAAAGGATGTTAAAGGTGAAATCTTCCCGGTTAACCTGATAAGCCCTGATGGAATAGACGTTTTTCATCATCAGGTCCCACATCGGCATACGGGTGTTAAGGGTGGTGCTTTTGAGCAGCTTTACCGTAAGCACTTTTGGAGCGTTAATGCCTTGATCAGAAAACTCTCCTACCTGAAAAGTGCTGTCGTAGCCAATTACATTGTACTGATAAGCTACCGCGAGGGTTTGGTCAGAGTTAAGGTTTGTGTTGAGCGAGATAAAGCCCAGCTTGCTGTTATAGGTATATTCTGATGGCTTCAGCTTGCGGGCATTTTCTATCTTGTCAAAATCTTGTCCGGAAACAAAATAACCTGTGCGGCCAATGCGCAGCGGGTCGCCAGTGAGGTAAGACGTAAGTGTATTGATGTTGCGTATAGAGTTGGTATCCAGGCGCGTCATCAAGTTGTTAGAATTGTTGGTAGGCAGCGCTGGTCCGCGGGTAGGCTGAATCTGTTCGTTGTAGAGCCATTCTCTTTTGCCCTCGCCCAGATCAGTAAATGCTACGATATTGCGGTTGTCTTCCAAGGCCGGGCCAATATTGGTGACCCACAGTTCCACTTTGGTGATATTGACATCGGAAGTTACAACGGGTAGGCTTTTGAGCGATGCTTCGTATTGATCCCGAAAATATTGACTTATAAAAAAGTGTCGGTTTTCTTCGTAATCTAAACTGCTCATCTTAAACTCGCTGGTTTGTGCGCCACCCTGAACGGTAATATTTTTCGATTCACTTTCTTGTTGCGAAAATACTGCGGTTACAGTAGTGCGGCCAAACTGTAACTTGGTTTTAACGCCAAACAAAGCCTGGCTTCCACTGATGAGTGTGGTGTTGAGGGGCAGGCTCACATTTCCGGCTTCAATAAGTTTAATCACCTCATCTTCTTTACCTTCGTATTTAAGCTGAAGCCGGTTTTCAAACTGAAAAGTAGCTTCGGTATTGTAATTTGTTTTAAACTCGATTTTATCGCCGATCTTAGCAATAACGTTCATCTGTATTTTTTGATCGAAGTCGAAGTTTGTGGTACGGCGCTGTCTCACATCCAGTTGTGGGTCTTCACGTTTCATGCTTTTGATGCCAAAAGTGACTTCTGCCGTTCCCTGTGGTCTGATATCTATGGTGTTGCCACCAAAAATCCTGTCGAATGCCTCACCTCCAATATAGATGGCAGGAATAATGGAGCTGGAAGTTTCTGCTGTAGATGACGATGATCGCTGATCCCAATATTTTTTCACGCCTTTGCGATTCTGGTATTCCATAAACTCATCCTGCGACATGGGCGTTGGTGTGCGGTAACTAAAACCGCCTACGGTACTCACGAAATTATACTGGCGCGTAACAGGATCGTAAATAATTTCTCGTTTGATATTGGGAGGATCGCTGAGGTAGAGCGGCGAATCGTTGTCGATTTGATAGCCGGGACTACCATCGTCAACAGGAATGGGGTAAGGAATTTTTACGGTAGTATCAGGAGTTTGCTCTACAGGTAATAGCTGTGCAGCCAGTCCAAAAGTAGCTTCTGCGGATGAAGCCGATAGCTGAAATGCGGTTACAGCCAATAGAAAAAACCCGGTAAGGATGTATCTATACGTTTGATTCAATGCGTTATCCTTCTTTGTTCTTAACTTCCCAGTATTGTGTTAAAGCATTTTTAGTGCTTCTTTTATCAGTAATTCTACTGTTGGAGATTCCTGCTGTTTAAGTAGTTTGTCGAGTACTTTTTCAGCAGAAACTTTATTGAAACCCAATATCAATAGACCTGATAACGCTTCTGCTCTGACGGTATTGTATGAAGCACCCATTTTTTCGGT